>JAUNSO010000004.1:0-98693 GCA_030539165.1 bacterium
GTGGGTTCGTGATGACTGTAGCTTTGATTTTGGGGCTGTATTTGCACACCATATTGGCATTTTTTGATTTGATGGTGGGTTCGTGATGACTGTGATTTTCATTTGGAGGCTGGATTTGCACACCATATTGGCATTTATTGATTTGATGGTGGGTTCGTGATGACTGTAGCTTTGATTTTGGGGCTGTATTTGCACACCATATTAGCATTTATTGATTTGACGGTGGGTTCGCGATGACTGTGATTTTTATTTAGGGGCTAGATTTGCACACAATATTTGAATTTTGAATACTAATGGTGGATATATGAATAGAAATTAGATAATCCGCAGGACACCATCAGGTATCCTGCGGATTAAAAGTTTATCGAACTATTTAGAATCAGTTACCCATCTGTGCAGCCACTTCTGCGGCGAAGTCTTCCTGCTTTTTCTCGATTCCTTCACCAACCTCGAAACGTACGAACTTGGTTACTACGATATCTTTGTTTACAGATTCGAGGTATTTGCCGACTGACTGCTTGCCATCTTCAGCTTTTACATATGCCTGCTCTAAAAGGCTGATTTCCTTTACGTGCTTGGAAATACGTCCATCTACTAAGCCTGCGAAAATCTTGTCATTCACATAATTGTCTTTTGCATCCATAGCCAATCCAGCAAGAGTCACCTTGGCTGCTTCTGATAAGAAGTTGAAGAGGAAGTTCATGTTGTTCTTCTTCTCTTCGTAGATTGCGATGTCTTCAGCACTCCATAATTTCTCGCTGACAGCCTTCTCGATCAGCTTGTTTAAAATAGGCTTCGGAAGAGATGCCGGATCATTCAGGGCACTGTCAATGATGATTTCCTTTAACTTAGCCATCTCATCAGCAGAAATATCAGATCTGCCGATATACTGCGGATTCATAGCCGCGATCTGCATAGCCACATTTGTCAGGGCTTCTTTTGCTGCATCATCAGAAGCACCATTTGCTGCTACGATGACACCGATTTTTCCACCTGCATGAAGATAAGATGCAAGACAGTCTCCTGAAACTCTTGCAAATCTACGTACAGATAATTTCTCACCGATTGTGGCTGTCTTTTCAATAATCAGTTCCTTTAATCCATTCATATCGATGACTGCTTCAATGTCTTCTCCGTTAGCGCCGCCTTCCAGACCGGAAGCAAGTGCTGTATCTGCAACAGTTTGTACAAACTCCTGAAATACTTCATTTTTTGCAACAAAGTCAGTTTCTGAGTTAACTTCAACTACAACTGCCTCTTTCGCATTGCTTGCAACACGCGCGATACCTTCTGCTGCAATTCTGCTAGCTTTCTTTTCCATTTTTGCAGCACCGCTTTTTCTTAATACTTCTACTGCTGCTTCCATATTTCCATCGGTTTCTGTAAGAGCTTTCTTACAGTCCATCATACCTGCGCCGGTCATTTCTCTTAATTCTTTTACCATTGCTGCTGTAATTGCCATTTTAATTCCTCCTGTAATATTGTGTGAATTGGCGGCTGCCCTATCGATGTCAGTCAGCCGATTCTATGCTGTTCCGTTCGGTTCTCACTGCGTACAATAAGCAGGGTACATTCTACTCTGCTTATTGAAGTCTATACATTCTTATGCCTCAGTCTCTACTGCTTCCTCAGCCTCATCAGCTGCTTCTGATCCATCGTATCCGTCTGCTGTCTCACCCTGTTTTGCTTCAATGACTGCATCAGCCATCTTTGCTACGATCAGTTTAACGGCTCTGATTGCATCATCGTTGCCGGGGATTACAAAATCCAGCTCCTCAGGATCACAGTTTGTATCTGCGATACCGATCAGAGGAATACCTAATGTATGTGCTTCCTGAATACAGATTCTTTCTTTCTTCGGATCTACTACGAAGATTGCATCCGGGATTCTCTTCATATCCTTGATACCGCCAAGGTTCTTCTCAAGCTTCTCCCACTCTTTTTTGAGTGCCAGTACTTCCTTCTTGGGCAATACATCAAATGTTCCGTCCTCTGACATTCTGACGATTGTCTTGAGACGTGCAATTCTTGACTGGATGGTCTTGAAGTTTGTTAACATACCGCCAAGCCATCTTTCATTTACATAGTACATACCACAGCGCTCTGCTTCTGACTTCACTGCATCCTGTGCCTGCTTCTTTGTTCCTACAAAGAGGATCGTGCCGCCCTGTGATGCGATGTCAGAGATTGCATTGTATGCATCGTCTACCATACCTACTGACTTCTGTAAGTCGATGATGTAGATACCATTTCTCTCTGTGTAGATGTACGGAGCCATCTTAGGGTTCCATCTTCTTGTCTGATGTCCAAAATGAACACCTGCTTCGAGTAACTGCTTCATTGAAATAACGCTCATGTTTCTTACCTCCAACTGGTTTTTGCTTCCGTATGTTTCCGCTTACAGGCGATTCGCTTTGCTCTTTGCGGTGCGAACACCATCCTGCATATCCACATACGTGATTAATTGTTCCATGCGCACAGTATCATTTTGTGCGTCAACTTGATGATTATAACATAAGAAAAGCCCGTATGCAAGGGCTTTTTCTCATACATGCAGAGCTGGACTAAAATCTATGCTGCAGATTCCTGTTACTCCGCCGCTGATATTAAAATATGAGCAATTTCATCATAGGTTGAGCCTGCCGGTATCGTATGTTTTCCGATTGTGATCCTGTAATCATAATCGCGATTGCACAGGTATTTATCAAATGATTCTGCATTTTCCACAAGACCTGCATCGACCAGCTTTTTGCTGACTGTATCTGAACCGTTTCCACTTTCTACGAAAATCACAATCGGTTCTCTCGCTGCTGTATCAGTCTGAGATTCCGTATCTGTTGTCTCTGTTTGAGCATTGTCAGCAGCCTCGGCAGCGTCAGCATTTCCGGCTGTCTGTTCCGGCTTGGATGTGCCACCTGCCACTCCTACTTCATCCTCTGATTCACGGATCATGGCATCTGATTTTATCTTTGCAGACACCTGTGCTGCTATTCTGGTTGCTGCTGCGTTACGTTCAGACTCGTTTTCCGGATTGATTTCTGTTACTTTTGGTTCCGGACTGACTGCTGCATCATCAGGTGCTGCCTGATCCTGTCCTGATGTCCCTGCTGCATCATCAGGTGCTGCCTGATCCTGTCCTGATGGCTCTACTGTTGCTGTCGGCAAAAGCACATCACTTTCCTCCACCATCCCCAGCTTTGCAGCACGTTCCTTGATCTCTGTATCTGTCAGCTCCCGTTTAGAGCCCAGCGCGATTCCCATGATCAAGGCTGTCACAATGATACCGATCCCAACCCCGCGCAGATAATACTTTAATTTCATGTTCATGCCCCTTCAAATAAATCAATGACCAGCTTCACTTCGCCAAGGCCAAGACCCAGTTCCTTTGCAATCTCTATATTGGACTTACCATCTCTGTGCATTTCCAAGATCAGCTGATTGTTGTTCTTTACGCCGCCGGAGGTATGTACGGGACGTTCCGCTGCACGCTCCACAGGCTGCTTCTTTGCTGCCGCACCTTTTTTGGTTGTCCTGGGTACCTCTTTTACAACTACACTCTCCGGGATCGGAATGGCTGCTTCATCCAGCCCCTCTGCAAACCGGTTAAAGATGGGTTCCGGTCTTTTGTCCTCCGTCCTTTCAATGTGTTCAAACTCTATTCTTGAAAAGCCTTCGTCTTCCTTTTGTACAGCAGATCTTTGCTCCCGGCTGACAGTCCTGCTCATGTCTGGCTCCGGTTCATCTGTTGTGTTTATGACAAATTGTCGTTCAGGTTCTCCTGCTGCATTTATGATTTCATGCTGTCGAACCGCTGCCGTTGCGATTGCCGCCTCAGCCGCAGCTGCTGCAGCCTCTTCCTTTGTTGCTTCTGCTTTGCGGACAGTATTTTTCAGATCCGTCTGCTTGTCGTTCAGCATATCATAAAGGAACATAACCTCTTTATGGTTTTTATTGATTTCCGCGAGAACCGTATCAGAATACTCGTTCACCGCCATGATTTTCTCATTGGAAATCTTTGAAAGTGAACGTTCTGTCTTCTCCATGGTATAGTCGATTGTCTCCTCTACCACCTCATCCACGCGGTCTCTGACATGCTCCATCTCGCGGTCAATCACCTTTTTGATCTCAGCCTCACTGAATTTCTGCTGCTCCTTAGATGGTTCCTTCTTCATTTCCGGTATGATAAAGCTTGCGGCAAAAATAATCGCCCCTAATATTAGGAGCGTTATTTCGATTCCTGTCATAACTAAGTATCTCCTGTCTTATATTTTGATGTCAAATCCTCCCTGACCCTTCATGATGACTTTCCCGTCAGATTTTTTCTCTTGATTTGACTTTTTTCTGCCGCCATCACCATAGTACTCATTCTTTCCCTTTTCCCTGGCATCATGGCGTGTATCTGCCTTGTCGGTATCGTCCGAATGACGTACCGTTCTGATATTCTGCTCTACTTCCTGGTCGAACTTATTTTGAAAGTTACTCTGATCGACCATTCCCTTATTCTCTTCATTATGACGTATCATAGATACATCCTGAGCTCTTGAAATAATGCCGTTCACTTCAATAGGATTAATCATAGAAGCTCCCCTCTTTTTATAAACCTGCCATTTTCACATCACCCTGTGACTTGATAAATCTGCAGTGCTTATAAGAATCATGTACATACAAGGAAACATCAGAAATCGTTATCTTGGTTCCCGGATACACCTCATTCTGCACCCTGACCTGTGCCGCAGTCTCTGTATCCATAACCTTGTCCAGATCCTCCAGCTCCTTCATATAACTCTGCAGCTGTTCTTTTTGCACTTTACAGGTTTCTACCAGCTTTGCTGCATACTGTGCCTGTTCATACGGCAGCTTCTCTCCCGATGCTATTTTCTGACTCATGGCATTTAAAACCGGCTGGATCGTACTCAGGCTCTTTTGCAGATCTGCTATGGATTTACGCAGATAATTTGCCTTTTCTTTGATTTCCGGATCCACACCGACTTCAACCAGTGTATCCGTCCCCATAGAAGATCCGATCATCTTGGCAGATATGATATTTCCTGCCCGGACAACACCTCCGGTGATAAATCCTTTCTTACCTGTTACTTCTATATCACCTCTCGCAGATACTTTACTGTGAAGGATCGCTTCTGTATGGACATAGCCGCCTGATGTGACTGTTGCATTCTCAATAAATTTGGAAATAATGTTGCCGTCGGCTGATAATACACCCTTGTTCATACCATTCACGCCACGCGCAATGATGATATTTCCCTTTGCCTCCAGCAAAGCTCCCTCAACAACGCCCTTGACCTCTATATCTCCGTCAGCCTGCACGCAAAAGCCGGCCTTTACATTGCCTCGCACCAGTACATTTCCTGCATACTCGATATTGCCTGTAGAGGTATCTACATCATTGACTTCATAAATATCTGAGACAAAGACCTTGTCATCCACCAGCGAAACATGACCGTTTACCTGTGAAGTAATCTCCAGACCGTCCTCAGACTGTTCTATGTTTCTGCCGAATTTTAAAACCAGCTTCTTGACTTCTCTCTGCGGTACACGCTCTCCATATACATTCTGACCGGCTTCTCCGAGGTCTGCCTTTGTCAGTCTGGCTAGCACATCACCTGCATTACATTTGCTGATCATATCCAGTTCAAAAAAATTGACCGTACCGTCCTCGTTCATTTTCGGTTTGACGTTCGGGTTCGTATTAAACAAATAGTCGATTTTGGCATCTGAGCCCTGTACAGGTGCAGTGCCTGTAGCAATCACATAGTCCGTACAGTAATGTCTGTTCGCAATAAATGCAGCGATTGTTTTTTCATGGATGCCTGTGATGATCTTTTTATGTCCGAGATCGCTGATGATCTCCCTTTCATCCATCACTGCGCCTCTGTTGGAGGGTGCATAAAAACGTGCGACTGCTGTCATTTTATCCGGAGATACCTGAATCTCCAGCATTTCCTGCTCTGCATAGTTTTCTTTATCATCCACAACAACATCTGTCGGTGCCGACAAATTGACATATGCCTTATTCAGTGCGATCTGATCGTATCTTGTATACCCCTTTCTCGCAAGATAGTCACGCATCTCCTCAATTCTGATCGGTTCACCGCCATCAACAGGCGGAAACAGTCTGATCAAGGTCTTGCCATTTTCCATGATCAGCTGAAAATATCCATTATTCATACCCTTCCCCCTTAGTGCTGCATTCGTAATTACAGCTCTGTTAATACACCCATATACTTACCCATCTTTGTCTTCATCTTCTGCAAGCCCTTCGTGTGGAGCTGTGAAATGCGTGATTCAGACACCTCTAATATATTGCTGATTTCCTTCAATGTCAGCTCTTCATAATAATACAGCACTATAACCTTTCGCTCCTTCTCCGTGAGCAGTTCCAGTGCCTCAGCTAGCATTGCCTTTAATTCACCCTGTTCTACGACATCCTCTGGTTGCTCAAACTGTTTGGAGGGTGCATTCTTATCCTGCGGAACATCGGTTCCCTGTTCGATATACTCATTCAAAGACATGACATTTGTGATCTTCATCTGGCACTGCCAGTCAAGATACTCATCCTCTGATATGCCAAGCTCTTTGGCAATCTCGATGTCTGTCGCATTTCGTCCTGTTTTTTCCTCGATATCCTTAACAGCAGAATTGATCCGCTTTTGTTTCTGGCGGATCGTTCTCGGAATCCAGTCCATCTTACGGATCTGATCTAATATGGCTCCCCGGATCCGGAGACTGGCATAGGTTTCAAATTTCACCGCCTTATCAGGATCGAACTTGTCGATTGCATCAATCAGTCCAAAGATTCCGTATCCCACCAGATCATCATACTCCACATTATAGCCCAGATACATACTGAGTCGTCCTGCTACAACCTTCACCAGTGGTGCATATTCCAAAATGATTTTTTCTCTGCTCTCGGGCGACTTTGTTCTGGCATACTCAGCCCACAGCTTCTTCCTTGAAGTTTCGTCCATTGACTATTCCCCTTTTTCTTCTGTCTCACCCTTATTCTCAGTTTTGGCAGCGCCTTCAGCTTCACTCTCACCTTCTGCGCCTTCTTCACCGGTCTTTTCGATGACTTCCCCTTCGTCACCGACAGCATCTTCATCCGGCATGTGAAAAGAATCCAGTATCTTCTTGACTACACAGCCAATGATTAAAAAGATGATCAAGACCCAGATCAATATGATCAATGTATCCTTGATTTCATAGCCATTCAGATATGTGACAATGCATGTTACCGCTCCTGCCAACAACATAATAATAGAAGGAACTCTCTTTGTGTTCATATCATCCCTCCGGTCTAGATCGTCTTTGGTGTCTTACCCACAGCCTTGATAATAAAATCACCGGTCTCAGGGAAAAATTCTACCGTGCGTCCATAAGACTCGCCTGTATCCTGTGCCAGGATTCTGATACGCAGCTCCTGCAGCTTCTTTTTGGTTGCCTCCACATTGCGTTCGCCAATGGCCACGAGTTCTGATTTGTTCTGAAAGGAAAACATCTGTGCCCCGCCGGCTATCTTAGCGACAATCCTGCTTTGTACGGCTCCGGCACGTACCATCTGATTCACTAACTCCTGTATTCCCGTATCTGCAAACTTGGGAATACTGCTGTTATTCTGGATCTTCGTACTGTCCGGCAGCATAATATGCGCCAGTCCTCCAATTTTATTCACTGGATCACGCAGCGCTATTCCTACACAGGAACCAAGACCCAGTGTCGTGATTCCATCCGGACTTTTGCACAGTTTTAAATCTGCCATTCCAACTTTTATCATTTCGCCCATGAATTATTCCTGCCCTAAATTTATTACATGCCCAAAGAACTCAGTATTTTATCGTATGATTCCAGATCCGGTACGAGGATAAAGTATCCGTCCAATTTGACATCGTCTGAAAATGCTGTCTGAATCAACAGGATCTTATCACCCAGAGTGCCGAACTCGATCGCGGGAACACTCAAGATCGCTCCTGCCATATCAATGCTGATATCCGGAATTGAGGATATGATTTTCAGATTTGTAAGCGTAGATAATGACGACAGATAAGAACCGGTAATGATATTACCGATTTCCTTCAATGCCGAGATTTCCATCTCCGTAAATTCTCCCTCATGTACCTCTTCCATGCCCATCAGCTTCGCCACCAGGATTCTGGCAGACTTCTCTTCCAACAGGAACATGATGCTTCCGGTGATGTCACCTTCAACTGCCTGATAGATGCCGGCCATAATCTGCTCTGCACCACCCATGGCTTCTCCGACCTCAGAAAACTCCAGCAGTGCAACCTTTGGTACCTTCATATCTACCTTGGTCTGCAACAACTGCGCCAAGGCAGTTGTTGCATTTCCGGCACCAATATTTCCAATTTCTTTTAATACATCAAAATAAATTCCGTCCACATGATTCAAGTCTAGTTTTGCCATAATAAATTACCTCTCGAAGGTTAAATAGTCTCCTTGTCTGAAACAACAACATTCAGATCCAGCAGGGAAATCAATCCGCCGTTGCACTTGCCGATTCCGTTGATATAGTTGACGGAGTCATCCTTTGCGTCGTATGCCACCTTATCTGTATTTGTTTCATCCAGGGTTACAACCTCTTTTACCTCATCCACGATCACGCCGATTGGAGCGTTTTGTTCGATCTTCAGGATAATGATTCTGGTTGTATTCATCGTAACATCGGCTTCCAGTCCCATCTTCAAACGAAGACTCATGACAGGCACGACCTCGCCACGCAGATTAATCACGCCCTTAAAGTAGGGCTGCACCTTCGGTACACGCGTAATCTTCTGCATACGTACGATATTCTCTATGTACTTGATGTCAATACCATACTGCTCATCACCGATCTTTATTACAATATATTGTACTGCCTCACTTACTACTTTTAATTCATCCATAGTCGTCTACCTCCCGCTTATATTAATGCATTTGCATCCAGAATCAGAGCAACCTCACCATCACCAAGGATGGTAGCGCCGCTGATCATTCTGCTCGTGCAGTTAATATATTTTCCAAGTGATTTAATAACGATCTCCTGCTGACCGATCAATTCATCTACTACCAGGCCGGCCATGGAATCACCCTTCTTTACGATTACCACAACAAGAGTATCATCATCCTTCGGCTTCGGTTCAATATCCAGAACAGAACGTAAGCGAATCAGCGGAATCACAGTGCCACGCAGGTTAATGACTTCTTTTGCCTGTACATATTTTACTTCATCCTCAGTCAGTGCCTCAATCGTCTGGATCGATCCAAGCGAAATTGCATATTTCTCTTCACCGACAACGACCATAAGTGCCTGAATGATTGCCAGAGTCAGAGGAAGTCTGATAGAGAAGGTAGAGCCTTCGCCAAGCTTTGTCTTGACACTGACATCACCGCCGAGCGCCTCAATCTTTGATTTCACAACATCCAGTCCTACACCTCGGCCTGATACATCAGATACCACCTTGGCAGTTGAGAAGCTGGGCAGGAATAACAGATCCACGATATCCTTGTCACCCATCGTCTCAGCCTGCTCCGCTGTGATCGTACCTCTTTCAATCGCTTTCTGGCGTACAGCTGCTACATCGATTCCGTTACCATCATCCTTGACCTCGATGACAACGTTGTTACCGTCCTGATATGCATCGAGCTGAATGGTTCCGACTTCATTCTTTCCACGTGCTGCACGAACCTCAGCAGACTCCAGACCATGATCCGCACTGTTTCGCAGCAAATGCATCAGAGGATCACCGATCTCATCTACAACTGTTCTGTCAAGCTCTGTATCTTCACCTGACATATACAGATTCATCTTCTTATTTAACTTCTTGGACAGATCACGAATCATCTTCGGGAATCTATTGACAACGCTCTCAATAGGAACCATACGAACCTTCATGACTGATTCATGCAGGTTTGTAGTAACACTCTCGAGATATTCAATCTGCTCGTTAAAGTTTGTATTGGAGACATCACTCTCGCTAAAGGAAACCAGACTGTTCTTTGCAATGATCAGCTCACTTACCAGATTCATGAGAACATCCAGTTTCTCAATATCGACTCTGACCGTTCTGTTCACAACAGGTTTTGCAACCGTCGTCTTCTTATTGCCGGCTGCCGGAGCAGTCTGCTGTGCCTGTGGTGTCTCTTCACCGGTTGTCAGTGCTGTCTCTGTAGCTGCTGCCGGAGCTGTTGTATCATGCTCTTCTGCCGGAGCCGTCTGTTCTGCTGTATCCAGATCAGCAAGCTTGATCTGTTTGCCGATGCCCTCTTCTATTTCAGATACATTCTTGATGGCCTCGATGGTCTTGTCCAGTGCTGCATCCGTTACAAAATACATGCTGAAGTCAAAGTCAAAATGTTCATCCTCGATATCCTGTGCAGAGGGGTTGGATACGACAATCGTACCAAGCTCTTCCAATGCCTTGAATACAAGGAATGCACGTGCTGCCTTCAGGATACATGTTTCCTGTACCACAACCGTCAGACCGTATACTTTTTTACCCTTTTCAAACGCTTCCTGTAAAGCATGCAGTTCGGATTCCTGCAGCTTGATCTCCTGCCATTTCATGCCGTCAGCACCGGCTGCTGTTTCTGCCGAATTCTCTGCAGGCTCTGCTTTTGCTGCAGGCTCAGCCTTTTCCTGTGCCTCCTGAGCTTCTCCTTCGCCCTCGAGGATTTTGATCAACGCATCGATAATCGGTGTATTGTCATTTGTTCCTTCATCAGACGTATTCTGAATGGCATCCTTATACTCTTCCAGTGCATCCAATGCCTGAAACAGAATATCGATCAGATGCCCGTTCACCTTCAGTTTGCCGTTTCTGACCTCAGAAAATACATTTTCCATATTATGCGTCAGCTTCTGCATTCTCTTGTAGCCCATCGTTCCGGCCATACCCTTTAAAGAATGAGCGGCTCTGAAAATCTCATTGATGGTATCTGCGTTTTCCGGTTCATTCTCCAGGATCATCAATTGCTCACTCAAACTCTGTAAATGCTCTTTTGTTTCGTCAAGAAAGATCTCTAAATATTGGCTTACATCCATAGTCAGTGTACCCCCACGTTCTTAATAATTTCGTTCGCCACCTGATCAATCGGTACGACATCATCAGCAAGTTCAGCCGTAACAATGCTCTTTGGCATTCCGTATACTGCACAGGAAGCCTCATCCTGTGCCACTACATATGTTTTCTTGCTGGATTTCAGATTCTTGATGCCCGCTGTTCCATCGCTTCCCATTCCTGTCAGTACTGCGCATATAATCTCATCATAACGGCTGTCTGCCAGAGACTCGTACATATAGTTCGCACATGGCTTGACGCCTTCTCTGTTCGCCTCATCGCTGAGCCTGATATAGTGACTGTTGCCCTTTGCGATGACATTCATATGCTGACCGCCCTGCGCTACATACACATGTCCTGCCTGAATCAATTCGCCATCCGTCACCTCTGTGACCGGTAACACACTCAGTTCATCCAGTCGTTCTGCCAGAGATTTTGTGAAACCTTTCGGCATATGCTGTACCAGAAGAACCGGTACGCCGATATTGACAGGCAGTCTCGGAATCACATCCTGTAAAGCCTTCGGTCCACCGGTAGAGGATGCAATTGCAATGATTTTGCTGCCTCTTGACGGAGCTCTGGTCACTACAGGTTTTGTTGGAATATCATGTTCTGCTGCAATCGTCTTAGTCGATACGGCCGGTCTGACAGCTGCCATATTTCTGGCTCTGGATACCACATCCAGTAAAGTCAGGAAGCGGGAAGAAAACTTGTCAGACTTCGTGTCAAATGCATTTTCCGGTTTTTGAATAAATTCCAGTGCCCCGTATTCCAGTGCCAGTAAAGTCTCTCTGGCCCCTTCCTTTGTCGTGGTGCTGGCAACCAGTACATTTGCTGTGACGTTGCTCTTCTGCATTTCCTTCAGAAGTTCCAGTCCGGTCATCCTCGGCATATAGACATCCAGAACGACTGCATCGTATTTCTTCTCACAGATCAGTTTGAAGCCTTCCACACCGTCATGTGCCATGTCAGTAACTTCGAATCTTTCATCCGAGTTAATTATATCACATAGTACTCTTCTCATGAGTGCAGAGTCATCAACTATCAGTATTTTTTTCTTCATCATAAGCCCTTTTCTCTTCTTCGTTTCTTACGTTCTTCTTCAAAAATATATCTGATGATGCCTTCACGATCATCATTCATGATATTGGTAAACTGAATCCTATGTTCATATTCATTCTTGCGGTTTTCCAGCTCCTCGCTGAGCAGTACCTGTCCGACCAGCTGATACTCTATCATCTCTCCGTTTACAAACAGACTGAAAATAAACAGGATCAGACTCTGGTTCGGATACTGTACAGCCGATATAAATCTGGCTCCGCCACCGCTGATATCCACGATAATACCATTGTTCAGGGTAATGTCCGTATCAATGAACTGTACCTTTTCCATAATCTTAGGAAGTTCCTTCTCATCCAGCTGTCTGCATCTCATATCCAGAACGCAGTTCAAACGATAATATTCACGTCTCTGATACTTGCGCAGATCGGTCGTCATCTCCATCAGAAGGATAAACACATTATTACTTTTATATCTGTCAATCACGCGTGCCAGACACTGATACAGACCGGACTTCGTGTAAAAACAGATGTTATACTCACCGTCTACCGGCAGCAATATGACCTTTCCCTGCTCCATCGGCATCGCAATCTTGATCTGATCCTCCGATATAATATCATATACCTGGCTCTTATAGGTCTTTCTTGCCTTCACTACCTGATTCTGTTCGTCCTCTATATGACGTTCCACAGTCTCCAGTTCCAGTTTATCACCCAATGTCACATACTTTGATAGCATTTCCAGCATCCCTCTCATTCTTTATTAAGAAAATTTTTTTCCAGTCACTATATTTGCAAAAAAGCCTGCCATTCCATGTTTTCTGAACACCGGTTCAGCCTCTTTATTCATCAGTGTAACCGCCAGATCCTCAAATGCCAGTGAGGATTTTGCATTTGGGTTCTGAATCGAGATCGGTGTCTGCTGCATCACTGCCTTGAGCAGCTGCGGATCTTGCGGAATGACACCTATAAACTCAATGGGTATCTTTAAATATCTGCTGACCACTGCATTCAGCTTTGTATAGAGCTGTCTGCCGTCCTCGATATTCTCGACTTTATTGGCTACCACCTTGATCTGGGTCAGCTCCTTGTTAAATCTCACATGACGGTTCAGTGCCTTCAGGAGTGAGTAGGAATCCGTGATGGATGTCGGTTCCGGCGTAGTTACCAGCAGCACCTCACCACTGGCTACAAGGAACTCCAGTACCGAGTCAGATATGCCTGCACCGGTATCTATGATAATGACATCAGCCAGTACATCCAGTTCTGCCAGATTCTGTACCAGATAATTGATATAGTCTCTTCCCAGATTCGACAGCCCGGCAATGCCGGAGCCACCTGATATAAACCCGATATCCATGGGCCCCATGGTTATGATTTCTTTAATATTCTTTCCCTGATAGATCAAGTCGCTCAGATTGTGCTTTGGTATAGCGCCAAACATAACTTCTATATTCGCAAGTCCGAAATCCGCATCAAAAATGATCACCCTCTGTCCCATCTTTCGCAGCTGTACTGCCAGATTAATAGAAACATTGGACTTGCCGACACCGCCTTTGCCGCTCGTAACCGTGATCACCCTGGCAGCAGGACGCGGAGCCTGTGCACTCTTTTTTATGATGTTTCGTAATTGTTCTGCCTGATCCATACTATTTGCCTCCCAGCAGCTGTTTTACAGTCGCCTGTGGATTAAACTGCTCCATGTCATCAGGTACATTCTGTCCGCAGGTCACGTATGACAGATCGGCACCCGTATGTAATTTCAGATTCAGCAAATTACCAAGCGTCGTCGTTTCATCCAGTTTGGTAAAGATGAGTTTATAGTCTGTCATCTCACTATAGGTATCGGCTATACTGACCAGATCACGATACTTCGTTGTCGCACTGACTACCAGATAGACTTCTTTTTCGATTTTTTCATCCACAGAGTGAATATAGTGATTCATATTATTCTTCTGTGTCTCATTGGTATGCGAATGTCCGGCTGTATCCACCAGGATATAATCATAGGTCTTAAAATCCTCGATGGCGGCCTCGATCTCTTCTGTATTATAAATAACACGGAAAGGTACATCCAGTATATTCGCATAGGTACGCAGCTGCTCGGCTGCGGCAATCCTGTATGTATCCGTAGTCAGCAGTGCAACCTTTTTCTTGTCGTTGACGCTGAATTTTGATGCGATCTTGGCAATGGTGGTCGTCTTGCCGACACCAGTCGGTCCTACAAAGAAGACTACCTTCGGCGTTTCCTCCGCTTCTGTAATGATCTTTGGCTGTCCAAACTTTAATATCATCTTCTGATAGATATTCGCGAGGATAAAATCTACTGTCGCATTCGGTTTATTGATCTTGTCGATCTCTGAAAGCAGCTGATTGGCATACTTTTCATCTACTTCATTATCAATCAGTGTATTATAGATCAGCTTCAGGAACATGACCTTGCTGTCATCAACCTCTTCGACCTGCTCTTCCTCTTCCTCATTTTCCTTGCTCAGCTGCTGTTCTATCAAAGAATGCAGGCTTTCCAGCTTTTCTTCGATGACCTTTTCGCTGTGGTTATGATCTGCTGCACGTCTTTCCGGAACAGGAGTCTCCTCCGGAATGATATCCGGTGAAAATGTACGCGGCTCTATCTTTCTGACAGGCTGGCGTTCACTTTCTTCCTCCAGCGCTACCGTGGCTTCAACCAGATTAGGCTGAAAGAAAAGCAGCTTTGCAAACCCCTTTTTCTTGACGTTCTTGACATTCATGACCACTACATTCTGACCCATTTCCTTTTTAGCGGCTTCAATGGCATCAATTTCAGTTTTTCCCTGGAATTTCTTGATAATCACTATGCTGTCACCATCCCTACAGATTGTAACTCTACATTAGAGTCGATCTCGTTATAGGATACTACGATCAAATCCTTAAAATAGTCTTCCGTTAATTTCTTAAAATACATCCTGACAATCGGTGATGTGATCAGGATCGGATTTTTCCCGAGATTTTCAAGCTTTGCTATCTCGGTCTCTACGGCTCCCATAATTGCCTTTGTTCGTTCCGGATCCAGTGTCAGATAAGCACCCTGCTCAGTCTGCTTGACAGAGCCCATGACCTCCTGCTCGATCTTCGGATCCAGTGTGACGACGCTGGTCGCTTCGTTCGCCGGAAAATACTTGGCTGATATTGCACGCTTCAGGCTCTGTCTGACATACTCTGTTAATACATCTGTATCTCGCGTTACCACCGCATGATCAGCCAGTGTTTCAAATATAGTCAGCAGATCCCTGATTGAAATACCCTCTTTCAACAGGTTCTGCAATACCTTCTGTATCTCACCAAGCCCGAGGAGCTTCGGAAGCAGCTCGTCTACCAGTGAAGGATTGCTCTCCTTCAGGTTGTTCACCAGATTCTGTACATCCTGACGTGACAGCAGCTCGCTGATATGCTGCCGGATGACCTCTGTCAAGTGTGTTGCAATGATAGATGGCGGGTCAACTACCGTATAGCCCATACTCTCCGCCCGTTCACGCTGGCTTTCTGTGATCCAGATTGCCGGCAGATGGAACGACGGTTCGAAGGTCGGGATACCGGTGATCTCCTCCTCTACAAAGCCCGGATTCATCGCCATGTAATGGTCAAACAGGATCTCACCCTCACTGACCTGAATTCCCTTAATCTTGATAATATACTGATTTGGATTCAGCTGGATATTATCTCTCAGACGAATAATCGGTACAACAGTACCTAGTTCCAATGCCACCTGTCGTCTGATCATAACGACACGATCCAGCAAATCTCCGCCTTGATTGACATCCGCTAACGGTATAATACCATAACCAAATTCCAGCTCGATCGGATCCACCTGCAGCAGCGATACAACATTCTCAGGACGTCTGATCTCCTCTGCCGCTGTTTCATCCTTATCCGCCTCTGTCTCGATGGCTTCTACCTCAATGCCGTTCGCAATCATGCGTCCGGTCATGATAAATGCTGCTCCAAGCCCCATAAACAGAACTGTATTCAACGGAGTGATGATACCCAGAGCTGCCAGAGTGCCTCCTACAAAATACAGTACCTTTGGAATGCCAAACAACTGGCTGACTAACATCGTTCCGAGGTCGGCATCCTTCGCTGCCTTTGTAACCAGAATACCGGTTGACAGTGATATCAACAGGGAAGGAATCTGGCTGACCAGTCCGTCACCGATGGTCAGGATCGCATACTTCTGTATTGCTTCTGCAAACGGAAGTCCAAACCGGGTCATTCCCATTGCCATACCACCGATAATGTTGATGGCTGTAATCAAAAGACCTGCAGTGGCATCTCCCTTAACGTATTTCACAGCACCATCCATGCTTCCAAAGAAGCTGGCTTCCTGCTGTATCTTGTCTCTGGCGACCTTGGCCTGCTCATCTGTGATGGCACCCGTATTCAGGTCAGCATCTATGGCCATCTGTTTACCCGGCATAGCATCCAGGGTAAATCTGGCGGTTACCTCTGCAACTCTTTCAGAACCTTTATTGATGACCATGAACTGTACAATGATCAGAATGATAAATACGATGGAGCCTATGATCAGGTCACCACCGCCGACAAACTGTCCGAAGGTTGTAACGACATTACCGGGATCACCGGTCTGCAGGATCAGCTTCGTTGACGATACATTCAGGGAAATACGAAAGATCGTCGTAAACAGCAGCATGGTCGGATACAGTGACATCGAGAGTACTTCCTTGGCAAACATCGTGTTGAACAGGATTGCCAGTGCCACTGCGATGTTAATTGCCAGACAGATATCCAGTAAAAGCGAAGGAATCGGAACAATCAGGAATACAAAGGCACACAGCAGATATAATGCTACGCCTAAATCGGCCTTTTTATATTTCACAATGCCTTCCTCCTTCTGGTACTGCTGTATCGTCAGCCTGCCTTATTCTTTGACTTGTAGATTGCTGCGAGGATCTCTGCCACCACCTGATACAGCTCCGGTGGGATTGCAGTCCCAATGTCTACATTATGGTAAAGCATTCTTGCAAGCGGTTTATTCTCTTCTATCGGGATACCGTGTTCTTTTGCTGTTTCCTTGATCTTCAATGCCAGATAATCCTCGCCCTTAGCAATGACATACGGTGCCGGACAGATATCTGTGTCATATTTCAGAGCAACTGCAAAATGCGTCGGATTCGTGATGACGACATCTGCCTGCGGCAATGCTGACATCATGCGCCGTCTGCTGGCTTCCTGCATTCTGCGTCTCTGCTTGCCCTTGATCTGCGGATCTCCTTCAGAGTTTTTCATCTCATCCTTGACTTCCTGCTTTGTCATCTTCATATCTTCTTTAAACTTATACTTCTGATAGAGATAATCGGCGAAGCCCAGAATCAAATAAAATATACTGATCTTAATTCCCAGATTGATTACGATATCACCAATTGCCTGTACCGCTCCGAGAAGTGTCATATCATACAATAAGTACAAAGCATTAAACTGATCCTTGATCGTGGAATATGCCAGATATGCGATCATAACGATCTTTATCACGGATTTCAGCAGTTCCATCAGCTTTTCTTTTGAAAAAAAGCGTTTAAATCCTTTGATTGGATCCAGTTTGCTAAACTTGGGCTGCAGAGGCTTGGTCGTCGGTTTCCATTTCACCTGCACCAGATCTGTTACAAATGCAGTCACAACTGCTACAATAAAAATCGGCAACAGAATCACCAGGACCTTGACCATGAGTTCAGAGATCATAGATGCAAACAGCTTGATGGAAACACCTCCGTTTTCCATCGTGATCATTTCCGGAATCCTACTGTATACATAATAAAACGTCTCAATAAACTGCGTTCCGATACTTCCGATAAAATATTTTAAAGTCAGAAATAATGCAAGCAGGGCAACTCCATTGCCCAATTCCTTACTTTTTGCAACCTGTCCATCCTTACGGGCATCGGTTAATTTCTTCGGCGTTGCATCCTCTGTCTTTTCTCCACCCGGACCATCCTTGGCAAAGAACTGCAGATTATATTCGAGCAGCAGCTGACTATCCATTCGGACTCCTCCTGCCATGGTTAATGAAGACTATAGGTCATTGCAGTCATCATTGTTTTCATTTCTTCAAAAATATGATCAGAAATATTCGGCAGCATCCCGATTGTCAGGAACAGGATCGTCAATCCGACCAGAATCTTAATCTGTATACCAACCGAAAACATATTGACCTGCGGAGCTACTTTTGCCAGAATACCAAGCATACAATTCAAGATTAGAATGGCTGCAAAAATCGGGATACAAATCCTGAATGCAATCAGAATATAATCTGTCAGAAACTGCAGCATGGCTGTCATCAGTTTGTCTGTGTTGATCTGAACTCCGCCAACCGGTACCCACTGATAGGCATCTACAAAGGCGCGGATAAAGTAATGATGCAGATTGGTCACCATCATCATCAATAATACTGCATACTGGTAAATCGTCCCCGTAAATCCGGACTGTTCCTTTGTCAGCGGATCAAACATCTGCACCATGGACAGCCCGATCTCCATGTCTGCAATTTTACCCGCTAATAAAACAATGGAATTACAAATGCTCGCTCCAAATCCAATCAGAAGCCCTGTAATTCCCTCCTTCAAAACAAGAATGGCATATCCAAGTACTGTTGAGTACTCCGGCACCGTATGCGGTGTCATCACTGTATACAGAACCAATGCTATAAAAAAACTCAAACCCACCTTGATCCGGGCCGGTGTGTTCGTTGTACTGAAAAACGGGACAATAAAAACAAAACAGCTGACTCGTACAAGTAGCAGCAGAAAAAACTCTAAATCCTGATAAGAAAATGAATAATCTATCATAGCATTACCTGATATAGACTGTAAAGTCAGACCACAGTTCTGTCATAAAGGTGGTCATATTATTGAGCATCCAGTGTCCAAGCAGCATCAGACTCAGGAAAATTGCCAGAATCTTGGGGACAAATGTCAGCGTCTGCTCTTGTATGGAAGTGACTGTCTGAAAGATGGAAACAATCAGTCCGACTACCAAAGATACCAGCAGCACCGGTGCCGCAGTTGTAATAATCGTGTATAATGTTTCTCTTGTAATGAGTGTGACGTCATCTACTGTCATAGTTCCTCTCCTCCGCTAATAAAACGTTCTGACCAGATTCCCAATGACCAGATTCCACCCGTCTGCCAATACAAACAACAGGATCTTGAACGGCATGGATATCGTTGTTGGCGGCAGCATCATCATACCCATAGACATCAGGGTCGAGGCGACGACCATATCAATGATAATAAAAGGTATATATAATAAAAATCCGATAATAAATGCCGTCCTGAGTTCACTGATAATAAAACTCGGAATCAACACTCGATTCGGAATGTCATCAATCGTTTCCACATTTTCTATCTTGGCGATATCTAAAAACAGCCGTACATCCTTTGTCTGTGTCTGGCCGTACATAAACTCACGAAGTGGTTCCATGGCTGTCTCAACAAATTCCTGCTGTGTGATCTCACCTGCTTCAAAAGGCTTGACAGCTGTATCGTTGATCTGTGTCAGAACCGGACTCATAATAAAGAAGGTCAGGAACAAGGTCAATCCGATCATAACCTGATTAGGAGGTGCTGTCTGCGTACCCAATGCTGTTCTCAAAAAATGCAGAACGATCAGGATTCTCGTAAACGAGGTCAGCATGATCAGCAGCATCGGTGCCAGTGCTATCAGCGTCAGGGTGATCAGTATTCTGAGCGTTCCTGAAAGATTTCCCTGACCATCACGATACGTTACCGTCAGATTATTCCCGACATTTAACTCACGCAGGTCTTCTCCCGTTTCTGCAGAACCGGGCTCACGAATAACAGTTGACGGCCCCTCTGATTCATCAGAGATACCCAAATCGTTTACGTCAGTCGAGATGCCTGCATATGCCTGTTTGGGACAAAGCAGCGTCAGTATGACCGCACAAGCCAATAAGCAAAGACCGCGAAGTGCCCATTTGCTTTTATTAGAAAATACATATTTCATATTGCTACTTCCCTTTATGTATCAGATCTTTGGCTCTGGCCAAAACGTCTTGAAAGCTGTCACCTGCTGTTGTCTCCGGGGTCGTCAGATCAAGATTCTCCTCGGACAACTCTGTCAGCAGCGTCACTGTATCCTTGCACACTGCAATCGCCAGATATTTCTCTCCTGTACGGACAATCTGTACATACTTATTTGCTGTGATCTTATAAGTTTCAATCACTTCAATATTCTTGCAGTACATTTTATTTTGCTGAAACTTACCTACAAACCGCGTTGTGAAATAAGTCAGCGCCAGTACCAGAATAAAGATCAAAATGGCAGTAAAAAACTGTGCAACACTCTCGAGGCGTGATGTCTGGAGTCCAAGTAATGCTGTCATGGTCTTAACCTACGACTTTTTTAACGGCCTCGATAACACGGTCTGCCTGGAACGGCTTTACGATAAAGTCCTTTGCACCTGCCTGTATGGATTCAATTACCATTGCCTGCTGGCCCATGGCTGAACACATGATGATCAGTGCTCCTGAATCAGATTCTTTGATCTTCTTCAGAGCCTGAATTCCGTCCATCTCAGGCATTGTGATGTCCATCAGCACAAGATCAGGCTTTAATTCATTGTACTTCTCAACTGCCTTTGCTCCATTTTCAGCTTCCCCTGCTACATTGTAACCGTTCTTTGTGAGAATGTCTTTAATCATCATACGCATGAAAGCTGCATCGTCACAAATCAAAATATTCTTCGCCATAATCTACACACTCCTATAGTTTTATAGTTTTCTCTATCCTATTTGATAATTTCTGTTACCCTGACACCGAAGTTTTCTTCGATGACTACTACCTCTCCTTTGGCTACAAGCTTGCCGTTTACCAGTACATCTACCGGTTCTCCTGCGATCTTGTCAAGCTCTACCAGTGTTCCGGGTGCAAAATCGAGGATATCACTGATGGACTTGCTCGTACGTCCCAGTTCCACCGTAACCTCCAGCGGTACATCTCTGATCAGTCCGATGTTTTCCTGACTCTGCATTGCATTGACATCACCGTTGAAGCTCTGGAACTGCGCCGGCTGGATATTGACACCCGGCATGCTCATCGGCTGCTGCATACCCATTCCCATGTTCATTCCGGGATTCATGCCCATCGGCTGCTGCATGCCCATTCCCATGTTCATTCCGGAGCCCATGCCCATTGGCTGCGACATACCCATTCCGGAGCCCATGCCCATGGAATCATTCATTCCTGTCATACTCATACTTGGGCTAGGCTGTGGCGCAGGTGGAATCGAAATCGGTTCCGGTTCGGGGGCTGATGCCTGTGGTGCTCCCTGATTGTTGATAAAGTGATCATATAGGGATTTTGCGAAATCAACCGGATACAACTGGATGATCTTGCTGTCTACGAGATCCTCTATCTGCATTTTGAATGAAATCTTGACAAAGGTTCCTGCCAGAAAATCTGACAGCTGACCGCCATCGTCGAATTCATTCAAATCAATCAGGCTTGCTTCCGGGGGACTGATATCGATCATCTTGCCCAGCATGGACGATAGTGAAGTGGCTGATGAACCCATCATCTGGTTCATGGCCTCGGATATTGCACTCAGATGCAGTTCCCCGAGTTCCCCGTCGGTATTGGTTCCGTCTCCTCCCATCATCAGATCTGTGATGATTTTTACATCAGATTCCTTCAAAACCAATATGTTCGTTCCATCCAGGCCTACTTTATACTGAATCCTGATAAATACGCAGGGCCTTTCATAATCCTCTATAACTTTGTCCCAGGTAGCCAGTTCTACGACCGGTGTCGTGATATTGACCTTCCTGTTTACCAAGGAATAAAGAGTCGTGGCCGAAGTGCCCATGCTGATGTTTGCGACTTCTCCTATGGCATCCTTTTCTACGTCCGTCAGAAGATCCTGATTGGGACCTGCTGATGGATCAGCTGCACTGCTTCCCGTATCCGCCGCAGGCGAATCGTCAGTACCCATGCCGTTCAGTAAGGCATTGATCTCATCCTGAGATAACATTCCGTCCATATTCTTATTCCCCCTCTCTCAGTATTGACGTAACCCTGACTGCATAGGAATCCTTGGTGGATCCCGGCAAGGCTTTAAACTTTCTGATATTGCCTACATATATATTCAAATCATTATTTACCTTAGAATTCAACTTGATAATATCGCCTATCTGTAGATTTGCAAAGTCATTGACGGTGATCGTACTTTCTCCAAGTACCGCCTTGACCGGCATGCTTACCTTGCGCAGCAGTGTCTCGATGTGTTCCTTGAACTGCTCGCCTGAGGTATCCTTCATCGTGGAGAACCAGTACTTTGTATTGAGCTTATCCATCACACTCTCAAGTGTAAAGTACGGAAGACACACATTCATGAGTCCCTCCACATCACCGATCTTCATGCTGATTGTGACGATCGCGATCATTTCACTTGGTGCTATAATCTGTGCATACTGCGGATTTGTTTCTATTCTCTCAAGGATCGGATTGATCTCAATAACGTTCTTCCATGGTTCTCGTAAAAGCTGTACGCAGGTCAGGATCACCTTTTCCACAATGGACAATTCTATTTCCGAAAAGTCTCTGCTCTTTTCCAGAGCATCTCCCTGTCCGCCCAGCATCCTGTCGATCATTGCAAAGCCGAGATTCGCCGCCAGCTCCAGCATAATGTTTCCGCCCAGAGGCGAGAAATTAACGATTGCCAGCAATACAGGGTTGGCCAGTGCAGTCGAAAACTCCGAAAAGGTACAGGCCTCTGAATTCACAACGCTTACCTGAATATTCTTTCTTAAATAAACCGGCAGGTTGGTTGATACAAGCCGTCCGTAATGTTCAAATATAATCTCCAGTGTTCTGAGGTGCTCTTTTGAGAACTTGGCCGGACGTCTGAAGTCATAATTCTTGGCTACAATCTCGTCGGCACCGCCGATATCATCTGCGTCTAACTCTCCGGAACTCAAAGCCTGCAGCAAACTGTCTATTTCGTTTTGGGAGAGGACCTCACCCATGCCGATTCACCTCCGATGCCGGTTATCTTCTCAGAATTACTGGCAATTAATACTTCTGAATGCTATATCATATATAAACTGGGAATCGAACATTTGCTGAATCCGGTCTAAGATTTCTTTTTCTATTCCGCTTTTATTTGCTAAAACCTCTTCTTTGGTGTAGCCGCCAATCACATCAATGATCTCGCTTTTGATCAGGCTTTCCTTGGTTGCCAGTGTTGCGGCATAGTCCTTGTAGCCTTTATCCTTTGTGTTCATGGACAGAGATACCTCAACCAGTGCATAATGATCCACTCCGTCTGCACCCTTCTTTAAAGCAATCGTCATAGAATCTGCGATGTCATACATCTCTGTATCTGCCATGGATACTGTTTCCTCTGCTGCCTGTTCATCTGTAGCTGCTGGACCTGCCTCGAGATTCAGCACGGTTGCGATGCTGTTGACAAGTGCGACCGTTTTTTTATTGGCTGATATCGTGCTCAGCATGATGATGCCTGTCAGAATCAGATTCACAATCAGTAACGCCAGTATCAGTATTGTCAGTAAATTCTTCTTCATGTCTGTTTCCTCCCGTTCAGATGCCTTTCTAATAAGTGCTGAGAGTATGGTAAATCTTGATTTCTACACGCCTGTTCTTAGAACGGCCCTCCGGTGTGCTGTTGTCATCGACCGGAACATATTCTCCTCTGCCGGTATGCTTGATATTTGCCGGATTCAGTGTCGTTGTCTCTACTAAATAATCAAATACAGAAAGTGCACGTGCACTTGATAACTCATTATTATTTGCAAACTGCGAATTATGGATCGGTACATTATCCGTATGACCTTCGATTTCAATCAGATTCTCCCCATATTTTTGGAGAATCACTCCAATCTTATCCAAAATCGGGTACGCGCCTTCTTTAATTGTAGCACTTCCCGAATCAAACAGCAATGCTCCATTTAAAGTCAAAGATACATACTGCGTCGTAAAATCTATGTCCACTTCTTTGTCGAGTTTTTCCTCTTTTACTGTCTCCGTAACCTTCTCAGAAAGCTGTTCTGAAGCCTTTAGCTGCTCATTGGATACCTTTTCAAATTCATCCTTTGTCTGGGTGTCCTGTGCTTCATATCCCATAGAGCTGATGTACTCATCCAGCTCATTCAGCTGGCTGACACCATTCGAGATCAGCACGCCGTCTCCGATTGCAGTTGCACCGGCCGAAAAAATGCTAAAAGTCTGCGCGAAAGAAGCCGCAACAAGTTCAAACTTTTGCGCATCTACGGTAGACATTGAAAATAATAATACGAAAAAGCAAAGCAGCAGGTTCATCAGATCCGCGAATGTATTCATCCACGCTGCACCGGGCTTTACCTCATCCGGCTTTCTCTTGACAGCCAATTACTCTTCACCTCCGCCGATATCCTTGCCGACATTACCACGATCTACCGGTGCCAGGAAGGATTTGAGCTTTTCTTCGATGACGCGGGGATTTTCGCCCGCCTGTATGGATAAGAGACCTTCGATGATGATTTCCTTGACCATCATCTCGTCATCATTATTCGCTTTTAATTTATTTTCTGTAGGACCAGCAATCCAGTTTGCCAGCATAGAGCCGTACAGTGTTGTAATCAACGCTACAGCCATAGCGGGACCGATGGTAGAGGCATCATCCATGTTTTGCAGCATGTTAATAAGACCTACCAAGGTTCCGATCATACCCCATGCAGGTCCCATGGCTCCTACTGTACTCCAGAAGCCTATGTTCGCCTTGTGTCTGCCCTCTATACTGATCAGCTCTGTCTCCAGTATCGCACGTACCAGATCCGGATCTGTGCCGTCTACAATCAGCATAATGCCCTTCTGTAAAAACGGATCCTCCAGTTCTCCGGCAGCTTCCTCCAATGAAAGAAGACCTTCCTTACGTGCTACATTGGACAGATCGATAATCTTCTGAATGATTTCGGTTGTATTGATGGTTGGATTCTTGAAAATCAAGGTGATACTTTTCAGACCTGCCACGAAGCTTTTCAGAGAGCTTCCTGTCAGTACGGAGCATAAGCAACCGCCAACTGTGATCGCGATTGATTGAGGATCTATAAATGTGTGTGCGGTACTAAAGTCAAGTTCATTACCTACAATACCGTAAATAACCAGTAAAAAACAAACAACTATGCCCACTATTGATGCAATATCCAATACTCCCACCTACCTAATTCGCATAAATATCCCTTTTATACGATTTTACTAAATTTTTCACTTCTTGTCTACGTTCTTTTACAATTATTTTTTTCCCATTTGTAAATGATATGACAGTATCCGGCGTTTCTTCCACCATTTCGATCAAATCCGGATTGATCAGGATTTTAATACCATTCATTTTTGTAACCTCGATCATTTGGATGCCTCCTGTTCCGGGTGAAAATGTATTTTTGTGTAACATAGAAATATAGGGGAACTAAAATTAGTTCCCCTATTGATGTAATGTTCTTTGACTCTGAGCACCTTGTTGGAGGGGTTCAAAACTTTCCTACGGAACAGTTTTGAACTAAGCGCAAAATTACTATGCAATTTTATCGCTTATTATCTCTTTAAATTAACCAGCTCTTCAATCATTGTATCTGATACGGTGATGATACGGCTGTTGGCCTGGAAACCACGCTGGGTGGTGATCATCTCGGTAAATTCTGAGGACAGGTCTACATTGGACATCTCGAGAACACCGCTGTTGATCTTGCCTGTACCGTCTGCTCCGACCTCATCGCCGATTCCGTTGAAGGCACCGGAGTTCTGTGTTGCGGAGTAGAGATTCTCGCCTACCTTTTCAAGACCGGATGCATTTGCAAAGTTTGCAACTGCGATCTGTCCGAGGAGCTTTGTCGTACCATTGTCATAGGATGCAAAGATCTTGCCGCTCGTCTCGATGGATACGCCCGACATCGCGCCCAGCTTTCTTCCGGTATATCTGCCGTCATAATCTCCGGCTGTTGCACCGATGGTTGCAGTTCCTTTATTATCATACATCGTGGATTCCTTGAAGCTGATGTTGATGGCTGCAGGGGCTGCCGGGAAATTTCCCAGATTAAATGTTAAAGCCGCTTTGACATCATTTAAATCCGTATTTTGTGAATAAGTTACTCCACCGTCGCTAGAATATCCGATGAATGAACCATCCGATTTACTGTATTTCAAATAAGTAGTCAGTTCATATCCAGCTGTAGCGCCCATAGAAGCAATTTCTTTAAGTGGCTTGTTATATTTTTCTGTCAGTGACTTACCTGTGGAGTCCTGAATATCCTCTAACTCCATGCGGTAAATACCTTCCTCCAATAAAGTCTTATCAATCAATTCAGTCGCTACTGGAGGATCTGTTGCAGTTACATTAGAATATAATTTCAGACCAGCTGCAACATCTGCATCTGTTAAGGCTCTATGAGAATAACCTTTAGGATCATCGGTTTGCTGTGCTGCATCTGCCACCCAATACAAATCACCTGAAGCAACTCTTTCAGCAGTTGCTACCGCCTGTCCCTCTGTATACCCATAAATCGCATACTTCGCCGTATAGCTATACCCCAGATCATCGTAGAACGTCATATTCACTGCCTGTCCTGAACTGGAAGTGAGGTTGGTAGAGTTTTTATCAATAATACCTGAAATGTAGGACTCTGTCGTTGCTTCTGGCGGTGATGTCAGGTTTGCTGCTGACATGATACGCAGTGCTGATACAGTATCCTTTTTAATGATCGTCGGATCATCTGTATCAGGCTGCCAGCCCATGACCGTATAACCGTTTGTGGTCATAGCCAGATTGCCGACACCGTCTACATAGAATGCGCCTGCTCTGGTAAAGAAATTTTCAGAGCCGCTGCTGACTACAAAGAATGAATCTCCGGTGATACGCAAATCAAACGGATTACCCGTTGTCTGTGATGCACCTTCTGTCGTAATTGCAGTATTGATGGCACCGCCGACTACACCAAGACCGATCTGTTTGGCATTGATACCTGCACGGCCTGTAGCTGCATTAGCACCGGTGGCGCTCTGTGTTGTCTGATACATTAATTCGCTGAATGTCATGGAACTCGATTTATATGCGACTGTATTCACGTTCGCAATATTATTACCGATTACATCCATTCTTGTCTGGTGAGTCTTAAGACCTGATACACCAGAGAAAAGTGATCTCATCATAATGATGACCTCCTTAGAGTTTTGTCTGTCAGAAATTCCTCTTCACAGGAATCCCTGTGGTTCCGTCCGACTCTATCTGTCAGTCAAGAGTCTGTAGCCTCCATAAAGGTCCGGCTATACAATGACGGCTCCGTCAATGTTTGTAAATACATTATCATTTGTTTCTGTCTGATCCATCGCTGTGACAACTGTATTGTTTTTTATGTTCACGATAAATGCCAGTTTGTCTACGATGACCAATGATTCGTTGATTCCCTTCTCACCGGCTTTTTGTGTGCCTGCACTCAGTCTGTCAAGCTGGTCATCCGATAGTTCGATGTTGCGGTCATTGAGTCTATTGGCTGCATGCTTTGAGAATTTCAGTGGTTCAGTACTTACTGTATCTCCCAGCTGCTTTTGCTTTAAGATCTCTTCGAAGGATAATCCGTCGCTTGTTTCTGTCTTCTGAGTATTTGTGCTTCCCTGCAGATACTGATTGGTTAATTGCTCGATGGAAGGAAACTGATTGTTCATGATTTTCATCTGAATTCATCTCCTTGTCCGTGAACGCTACGCTGTGGTCGTTCCCAGAAGTTCTGCCATCTTTGTTTCGTATTCCTTCAGTTTGTTGAGGGTGTCATCGCCGATTGCCGTTTTCAGTGTTGTAGGCATCTTGTCATATTCTGTTCTCAGATCCTTGAGCTTCTGCTCGTAATCTGTAGTCAGTTCATCGACTGCCGGTAACGCTGAGATGGCTGCTGTAAAGTTTGATGCATCTGTCTTGAGCAGATCTGTCATCTTGGTTTCATATTCCTGGAATTTCTTGTATAGATCTGATGCTATGAAGGTTTTCTGATATGCTGTCATATCATCATATACCTCACGCAGATTTGCCAGTCCGTCTGCATAGGATGATGTCAGATTGCCAACTGTCGGTAATGCATTGATTGCTGTTGCAAACTCTGTTGCCAGTGCATATGCATCCAGATAATCTTTGTCAGCTACTGTATCCAGATCATCCAGTGAATAAAGTGAACCGCCGATGGAAAGATAAGCCTTTCCGTTTTCATATACTACGTAGTCAACCTTGCCATCTTCATAAGTTGTCTCACCTGTTGATTCAGATGTCACTTTCATGATAACCTGTTGTCCTACCAGTCCTGATGCTCTGGAAAGGTCCATTGCTGAACTCATATTCTGCATCTCTTCCAGTTCTGAGAATGTTGCAAACTGTGATATATATTCGGTATTTGATGTCGGTTCCAACGGATCCTGATACTTCATCTGTGCAACCAGTAACTGTAAAAATGCATCCTTATCCAACGTAGAATTGCTGGACTTTGTAGTGGATGATAATGACTCGGAGGATGCCGTTAAGTCTGTAATCTTACCGTCTACTACCGGTGCTGTAATTGCCATATGTATGTCTCCTTTCTGTAGACTTCCTTGTCTCTTACGCTGTGTAGTCTACACTATTTCCGTTCACATCCATCATATCGACTGTGAGCTGTTCTTCCTCGTTCAGATCCTCCGGTATTCCCTCCAGATCATTCAGATTGAGATTTGCTCTGCGTCTGTTTCCTCTTCCGGTCAGTTCGTCCTGCTCAGGTCTCTCATCGTTCATGCTGCCGTCAAAGTCACGGCTCAGATTGTTCTCTGCCACTGTCACTTCTACTGCTTCTACTTTGATGCCCTGCTCATTCAGTGTCTCCTTCAGCTGCACCATCTGTGTTTCCATGGCTGCCTTCACTGCCTCACTCTGGACTGCCAGCTGTGCTGTCAGATTTCCGTTTGCTGCGGTGATCTGGATGTTGACCGTGCCCAGGCTTGCCGGATGCAGCTGCATCTCTATAGATGATGTGTCTGCGTTTACATTGACTTTAATGTAATCCGTAACCTGTCTCATGATGTTTTCCCCTTCTGCATTCGCATACGATCTGACGGTTTCAATGATGTCTCCTACGCTGTTTGTCGTCTGTGTCGTCACTGTCTGCGGGGTGGGAAATAACCCTTCTTTGTTCTCTGTTCCGTGTTCCGGCTGTTTTTCCTGATGCTCTCCTGCTGTTTCATTTGTCTTTGCAGCATCGCCGGCTGTGGTTTGTTCATTCAGGCCCGTCGTATCTGTCATGCCGTCGGCGGTTCTCGTGTTCTCATCAGCCGTGACCTCTACCTTTAAGGGCATCGGTTCTGATACAGGCTTTGTCTCTTCCATCATCGGCTGTTCCTTGCCTGCCTTTGCAAGTGCCTCGGAAAACTGCTCATCTGTCATGTTGAACTGTTCCTGAATGCTGCCGGATAAATCCTCTGCCATCTGCTGCAGTTCCTTCACATCTGCATACAATGTTTCATCTGTTAAGAGAGCCATCGTATCTGTACTGCCTGTGAGTTCTGTCATCAGAGTCATGATATTGTCCGGATTCAACAGATCCTGTGGTGATAATCCAAGTGTCTGCATCGCTGCAATCAGCTCTTCTTCTGTAATGCCGAACTTATCCATGATGGCTTCCTTGAGATCTTCCACTGCCTCATCCACTTCTTCTTTGAAGTTTCCGACTGCTTCTGTGTCCTCCTGACCCGGTTTGTCTTCGACCTTCCGGCTGTCCTTCGTGTCTGATGCCCGATCGCTTGCGTTCAAGTCTTTCTTGCTTGAATCCTTCACGTTTTCTGGCTTCTGATCTGTCTTTGCCGGTTCAGTCTTTGTGGTTTTGGAAACATCTGGCCGGTTTATATCGTCGGACTTTCTTGCCGCGCTATCCATCACCTTGCCGAAATCAGCTGTTCTATCAGCTGTGTTTCCTGCGCCACTGCTTGTAACATTCATAAAATACGCTTTCACGTCTGTTACAGGTGTACTGGTCATTCCTATTCCTCCTTCCATGTTCAGTTTTCAAGGTTCATGGGGTATTTCCTTACCCCGGTATAATAATCCGGTCTCTTTGAGAGAGACTAAGGTTATTATTATAGTTATTATCGGAGAGACAGTAGAAAAACATTAGGCTCTCTGCGTATTTTTAGTTCTCTTTTTTAGTTCTTTTTTAGTTCTCCGGATCCATGATCTTCGTGATCTTGGAGGCCAGTGCTGCATCCATGGCACCGAGTATCTTTGACCGGTCTAGAGGATCCATGGCTTTCAGTATTTTCGCCGTCAGCTCCAGATTATCCGGCATCTGTTCAAAGATGGCAGCTGCCTGTTTTGGCTTCATCTGTGAGTATGCCTGTACATAATCCTTCAACAGGGCATCCTCTTCGATCTGCTGTACAACCTGCTTGTACAGATACTCTGCCGTTGCAGGATCAATGCTCTCATAATACGCCTTATACTCGGAGATATCCGGTGCATTGTCTGCAAACACGACCTCCTCATAGAACTGCGTCTTGAGCTTCTGAAACTCAATCTGATTGTCCTCAAACGTCTGCAGGCGCTTGACCTCATCCTTCAGAGTCTGGATCTGGTTTTCCTGATCTGTTGTATTGGTGTTCTCACCTGCCAGCTTCACCTGTTCCAGTTCCTTGTTCAGACGGTCAATCTCTGCCAGCGCCTCTTCAAGCGTCTTGAAGTCAGCCTCCTGTGCCACCTCTGCATCAGTCTGTTCCGGCAGGATCATCCTGACCACCGGTACATCCTTTAAGATCGGACGCAGCACCGATGAGCCGAAGCCTCCGACATCCAGCTTGATCAGCAGTCCCAGAATGGCAAGCCAGATCAATACAATGAAAAAAGTAATCAATACAATCGAAAGAGAGCCGCCCTCCTCTTCTGATTCTGCCTCATCGTATGGTTCATTTTGAACAGGAGGCAGCTCAGTCGTTTCGCCGGCATCATTATTTTTTTTCTTTTTACCGAAGAGCTTTTTCTTCTTTGGTGCTTCCTGCTCCTCGTCTACATCTTCCTCTTCTTCTCTTAATGGCATATATCCTACCTCTTACTTCATTATTCTTGTTCCTTCTGCCCGTAGCGGTAGCTTGTCAGCTCATCAATTTCCTTACTTTCTTTCGCGTTCTCTTCCTGCACAAACTCATCAAATGCGCGTTCACGCAGCTTTTCGTGTGTCTTGCGTTCCTGCATGACTGCCTGGAGCTTTGCCCGGGCAGCATCGACTTTGCGTTCTGCTGCTCTGACCTGCAGCTGCTGTGCTGCGATCAGTTCATCCATTGTCTTGGATGCCTGTTCATTTTCCTTGATTCTGTCCAGCTGTAATGTTTCATGCAGCAGACGGACGATTTCATCCTCGTAAGCCTGCTTCCGCTGCTTTAATGTTTCCAGCTTTTCTTCTTCCTCCTGCAGCGCACGATTTGCAAGAGCGAATTCCATCCTGGCCTGTTCCTCCAGTTTGCTCTTTACATCCAGTATGTTCTGCATTCTGTAGCGAAATCTAGACATTGATCAATATTCTCCGCATCAGTTCTGAAAGATATTTTCCAACAGTTCAATCACTTCGTCAAACGTAAACTTCTCATCCACACCCTGCATCAGAAATCCGTTGACTGCATCTATTTTGGCAATGGCAAAATCTATATTCGGATTGGCACCGTTTTTATAAGCACCGATATTGATCAGATCCTCGGCCTCTGTATAGGTTGCCAGTACATTCTTTAATTTTCCTGCAACCGCCTTATGTTCCTTTGTAGCGATCTGTGACATACAACGTGAAATGCTCTGCAGTACATCAATTGCCGGATAATGATTTTTATGACCCAGCTTACGGCTGAGCATGATGTGTCCATCCAGAATGCTTCGTGCCGTATCTGTAATCGGCTCATTAAAATCATCGCCGTCTACCAGCACCGTATAAAGTCCGGTAATCGAGCCGACTGATGAATTGCCCGCACGCTCCAGAAGCTTTGGCATCTCAGCATATACACTCGGTGGATATCCTCGCGTTACAGGCGGCTCACCACCTGCCAGTCCGATTTCCCGCTGAGCCATAGAAAAACGGGTCAGGGAGTCCATCATCAGCAGGACATCCTTTCCTTGATCCCTGAAATACTCTGCAATCGCAGTTGCCGTCTTGGCGGCTTTATTTCTTAAAATAGCGGGTTTGTCTGAGGTTGCCACGACTACGATCGAACGCTTCATGCCTTCCTCGCCCAGATCCCGCTCGATAAATTCTCTTACCTCACGTCCGCGCTCACCGATTAATGCAATGACATTGATATCGGCTTTTGTGTTTCTGGCAAACATGCCAAGCAAGGTACTCTTGCCGACACCGGAACCGGCAAAGATACCGATTCTCTGGCCTTTTCCTACCGTCATCAGTCCGTCTACCGCCTTGACTCCGAGCGGCAGTACCGAATCAATAATGACTCTCTCCATAGGATCCGGAGGTGGTGCTTCTACCGGATAGGTCTGTCCGGAGTACAGTGCCTCTCCGTCTGACGGATTGCCAAAACCATCCAGTGTCTTTCCGAGCAGTTCATCGCCAACCCTTACCGAAAGCGGGTAGCCCAGATTTTCAATCATGCAGCCAAGGGCAATGCCCTCTGTATTTTCATAAGGCATCAGGAGCGTCTTATTATCCTTAAAGCCTGTCACCTCGGCCATGATCGTCCTGCCGTCCTCAGTCGTGATCTGACACAGATCGCTGAGCTTTGCGTCCGGGCCCACAGATTCTATCGTCAGACCCACGACATTGACTACCTTACCGAGCTTTTTATAAAATGTCTTTTCAGTTGCCCGATCATACTTGTCAAAGTCTATCATCTCTTATTCCTTCACATAGGATAACAGTTTCAGTTCCTTCTCGAGACCGGACAGCTGCGTCCCAAGTCCGCAGTCAAAAATGCCCCCTCCTGTCTCGATCAGGCATTCACCCTCATTTAGCGTTACATCCTCAATGATCTCCACATTTGCCGCATGTGCGATTCCGGCAAGCAAAGCCTTCTTCTGCATACTGACATATCCGTAATCTTCTTTTGATACGTGAATGATAAAATCCTTACTGCTCTCTATCTTACGTACAGCATCCTGAATCAGATAAAAAACAACATCCTTATTTTCAGCAAACTGTACATGGAATACATGCTCATAAATGTCCGTCAGCTTATCGACAAACATCGGCTCCAGCTCTTCCAGCTGCTTCTCATACTCAGCTTCCATCTGGGTCTGCTGCTCACGCAGCTGCTTTTCCATGGCTGCGTTCTTTTGCAGTCCCTCCGTATAGCCTTTATTATAGCCCTCTGAATACCCGTCCTCTGCAGCTTTCTGGTAGGTCGCATTTGACTCGGCTATCGCATCATCTATGATCTGCTTTGCCTCATCCTTAGCCTGATTCACGATTTCCTCAGCCCGTTCTCTTGCTTCCTGTTCGATGGCTGCCGTATCGACCTGTACTGCAGGGTGTATGACCGCCGCTGCTTCAGCTTCTGTAATCTCGCCATCTGCGAGCAGTCTCTCTACCTGAGATGCGTCCAGTCCTTCTGCAAATTCTGTCTCAAAGTTTTCTTCCGGAGTCTCTTCTATCACTGCAGCCAGCTGCTGGATACGTTCTTCAATCAGTTTGTTGGAGTCTATGACTCTGGTGTTCTGCCCCTCGTTGGACACATAATTTGCTTTTAACAGATTACTAGACAACGATCTCGTCACCTCCGCCTCTGGAGATAACAATCTCTGCTGAATCCTCAAGACGTCTGATCGTATTCACGATCTTCTGCTGTGCTTCCTCAACATCCTTCATACGGACAGGTCCCATAAATTCCATATCTTCCTTGATCATAACTGCCAGACGTTTACTCAGATTATTAAATACTGCCGTCTGTACCTGCTCATTTGCAGACTTTAATGCCATCGCCAGATCTGTGTTGTCCACATCACGCAGCACACGCTGGATGGCTCTGTCGTCCAGAAGCAGGATATCCTCGAATACGAACATCTTCTTTCTGATCTCGTCTGCTAACTCCGGCTCATCAATTTCAAGTGTTTCCATGATATGCTTCTCAGTGCTGCGGTCAACTGTATTGAGGATCTCAACCACAGCATCGACGCCACCGATGATGGTGTAATCCTGATTGACCAGTGATGACAGCTTGGATTCCAGTACCTTTTCTACCTCTTTGATGACCTCAGGTGATGTTCTGTCCATCATAGCCACACGTTTCGCTACATCTGCCTGTCTGTCAGGCGGCAGTGCCGAAACAATCATCGCAGCCTGTCCCGGATTCAGATACGCCAGAATCAGGGCGATTGTCTGCGGATGCTCATCCTGTATGAAGTTAAAGAGCTGTGAAGCCTCTGTCTTACGTACAAATTCGAACGGCTTTACCTGCAATGACGCGGTCAGTTTGCCGATTACATCCAGTGCCTTGTCTGCGCCAAGTGCTTTTTCCAGAAGTTCCTTCGCATAGCCGATACCGCCCTCAGCAATATATTGCTGTGCCAGACATACTTCGTAGAATTCATTGATCACTGCTTCCTTCAGCTGTGGAGTCACACTGCGTGTATTCGCAATTTCCAGTGTCAATTCCTCTATTTCCTCTTCCTTGAGGTGTTTAAAAATCGTCGCGGAACGTTCAGGGCCAAGTGCAATCAATAATATTGCAGCCTTCTGTACGCCTGTTATTCCTGCACTGCTTGTAACCGGGCGAGCCATATATGATTTACCCCCATTCCTCATTCAGCCAGTTGCGAAGTAGTGCTGCAACAGCATCCGGATTTTCATCCACAAATTTTTCTATCATCAATCTGGTTTCAGACTTTGATTCTACATCAATATCCTCAACATTTGTATGCTCCTGTGTAGAAGTCAGCAGCGTCTCAACCGACAGCTCTTCTTCCTGTGGTACTTCTTCCTTCTTTTCACTCCGCATACCGGAGAAGACCACAAAGCCAAGCAGTCCGAGAATCAGTACGATCAGTACGATCTGCAGGATATCCGTCACGCTCATCGCAGTCGATTCACGTTCCTGGAAGATTGGTACATCGTATGCGATCAATGTAATGCTGTCTGCCGGAATACCCGTTGCATTGGAAACAAGGGTCAACAGCTCTGCATCTGCATCTCTTCTGACCTTATCACTGTTGGCTGCCACAAACTCCTGAAATGTGATACCGTCCAGCAGTCCCTGCGCCCTCAGCTCTTCTTCTTTGTAAATCACATAATGAGATGCCGTAACAGCAATCGACGACTGATTATACTGAATGGATCCGGGTGGGATTGTCGTATCAATAATCTCTTCATTCGGCAGGTAATCACGCGATTCCTCTGTAACAGAATAGTTACTGTTTGCATTATCCGGAATCACATAGGTCTCCTCTGTATTGGTATCAGTGCCCGGAACTCCCCCGGAATCGCCTGCACCCTCTGCTGCATAGGTATCTTCATGAGATAATACTCCCTGACTCTGACCTTCTGCAGGGGTATAGTTGTGATTGGTTCTGTTTGTTGCTGAAAAGTCAAGAACCAGATTGGGAGCCACCTTGACATCCTCAAACAGATTGGTTCCGAGCAGTACCTGTATGACCTCCTGCTTGACCAGTCTCTCTGCCTCTGTCTTGAGTGCGATCTGATTAGACGCATTGACGGAAGAAGTATTGGCTTCTGCCGCGCTTGCACCGGAGAACAGTAAATTACCGTTTGTATCTATAATCGTAATATTATCTCTTGTTTTATTGCCCAGTGCTGTTGCTACTGACCATGCCAGATTGTCTGCTACGCCTACGGGCAGTTCTTCATTCAGCTCCAGCATGACGCTGGCATAGGCCTCTTCTTCCTTGGCCAACAGTGTTCCGTCATTATCAGGCAATGAAAATGTGACATATGCCTTTTTGACAGCATCCTGTGTTTCCAGCTGTGTTTCCATCAGAGATTCCATGTACAGCTTGTACCGCTTGGTCTTGTCAGACTCCGTGGTGGAAAAGCCTCCCGCCAGTGCTGTTTCGATATCATAGCTGTCTGCCGGATATCCGTTTGCGCCTAACAGCAGTGTTGCTTTTGAAATGTCCTGCTTCAGAACAGAGATGATCAGTCCGTCATCTGTGGTCTGATAGGCTGTATCATTGCTCGTCAGCAAATCTGTGATTGCTGCCGCTTCTTTTGTCGTTTCACAGGTAATCAGGGTCTCGTACTGCGGTCTGGTTAATATAGTCGCTAAAATTGCGAGTGTCAAAGCGACACCCACAACCACGGAAATAATAATCGTTTTCTGTTTTGCATTGAATTTATTCCACCATTCTAATAGCTTCTGTGGAATCTCCCTTAGTCTGTCCAGCATAGGTTATGCTCCCGGTTTAATTTATTAACGCACGTTTGGCGGAAAAATCTGTGATTTTCCTAAGATCGAAGCTTTTCGCTATGCGAAAACTTCGATCACATCTGTATCTGCATGATTTCTTTGTAGGCTTCGATGAATTTGTCGCGGAGCGCTACTGTGTATTGCAGCGCTGTAGATGCTTTTGCTGCAGCGATTGACAGATCGTGAGTGTTCTCTGATAATCCGAGTGCAAACTTGATCTGTTCTTCTTCCGCATCCTTCATCAGACTGTTTGTATCAGAAATATTGCTCATAGCAGAGTCCAGCATCGAGCCAAAGCTCTCATCCGCAACAGTCTTGCTGGTAGATGCATTTGTTGCTGCATTCGCAATCGCAGATGAACTGACGTTATATAATGCAGATATATCCATCCCTTAATCCTCCCTAAACAAATTACATGGAAATCAATTCTGATCCTATGCCTGTCCGATGTCCAGACCCTTGACAGCCATGGATTTGCTGGCCGTAAATGCTGTTGCATTGGCTTCATATGCACGTGATGAATCGATCATGTTGGCCATCTCTGTCACGATATTGACATTCGGATACCAGACGTATCCGTCATCATCAGCATCCGGATGAGCAGGATCATAGACCTTTGTCATCTCATTGACTTCATCCTCATATACACCGCCGACCTTGACACCGTCTCCGACATCCTGTCCGGTTGCTCTGGCATAGATCGTCCCAAACTGGGTTGGATTGCCGTCCTTTTCCTGAAACGTGACAATTTTGCGGCGATAGGGTGTACCGTCAGCTGTTCTGGTTGTATTGGCATTCGCAACATTCTGCGAAATGATGTCCATTCTGTAACGCTCGGATGTCATGCCGGAGGCGTTGACACCGAAACTCTTGAATATACTCATGTGATATCCTCCTTTGTAACTGATAAGAGTTTATAAAGGGTTGCTGTACAAATACTCATTTCGGGTGAGGAGAAAAATTGCTTTGCAATTTTTCACTGTCGGCAAAATCGCAAAGCGATTTTATCCGACTACTTCATGACTCTTTGCAGATCGGTGAATTTGCCGCTGATGCTTTGGATCATGGCATTGTACTTGATCTGGTTGGAAGCCAGTTCTACATTTTCGTTATCTATATCTACGTTGTTGCCATCCAGTCTGTAGGAGTAGTTGGCGGAATCTGTATATACTCTGCCCTCAATATGTTTGAGGTTAATATCACCAACCTTTTGATCAAGGCTCTCATACTTGTTTGCCTTGAGTGCATGCTTCAGCTCCTCTTCAAAAGAAACATCCTGCCTCTTATAGCCGGGAGTATCCGCATTGGCGATGTTGTTGGAAATTGCTTCATTACGCAGCCATGCTGCATCTGCTGCCTGATCGAGAACATTCACATAATCATAAATATCAGAATTAATCATATACGCTCACCTACCTTACTATATTATAAATTATTTGTAGAAAAACACAAGGACTTTTTCAAAAAAACCACTTTATCTTGTGGATTTTGCATTTCTCAGCACAACATGTCGATGTTATGTCTACCAACTCCTTTCCTGCTTTTTTCCTGCTTGCTTGCTTGCTTGCTTGCTCACTCACCGTCTCTGCTCATTCATCGCCTTTTTTGGACAATGAAATCTATATTTCATGACCAAAATTCCAATTACATGCATGATATATCTGTCGAATTGTTAATTTGGACAATGCGTTCTTGCTAACGAGCTTATTATTCCAAAGATTGAAGTGTATCAGGCTTTCTTTGGAATTCTATATGCATTTGAGCAGGAGTATTGTCCAATTTCAATGAAAACAGCTTGTCATTGTTTCCATTTTAGAATGTATACAAGCAATTCTCCCATCTGTTGTCCAAAAACATGAAAAACTCATATTATATCTCCCAAAAACATGAAAAACCATATTTCCCAAAAGCACGAAAAGCCTATATTGTCCCAAAAGCCATAAAAACATTTAGATAGTCAAAGTGCTTTCATGTCATATAAAAAGGGATTCATCGCAAACACATGCAGTATCCGCAGATAAATCCCTTTACATACTTTATAAATCCATTTACAAAGACGCACTATGAACTTTAGTTCTTGCTGCGCTTCATCGTTTCAATCTCGTCGAAAATAACCGGATTTAAAACCTTGATATATGTACCTTTCATCCCGGAAGATCTGGACTCAATCACGCCGGCACTTTCAAATTTTCTGAGCGCATTTACAATGACTGAACGTGTGATACCGACTCTGTCTGCAATCTTGCTTGCTACAAGGATTCCCTCATTGCCGTCCAGTTCATCAAATATATGAGTGATAGCTTCCATCTCTGAAAATGATAATGTACTGATTGCTGACTTGACCACCTGCAGCTTTCTGGTCTCCTCTGCGCTCTCCTCATTCACGGCACGCAGCATCTCCAGTCCTACAACCGTTGCACCATACTCACACAATATTATATCGTCAATTGTGTACTGTTCCTGAACCTTATAGATAAATAAAGTTCCGAGACGTTCTCCTGCGATATCGATTGGTGTAATGATGGCCTGATATCTGCTGACTCCGCTGCTCTCAAAGCCCAGTGTCTCCAGATTGACATTTTCCTTCGTCGATAGAACTCCCAGCAGTCTTTCATTCAGCATATGATCTATGATGCCGCCGATCTCGTACTTCAGCAGCTCATCGATTTCCCCTATTTCCTTTACGGCTCCGGTCCCCAATACCTTGCCCTTTTTACTAATGACCAATACATTGGACTGCATAATATCCTTTAACACATCACAAATATCATTGAACACAACTTTACTGGAGTTATTGTTATGTAATAATTTGTTAATCTTTCGTGTTTTATCCAACAATTGTACACTACTCATCGCAAATACCTCCTTTTCCCGATTATCTTCCATGTTAACACAAAAAAGCGCGGAAATCAATTGTTTCTGCGCTTATTTTTTGAATATTTTAAATAATTTATAAATATTATCAGTCTACTTCTTTTCGGCTTGTTTTTCGACAATATGACCGCATTCTGCATTAATGCACAACAGTTTATTTCCCTTTTCCACCAACATGCCGCCACACTTCGGACACTTCTCGGCTACCGGCTTCTGCCATGACATAAAGTCACACTCAGAGCCGCTCTCACAGCCATAATACTTTCTGCCCTTCTTTGTTTTGCGCAGGACAATTTCCTTACCGCACTTCGGACAGGCTATGCCGATCTTCTCCAGATACGGCTTTGTATTCTTGCACTCCGGAAATCCCGGACATGCCAGAAACTTTCCATGAGGGCCGTACTTGATAACCATATTGCGTCCGCAGACATCACAGATCTCCTCAGACACTTCATCGGGAATATCAACCTTGGACAGATCCTTTTCTGCCGCCTTGACTGCTTCATCCAGATCCGGATAGAAATTGCTGACTACGGTCTTCCAATTCACCGAGCCCTCTTCTACCTTGTCTAACAGCATCTCCATATTGGCTGTAAAATTCATATCCACAATACTCGGAAATGCATCCTTCATCATTTTATTGACCACTTCACCAAGTTCTGTTACATAAAGGTTCTTATTCTCCTTTGTCACATATCTTCTTGACATGATGGTGGTAATGGTGGGTGCATAAGTACTCGGACGACCGATGCCCAGTTCCTCCAGAGCCTTTACAAGAGATGCTTCTGTATAATGTGCGGGCGGCTGGGTAAAGTGCTGCTTTGCATCAAACTCCTCCGCTTTCAGTTTGGAATTCATGGAAATACCCTTCAGCAGTGCATTTCCGGTTGTCTTTTCATCTTCGTCTGACGTATAAACCAGCATAAAGCCCTCGAACAGCACAGAACTGGTTGCCACTGAAAAGCGATAGCCTCCTGCATCTATTTTCACTGATGTTGTCTCATACTTTGCCTCACTCATGCGGCTGGCGACAAAGCGTTTCCAGATCAATGTATACAGACGCAGCTGTTCTCTGCTGAGTGAATCCTTGAGAGAGTTCGGCGTTCTGGAAAGATCAGTCGGACGGATGGCTTCATGAGCATCCTGGATCTTTTTTCCGTCTTTCTTTTCCGGAGTTGTGCCTGCTGCAAAGTCTGCACCATAATTCTGTTCGATATAATCCTTTGCCATGACCTCTGCCTCTGCTGCGACTCTGGTAGAGTCTGTACGCAGATATGTGATCACACCCACTGTTCCGTTGCCCTTGATGTCTATTCCTTCATACAGCTGCTGTGCCAGACGCATTGTCTTTTGTGTTGAATAGTTCAGGGTCTTGCTGGCTTCCTGCTGCAGGGTGCTGGTCGTAAACGGCAAAGGCGCTTTTTTGGTTCTCTCACCCTTCTTGATATCAATTACTTTAAATGTTGACTTTTGAACTGCTGACTGGATCTGTTCAGCCTGTTTTTCAGATGTTATGTTAACCTTTCCATTCTGATCCCCACAAAAATGTGCTGTCAGCGGCTGTTTTTCTTTATCTACCTTCAGAATGGCATCCAGTGTCCAGTACTCTTCCGGAATAAATGCATTGATTTCATCCTCTCTGTCACATATAATGCGCAGTGCAACAGACTGTACACGGCCTGCACTGAGTCCACGCTTCACCTTTGCCCATAAGACCGGTGATATACGGTATCCTACCATTCTGTCCAGCATACGTCTTGCCTGCTGTGCATTGACGAGATCCATATCGATCTCACGTGCATTTTTTAACGATTCCTTGACCGCATTCTTTGTGATCTCGTTGAAAGTGATGCGGTACATTTTCTTGCTGCCCAGATTCAGGGCGGCACACAAGTGCCATGATATGGCTTCTCCCTCACGATCAGGGTCAGTTGCCAGATATACTTTATCGGCTTTCTTCACTTCCTTGCGAAGATTGGCAAGTACATCCCCCTTTCCTCTGATGGTGATATATTTTGGTTCAAAATCATGCTCGGTGTCGATACCCAGCTGACTCTTTGGCAGATCTCTCACGTGTCCGTTGCTCGCAGCAACCTCATAATTAGATCCCAGAAATTTCTTGATTGTCTTAACCTTGGCAGGTGATTCCACAATTACAAGATTTTTTGCCATCTATTGTTCCTCCGCATCTGATATAATGATCTTTTCCGACTTCTCTGATCAATCCCTTGATCTCAAGTGATAATAGTATATGCGAAATTTCCTGAACCGGAATTTTTGTTACCTCTACAATATCTTCCAAATTCTTGGCATATAAATCTAGGTGAGTATACACCATATTTTCTTCGTTATCAAGCACAAATTGATTTTTTTGTTTTTTTCTTTTGGAAAATTTCAGATTTTCTTTAGATTGAAAATGATAATCAGACAGCAATTCTTCCGGTGATAACAGGATGCCGGCACCTTGTTTGATCAGCCTGTTACACCCCTCACTCAGAGGATCGGTCAGCCTGCCGGGAACCACATAAACATCCTTTCCCTGCTCTAATGCCATATCCACTGTAATCAGTGTCCCACTCTTCTGCTTTGCCTCAATCACGATCACTGCATCAGACAGTCCTGATATGATCCGGTTGCGTGATGGAAACTGCTGCGCCAGCGGCTGTGTTCCGGGTGAAAACTCTGAAATCAGGCCTCCCCTTGCCTGCAACATACGATAAAGCTCCAGATTTTCTCTTGGATAGCAGACATCGACACCGCATCCTAAAACCGCAAAGGATGAGCCTCCGGCTTTTAATGCCGACATCTGACTGATGCCGTCGATACCTCTGGCCATGCCACTGATAATCTGTATGCCTGCCTTTCCCAACTCAGTGCCGAACAGGCATGCCATCTGTCTCCCATACTCTGAACAGACTCTTGCACCTATGATTGCAACAGACGCAGCTTCCGGATCCGGCAGCCATCCGCTAACATACAACCCCTTTGGAGCCGATGGAATACAATCCAGTTTAACAGGATACGCCGTGTCGCCGCGCCTGATATACCGGATGTTCTGACCGGCTTTTTCTTCCTCACTGATGCTGTTTCTTCTATTATATATATTCTCTGTTTGATTTCCCATTCCTGTCCCTGTTATCTCCTCTCATATTTTAAATCCAGTCCTTTATATCGGATGGCTTCACTCAAATGTCGTTCACTGATGTGCTGCATGCCGTCCAGATCAGCGATGGTCCTCGCCACCTTGATGATCCTGTGATAGGAGCGTGCGCTCAGATGCAGCCGCTCAAAAACACTTTCCATCAGCTGCTGTTCCTTTCTGCCGAGTTCACAGTACTGCTTCAGTTCCCGTACCCCGAGATCTGCATTGAAACGAAATGCTGTTCCACGGTATCTCTCTGCCTGTCTGTCTCTGGCACGGCAGACCCGTTCCCGGATGGCTGCAGAGGATTCACTGCCTGTAGAGCAGGACAGCTCCTTATAAACCACCTTGGGAATATCAAGACAAATATCGATTCTGTCCAGAAGTGGACGAGAGAGCTTGCTCAGATACCGATGTACCTCCGGTTCGGCACAGGTACACAGATTCAGATCGGGATAGTTTCCGCACGGACATGGGTTCATGGCGGAAATGAATAAAAAATCGGCTGGATATGTATAGGTTCCGTGACTTCGTGTGATGCGTATTTCCCGATCCTCCATCGGCTGCCGCAGGATTTCCAGTGTTGTACGTTTGAACTCCGGCAGTTCATCCATGAACAGAATTCCCCGATGCGCCATGCTGATGCCTCCAGGCCTTGGAACATTGCCGCATCCGGCCAGTGCTTTGTCAGTAATCGTGTGATGCGGTGCCACGAATGGCCGTTTTGTAATCAGTCCCTCCTCGCGATGCAGCATTCCGGATACGCTGTAGATCTTGGATACCTCCAGACACTCCTCCATGGACATCGGCGGCAGTATGGATGGCATACATTTTGAAAGCATCGTCTTGCCTGCTCCGGGCGGACCAATCATCAGTACATTATGAAAGCCTGCAGCCGCGACCTCAAGACCTCTCTTAGCCGCGGTCTGCCCTTGTATATCCATAAAATCATACTGCTGCAGCCCTCTGTCCCTCTCATCTGAGGAGGCCGGTCTGCAGCCTTCCGGAGCAATTGTCCTGATTCCTCTCAGATAATCAAATGTTTCTGTCAGACTGGTGACCCCGATCACCTCAATGCCATCGATCACTGCGCCTTCGCCGGCATTATCCTTTGGTACGATACACCTCCTGTACCCGTTCTCCGCTGCACCGATCACAATGGGCAGGATCCCGTTCACTGCACTGACCCTCCCATCCAGTCCCAGTTCTCCAATGATCAGAGTCTGTTTCAAATCTGCCTGTTTCAGCAGCTCCATTGCCTGCAGGATGGCCACGGCAATCGGCAGATCAAATGCCGCTCCCTGTTTTCTGATGTTGGCAGGTGACAAATTGACTGTAATGTGTTTTGCAGGAATGGATATCCCGCTGTTTCCGAGGGCAGTCCGAACCCTTTCCCTGGCCTCTCTGACCTCACTTCCAAGAAACCCGACCATATCAAACGCCGGCATGCCCGATGAGATATCCACCTCGACATTGACCATATAACTGTCCAGTCCCCTGAGTGCTCCTGACATAATACTACTATACATTGCATCTCCTTTCTGCACTGTCCTATGCACAAATCCATATTCAATTATGATCTTGGGAAATTATATCTGCTGCCGTGAACCGGCAATCTCTGATGGCATTTTGCGGGCGTATGATACGCCCGTATGCCTATAGAATCATTCTCTTTTGTACTATCTGATAACTTCGATTTTTCGTCCCGGAATCCTGCTTTCTGCAGCACCTGCTGCCGCAACATATGCCAGATCATCCTCACTCATTTCATGAATGACCTGCTCGGGCATCGTCTGATGTCTCGTCTCCCGCATCTTTTGGCGGATCTTGTCCTTTGTCTCTTGATTCTCCGAAAAATCAGCTCGTTGAAATATATTACCGTTCATAATATACTCCTTTCTTCGCAGGCTGAATCAACCAGTATTTTATGCTTTCTGAAGATTCGGATTTTTGCGTCCGCATACACACTCCAACACATCGAATCTGTTTTTACGGCCGCAGCTGCATGTCCAGTCTCCACCTGCTGACTGTGCAACTGTTCTGGCAATTCTCTTACCTCCGTCAACCTTTTCTAACTCATCATCATTCAATAACTCTGCCATTTTGTTTACCTCCTAATCTGTATCATTGCATAATATTAAAACCATCACTTATTCATACGATCCTAACTCAAAAATGTCACACCTAAAATTCAGATGACTCCAGCTCTGCAAAATCCTCCGGCCTCATGGAACTGCGAAGCTTGTGCATGATGCGTGACATCTTGGTAGATACAGCCGTTTCAGTCATTCCGAGCAAATCTGCGATCTGCTTATTTTTCATATCCTCATAAAACCGCAGGAAAACCAATTCACGCTCTGCCTCATTCAATGTCTTTAGTAGTCGATAAACCTCTTTGTTTGTTTCCTCGCGAATGAGCTGTTCCTCGCCCTCGAACTCCACACAGCCCTCGTACTCCATCTCCTCGGTAGAAGCCATCGGCTTATTCATACGATAATAATCCGTCAGTGTATTCTGTGCAATTGTATAGAGCCAGGTTGAGAAGGAAGCCTTTGATTCATCAAATGAGTTCCATCCTGCTACTACCTTGACGAACACACTGCTCACTATATCTTCCGTACGTTCCTTGTTCATCAGCCGGTAATATACGTAGTGATAGATCTTTGGATAATACAGTTCATACATCTGGTCAATCTGCATACTGTTCTCCACCTCTTATCTACTTTAACTACTTCATAATATCTGACTCATCAATTCTTGTCAACCGCAAGATACCGGACTCCCATCCCGGCCAGAATAAAGATTAACGGTGTACACATCACCTGCTGGTAACAGAAAAAATTATGAATCATGTAGGAAAAAATGCAGGCCGCAGCAGCTGTCGTCATAATGTGTCTGTCATCATCCTCCAGTAGCCGGATCAATGCACTGACAAAAAAGCCAAGGTATGCAGTCAGTCCAAGCAGACCATGATTCAGCAGCATATTCAGCCACTCGTTATGTGCATTGGCTAAAACGCTCTGACCAAATACCGGTGCCACCTCATTTCGATAGTGATCATACAGATAAAGTGCATAGCAGTCCGAGCCTGTCCCTGCCAGCTTTTCCTTCAGTGGGTATTCCATAAACATCTTCACAGACAGAGACCATGTAAATCCCCTTTGATTGCCCCAGCTGTGATTGAATACAAGGTACGGAACCTCATACAGTCCCTTCAGAAAATCCGGAAGCCATCCATTTGTGGTCAATATGATCAGTCCGATGCCAAGCACCAGACACACTCCCGTCAGTAACGCCGCCACATCCCGGATCCAGCCGACAGAAGCAATATCAAATCCATATCGGTCTTCCTCATACATCAGCAGACTATACAGGAGGATGAGGGCTGCCAATACCATCCAGAGACTGACGTGCTGTGACCAGAACAACGATAGCGGATCCAGAGAAACCACTCTGTCCGGAAAGGCCAGCTGCAGCAGTCCCACGACTCTCATCGTGCCGAGTCCCAGAATCACGACCTCCAGTAGTCTGCGAAAATCCTTCGTGGAATCAAGAGACAAAAAGAACAACACCACCCAGACAGTCACAAGCGCTGCGAATGCACTGTCACTGTTCTGTGTGACCAGAGATGCATAGCCAATCATACAGTAGATGCCAAGACAAATCCTCTGCCGCCGCTCATCACAGTACCAGAAGAGTATCATACCGATCGGAAGTACCGTACATAAAAATCCTGAGTACCAGGTTGCCTGTCCTACTGTTGTCAAAAACTGAATATAGTAATAGTCCTGCAGCCCCTCATACAGAGCCAGCGGATCAATGCAAAAGCGGTGCAGCACAGCAAGCAGAAATGTGATGGCAGAGGACACCCCTGCAATCCATAAAAATTTATTCAGCAGATCTTTGATCCAATATCTGGATACCAGGAAATACAGGAGTACAAACGATAACTGGCTCAAGACCCCCATATACCAGCCCTTGTATCCTTTTAGCGCATCTGTCTGATAACCGCTGAGAGCATAACTGATTATGACTGCTGCTGCATAGCCCAGTGCAAACCAGTCCGTCACTGCTAATTTTCCGGGCAAGGCTCTGATATCAGCTGCCAGTCTGCCGGCACGACGCTCTTTGATACACCAGGACACCAGCATAACAAGTCCTATGACACCTGCTCCTATCGCCAGTATCCACGTCAGTCTCTCGTACAGCGCAAATTTAAACTCTCCCATATCATAGTATTGATTATGATACAGCAGAGGCAATACAGCAAAAAGTGCCAATACATAGCACGAGACCAGCAGACTCATCGAATGATTTCCTCCCCCAGCACACTCAGCACACGATCCTTGTCCATGGCAAATCGCACTGCATATCCGGTTGAAATCCTGCCCTCTCTGCACAGCTCGATCAAAGAGTCATCCATCAGGCACATCCCTGTTTCTCGTCCTTCCATGATCAGATTCGGTATTTCCTCCAGCATATCATCACGGACAGCCTCTCTGATCCTGTTATCTGCAATCATGACCTCAAATGCCGGCAGTCTTCCCTGTCCCTCTGCCAGAGGCACCAGCTGCTGTGATACGACAGCTGTCAGGATATTGGCCAGCTGCAGACGTACCTGCTCCTGTTCCTGTACAGGAAATGAATGTATCAGCTGCCTCAGTGTCTGACAGGCTCCGATGGCATGCATGCTGGTAATGACCAGACACCCTGCCTCTGCTGCTGCCAGTGCAATACGAATCGTCTCTGTATCCGGCACGGTTCCGATATAGATCACATCAGGATCCTCCCGCAGGACAGACTGTAAGGCAGTCGCATAATTCTTCGTATCGAGACCTATTTCCCTCTGATTGATCATACATTTATCATGATGATGCATATACTCAATCGGATCTTCAAGCGTGATGATCAGGGATTCTTCTGTGTGATTGATCCTGTCAATCAGAGCTGCGATCGTGGTAGACAGTCCGCTCCCTGCCGGTCCGGATACCAGGATCAGCCCCCTCTTTTTCCGGTGCAGATCCAAAAAAGCCTTTGGAATACCAAGATTTTCTGCTACTGAGAGATCATTTCCCATGATACGGACAGCCAGTGCAACTGTTCCACGCTGTCTGTATGCGCTCATTCTGTAACGTCCCAGATTTGGAATAGAAAAAGACAGCTCCATCTCTCCACGTTCCTCAAAGCGCTCTCTTTGTTCCACAGACATAACACCGATCAATACCTCCAACGTATCGCTCGGTGTCAGTTTTTCATATGACATGTTTTTCAATTTTCCATCTACACGCATCTTGGGCTGTACGCCCACGGACAGGTGCAGATCAGAGGCACCGCGAACAGCCGCCTCCTTTAGTAATTCACTTAACGCTATCATTTCTGTACTGCCTCCAGATCAGGTGTCGCCTGCTGATCTGCCAGACCAAACTGTTGTGCGACGTCCATATTCATGATATGTCTGTTGTCCAGAGTCTTCATAATATCTTTAATCTCCAGATCAGCGTAAATCAGCTGCTGTCGCAGATCTATAATAGAATTATCCTTAAACATCAGGATCATCGGCTTCAGGATGTCACTGTCATTTGCAGACAGCACCAGCCCCTTCTCACCATTCGACAGCTCCACGCAGCACCCTTCATTCAGGAAATTCACGCTGTTAATCAGTGCATCTACTACTGTCTCATCGAAAATCTCCGGATTCTGCATCAGATAACGCAGTGCCGCCACCTCTGAGGATGGTTCATATCCATAGCTCATGGCCGTCATCGTATCAAACACCTCCGCAACAATCAATACCTTGGAGGTCTTCATGGTCTTTCCCATATCAAGCGGTTTTCCGCTTCTGAAGTTATCCAGCTGTATATAAGCCTGCTGTGCGATTCGTTTAATATTAGGTGAAAGTGAGCGGCATGCCTGTTCTATCGTATCCAACCCGTTCAGTTCGCAGTGACGGATCTTTGCCCGGTCACTATCATCCATCCGGTCACCCTTTTTCAGTAATGTGTCCTCTATGCTGAGCTTGCCGATATCGTGTACAATCGCTGCCTCCAGCGTATCCTTCATTTCCTCGTAGAACAGGTTCAGCTTATGTGTCATCAATGCACATAAAACAGCCACATTGAGTGAATGCTTGAAAACATAGTCCTCATTGCTTCGCAGGTTCTGTACAAAATTAATTTTACGATCCAGATGTCCGTAATCCTTTATGATTGTATCGGCTATCGTCGGCAGTTTCTGATATTTCTGTTTATCGCGAATCGTCAGCAACTCTTCCTGTATGGAAAACACACACATTGTCTGGAAACGTTCAAAATTAATATCATCCTGTGTCATGGGCGGGAGCGGCTCTGCCGGCTCCAATATGTAGATACCGATCAGACCGAAATTCTTGACGGATTCGATTCCCTGTGCCGTCAGCTTGGAATTTCTCTCATAAAGCAATACACCCTTTTTGTTATAGATTGGCTTTGCCAATCTCATGCCGATTTTCAGATCCTCCTGTTTGATAAATAACATATCCGTTCCCCTCCTGTGTGCTCTCCGACACTACTGCTCCATCTTTCCCCTTAGTACTTCCAATGCTTTCTGCAGCTGATTATCTTCCTCATGGGTAAAGGTCGGTTTTTCAGCCAGACTTTCATCCAGAGGTTCCTGTATATCCGGCTCTACACCTTCTCCGTGTATGCATACGCCACTCGGCAGATAATACTCTGCTACCGTCAGTTTGATTGCTTCTCCATCTCCGATGTCTATGATATTCTGTACAATTCCTTTGCCAAATGTCTTCTCACCGATCAGAGTTCCCACCCCATAATCGCGGATACCGCCTGCAAATATCTCTGAGGATGATGCAGAATGACCATTGACCAGTAATACCAGCGGAATATCAATGTCCTGCTGATCCTGAGACAGGTAGTCTCTCTCAGCGCCATTTTTATCGACTGTATAAACAAGCTTCTCTCCGTCCGGTACAAAGATATCCAATACGTCACAGGCTGCCTGCACCAGTCCGCCGGGATTATCTCTGACATCAATCACCAGCCCCTGCATTCCCTGCTTGCCAAGTTCATTAAATGTTTTCGCAAACTGTGAAGCCGTCAGCATATCCCATGACTCAATGATGATATAACCGATGTCATCCGACAGCATTTCTCCTGCGACTGATGGAATTTCTACCGTGCGGCGTTCCATATCGATCGTCACATAGTCCTCTATGCTCTTTCGCCAGACCCTGACGGAAACCGGTGTTCCTTCCTCACCCTTGATCTTGGTCACGGTCGTGGACAGATCCAAATCTGTGACACTCTCACCGTTCACCTCCACAATGGCATCTCCTGCCAGCATGCCCGCCTCAGCGCTCGGACTGCCCTCATAGGTCTTCACCACCGTCACAAGCTTTGTGTCTATATCAGTGGTCAGGACTGCTCCAATGCCTGAATACTGGGCTGATGTGTCCTGATTGATCGCATCCATTTCCTCTGCCGTGTAATATGTAGAATATACATCATCCAGTCCCCACATCATTCCACGCAGCAGCCATTCCCGTACTGCGGTTTCATCCATATCATACAGATAATACTGATCAATCAGCTCCTGTATACCGTTGATTTTGTTTGTCAGGGGGGATGCCTTGACTTCGTCCTGCAGTGCCGCGATCTCATTTGAAGCAGTGACCGTCTCTCTTTTCAGACCAATCAAGACTGTTGTTTCACATGCAAGTGCCACCGCCAGAACGCCGATGGCAATTCCCATAGTTATTTTTTTCCAATCCTTCATTTTGAAAATGCCTCTCTTAACTTCCATAAAGCTTTCTTTTCGATCCTTGACACATAGCTTCTGGAAATACCAAGCTTCGCACCAATCTCTCTCTGCGTGCTTTCCTCCCCCTGGAAAAGTCCGTATCTGAGCCTTATGATTTCCTTTTCTCTATCTGTGAGTATCTTATCTACATAATCATACAACTTTTCTATATCGCTAGCAAGTTCCATTCTCTCGATAATATCTTCCGGCGGACTCTCAATGATGTCAAGGAGGCTGATTTCATTTCCCTCCTTGTCTGTCCCGATCGGTTCATGAATGGAGACATCCCTGCTGCTCTTTTTTCTGGTCCGGAACATCATCAGCAGTTCATTGTCAATACATCGTGCTGCATAGGTGGCCAGTCTGCTGCCCTTATCTGCATCAAATGTCGTAACTGCCTTGATCAGTCCGATCGTACCTATAGAGATCAGATCCTCTGTATCTTCGCCAACAGACTGGTACTTTTTGACAATGTGGGCAACGAGCCGTAGATTCCGTTCTATTAAAATATCCTTCGCCTGTGCATCTCCCAGGCGATAGCGCTCTACATAATCACGCTCTTCTTCCGCAGTCAGCGGTTTCTTGAAAGCTTTCAAAAAGGCACCTCAAAGCTACAGGTTTAATACATTGTATGAAATCCCATGCTCCAAAGTGCCTTTCCATGAAATTAAATCATTGATATGTCTTTCCGCTTAACAGCAGAGTCGTAAACTCTTCCTTCGGAATCGGCCTTGAAAAATAAAATCCCTGAGCAGTATCGCAGTGAATACCGCGAAGAAACTCCAGCTGCTCCTTCGTTTCCACGCCCTCGGCCACGACCTCCAGATCCAGCTGCTTAGCCATTCGGACAGACGTCTCTACGATAATGCGTCCACGTTCTGTTGCCATGATCTCATCCAAAAAGAATCTGTCAATTTTCAGTACATCCACCGGTGCTCTTCGTAGCATATTCAGTGAAGAATACCCTGAGCCAAAGTCATCCATCTGGATACTGAAGCCTGCTTCCTTCAATCTGGTCATCTGTTCAAAGAGCTCCGTTACATCATCAATGAACAGGTTTTCGGTGATTTCCAGCTCCAGCATAGCCGGTGTCAGTTCATACTTTTTCACCAGAGCTAACAGTGTCGGAGTCAGATCCGTATTATTGATGTGTACTCTGGAGATATTGACGGACACAGGCATTTCAATTCCTTTTTCCTTCATTTCGGATATATATTTGCAGGCTTCTTCCCACATATAGGCATCCAGCTTCGTAATAAATCCGTTACTTTCAAATAAATCAAGGAATGTCGCCGGTACACGAATGCCGCGAATCGGATGTCTCCAGCGCACCAGAGCCTCTGCTCCGCTGATCTCTCCTGACTGGACATCCACCTGTGGCTGCAGAAACATCTCAAACTCTCCATTCACAAGAGCTGCATTCATCTCGCTTTCGATCTCCGCCTGTTCACGCTGCTGCAGTCTGATCTTATCATCATAGACTGCATAATTTGCGAGTGAATTTCCCTTGATCTGTTTCTTGACGAGCCGTGCCCGGTCACACATCAGTCTGACCGGAAGGCTGTTATCGACCACCTTATAAATGCCAAACGCCAGTGACACATTCCACTGCTTATCAAAATACTCCGCTGTCTTTTCGGACAGCTTCGTCATATAATCCAAAATGCTTTGATCCCCTTCGTACTGCAGCAGGATACTGAAGGTATCTGCCTGATAACGCTTGGCTATACTGCCCTTCGGAGCCACCTCCTTGATGGCACGTCCCAGGCACTGCAGGCTTTTATTTCCTGCGTCAATGCCAAACCTGTCATTGATGATCCTGAAACGGTCGATATCTACTGACAGCATGACAAAGCTGCTGTCCGCATTCAGATGGATCAGCTCAGAGGCTTTTCTGTAAAATGCTTCGCTGTTATAAAGACCTGTCATGGAGTCATAGTCTGCACGGTATTCCATCTCGACCTTGACTTCCATTTCCGCATTGACATTCTGCAGTGTACCAAGATAGCGAATCGGTTCGTTATTCAGGCCTCTCAGAACCTGCAGTATGACGGTAAACCAGATAGCCGTTTCATATTTATTGTACAGGCGGACTGTGATCTTCTGCGTCTGGTGTTCACTCCTGCAGCGTTCCTTGAATGTTTCAAAGGCATCCTCATCATCAGGATGACATCTGAGACTGTCGACCAGTGACCACTCATCCGTCAGCTGCTTCTTGTCCACACGGAACACCTCATCGAACATGGAACACAGATAATACTTTCCATCCAGTACATTATATTCAAATACAAGTACGCCTGTCATTTCATTGACATTCTCATAACGCTCATTGTTCAGCGCCATCTCCTTCTGGAAGGTGCTCTGGTGAGTCATCAGTTCATACTTGATATTCGTCTCTATCATTTCAAGGTAACGGCGTTTGGAATCGTCTACATTCAAGGCAATGATGAATACTCTCGTATCCTGTTCTCTGTCATCACTGCCGAGTGCAGTATAAAATGCATACCACGCATACTCATCTTCACTCGTATGCAGACGTACCTCCTTGCATACAATGGATTTGCCCTGCTTGATTGCCTCGCGCAGGTATCCGGGATCCGTTGCCTGATTGAACTCCTCCAGATCCTCGGGATATACAACACGTTCCTTGTAAAACTCCCTGATCTTTTCATAGTTTTCGATTCTGGATTCCACAACAGACATGACATTGTCTTCTTTGATCCTGACACAAGTATTCTTGGAGATATTTACATCCCAGATAATGTCCTGGATAGCATAGATTGCCTCCTGAAACCGCTCGGTGCTTTCATTCAGCGTGGCTACCTGTGTATCAATATCCTCCTTGACAGATGCCAGCAGATAGACCGGCTTTCCGTTTCGCATGATGATCTTGGTTGTCCGCATCGGCAGCACGGTTCTCATCGATGGTGAGTATACCTCGCTGTCAATTGAGGTCTCCTTTGACTGCATCTTTTTCAGCGGGCAGTCCGGACACGGCTCATCATAGCCTTTATTTTGTACATAGCAGGCACCGCAGCTCTCATTGCCCATTCTGTCCTGCAGCAGATCATTGCGGTACAGCAGCTGATAGTTCTCATCTACAGCGTATGCCCAGGCGCACATCGGGTTCAGAATATTGCGCACCAGCTCCATTTCCTTGCTGCTGAGCACGGGGTTAATCGTCGCATCCATGCGTTCCATATCATTTGCATAGAGGATATAGGTATCTTTTCCGCTGTCCTTGGCATCGTGCAGAGCCAGCAGAGCCTTTTCATACAGCTTGGCAAAATCAGCCTCATCCGATCTCATGGAAGCAATACCGACACTGACAGATAATGCACAGCTGTCCTGATAATCGTTCCATACCTCCTTGACTGTCTGACAGATGTATGCCGCCCGTTCCAGTAATATATGCGGAGTACGCACACCCTTCATAAATATGACAAACCGGTCGCCTTCGAGTCTGCCGATGATATCTGCAGCTCGAAATGCCCTTTTCAGGATCTTTGCCACTTCATCCAGCACACCATCTCCAACCATCTCGCCATGCAGCTGTATCAGTGTCTGAAAGTCATCTATGTCCACAACCAGCAGATTCGGCACGACTCCCTCAGGGATGCCCTTCATATAATCCTGAACCTCACTGATAAATGCATCTGTATTCAGCAGATGTGTCAGCGGATCCCGGGACAGCTGCCGGCTCTCAGCCTGCTGTTTTGTGTCATCATCTACGTATGTCATCGTTCCGTAAATCAGCTCAGGCTGACCATCTGCACTGCTCATGATACGTCCCTTCAGCTGATACCACAGGAACTCTCCGTTGAAATCGATAAAACGGATATACTCCATATGTACCTTACTCGTTTCCTCACGCAGACTAAAGAAGGCAATTGCCTTCTGAATATCATCCTGACAGATCTTCCCGCGTGCATCCAGCTTCGTGAGAAATCCGGGCACGCGCAGTGGAAACGGAATATGATTTTTTACATTTTCGGAAAAGCTGATGACATCCTCTTGGATATGATACTCAAATACAATTGTTTCATTCAGATCAATCGCATTTTGAAATAGATCTTCACTGATTTTATGCATACTTTCGTTCTGCTCCTCTCGGTTAGTAACAAAATATACTCTCATTTAATTATACAGATTTTTCTATCCAATAACAAGGGTTTTGTTTCGTTTCAAGGAAACATAAACATGAAGGCCAGGATGGTTTTATAAAGACTATCCGAGTGCCTCGTACTCTATGACCGGCATCGGTTTTGCATAAAGGAAGCCCTGAATGGCGTCGCATCCGACGCTGCCAAGGAAATCAGCCTGTCCCACGGTCTCAACACCCTCTGCAATCGTTTCCAGTTGAAGTGTCTGTGCCATATGAACAACCGAACTGATAATACTATCTTCCTTATCATTTTTATTTTCACCACGCAAAAATCCCATATCAAGTTTCAGGATATCAACAGGTACACTTTTCAGCGTATTCAATGAAGAATAGCCGCTTCCGAAATCATCCATGGCAATGACAAAGCCATATGCCCGCAGACGGTTAATAATCTCTACAATCTGCTTCTGGTTATTCATATAAGCGCTTTCTGTGATTTCCAGATGTATCCGCTTTGGCTCCACATTATATTGTCTGCTCAGGTTCCAGAATACCTCTGCCAGATTTTCGTTCTGCAGGCTGATGCGGGAAATATTGGTTGAAATGGCAACCGGATTCTTTTTCTCCTCCAGCCATTTATGAACGAGTGCAAATGTCTTATCCCACATATAGGAATCCAGTTCACGGATAAATCCATTTTTTTCAAATATCGGTATAAACACACCGGGAGAAATAATGTCACCATCCGGTTTGATCCAGCGGCACAGCACCTCTGCCCCGATCTGTCTGCCTGTCGAATGATTGTACTGTGGCTGCAGATAAATACAGAATTCCTCATTTTTCAAGGCTTCACGCATATGTAAGGTTACATTTGCCTCGTCTAACAGCTTCTTGCGAAGATCTCCATTATAAAAGTAATAGGTATTCCTGCTGCGATCCGTATTCTGATTCATGGCGATTGCCGCCAGATCAAGCATTTTATCTACTTTTCCATAAGGATCCTCTACCAGATACATACCGAATCGCATCGTAATCGGGAAATCAATCTGTATCTCATTTCCGTCAAAACAAGGGGTATTTTTGAAAAATTGAAGTCTGTTTTCATCATGTGGAAAACAAAGTGCATAATGATCTGTATCAAGACGTGCACAGCACCCAATCTCTTTTGTCCGCTCAGTCGCCTGTCTTGCCAGATAAAGCAGTACCTGATTGCCTGCTTCAAAGCCATACATATCGTTGACAGCAGTAAAGTTATTGATATCCCCTACACAGATGGCATACTGCGTCCCTTCATTCTTCTGCAGCAGCTCCGTCGTATCACGGATAAAGGCAGCTTTGTTTGAGATACCGGTCAGCGGATCGGTGTAGTACAGTCTCGCAATCTCATCCTTAGAGTAATGAACACAGTTCTCAATACGGTTATAACCATATGCAATCGCCGTCACCATGTCGCGGCAGGTAGAATACCCGCAGGAATGACAGTCAACGCTTCTCTGTGCGGGTGTATACTTATACATGGTATTAAAGATTTCATCGTAGGTACTCTCCGGAATGCTGAACACCTGATGATATCTGTCTCTGAAGGCACAGTTGAAATCAGACAAATCCAGATCAGAGAACTCCTCCTTAAATCTGGCCTTGCACTCCTCTACAGACAGGCTTTTCTCAAATATCTGTTGATTCGCACCCACACGTATTTTTTGATAGCCCTGAAGCATATGAACCACATCATAATCCTGATGACCGGACGCAGGACCGCCCAGACAGCCGTGCTGACAGCTCAGCATATCAATCATACAAGGGGGTTCTCCCGATTCATTGATACGGCTGCAGGATTGACACAGCTGTTCATGTCTGCCTGTCAGTCCCTCATTGTGCAAAATCACACTGCGATTGGATGTGAAATATTCTAAATACTCTTTAAAGCCCCCGGCAATCGGAAACAGATCTCCCATGCCCAACGGCTTCAAATCACTTTCCGTAAAATACTCTTCCGTGGAAATATGACTGATATGCTCCAGCAGATGCTTGAAGGTCACATTATATTTGATGTGCTTTCCTGCCGACGGAGCGTCAATTTCGTCCTTTTTTGCCACACAGGGACTTAGAAAAGCGATGTCTGTATTTTCATGCAGATACTGGTGCACATAGATACCCAGACAGACCACCGGGGAATGAATCGGTATCATATAGTCCAGTATATCAGGTGCGCAGCATTCCGCATAATTCTGGACTGCCGAGCAGGGTCTGGCCACATATGCCTTATAACTGTCAGGATCTTTTTCTCTCTTCTCCAGATACTGAATATGACAATAGGTTGCAATGTCTGCTCCATATCCTACATCATAGATTTTCTCTATGCCGAGAGAACGAAGATAACCAAGGACTCCTGCCGCCTTCTCTGCATAATTGATATAAAAGGATGGTGCCACCGCCAAAGAAATATGTCTGCCTGCGGCAAGATCTGCAAAAAACTGGTCTGTATCATCATGATACTCACGTGCATGGTGTGTACAGGTCGTCAGACAGTGCCCGCAGTGAATGCATTTTTTCTCGTTCACGACGATCTTGTTCATTCCATTTTCATATACGGAGACATTGGCGCCTATTACGGGACATTCGAATATGCATTTATTACAGCCTATACAGTTATCATTTGTATAGATCATCCCATTATTATAGCGTGCCATCAATCTGCCCCCTTCTCATAAGTCTTTTTCTGATATGATTACTCAAATACTGCGACCAGCATGGTCTGGTTCAGATGTTCAAAATTCATCTGTTCACCGTTTCCTGAAAATCCGATGTACTGCCCCAGTCCGCCCTGCAGCTTCTCAATATATTCATTGTAAACGCCCTGCTGTTCCAGCATACAGGAGCGTAAAAAGCAATTGATGACGAGTACAAACCGGAATTGCTTCACTTCATCATGAATCCGTTTAAATGTATCAAGCTGTGCCGTGAATGGATCTCCGGGTGTCAGCAGTACCATCATGGTATGATTATAAATACGTGAATAATAGGTTAACGCACCGCTTGGCAGTACCTCATTATGTCCGGTCACATAAATATTTCCATTGACCAGCCTTCCGAGCGGATGTGACGGCAGTAACTGAGGCAGCTCCTTTGTCGAAACACCAAGTGCCTTGGCAATGACTCTGGCGGCAGGTTTTCCGTCAAATTCATACACGGTCCGCTCCTCACAATTGACATCCGTCACTGAGAAAAACTGCTCTGTCGGCCGGAACAGATTCTCACTGAACAGTCTGATCCGTCCGCATTCATTTCTGATAAACATAAATGCACAGGCCTCTGCATAGACTCTGCCATTATAAGAAACATAGGAGCGTGCTGTCTCACCGGCATTTCCAGCCGTTCCTCCAAACACAGGAATATTCATTTCTTCCAATACGCCTCTAAAGGTATCCTGGACGATTTCCTCGCAATATCCGTAAGCTGTCGTAATCTCGAAGCAGCAGCAGTTCTCTGTGGATGTCAGACGTTTTACACATTCCCTGATGACTCCGGTATGCTTGCCGGGATAACGGGGTGCGTCCATGATGATGCCGCCGGTACATTCGATTCCTTCTGATACTGCCAGAACTGACAGTGCAGCCCCTGAATGACCCTTTGAGGACAGCATGTCATAGGCTGTGGAACCGATCATCTCTGCATCGGGGTATTTTTTATGCAATTCCTCTGTATAATATGCAAAATGAGCCGTATCGGAAAAGAACACCAGTAATTTCGGTGCTGCTTCACCAACCTGCTCACATATTTGATGAAATGCCTGTTTTGCATCTTCGTGATCGCTATAGCATACAGAAAATCCACTTTCCATTCTCTTGCCCTTCTATCTTTTGGATGCCTTTGTGACAAAATTCCCACATGTTCTATTATAATGAATGAATTAACATAACGCAACTCATTTTCGTTAAAATATTGGAAATTGGCTAAAATTTTGCCATATTGATCATCATATAAAAAACGAAAATACATAATTACTCAGATCCAATCCTCGTGCTGTCAGTCTGATCCCGGCTGTGTCATCCTTTTCTGTAGTTCTATCCCGATTTTCTCCTGTTCTCTCAAGCAGGCCGTCTCCGATCAGTCTGTGGATCTGCTGTCCGTAGACAGCTTCCGGCTCCTTTCCAAATACTCTTTTAAATTCGCAGTATCGGATGCCCTCTGTCATCCGCAGCCCGAGAAACATAAACTCTTCTATCTGCTGCTTCTGTGTCAGCTGCTCCTTTTCATATCTTGCCGGCTGATGCTCCTGAGTGATCTGGCTGATATATGATTCCATACCGGCTTCGTTTTTCCATCTGGTCTCTTCAAACAACGACGACGCACCCAGTCCAAAGCCAAGATAGGGGACACGTCTCCAATAGCCGGAGTTATGTCTGCTCTCATACCCTTTTCTTGCATAATTTGATATTTCATAACGGTGATATCCGGCCTCTGCCAGTATCCTGCCTGTTGCTGCATACATTTCTCTGTCAAGCTCCTCTGACGGCAGGTCTGCCTCTGAATAGAGTAAAGCATAGGGTGTGTTTTCCTCGATGATCAGGCTGTATGCTGATATATGCTCCGGCTGCAGTGAGACCACCTGATCAAGTGTTTTCTCCAGATCCTCCATAGTCTGTCCGGGCAGTGCCGTCATCAGATCAACGCTGATATTGGTAAAGCCTGTCCGGCGTGCCAGCGTATAGTTTTTAAGGAATTCCTCATAGGTGTGGATCCTCCCAAGGCGTTTCAGTTCCTCAGGATCTGCTGACTGTAAACCGATACTCAGACGGTTGATACCAGCCTCCCTGTATGCTTTGAGCTTATTTGCAGACAAGGTTCCCGGATTTGCTTCCAGCGTTATTTCTGCATCCGCTGCAACCACATAAAGAGAACGAAGTTCACATAATATTTTGTTTATGTAAACTTCGTCAACAATACTTGGTGTTCCGCCTCCGATAAAGACGGATGTAATTTCATATTCAGATGTTATGTTAACCATTCGAGGTGCATACCTGATTTCCCCCAACAAGGCACTCATATACCTTTGGTACAGCTGCTGTGTTGCTGCAAGTGGAAATGACAGAAAATCACAATATAGGCATTTGCGGGCGCAAAATGGTATATGCACATAGATTTCCAATGGTTTTTTAGGATTCATCTAATTTCAGGACACTCATAAATGCCTTCTGTGGAATCTCCACGTTGCCGATCTGGCGCATACGCTTCTTTCCTTCCTTCTGCTTATCCAGCAGCTTACGTTTACGGGTAATATCGCCGCCATAGCACTTTGCCAGAACGTCTTTACGCATCGCCTTAACGGTTTCACGTGCAATGATCTTGGAGCCGACTGCCGCCTGAATCGGGATCTCGAACAGGTGTCTCGGTATCTCGTCCTTCAGCTTCTCACACATTTTTCTGCCACGTTCATAAGCCGTGTCTGCATGAACGATAAAGGACAGTGCATCTACCTCCTCACGATTGATGAGGATGTCCAGCTTCACGAGATTGGACTTCTCATAGCCCTTCATATCATAATCAAAGGATGCATATCCCTTGGAGCGTGATTTCAGTGCATCAAAAAAGTCATAAATGATTTCATTCAGAGGGAGCTCATATTTCAGCAGGGCTCTGGTCTCCTCCATATATTCCATACCCAGATATCTGCCGCGGCGTTCCTGACACAGTTCCATGATCGATCCGATAAACTCTGTCGTTACCATGATCTCTCCGCTGACAATGGGTTCTTCCATATATTCGATTTCTGACGGATCAGGCAGATTAGACGGATTCGTCAGCTCTATCACATCACCGTTGGTTTTATACACCTTGTAGATAACCCCCGGAGCAGTGGTCACCAGATCCAGATTGTATTCACGCTCCAGTCGTTCCTGTATGATCTCCAGATGCAGCAGTCCGAGAAAACCGCACCGGAAGCCAAAGCCGAGCGCGATGGATGTCTCCGGCTCATAATTCAGGGAGGCATCATTAAGCTGCAGTTTTTCGAGTGCATCACGCAGATCAGGATATTTCGCACCGTCTGCCGGATACAAACCACAGTAAACCATGGAAAGTACCTTTTTATAGCCGGGCAAAGGCTCTGTACAGGGACGATTCGCATCTGTAACAGTATCTCCGACCGTTGTATCATGTACATTCTTCAGGCTGGCTGTGATATAGCCTACCATGCCCGCTGTCAGCTCCTCACACGGAATGAACTGACCAGCTCCGAAATAGCCGATTTCCACAACATCTGCCTGTGCTCCTGTCGCCATCATCCGGATGGTCATGCCCTTTTTTAGCGTCCCCTCACGCAGACGGCAGAATATAATCACACCCTTATACGGATCATAAATAGAATCAAAGATCAGTGCCTTGAGCGGTGCCGTCACATCTCCCGTGGGTGCAGGGATTTTCTTGACGACCTGCTCCAGTACAGCCTCGATACCGATGCCGTTCTTGGCAGAAATCAGCGGCGCATCCTGTGCTTCCAGTCCGATCACGTCCTCGATCTCATCTATCACTCTCTGTGGCTCGGCACTCGGAAGATCGATCTTATTAATGACAGGAAATACATCCAGATCATGATCCAGTGCCAGATACACATTTGCCAGAGTCTGTGCTTCGATTCCCTGTGCTGCATCTACAACCAGAATCGCTCCATCACATGCTGCCAGACTCCTGCTGACCTCATAATTGAAATCCACGTGTCCCGGAGTATCGATCAGATTAAAAACATATTCATTTCCATCCTCTGCATGGTATACCGTCCTGACAGTCTGCGCCTTGATGGTGATACCACGTTCCCGTTCCAGATCCATATTATCCAGTACCTGTGCCTGCATCTCACGGCTCGTCAGGAGTCCTGTTTTCTCTATGATGCGGTCTGCAAGCGTTGATTTGCCATGATCTATATGTGCAATAATGCAAAAATTTCTGATTTTTGTCTGGTCTGCTGCCATGTTATATTCCTCCGAAAGGTAACTCTCCGCTGATTATATTATCAGCGGTATCTCTTTGCTGCGCAACGAGAACTCTCCGCTGATTATAGCATTTTATTTTTCGCCGGACAAGACCATATCGATGATATTGGACAGTGGTTCCATGGTATTCAGTGCCTCCTCCAGTGTATTGGTCTGTGCGCCGACCTCTACGAGCAGGCTTCGTGGTCTGTAATGCATATTATAGCGGTATCCTTTCAAATAGATCTTACGGGCAAGGTTCGGATAGTATTCTGCACTCTTGAGCTGCAGCTGAAAGGCAAATGCCAGATTATCCTCTATATATGGATTGGGCAGGTATTCGATATTTCCCAGCTTTGTTGTTCTCGACAAACCGTTAAACAGCATGAACTGCGCCATCTGTTTTCCGTCGACCTCCGTCACAAGTCTGCGGTTTTCTGCCACGCCGTCTCTGTGTATGTCAATGATGATTTCTATTCCCGGATGCTCAGTCAGGATCGCCTCCAGTGCCGGTTCTGCATTTGCATAAGCATAATCTCTGTTTTCCACATCATATCTGCCCCGATGATGCAGTACCTCATACCCTGCCTCGGTCAGCAGCTCTGTCAGTCTCGCCCCGACACCGACCACCGTCGTCATCTCATCGCCCGGAATGCTGTCCGCATACCCCTCCTGTGAATGTGTATGATAAATCAGTATCTTAGGCCCTGACTCCTTAGTCTGCAGATCGAGATGCATATCTTTTTCCAGCATCTGAACCGCTGACAGTTGCGCGGCATCAATATTTGTCGTTTTATCAACGGTATAGAAATTCCCAAGTAAATATGTAAAATCCTGCAGATCCTCCTTGGCAAATTCTATTGCCGGCTCATTTTCCGTCTCTGTCTCATGCTCTGCATTTTCTTCTGTCATGTGATCCACAATGTCCTGTTCCGGTGTGATGATCATCGGTGTTTCTTCTGTTCTTTCTGCTTCTTCATCTGCTCCTTCATTTTGAAGAATGGCTTCATATGCATTTGCATCCTCTATCTGTGTCTCATACTCTCTTTCATCCTCCGCATAGGCTACAACAGGGACTGACTGCAGGATCACATTCATCAATGTATCTGCCGCCGTCATATGTACAGGCTGATCTGTCCCAGAGATGCTGTTTTCTTTCTCCAGCAGATACATAAATGACGGCAGGTGTGTTTTCATAATACCCTCCTGCAGCATTTCTTCCAGATAAACAGCGGGTCTGATATCCCTGATGACCACCTCTGAAAACCGAAAATCCGAAGTTTCCTGCACTGCATAAAAGCACCCTGATAAGATCAGGATGCTGAGCAAAATAATACCGATTTTCTTTTCGCGTCTATTTTGTCCCATAAATGATTATATGCATCAGGCAAGCGCAATATTCAAAGCTTCTGAAATCGTATATCCCAGATGCTTTACGGTCTCATCAATATTTTTCGGAGTCATGTAGAAGTTGCCCAGTTCCCGGTTTCCCTGAAAGGCCTGTGCCGTCGCATCGCTGATGATGGTCGCCGCATCTACTACAGTCGGTACACCGATGGCGATGACAGGAACACCAAGGCTTTCCTGTGTAATGGCATTGCGATGATTGCCCACTCCCGACCCGGGATGGATGCCTGTGTCTGTGACCTGTATCGTCCTGTTCAGGCGCTTTGTACTGCGTGCCGCCAGTGCATCGATTGCGATCACCACATCCGGGGCAGTCTCCTCTATGATTCCCTTTACGATCTCTGATGCCTCCATGCCGGTCTGTGCCATAACCCCCGGAACGATGGCGCTGATCAGATTGACCTGCTCCTTACCATAGGCTGCTTTTCCATACTCTTTAATGATATGCCGGGTGATCATCATATTATTCACAACATTCGGCCCAAGTGCATCGGGCGTTACCTCCCGGTTGCCAAGTCCGACGATCAGTACCGCCTTTTCTTCTGCGGATTCCGGCAGCAGCGCACGTACCTGCTTTGCCAGCTCTTCCGAGATCTCGCTGTGATAATCCTCATCCGGCTCTGACATATTGGGAGCCTCCAGTGTAATGTATGTTCCCATCGGCTTTCCCAGCTCCTTCGCCCCATTTTTACTTTCAATGATCACCTTCGTGATCCGGATGCCGCTCTCCTCCTCGTAGGACTCCTCTACACGCACACCTCTGACATCTTCATTTTTTTCTTCTACACTCTCCTTGGCCTCCAAAGCCAGATCCGTTCGTATATGAATATCCATGATTCTATTTCCTTTCTGTCCTGCTTGGCTGACTTTTGGCCTGCATCATCATTTTCTGCAAATTCTTCTTGATTTATACTTGACAGAATCGAAAATCTCTACTAAACTAGACTAGTGTCCGCGTAGATACGTCCGTGTCCGGAATTCTACGTTGTTCTGATTAGGGACATACGGTAACAGTTATTTTTGCGTAATAGGAGGTGTGGGTCTTGGCTAATATCAAATCAGCAAAGAAGAGAATTCTCGTAAATGAGACAAAGGCTGCAAGAAACAAAGCAGAAAAGTCAAAGGTTAAAACTTATGTAAAGAAAGTTTACGCTGCAATCGAAGCAAACGATAAAGAGGCTGCAAACGCTGCATTACTGGAAGCAATCTCAGTAATCGACAAAGCGACTTCCAAGGGTGTATATCACAAAAGCACATCCTCAAGAAAAGTTTCTCGTATGTCAAAAGCAGTTAACAAAATCGCATAATTGTTTAACAATATAAGAAACATATAAAAAGAACCTGCACCGTCATGCAGGTTCTTTTTTGATTCAAGATTGCATCATACCACCGATAGTGCCATCAATATAGCTGAATTCCAGTAAATTGTAACCTCATTTGTTGAATAGCTGTCCAGATCATCAATATAGACTCTCGCCGGAGCAGCATCCCTCAGCTTTTCCTGCGTACATGCATCATGAAAGCCCTCGTCCGGTCCGCCGACCAGCATGCCGCACATCGCCTGGCGTTTTGCTGCCGATGGTCTGTGATGCGGATTCTCAGGAGATACCGTTCCCGATCCCGTCACAAAGCAGACTGCATTTGCATTTCTGCCAAGCAGATAATGCACCTGTTCTCTGGCAGCCTCCAGATATTCTGATTTTCCGGTAATACGGTACGCATCATATAAATGATATGCATTGTTTGCCACATACATATTGGAGCCCCATTCATACTCAGGCAGAGAAAATCCATAGGCATCCTTTCTAGCATAGCCCAACAGCATATTCGCATAGTCCACCACAGACTGTTCCAGCTGCTTGATCAGATCCTCATCCACAGGGTACTGACGTGTAGACAGATATGCAGCATTTCCGAAGGAACCTACATCTGTCCAGCCATAGCCATGTATGATACCCTTTTTCAGCTGCCGTCTGACATCCTCGTGATATCTCTCCTCACCCGTCGTTTTGTACAGCTCCGCAGCTGCCCAGTACCGTTCATCCACATCAGAGCTGTCACAGTACTCTCCTGTCACGATATCTTTGGGATTTTTGAACCCGCCCGGCAGGAACATTCCCTGCATGGCATCATATGCCTTGATTGCTGCCCGCAGACATCTCTTTGCAAATACTTCATCGTAGTCCATATAAAATCTGGTTGCCATCGCCATCACTGCTGCAAAGTCTGCTGTCGCTGTAATAGACGGCGGACAGATGATCAGTTCTTCTCTTTCGTCCTCCGGCATGACCGGCAAATCCGGGAAGCCTGCACAGGTTACCTTGTGATAGACCTCGCCACTTTCAGGAATCTGCATCTTCAGCATCCATTCCAGTTCAAAACGCACCTCACTGAGCAGATCCGGCACTGCAAGTGTACTCTCCGGAATATTCAGATCCTGTTCAAACTGAGCCGGATCATTTTCATATGCCAAAAGCAGATCAGCCACTGCTACGGCTGCTGCTACAATATATCTTCCGTAATCACCGGCATCATGCCAGCCACCTCTGACATCCAGTGTCTGATTCGTCCCATGGATGCGTGCCGGTGTATCATGACAGCTCGGATGTGCAAATACACCTGCATACTTTTCCTGAACCTCTACACCACATCTTTGCAGATAGAAAAATCTCAGCAGATCATGTGTCACCTGATCATATACATGATCTCCGATTGCAAACGGCATGGAAGGCTTGCACCCCTCTGCCTGAATACAATACTCACCCGGCTCTGTTACATCTGTAAAGTCGGCAATATAGTCTGTCTCTCCGGCATGTTCATTTTTTACAGGTTCTGATAATGACCCGGTGTATACTACCTTTCCGCTTTGCAGGTTCTTTACTTCAAAGGTTTTCGGTACATTTCCACGCAGTACCGCACTTTTACGGCTTCCTGTTTTATAACCGATCTGATCGGCAATGATCTGTATCATGTCGTTTCCTCCTTACTGAATGCCTCCACCCAGTTTGTCTTTCATGTCTCTTGGTATTTCAGTCTTGCTATCTCTCAAACGGATATACAATGCCATATTTTGCACGGATTCCATCCATGATCTTCATGACCTTGATGGTTTCGACATGCGGCATCTCCTGACACTCTTTCTTTCCTTCTTTCACTGCTTTCATGGCAGCACGCACTTCATACTCATACCCCGTGATCTGTTCAGGTGCCTGATAGGTTGCTATGATCTTACGATCCAGATCATAGATATTGATCTCTTCATAATCATTGATATTCTCGATCTGGATAAAGCCCTTGTCACCGTTGATGATACCTCTGCGGTCAGTCTGTGCATATACGGTCGTATAGAGGTTGGCCATCCTGCCATCCTGATAAGTAAACACGACTGTATCCTGTCCATCCACACCGGTTGGAGTCTTCACACACATTGCATCTGTCCTTGCAATCTGATCTCCAAATACCATCAATGCAAAATTGATCGGATACACCGTCAGATCAAGCAGTGCTCCACCTGCCAGTGCCGGATCCATGATGCGCTCAACATGATGGATCACATATCCCAAATTGGCTGACAGGGATGTGATCTTTCCGATCACGCCGCTTGCCACGATTTCATCAATTGTCTGTCTCATGGGCATATACCGCGTCCAGATAGCCTCTGTCAGCAATAAGCCCTTATCCTCTGCCATTTTGATCATTTCTTCTGCCTGTGCAGTATTTGCAGCAAATGCTTTCTCGCATAAAACATTCTTACCGTGTGTCAGACACAGCTTCGTATGCTCACAGTGATGTGAGTGTGGGGTCGCAACATACACAAGCTCCAGCTCCGGATCAGAAACCAGCTCTTCATAAGAGCCATAGGACTTCTCAAATCCAAAATCTGCTGCCAGCTTTGCTGCACGCGCTGCATCTCTTGCTCCGACTGCATATAACTCCACATCGTCTCCTGCTGCCTTCATTCCCCGCAACGTAGTTGCCATGGTCACTGCGATTCCGCCTGCTCCTAAAATTCCTATTTTCATAACCGACCCTCCTGTTCAACGGACACTACATGGTTTTCTTTCACTGTTACAGAACTCATGTCCTCGATAAACTGCGAGAACTTGCTGTATTTATAGTCGCGGATATTGAAACCTTTATATTTCTTCTCCAGCTGACGCTTCATCTCGCTCATATTGACCTTGCCATCCTTGCTGGCAAATACCAGATCACGTACTGTTGCCTCGATTTCACTCATTGTAATCTGACTCGTAACCGGTCTGACATTCAGTGATTTTCCCTGCTGCACCACTTCGATGCTCTTACAGCTGCGAAGGAACTGCGACAGCTGCGAATAACCATAGTTTCTGACATCAAAATCCGGATAACGGCTGTTCAGCTTGCTCCCGACCTCTCCGGCTGTCGTTACTTTGTCCTTTGCATCATTATCTGCAATGATCTTCAGGATCGTTTCCTCGATCACTTCCTTGGATGCAAAATTGCCTTTGGCAGCTCTTGCTGGGGTCTTTTCCTTGGATGCTCCTGATTTTGCCTGCCCTTCGCTCTCTGCGTCATCATCGTCTGTATCCTCGGCTGCCAGGATCTCCAGATATTTGAACAGTGTACAGGAAGCAATAAATGCTTCATTAGTCTTCTGTTCTCCCATACCGATCACCAGCATACCTGATTCTCTGAGTCTCGAAGCCAGCCTTGTAAAATCGCTGTCGCTTGATACCAGACAGAATCCATCTACATTTCCTGAGTACAGGATGTCCATCGCATCGATAATCATCGCTGAATCTGTTGCATTTTTCCCTTTTGTATACACATACTGCTGAATCGGTGTCAGGGAATTTTCCAGTGCCACCTTCTCCCAGCGCGGAGCCTTTTTATTCGTCCAGTCTCCATAAATTCTCTTGTAAGTAGCAACCCCGTAATTCGAGATCTCGTCCAGTATATACTTAATGTATTTTGACGATACATTTTCCGAATCTATCAGTACCGCCAGTCTCTTTTCATTACCTTCCATAATAATCCTCATTTTCTTGATATTTTGTGTGATACTTTACTGGTAATTTGTGCAGTGCTTTGCAATGCACTTTAACAGTTATATCATATCATCTATTACTATTTCACACAAGTATGGAACAAATCGAGAGCGATGTTTCATAGTAACCTTTTTATGGCTTTTCCTTGGCTTTTCCTTGGCAGCTTTTTTATGACAACTTTTTATGACTTTGGGCGCCTTATTGGACAAATGAAGTCCCAGATGTTTATAGAAATTCCAAACGAAAGATAATCAGATGCATGTTAGATTGATTTTGGACAAGTCAGTCTTGGTAATGTTGATTTAACCTCCAAAGAAATGAGATAATCCTGTTTCTTTGGAATTTATACTGGAGTTGCATAAGTCCACTTGTCCAATATAGGAGAGTGCGACATTCTGCCAATGTTGTTTTGGAATTGTAGGTGCTTTAGCAGCATACTACTTGTCCAAAATTCTCACTAAACCGGAAGATACTACCATTTCAACTTACTCAATCTGTAATACTCCACGGATGATCAGGCGGTGACTGCCGACAAATAACGGCGTGCAGGTGATCAAGGTCAATTCGCTTTGAGAAGCGTCCTGTGATAATACCGACACATCCTCCGGCTCTACGACAAAACTTTCTGTGACTTCATAGGTATATGTGCCATCTAACGTCTCGATCTCGACTGTATCTCCCGGCTCCATCTCATCCAATCGATTGAAAAATCTTCCGAATACATAGTTTCTGTGTCCGGCAATTGCACAATTTCCGGTCTGACCAGGCAGCGCCGTCTCCTCCATATGGCCGAGTGCACTGCTGATTACATTCGAGGATGAGCCTTCCCTGATTCCCTCCTCCAGATCAATCTTGGATATGCGGAGCACGCCAAGAACCTCGCCATTCTCAAGTGCCTTCTGGGTCTCGCTCATAGTCTGCAGCATCTCTGTATCCTGCGCCCCGTCCTGAATCCCTGTTGCGAGTTCCGCTGTCACATCCTCTGTATTGACCACAATCACACGTTCCTTCTCTTTCGCAAACTGCGACACTGCCATACGGCTTCTGACATAATCCGCAATATTCACAAACAAAACCGCGATCATCACTAAGCATCCCACAACGGTAAGCAGGCGGCCTAACAGCCGCCTGTAATCATTCATCTCTTCTTCTCTCTTCCCTGACATCTTCGTCCTCATATTTCCCACCGCACTTTTGCAGCATCTTTTCTCGTAACGCCTGTCACTATTGTTCGTCTTCCTCGTCCTTGCGCCTGTCACTGCTGCTCGGCTACCTCATCCTTGCGTTTGTCACTGCTGCTCGTCTTCCTCGTCCCTGCGTCTGTCACTATTACTCGTCCCTGCGTCTCTTACTGCACTTCTTTCCACTTCTGCTTAAGTATATACCACCGCCAGTCATGCCTGCACCAATCATAAACAGAATCGCTGACCCAACAAATCCACCTGTCTTTGGCAGTCTCTTCGCGCTCACCGAAGCCTGTGCAGACGTCCATGCTGCAAGGGCTTCAGGACTGTATGACACGGGCATTACCGTTGGTACCATCGGAGCCAGTGGCACGTTCTTAGACGGAGTACCTGGATTTGATGGATTATCAGGGGTCGGGGCTGGAGTCACCGATGTTACTGGAATGGCATCATCCATCACTATATTCGTCCCACTATCTGGATTGCTCAAAGCTGTCACCATATTGGCCATTCCATTTCCACTTGTTCTGACAGAATACACTGTAGAGCTGATCTGATACCCCGTTGGTGCAGCAGTTTCCTTAATTTTATAATTCGTATTTTTCGTCAATCCTCCAAAAGTAATGGTTCCTGTTGTATCTGATACTCCTGATAAAATAGGCGATGAAAATGTTGTGTCACTTGCTGCATAGATCGTATAGGTTGCACCCACCAGACCAACACCCGAACGATTTTGTTTTATAATCTGGGCATAAGCCTGAGCACCTCGAATTCCATTAATACTGCCGCCACGTGAAAACAATTGGCTTTGCTGCCATGAATAACTCGCATTTGGTGCTGAAGATATACTTCCTGTTCTCACCGTATTTGTAAAAGTTGTTTTTGTCGGATCTGAAATAATTGCTTTGTATTCCAGAATGTATGCTGTTTTTTGACTGTTATCCGGTAAAGTAACAAACAATGTTGACGTACCATCTGTGTTTCCAACGCCCTTAACTGCTTTCGGAACCACCTCACTCCCTTTAGTCAAAGTACCGCCAACTGCTACCGTCGCAAAATATAGCTTCACAGATATCATATCAAACTGCAGACCATCTGAAATTGTATCTGTAACAACCGTGTTATTTGGAATGGTAACCTGATTTTTATTGATATTTACAGCATACTGTATTCTCGAATAATCATTAGAACCTGCCGGATAGGATGATGTCTTTGCAATTTCTTCATTTGGAACATCCTTGGACGCATCTACCTCCACATCACCATAACTGTCTCGCGACAACTTGACATGATTATTGATTGTAACTGCTGTCTGTGCAGCATTATTTTGCAAACCAAATCCAAATGTCGGCTCATCTGTATTTACCTCCGCGACATAGGTAATCGTCTTCTTCGCAGTGATATTTCCAAACGGAATTGTCATGGTTCCACCACTATAATCAGAATTTCCTGTATAAGTATAACCGATTCCCGGTGTGGCAGGAACTCCATCAATCTGAACCTCACTGATATTTAATCCCTTAACAATCGTATCTGTAATCGTCACATTGTTCATCGGCATTTCATTATCATTCACTGTAACCGTCCACGTCATTTTCTTCGTTGACTGATCATAGTTCCCTGATGCTTTTTCGAGAACCTTACTGGTCGGTATTACAGATGCAGATACCGTATCGGATACATCGCCTGCTGTTACCTTGGCAGAATTATAAAATGTCCGCGTTCCGGTATTATTACCGGCAAAATATGATTTCAAGTCCTCTGCTGGATTTTCCACCGTCTCGTCGAGTATTTTTGTAATAAAGGTAAACTCAACCGGAGTTGTCACATCTGCATTAATATTTACTGTCGGATAAATTTGATATTTCAGCGCACCTCCTGTGATGGTTCCGTCTCCGGATTGATGAACAGCGCTGTATCCGGCTGTCGTAACATTCAGGGCCGCATCGACAGCTGTAGTTAACTCCTGATCCTGCACACGTTGATCTACACCATTCAATCCGCTTAAATACTCCTCTACATATACCTCATGTCCAATGTTCACGCTATTTGTGTTGATTGTGACTGTCCACGTAATGGTATGATCAGCCTTATTGTAAGTACCTCTCTTCTCTATTACATTGGAACTATAGGAATCTGCCTTTACCACTGTCGGAAGTTCCAGATGATAGGTATCGGGTCCTACTCCGTCCTTCCATTCAACACTAAGCCATGCAGCATTTTGTGGAGCCGGTTTGTTGCTTTTCAGATATGCCTGCCAATCGGTTGTTGAATGCCACACAGTTTTATATGTGATTGTATAGGTGTTGTAATTTGTTTCTCCAGACTTCTTCAAATCACAAGACCAGTTATATGCCTTGTCTCCTGAGCCGCCTTCGATCGTACTGACCTTTCTGACAGTGTCTACCCCTGCGCCTGTAGCAACAATGGTATCTGTTCCGCCATTGTTTCCTTTGATGATCAGACTGTTAGGAGCATAATCCATGCTCAAAGAAGTATCTGCTGTATTCTTCGGAATCTGATCATATATTTTCATGGATTCAAAGCTATATCCATTTGTATTCACGGTCAGAGTCCATGTCATTTCGCCTGTTGCAGCATTTGTCAGTGTACCTGTTTTTGCAAACCATGCTGCCTTTGATGGTGTTACAGAATAAGACGCATCCGAACCAAGCTTTGTCGTACCATCATCCTTGTATAAGGATGCAGTATTCGATACAGAAGAACCATCGGAGGTATTCAGTTCCCCTTTCTTTGTTGAATCATCTGTCGAAAAGAAATAAGAGTCATCTATTTTCGTTTTATATGTAAGCTGATAATTCGTTGTATTGCCAACAGTTCCCGTATCAAATGAAAAGCTCAGTGAACCATCTGCATTTGTTGTAAGCGCAGGGTCAGATGCCGTTGTTAAACTGCCTGTCGGTCCAAATTGCAGCGTTCCATTTACATAGCTTTGATTCGGTCCAATAGAATCCTTAATGATTAACGGAGTAATAACACGTTTTCCGCTTGTTAATACATTAATCGTCCACGTGATTTGTCTGGTAGACGCATCATAGGTGCCCTCTTTCGTGACACTCGGATCGCTCATACTCGGATCCGTCACTCTGATTGTATACTGACTGCCCGGGTGTCCACTGAAATCAATCGTTGTCTCATCTCCATCCGAAACCTGAGTACCATCAAGAGCCACTTGAAAATCAAATTCAAAATTCTGAATTGATTCGTATGTATTTGCGTTGTCTATATCGAAGCGAACTGCAAGTGTCTTATCATCTGTCCTGCTGATTACTGCCGCCCTCTTTGTATTTGTCGGGTAGTCATAATAAACTGTCAAATCAGAAGCAAACAGAGTTGTTGGTATCTTCAGTTGTGTAGGTACTGATATGGTGTATGCCATAGATAGCCCCGTCGATGGTGTATCTGCATCATCCTTTAAATCTGTCGGCACAAAATCATTGAACTGATACACAACTTTGAGCCCGGCACCATCTCCAATACTGACACTGTCCCCATTTTCAATGGTTGCATTATTCTTTGTGAAATCCACCGTTTTCAGAATCCCTTGCAGCCATGTAGGGCTATCATCAGCCTGTACTTCCACAGTCCCAAGCTGGATTCCGGACAATATAATAGCTGCCACTAAAAATAGTGTCAGCCTCTTTTTTGTACGCACAAAATAAAATCCCCTTTTTGACTTCTCATCCCTGATTGTCTTCATTATGGCTTCCCCTCATTTGTAATAAACATTTTCGCAGAACGCAAGCCCCCACTTGTATTCTATGCCTTGTTTTAGTTTACCATAATTCAAGTCTCCTACGCACTCCGATTCTTCACAAATCTATGCAATTTTTTCGCATATAAAGAATTTCTCAGCATTATGTAAACCATCAAATCAATAATCTCGCATAAAATACACTTTGTCTGACCTCACAGTCAAACTCAGCATCATTGCGTCTGGCAAATGCGAGTACACTCTGTGTGCCGATACCGTGTTCCTCTCCTCTTTCTGATAATGGCAGGCCTGTCTCCTCATCAAAAATAACCTTTGTCGGATCACAGGGATTTGATACTTCGATCATGACCTGCTTTCCGGCATACTTTGCCAGTATGCTCAGCCATCTCTCCTGTCCCTCCGGAAGCTGACTACAGGCTCTAATAGCATTATCTAACAGATTGGACATGGCAGAAGCAAGCTCAATCTGGGAAACAGGTAACTCCTCTGAAATATTAATATTCAGCCTCGTCTGGATTCCGTTTTTCTCTGCCTCTTTCACAAAATAGGTCAGTACCCCATTTACAGGAACACTCTTGCAATATGTCTGCTGCAGCTTTGTTTCTTCGCTCCGGCTGAGCATATCTGACAGTGCAGTCCGGACGCCTTCGAGATTATCCTCCTCACTCAAGGCAAGAAGAATGCGGAGATGATGTTCATAATCATGTCTTTCAATCGCAATCTCCTTTTTTACCTCCTCCACATGCTTCTGCTCCTGTTCAAGCACCTTGGAATATGATAGTAGAACTTCATTGCTTCTAATGATCTTAGCCTCGTGCTGACGAATATGAAATAACCGGATCAATACTGCATAAGCCGCAAACATCGAAGTCAGAAACAGCAGTGTTGATACAATGTTGCCCGGATTATTGTACAGAATGACCGGCCAGCTGGCACAGGTAAAAATGCTCATATAAAACAGCACCGGCAGAATACAGATTTGCCACCACATTTTTGACGGATTAGCCTGTAATGCCAGATATCCGACTCGTATAAATACAATTGCACCTGCTAACACAGCAGCATGAATCAATATACAAACAAACAGACTCAATAGTAAATTTCCAGTCCACATATGAACGATTCCGCCGATTGCTGAGCCTGCCATAGCATAATTCGTAGCCGTCAGGCCTGTAAACAAAGCCCTGGCATCTCGGTAGCGTGAGATCAGTATCGCTGTGCCCTGGACAATTGCTACCTGCAGCAGAAACCCACCCACCTTGATCGGACTGTCCTCATTCAGGAAATACCGATGTACCTCCAATCCAATCAACATAGTCGCGGCAGCCGTCAGAATCATACAGGTCTTTGAGATGGATAATCTCCGTCGCGTAAAATTAAAAATAAAGACCATCATAAATATATGGGAAATACAATACCCTAACAGTAAATATTCTCTCATTTCAATTCCTCATTCGTAAAATCAATTGATAAATAGCCCATATATTGATGTCTGACCTCCGTCGTATTACTCCTGCTGACTGGAACAGGCATCCCATCACTCATCAAGATCTCATTTTGATGATACCTCTGTACATGATCCATATTGATTACAAATGACTTATGTGTCTGTATAAAATTTGGCTGCTGCAGCAATATTCTTATATTATCTTCAAAGGATGACCGGATATAGATGGAGCTGACGATTCTCCCGGACCTCATATGAAATTTCATGATACGTGCAGTATATTCCACACAAACAATCTCATCCGTAATCAGTTCCTCCATTCCATCTGCAGTTTTCACCTGCATCATAACAGGCGGTTTCTTCTCACGAACAGACTGCATAATCTGATTCAGAACCTGATACAGCTTCTCCTTCTTCACCGGCTTCAATAAATACTGTTTTGCATTGACAGAAAAAGCATCCAACGCAAAATCCGTGCACGAGGTCGTAAATATAATCTCACCCTTCAGGCCTGTGGCATTTCTAATTTCCTTTGCAAGGTCAATTCCTGACTGTTCACCAATCAGAATATCCAGAATGTAAATGTCATAATCCATCCGCCCCGTAAGCCCATTCACAGATTGAAAGCGCTCCAGCACTGCCTGTTTGTCTCCTCTGAGCATAAAATAATCTCTTGTCAGTTCATATACTCGCTGCAGATCATTCTCGTTATCATCACATATCGCAATTCGCATTTGCCCTAACTCCTTGCTGTCATTTGCCGGCATCTTATCTGCCATCTTCCAGAGTTGCATTTCATTCGTATCAGTATAACAGACTTTGCAGTAAAAATGAACTAACTTTATATTTTACTTTTTTAGTACTTTTGACTTACTTAAAATTAACAATTTGGTCACAAAATATTCACTGGACTTTTTGCATAAATCATTATATAGTGTTTCTTGGAGTGATTTTCACACCATATGCAAATGACAGCAAGGATTCATAACAGAACTTCTTAACATTATAAATTGCTTAGACCTTCACTGTTTAAGCATCCAGATTCGAGGAGATTATTTTGAGAAAAAAATCACATATTTCTCTTGCCATGTATTTAGCAGATTCATTAGATTCCAACACACTTGCAAGACATCGCAAGGCTTTCTGCATCGGCTCTATCCTGCCGGACTGCAAACCTTCCTTTTTAACAACCAAGCATGAATTTACCGGAACCATTTCCATGGTAGAAGATAAAATTAGAGAGATGACGACAGATTACGATCCTTCTGCACAGAGTGAACGCAGATATGTCATAGATCTCGGACAGGTACTTCACTATATCGCAGACTATTTCACATTTCCACACAATGCAACCTATGACGGAAATCTCAAGGATCACTGCGCATATGAAAAAGAGTTAAAGTTCTCTCTTCGTTCCTATATCAGAAGTGGTGAAGCAAACCGTGTATCTACAGACTCCATTGAATGCAAAAACTGCGACGCACTTTTCAGATTTCTTGAAAAAGCGCATCAGGAGTACCTGAGCATGAAGCGCAATGTCGAAGAAGACTGTGCCTACATCGTCCGCATCTGCCACCAGGTAGCAGAAGCTATCCTCAGTCTGTTAAACATCCAAAAAGCTAAAACTTACGCATTTTCCTATGCGGCAATATAGATTATTAACGAACTGACGGACAAAAGCGGGGATGCAAGGCATATAGAGGGGTTCACTTCAAGGCATCGTCCCCTTCATCCACAAACAGCAAAAAACATGGAAGATCACCTTTCATGTTTTTTTGTGTATTCATATGGAAATCATTTCTTATATATGATACAATCTTCTCGGTGCTACCATAACGGTAGGCGGTTGCCCTTCTTTTCGGAGGGTTATGCCCTCCAGACGAAAGAAAGGAGGGATAGCCAATGGTTACATATAACGAGTTGTTTCAACTTGGAATATTAATTATCGCTATTGTTAGTCTTGTTTATCAGACTTCACATAAAAAATAACCGCCCTCTGCCAAGATAAAGCGGTTATTTTTTAACTTAATTGTTTGGGCAACCGTCTATCGGTAGCACCTTTTATGTCTATAATATAGCATATTCAGACATCATAGTCAATTATCTCTTAAAAGCAACTGAAGAATCCGGGACAGAATTCTGACCGTTCGTTTATACCCTACTCATGCAGCGGAACCAGCTTCTCCTTATTACCCATATATGGTCTGAGAACCTCCGGAATATTCACGCTTCCGTCTGCATTCAGATTATTCTCTAAAAAGGCAATCAGCATACGCGGCGGAGCCACAACTGTATTGTTTAGTGTATGTGCAAAATACTTGCCATCCTCTCCGTTCACACGAATCTTCAGACGGCGTGCCTGTGCATCTCCAAGGTTCGAGCAGCTGCCGACCTCAAAATATTTCTTCTGTCTCGGTGACCATGCCTCTACATCAAAGGATTTTACCTTCAGATCAGCCAAGTCTCCGGAACAGCACTCTAACGTTCTCACCGGAATATCCATAGAACGGAACAAGTCAACTGTATTCTGCCACAGCTTGTCAAACCACATCGGGCTCTCCTCAGGTTTGCAGACAACAATCATTTCCTGCTTCTCAAACTGATGGATTCTGTACACACCACGCTCTTCAATCCCATGCGCACCCTTCTCTTTTCTAAAGCAGGGTGAATAGCTTGTCAGCGTTCTTGGAAGTGTATTCTCAGGTAAAATGGTATCAATGAACTTACCAATCATAGAATGCTCACTTGTACCAATCAGGTAGAGATCCTCACCCTCAATTTTGTACATCATCGCATCCATCTCTGCGAAGCTCATAACACCCGTCACCACATTGCTTCTGATCATAAAAGGAGGTACACAATAAGTAAAGCCTCTGTCAATCATGAAATCACGTGCATAGGAAATCACTGCTGAATGCAGTCTTGCAATATCACCCATCAGATAATAGAATCCGTTGCCCGCAACCTTGCCTGCTGCATCAATGTCAATCCCGTCAAAACGCTCCATGATCTGTGTATGATACGGAATCTCGAAGTCAGGTACAACCGGTTCTCCGTACTTCGTCACTTCCACATTCTCACTGTCATCCTTGCCAATTGGTACACTCGGATCGATGATATTCGGTAATGTCATCATGATCTTCGTAACCTGCTCCTGCAGGTTTGCTTCTTCTGCCTCTAACTCGGCAAGTCTGGATGCATTGGCAGTTACCTGACGCTTGATTTCCTCAGCCTCTTCCTTCTTGCCCTGTGCCATCAGCGCACCAATCTGCTTAGAAAGGAGATTACGTTTGGAACGCAGATCATCTGCTTCCTGCTTTGCTGCACGACTTCTTGCATCCAGGTCGATGACCTCATCGACCATAGGAAGCTTGGCATCCTGAAATTTTTTCTGAATGTTTTCTTTTACCTTGTCAGGGTTTTCTCTGACAAATTTCATATCTAGCATGGTTTGATTCCTCCTAAAAATTACTTTATTTCATCATGAAACATCTGTAATGACTTTACATCTCCCAATGACTTCTGCATTGCCTTGATGCCCTGGATGGAGGCTTTGGCAGCTGCCATAGTCGTTACATATGGGATACGTCCTTTGATGACTCCCTTACGGATATAGCTGTCATCCATAGCGCCCTTCTTATCATCCGGTGTATTGATTACGATGTCAACCTCATTGTTTGTAATCGCATCCAGAATATTCGGTCTGCCCTGCTGCAGCTTAAATACCTTGGTTGCCGGAATGCCATTCTCATTGATGAGATCAGCCGTTCCTCGTGTAGCGATAATTTTGAAGCCGCACTCATGGAAGCCCTTCGCTACCTCTACAAGCTCTTCCTTATCTCTGTCATTGACACTGATTAAAACAGTTCCTGAGAGCGGAAGCTTCGTCTGCGTTGCTTCCTGTGCCTTAAAGTAGGCGGTGCCGAAATCAGCTGCCATACCAAGCACTTCTCCGGTAGAACGCATCTCCGGTCCGAGCAGAGGGTCAACCTCCTGGAACATATTGAACGGGAAGACTGCTTCCTTGACTCCGTAATGAGAGAACTTCTTCTCCTTTAAGTCTGCAACCGGTGATTTTCTTCCGGTCAATTCTGCTGTAATAATCTCAGTTGCAAGCGGCACCATTCTGATATTGCATACCTTTGATACAAGAGGAACGGTACGGGATGCTCTCGGGTTAGCTTCCAGTACATATACCTTGCCATCCTCGATTGCATACTGCATATTCATTAAGCCGCGGACATTCATCTCCTTGGCAATCTTCATTGTATATTCCTTAATGATTTTCACATTCTCATCTGAAATGTTGATGGATGGAATCACACATGCAGAATCTCCGGAATGAATACCTGCAAGCTCGATATGCTCCATAACTGCCGGTACATAAGCATCCTTGCCGTCACTGATTGCATCTGCCTCACATTCCAGTGCATTGTGCAGGAAACGGTCAATCAGAATCGGTCTGTCAGGTGTGACACCAACTGCTGCTGCCATATAGACACGCAGTGCCTCGTCATCATGTACCACTTCCATGCCTCGTCCGCCCAGTACATAGGAAGGACGTACCATTACAGGATATCCGATTCTTGCAGCGATTGCAAGTGCCTCATCTACGTTTACAGCCATGCCTGACTCCGGCATCGGAATCTCAAGCTTATCCATCATTGCACGGAACAGGTCTCTGTCCTCTGCAAGGTCGATTGTCTCAGGAGTCGTTCCGAGAATATTCACGCCGTATTTCTTCAGGTCTGCTGCAAGATTAAGAGGTGTCTGACCTCCAAACTGTGCGATGACTCCGACCGGCTTCTCCTTATCATGGATGCTTAATACATCCTCTAAGGTTAACGGTTCAAAATACAATTTGTCTGAGGTATCATAATCTGTTGAGACAGTCTCAGGATTGCAGTTAACAATGATGGTCTCAAAGCCAAGCTTCTTCAACGCCATGGCTGCATGTACACAACAATAGTCAAATTCGATACCCTGTCCGATTCTGTTCGGGCCGCCACCGAGAATCATAATCTTCGGCTTGTCTGTATTGACTGTACTCTCATCCTTCATATTGTAAGAAGAATAATAATAGGCACTGTCCTTCGTACCACTGACATGAACACCTTCCCATGCCTCCGAGATGCCTGCTTTCAGTCTCGCATCGCGAATTTCTTCCTCGCTGACCTTTAAGAGTCCGCTTAAATATCTGTCGGAGAAACCATTCTTCTTAGCAGAACGCAGAACATCTGTCGGCGGTACCTCTCCCTCATGCAGCTTGATTGCTTCCTCTTCTAATACAAGCTCTTCCATCTGTTCGATGAAATAAGGCTTAATCTTTGTTAGTTCAAATAGCTCATCTACTGTCGCACCCTTACGAAGTGCTTCATACATAATGAACTGACGCTCACTGGACGGAACATGCAGACGATCTAACAGCTCCTTCTTCGTCAGGCTCTTAAACTTCTCTACACCGAGTCCGTAACGGCCTGTCTCTAAGCTTCGGATTGCCTTCTGGAATGCTTCCTTATAGGTCTTGCCAATACTCATAACTTCACCGACAGCACGCATCTGTGTACCAAGCTTATCCTCTGCACCCTTAAATTTTTCAAATGCCCAGCGTGCAAATTTGATTACAATATAATCTCCATCCGGCTTGTATTTGTCGAGTGTACCATACTTACCGCAAGGAATATCGGACAAATCCAGTCCTGTTGCTAACATAGCTGATACAAGTGCAATCGGGAAACCGGTCGCTTTGCTTGCAAGAGCAGAGGAACGTGAAGTTCTGGGGTTAATCTCAATGACAATGATTCGTCCTGTCTCTGTGTTGCGTGCGAACTGTACATTCGTTCCGCCGATGACTTGAATGGCATCTACAATCTTATATGCCTGTCTCTGCAATTCTGCCTGGGCCTCTTCCGGAATGGTTAACATCGGTGCACTGCAGAAGGAATCTCCTGTATGAACACCGAGCGGATCAATATTCTCAATGAAGCATACCGTAATCATATTACCGGAGGCATCACGGACAACCTCTAATTCAAGCTCTTCCCAGCCAAGCACTGATTCCTCTACCAGAACCTGTCCTACAAGACTTGCCTGCAAGCCACGCTCACAGACTGTCTTTAATTCTTCTTTATTATATACGAGACCGCCGCCGGCACCGCCCATTGTATATGCCGGACGCAGAACCACCGGATAACCCAGCTTCTCTGCAATGCCAAGTGCTTCCTCTACCGTATAGGCAACCTCACTCTTTGCCATTTCAATACCAAGGGAGTTCATCGTTTTCTTGAATTCGATTCTGTCTTCACCACGCTCGATTGCATCTACCTGTACACCGATGACCTGTACACCGTACTTTTCAAGTACGCCTGCTTTGGCAAGCTCAGAACAAAGATTAAGACCTGACTGTCCGCCCAAATTCGGCAATAAACCATCCGGTCTTTCTTTTGCAATAATCTGTTCCAATCTGTCCACATTCAACGGTTCAATATAAGTCACGTCTGCCGTATCAGGGTCGGTCATGATAGTTGCCGGGTTGGAATTCACAAGTACGATTTCATATCCGAGCTTGCGTAATGCCTTACATGCCTGTGTCCCGGAATAGTCAAACTCACATGCCTGACCAATGATGATCGGGCCTGAACCGATGATCAAAATCTTGTGGATATCGTCTCTTTTTTTCATAATTCTATATTCTCCCTTCGTGTGTTGAAAATTATGTTAACTTGTCGATAAGCAGCCTCGAACTACTTCCGCCTCGCTTCTTATCTCGAAAAAAGTTCCGTGCTGAAATAGCGTTCTCCGGTATCCGGCAGGATTGTCACGACTGTCTTTCCTTTGCCGAGCATTCTTGCCATTTTGATGGCGGCAGCTACATTCGAGCCGCTGGAGATTCCGCACATCAGACCTTCCTCACGCATCAGTCTTCTGGATGTGTTTAATGCTTCCTCATCCGTCACGATACAGATATTCTCATAAATCTTGGTATTTAAATTCTGCGGAATCAAACCGTCGCCGATTCCCATCTGCAGATGTGTTCCGATGCTTCCGCCTGAAAGAATTGCTGCATTCTCAGGCTCAACTGCCCAGATCTTAATATCAGGATTCTGACTCTTTAACACCTCGCCGATACCGGAAATCGTACCTCCGGTTCCGACACCTGAACAGAAGCCGTCAATGGGTCCTTCTACCTGCTCTAAGATCTCCACTCCTGTATGATACTTATGTACCTTTGGGTTGCTTGGATTGGTAAACTGCTGCGGAACGAATACATTCGGGTCATCATGCTCCATGCGCAGCGCTGTCTGCAGACATTCCTCAATACAGGCACCGATGTCACCTGCATCATGAATTCTGATGACTTCAGCGCCGTAGGCCTCTACAAGCTTCGTTCTCTCCTCGCTTACAGAGTCCGGCATAATGATGCGAACCTTGTATCCCCGTACTGCTCCGACAAGTGCCAGTCCGATACCCTGGTTACCGCTTGTCGGCTCTACAATGATTGTATTCTCATGAATCAGCCCCTGCTTTTCCGCCTGCTTGAGCATATTATATGCTGTTCTTGTCTTGATGGAACCTCCGACATTCAAGCCCTCGTATTTTACAAGTATCTCTGCTGCACCCGGCTCTGACAGCTTATTCAGACGGATGATCGGTGTATGTCCGATTGCCTCCAACACATCATTGTATACCATTTTTCTGATTCTCCAATCCATTTCTAGGCGTACATCTTATAGATTATATCAGAATTGAAATCAATATTCCATCAAATTTTAACTAAATTTTCGTGTGCACTCCTAAATATTCTTGTGTGCAACAAAATACGCGAATGAGCACCCTGCTCATTCGCGTAAATCCATAATCACTAATTTATTAAAGAAATTCCGAAACGTGCTTTGCGGTATACTTTCCAGATCAGGACTGCCGGAAAGCCGACAACCAGATACAATGTAGAAAACAATCCGACTATCCCGCCTACAATTGCAATCAGTAATACTCCGATATTCATGTGAAATCCTCCCTTTTCCAACATATTAACAACAGGTGCATTTTAGCAGTTGTCACAGAGAAGAAAAAGATTTTTGGAGAATTCTTAACAGGATTTTAGCAGCGGACATATCAGCCATCCAGCATACGATATCCAACTCCTATTTCAGTAAAGATATATTGCGGTGCTCCCGGATTAGCCTCCAGCTTGCGGCGTATATTTGCCATATTCACACGCAGGATTTTGGTATCCTCTTCGATATATGGTCCCCACACCTCCTGCATGATTGCAGAATAGGTCAGGACCTTTCCTGAGTTTTTAGCAAGACAGGTTACAATCTTGTACTCTACCGGAGTCAGATGGATCGGCTGCTCCCCGAGTGAAACCAGTCTTCTGTCAAAGTCAATGTACAGATTCAGTGCATGATACGGGCGGATGGCTACCGAATCATCCGTATTGAGACGATTGCTGTGACGCAGTGATGTACGAATACGAGCCAAAAGCTCTGACGTACCAAAGGGTTTTGTGATGTAATCGTCTGCCCCTGCATCCAGTGCCAGCACCTTATCATTTTCATGAGTACGGGCAGATACGACTATAATTGGACTACTGCTCCATTCACGTACTCTGGCAATGATATCTACACCATCAATATCAGGCAGTCCCAGATCCAGTATAATCAGATCCGGACACTGTGATGAAATGGCTGACAGGCCATCGCGGCCATTATGTGTTATGTAAACCTTGTAATCCTGTGCCGTTAAGACACGCTTCATAAATTCACAGATATTTTCTTCATCTTCAATGATCAAAATTTGAAATGATGGTTTCATGATTCATATCCTCCTGAGGTAATGTAAATATAAATTCTGCTCCATGGTCATGGTTGCGCGCTGCGATTGTACCACCATGGGCTCTGACGATTGTCCTGCAGATTGTCAGGCCGATTCCCATCCCCCTGTGACTGTCTGAGCTGGGCGCAGTATCCATCGGCACACCGTCAAAGATGGTTTCCTGATCTTTGATTCCGATACCATAGTCTCTGACACAAAACACCACCTCCTGGGCAGTCTCTGTGACATCCAGTTCAATGGGCTCTACACTTTCTGCATGTACCAGTGCATTTTCCAAAAGATTGATAATAACCTGCTCAATCAGTATTGCATCCATAGGAATACAAATCGGTTCTTCCGGTATCTGTACACGGATATCTGCCTCTGGAAACCGTTTCTTCAGTCTGGTAACTGATTCCTCAACGACCTCCTCAACAATCTCTTCATTCTTATGGACAGATGCATTTTCTTCCTGAATTCGTGTGACAGTCAGCAGATTATTGACCATATTCAGCAGCCAGTCCGAATCTTCCTTGATATGCTCAAGCATTTCCAGGCGCTCCTGCGGCAACAGAGAAGCATCATCCTCAATACACGCTGATGCCGTACCGATGATTCCGGTCAGTGGTGTCCGCAGATCATGCGAGATTGCACGCAGCAGATTGGCACGCATTTTCTCCTTTTCAGCCTCCATCAGCTGATGCTCACGCTCTGCCAGCACCTGAGACTGTTGTTTCATATGAGATGTCGTTGTACTTGTGATCAAGGATATAGACAGCAGCTCCAAAAATGTAATCGGATAGCCTGTCAGCGTAAAATTCAATGCAAAGTACGGATAGGTAAAACAGTAATTGATCACAACAACACAGAAAAGAGAGGCAATCACACCATAGCAGTAACCGCTTGTAAAACGTGCGACCAAAATCAAGGCCAGTATGTAGACCAAAACCACATTAGCCATATTTTCGGGCACAAGATAAAACAGTAAAAATGCTGCTCCGGTCGCCGCCGCCAATAATAAAATTGTATACATCCAATCGTTTCTTTTCATAAATTTATTATGCAACGGACCTCTTCAAACTGCAATCTAATTGTTGTTAAGAAACTGCTAAAAAACCGTTAAAGTCCCGCTAAGGTTTTGCTGAAAATATTGTATTTCCCTGTTGTATTGACTATTTTGTAATCAATGCAAAGTCATAAACAGTACTAACGGAGGATAAACATGGAATTAGACATTTGGGGCATACTCGGAATCGTGATCTGCGTGATTGGTATCGCAGGCGGTATCTGGTATGAAAACAGCAACAGCAAATAACTTGAAGGGAGGGACTTCATCATGGGTATTGACGGATACGCAGTTTTAATCTTCACCGGTCTTGCTCTTGTTTTCTGCATGATTATCGGAATCGTTGATGACAAGAAAAAACAGAAAGAAATAAAATAAGGAGTGCTTGTTATTTCCCCTGTGTTTTGCTATAATAACTAGAGTTTTGTGCATAAGCAAAAGAAAGGAAGTATCTCAAATGGGGAAATACAGTAACAAATGGACCAGAGCCGCTATTCCCGCGCTGCTGCTTCACTGCAGTATCGGTACGGTTTACTGCTGGTCAATCTTCAGTCAGGAAATCGCAGATTACATCGGATTTTCCAAGGGTGCTACAGAATGGGCATTCAGTTTTGCAATCTTTTTCCTTGGTATGTCAGCTGCATTTTTAGGCGGTATCGTTGAAAAAGACATTCACAAGTCTTCTTTAATTGCCACGATCTGCTTTACTTTAGGTATGGTAGGCACCGGATTTTTTATCTGGTATGGCGGTACACACAAAGGAAGTCTTGTATCTTTGATTGGTATTTATGTATGCTACGGTTTTATCATGGGAATCGGTCTCGGAACCGGTTATCTTTCTCCTGTTAAAACATTAATGCTGTGGTTCCAGGATCGTAAGGGTCTGGCTACAGGACTTGCTGTTGCAGGCTTCGGTGCTGCAAAGGCGATTGCAAGCCCGATCATGCAGGCAATTCTGGCCAAGTTCAAATCAGCAGACGGCGTTGCAAATCCTGCTCCTATGTTCTTTATTATGGCGGCGATCTACTTCGTCATGATGTTTGTCGGACACCTTCTGTTAAAGAAACCGGAAGGCTGGCATGAGCCCGCGGCTTCAGAAAAGGGCTCCCGTCCGTTTGATGTCATCAAGACAAAGCCTGTTACCTTCATCGGCATCTGGCTGATGTTCTACATCAATATTACATGTGGTCTGGCTCTGATCTCTCAGGAGAAAATGATCATCAAATGTATTGGTCTGGTCGGCATCGTTGGTATCCTCTCATCCGTAACAGCCGTCTTCAACGCTGCAGGACGTCTCGGATTCTCAGCATGGGCTGATTATTACAAAGATAGAAACAGTATTTATAAAATTATTTTTATCCTCTCAATCGTGGCTACCGGACTTGTCATCCTGACACAGGGTATCACAAACATGGGACAGAATACATTATTTATGGTACTTGTACTGATTCTGCTCTTTGTAGTCAATGCAGGATACGGCGGTGGCTTCAGTAATGTACCGACACTGCTCTCCGATCACTATGGAATGCAGAATATCAGTGCCATCCACGGAATCACACTGTCCGCATGGGCATTCGCCGGACTCTCAGGCAACCAGCTGGCTACATGGATCGTTAAGACCTTCGGTAAAGAAGAAGAGATCGTACATGCACTTGCCGATGGTACAGAAGAGATCATCAAGGTCAATCCGACCGGATACCAGATGGTTCTGTATGTGACGATTGCTCTTTATGTAGTTGCTGCTATCATCTGCTTTACCATGGTAGGAAAGAAGACAGAAGAAGCAAAATAATAGTAAAACACGTAAGCTCCTGAAACGGTCTTACGTGTTTTTTTGTACTCTTTTTTGATTCTTCGGAAATAATTCTTGTCGTACCGTATACTTATCCCGTATAATGAAAACATAAAATAATGAACCCCATGGAGGATCACATGAGAAAACGATTTGAAGAAAGTCTGTTACATGTAGCCAATTGTCTGGAGCTCTTTATTTCCGTCCTGATGATCATCATGCTGATCATACTGTCATTGAAATTCTTTGTTACGATCATTGATTCCAGAAGTTATGTAAATGGCCAAGATGATCTGGCAACCTTTCTGACCATGGCTCTGAATCTGGCTGTCGGCGTTGAGTTCGTGAAGATGCTCTGTAAGCATACTCCTGATACCATCATAGAGGTACTGCTGTTTGCAACTGCAAGGCAAATGATCGTATATCACCTCTCTGCCATGGAAACGCTGATCGGAGTGGCTGCAATCGCAGGACTGTTTGCCACCAGAAAATATCTATTCTGTGCCTTTGATGAGACATCTGCTGCTATCTTTCGTGCCACACAGCACATCAAAACCATCAACTGGCTGTTTCGGATACAGATACCTGCTGATGACGGTCTGACTCTTGGCGAAGTTGTCCGGAGAAAGCTGGAAGAAGATGAAAAAGAAGTGGCTACCGGATCCTGCATCTATTACAGTGACTTTGCACTGCGTATCGCTAAAATGCATGGAGATATCATTACACGTGTGGAGGTCATCAAATCCATCTAATTTTCAGAGGGTGATTGTGGCTCTTTCATTTCCTGTATGGACACAAAATATGTTTGATAGACGTGAGCATATACATGATGAAGTGGCTTCATCAGAACCAGTGCTGTCACAAAATTACCTGCCCCGTGAAGCAGATCAAACGGAATCCCGTTCACGATATAAGTAGCCGCCAGAGTAAAGCCCCCCATGAAAAAATAAGGAACTGCACTGAGTGTTCCGAAGCAAAGTCCGTACACACATGAAACAATTGCCCAAAACCAGACGGACTCTATCTTTCGGAACAGGATAACGGCAAAAACCAGAACTGCCCATATATACAGATAATTGATCCACCAGATTCCAAACCCGTAGATCAAACCCTCTGCCAATACAAACACATACAATGGGATCAGAGCCTTCTTTCCCATTGACCTCGTGTAAACAATTAATAAAAGTGAAACCAGTTCTATATTTGGAAGAAAGGCAAGTCCCACCTGCACCACCAGCAGAAGGGATGCCAGTAGTGCATACAGTACGACCTCGCGGGCCGTCATACTCAGCCTACCACCCTGTCGTAAATGTGAATTCATATTGTTCTCCATCTGCAATCGGTGTCTCACCGACACCCAGCATATGTGCTTCTCCATTCTTGGTCAGACACCACCACTGCTCCTTGGTCTCATCCGCAGTTTCCCCATCCACAGTCAATACATACAGACCATATTCGCCTTCTGTTCCCTCAATCAGGCCCTCCTTCTGCAATGCTCCCTGCAGATATTCCTCATCTGTTTTGATGTCAAACTCTTTGCTTGTCTCATCACTGTGGACAACAACTAACGAAATCTCTTTTGTTCCTGCCTGCGTATCAGGTCTCGTATTGATATATAAAATTGTCATGACCGCTATCAATAGCACGGCTATGCTTGTTCCTATGATGATCGGAAGTCTTCTTCCTGTTTTTATACTTTTTCCTGTCTCGCCTCGATTCATCTGCTGGGCATTTCTTTCATTCTCATTCATTTTTGTTCTCTCCTCTTCTGCATTCCAGTGATACAAAAAACCTCTGTCCTCACGCATGTGCGCAAAGACAGAGGTTTTGTATTCTCTGAACTTTGTACGAACACCAATTCCGCGTGGTTCTTTGTACGATGATCCTTGGCTGGTTTTCTGACTTTACAGTGACGGGTTCGTGAGGGAATTGCACCCTGCTTCCCATATCATGAGCAGCATAAAAATTATTCTTGATACTGCTGTCTGATATTTACGCCAAGTTCAATATTATGTTAACTAATTATGTAATCTTATATTGTTTTATTGCTTGTCATTATCATCAAATACATCACCGCACTCAGGGCAGAACTTCGGAGGATTGGATTTGTCTTCCGGTTCCCATCCGCACTTGTTGCATTTGTATACAGGCGCTCCTGCCGGCTTCTGTTTTCCGCAGTTAGAGCAGAACTTACCTTTGTTGATAGTACCACATGTACATGTCCATCCGTTCTCATCCGGCTTTGGTGCGCCGCACTCTGCGCAGAACTTTCCGGTATTGCCGGTCGCGCCGCATGCACATGCCCATCCGCCTGCTGCCGGAGCTGCTGCCTGAGGAGCTGCTGCCGGTGCTGCCGCCTGTTGTGCTGCGCCCATGGCATAGAGGTTATTGGCATTCATGCCGCCAGCCATGTTAGCCATATTCATGCCTGCAAACGCCATCATCGGGCCTGTGCTCTCATTAGCTGCTGCACTCTGCATAGCCTGAGCCTGTGCTGCCGTAAGTGTCGCTGCTGCCATTGTCGGATCCTTCATAACTGCATTACGCTGCAGTTCCTTAATCATCTTCTCGTCTTCTTCAGAAGCCGTTACGGAGCTGACACCGAAGGATACAATTGCAAGTCCGCGAAGCTCTGACCACTTCTTGGAAAGAACCTCATTCAGTGCATCTGCCATTTCCATCGTATGTCCGGGAAGTGCACTGTATCTGATACCCATATCTGAAATCTTGGCAAATGCCGGCTGCAGTGCTGTCATCAGCTCAGTCTTTAACTGACTGTCGATCTCGTCTCTATCATATTCATCCTCTACATTACCTGTTACATTTGTATAGAATAACAGTGGATCCACAATCTTGTAAGAATACTCGCCATGGCAGCGGATTGCAATGTCGATATCCAGTCCGATATTTTTATCTACCACTCTGAACGGAACCGGATTCGGTGTTCCGTATTTATTACCCGGTAATTCCTTTGTGTTGATATAGTAAACTCTCTGATCCTTTGCTGTGTCTCCGCCAAATGTAAAACGCTTTCCAATTGTGGAAAATGTCTTTTTCAGATTGTCACCGAGACTGCCGTAAAACAAACTCGGCTCTGTGGATGCATCATATACAAACTCACCCGGTTCAGCAGAAAACTCCACAACCTTGCCCTGCTCAACGATCAGCATACACTGCCCATCATTGACCGCTACGATAGAGCCATTGCTGATAATATTGTCATTTGCCTTTGTGTTAGAGCTTCTCTTCGGATCGACCCGCTTTACGCCCTTCGTCACCAGTACATCTGCTTCCATGGACTCACAGTAGAAATACTCCCGCCATTGGTCAGCCAGATCTCCGCTGACAGCACCTTTAATTGCCTGAATCAAACCCATAATGTTACCTCCATGCGAAATATTATTCTTAGATCAAAATACTAGTCATAATTATAGCATTCTCCGTGTATTTTGTCGACTTCTCTTTTATAGGATTCCATTTTCTGAGAGTTTATCCTGTCCACCTTACCGACCCCGGTAGATATTCGCCTCATAAGGCATCATATCATTTCCGGGCTTTTCATAATTGGAAAGCAGCAGCTCATACTTTTTCGTGTCAACAAACCGTTCCTTGATCTTAGGTGTCAGATTGCATTCGATAAAAAAGCAGTCTCCATGATAGATACGATAATACAGGAAGAAACCCTTTACATGCTTCTTAACAAATTCCGTCTCTCCGTAAGCAAATGCTTTTTCCTCTTTTCTCAGGGCAATCAGTCTCTTGTAGAAGTTCAATACAGAGTCCGGATCCTCACTCTCTGATTCAACATTGTAGACCAGGTAGTCCCTGTCTCCGCTGATCCATGGACTTCCGGTTGTAAATCCGCCATTCTCTGTCGGATTCCACTGCATCGGTGTCCTTGCATGGTCACGTGTTCCTGCAAATACTGTCTCCAGTGCCTTCTCCTTCGTCATTTTGCGTTCTTCTGTCAGCTGCTGATAAAGATTCAGGGACTCTACATCGCGCAGATCATCAATGGACTGAAAGTGCTGATTTGCTGCCCCAATTTCATCTCCCTGAAACAGATACGGAGTTCCACGACTCGTAAACTGAATCACTGCCAGCATTTTCGCCAGTACATCTCTGTAGGTGCCATCCGGATCCACCTTGGAGATGAACTTTGGATTATCATGATTGTTATAAAACAGTGCCATATGACAATGGTTGCCGTAATGCTCCGTGTAATCAATCAGGTATTCCTTCAGAAAATTCAGGTCATACCGGTAATCATCGAAACGATTGTGACCGGGTGTTTCTAGATGATCAAAGGAAAACATCATGTCCAGTTCCTTTCTGTCATCACCCGTCAGGAGCTTCGACATTTCCATTCCGATGCCGGGCATCTCTCCGACAGAGTATGCCTGATAAGGATCGAAGGCTTCTTTTCTGATCTCACGCAGATATTCGTGCAGCCTCGGCCCATAAAAGTAATTTTCGATTCCACGATATCCGATCAGTTCCCCGATGGTCTCATTGCCGTCCGGCAGTCCCTCGACCTTGGAAATATAGTTGATCACATCCATACGGAATCCGTCGATGCCCTTCTCGAGCCACCACCGGATCATCGTGAGAATCTCCTCACGCATTTCCTTACAGTCCCAGTTCAGATCCATCTGCTTTTTGGAAAAGAGATGCAATGCCCATACATCCTGTTCTTTATAGTAATTCCATGCAGAGCCTGAAAAGAAGGATGTCCAGTTATTTGGAGGTGTCTTACCGCCGTTTCCGGGGCGGAAATGATAATAGTTCCGGTACTTTGAATCCGAGTCGTGCAGTGCCTCCTGAAACCATTTATGCTCATCAGAGGTATGATTGATGACCAGATCCATAATCAGACGCATACCACGCTTGTGTACCTCACTTAACAGCTGATCAAAGTCATCCATCGTTCCGAAATCCCGCATGATCTGATAGTAATCTCTGATATCGTAGCCATTGTCATCATTTGGCGAATCATACACCGGCGACAGCCACAGTACATCTACTCCCAGTTCCTTCAGATCATCCAGTCTGGATATGATACCCTGCAGATCACCAATGCCGTCTCCGTCAGAATCCATAAAGCTGCGTGGATAAATTTGATAAAAGACTGCCTCTTTCCACCAGGCTTCCTGTATTCTGCCATTGCCCGATGCCGGAATATCCTGCTCCGTATTCAGCAGTGTCAGCAGCGATCCGTAATCGCCCAGATTCTTTTTGATCAGGCCGGACAATGTCTGCAGACGCATATTCCCAACAATGGGATTGTTCACAAGCGCATCCTTTAATTTGAGTGAGGTCAGCACGCGGTGAATGATATCATGTCCCACCGGATGTGCATAAACCTCCTTCAGTTTACTTTCTGATGTCAGTAATTGACCCATTCTATTGTTCACTCCTATCCCTGTCTGCCGGTCATCTCGATGGATACCGGCTCACGACTCCTGTCTCACTGCACTCATTTTGCCTCATCTGTGGAGATGGCTCCACGTTCCTTGAGTTCTGTGATAATCTGCTCGTACAGCCGGCTGTCAATCTTGTACTTCGAGCGATACAGCAGATAACCGATCAAGATACAGATCAGAGGAAAGATAAACATTGCCGCCTTCATGATCGTCATACCCTGTGCCGTCACATCGGCAGCCGAATTTGCATCTTTAATACCGGATATAATGACAATGGCACCTACCACACCACTTGCCACTGCTCCGCCCATTTTGTTGATGAACGGCTGCAGAGAAAATGTCACACTGTCATTGCGCTTGCCAAACTTCCAGTAGCCGTACTCCACAGTATCTGCAAGAAACATCAGCATCAGCAGCTGGATAAATGCCTCCCCGACAAAGATCAGTACACCAGCCGTCCCGATAAAAGTCATCGTATTGGTCGGTGCAAAGAAGAAAATAATATAGCCGATCACGACAAGGGCTGTAGAACCCAGATAAAGTCTGCTTCTTTCAAAACGTTTGCTGAAAAGCGGAAATACAACCAATGCAGCGATCTGGGAAACTCCCAGGATAATCGCAAAGATGGAGTACATATCTTCATTTCCGTATGCATACTTGAAATAATATATTCCGAAGCTGGTTGTCGTCGTATAACCGATGGAAAACAGAGCCATAGAGACGGCTGTAAACAACAACTGATCATTTTTAAAGATGACTTCGATCATGTTTTTCAGTGTTGTATGTTCTGATGCCGCATCCGTAGCAGCTACCACCGTTTCCTTGACGCCAAACAGTGTAATACACTGACCAAGCCACATCACCAGAATGATGATGATTGCAAATGCAAAATACCCCTTTTGCAGACTCCCCAATGCCTCTCCAAGAGCAGTCGTAATCGGTACGATACCGGCTACCACAAAAAACAGTCCGACATCTGCACAGATTCTTGCAAATGCTCCGATCTTCTCACGTTCCTTCTGATCAATGCTCAGGGATGGCAGCATGGACCAATAGGATATATCATTGATGGTGTATGTAATCCCCCAGAAAAGGTATAATACTGCAAACAATACTACATATGCTCCTCCTGTAGCCCCCATATCCGTAAAAAGCAGTACCGTCACGATACCGGACAGACAGGCACCAAGTGCAATCCATGGCTTGAATTTGCCGTATTTGCCATGTGTATTGTCTACGATAACCCCCATAATCGGGTCATTGAGGGCATCAAAGATACGGCAGCAAAGCATGATTCCTGTAATCCACCAGAGACTGGATGTCGGCAGACTCAGGACATCCGTCAGATAATAGATCAGATACATGCTGACCATTGTGTAGACCATGTCACGGCCTATCGTTCCGAGTCCAAAGGTATACTTGTTGTGGTTTTTCTTCATTGTGCTTCCTCCTTGGTCACATACAGATTTGATCCGAAATCTCCGAGCAGGCGGACCTGATCGTTATATCCGGTTCCGACAAACTGATTATTCAGTGAAACACCACCTGCAAACAATGCGCCGTCTCCATGGTACTCCTCTATACAGTCCTGCAATGTATACAGTTTATTGGCTGTCCGCATGATCAGCCCGTCCGGATTCAGCTTCACAGGCATCACATGCTTCGCCAGTCCGCCAAAGCGTTCCAGATAGAGCTTCTGAGGTTTTGTCTGCATACAATACTTTTTCTGAGCATCCAGACCTGTCACGCGCAGGTAATCATACCCCTCTGCCGCCTGTGTCAGTGTCTGATAGAAGCCGGTCACTGCCTTGCTGCCATCACGTTCCCGTACCTGCCACTGCACCTTATTAACCTTTGGGTAGTCCACACGGGAAAATTCACCATATTGGAAGATATGCCGGTGCTCTTTATAAAATGCTATCTGTTCCTCTATTTCCTCACATTCCATCCTCGTCAGATACTTCAGATCCAGTTCATAGCCCAGGCATCCAAACGCCGCCACATTGAACCGGGTCGATAATGTTGTATTGCGAAGCGTCTGCATATGCGGTGCTGCCGATACATGCGCACCCATAGTAGAGAGTGGATACAGATAGGACAGACCCTGCTGGATCGACAGTCTCTCGATCGGATCCGTATCATCTGATGCCCAGATCTGCGGTGAAAAACACAGCATACCAAGGTCAAAGCGGTTGCCGCCGCTGGAACAGCTCTCCAGCAGAATATGACTGCGTGGTTCAAAAATACGCTTCAAAATACTGTATAAGCCCAATGTATATCTGTGAAAGAATTCGCCCTGATTTTGCAGTACATTCGAGTATGCTTCACTGATATGGCGGTTCATATCCCATTTCACATAGGATATCGAAGCTTCATCCAGTATTTTGGATACATTCTCGACGATATAATCCTGCACCTCTGGTTTACATAAATCAAGAACTCTCTGATGACGGCCATAGGTCGGCTCCCTGCCCGGCAGGGTAATCGCATATTCAGGATGGGTGCGGTAAAGATCACTGTCTTCATTGACCATTTCCGGCTCGAACCAGAGACCAAATTTCAATCCGGCTGCCTGTATCTTCTCTGCCAGTCTGCTCATTCCGCCCGGCAGCTTTTTTCGGTTGACCGTATAGTCTCCCAGTCCGGCATAATCGTTATCACGTGCTCCGAACCATCCGTCATCCAGTACAAAAAGCTCTACGCCCAGCTTTTTCGCCTGTTTTGCTGATGACAGCAGCTTTCCCTGCTTGAAATTCCAGAAGTCTGCCTCCCAGTTATTGATCAGCACCGGTCTGGCCTTTCCTTTCCAGTCTCCTCTGACGATATGGGCATTCACAAAATCATGGAAATGATGACTCATCCCGTTAAATCCTGCATCACTGAAGGTCATGACAGCTTCCGGTGTCTCAAACTGTTCATCCCGTTTCAGCTCCCATTCAAAGCAATGGTCATTGATGCCTAATGACACACGTGCGATATCAGAGTGATTCAGTTCCACACAGCCATAGTGATTGCCGCTGTAGACCAGATTAAAGCCGTATACCCATCCGAAGTCCTCTGTGGCAGTCTGTTCTGACAGCAAAAATCCGGGATTATGCTGGTTAGAGCTGCCGCCTGTTGTAGAGGAATTGAGGGTAATGCCATACTGCAGCGGGCGATCATGTCGGTGTGTCTCCTTGATCCAGCTGCCGTCAAAGGTCGTCATCCGATAGCCACGGTTTGGCAGGTCGGTCATCATGCTGAGTGCACGTCTCAGAACTGCCGTTTTCTCATTTCTGTTGATGATGACGGCTCTTCTTGTGATCACATCTGTTTTTTCATAGACTGTATAGATCAGATGCAGCTCCAGATTGTTTGGCTGATCCTCCATCAGGATGTCAAGATGCATGCAGTCTTCATGATCACCATAGGCAGTCGGCAGACTCTCCATAGGGGCATTTCCGTATTTCGTCGTTGCCCTTTGATACAGGAAATCATGTACAAAGCTTCCGTCCGGCATCTTGATCTCAAAAGGACTTCTGCGGTAGTCACCGCGTCCCATACCGGACCACTCCAGACACATCGTATCCAGACTGTAGTTGTCATCCTCCCTGTTGTAGTTCACTGTGGAGCCCCATGGCACGACCTGCTTGACAGCCAGTGCTTCCATAGACTGTACTGCCACCCGTGGGCCATAGTAGATATGCTCCAGATGTCCGTAGGGTGTCACCCTGAACCAATAGCTTGTATGTGCTGTTGTCAAATAAAATTGCTGATTCTTTGATTCGATCATATTCGTTGTTATTTCTCCTGTCGGGTTCTTATTTCTCCGGTCTGCTACTGAGTTCCTCATATAGCCGGTAGAGCTTCTGTACACCATTTTCCAGTATGTAATAGTGGCGGATATACGGAATCAGCAAAATCAAAAACAAAACCGTCAGGCAGTATAACGCCAGCTGCTGAATCAAGAGACTTGCAATCAGAGTTCCGACTGTCAGTAGTGCAAATGTGACTGTCACGATCAGATGAATCAGTCGTTCATGCTGGAAAAATCCAATCTGTACCAGCATGCCCTTTCTTGCCTTCTTATGTTCTGCTGCCTGTGCCCTTCGCTCCTTTGCATCCTCTGCCTCCGGCTCTGTCAGCAGAGCCTCGATATAGGCTATATAATCCTTTAATTTCTTTTCCATTTTAGATTGGCCGCGTGGACTCTCTGACGGCATTTCCTCCTCATTACAGTATACCCTCAAATCTACAATTAATAAAGGAGGAAAATAAAAAGCAGCGCCGAATCATCGTCCCGGCACTGCCTTGTATTGTATTTCTCTCAATATTCTTCTGTTCAATGTAGCTCATTCCTGATTAGACGATTGTACCGGCAATGATCAGCCCTTGATCTTCTCATAGAAATTAACCACTGTGGCTGTCATATAGGGACCTACATAAATATATGCCAGTCCGCATGTAACCGTGCCCAGCAGGATCCAAAGAATAAATGACAGACACAGTACAAAATAGTCCATTTTATGTCCGTCCATAATTCTCATGCTCTCCTTCAGAGCCTCTGATGCAGTCATCTCAGGATGGTCTGAAAGGATGTAAAATGCCTGTGAATAAGAGATTGCCTTGATGATTCCGGGAACCACAAGCAACAGTGACCACAGGAAGGTAAAAATCGCGATCAGCACATACAATAACAAAGACTGACCAAAATTGTTGAATCCGCTAAACATATCTTCCATAGCAGGCTTCTTGCCTTCTCTGACCATGCTCAAATAGATATTTGCAAGACCAAGCACCAAGGGACCTGTCAAAAGGATCGGACCTACCACCAGAAAGCTGGATGCGCTCATAATCAAAGATACAATCAGTGTGATGACAAACAGCATTCCGATATTACCCTTAATCTGCTGTTTTGCAGCGTCTTTTAGTTCTACACGTGTAAACATATTCTTTTCCTCCTCATAAATGAATGATAAATTGTACAGCTGATATCTGTTGCCCGCTCAACTGCTAAAAACATAATATCATATATTCCGACTGATTCCAACACTTTTCGCAATCGTTTTCGTGTAGGAGCCCCTGCCTTTATCCTCCGTCATTTAAAATCAGCTTCCGACATTCTGTTTCTGCTCTTTGCCTTTTGTTCTATAGTTTTATGCTCTGTCCTTCTTTTCTCAGGATTCTCTGAACAGAGTATTTTCCCTGTATTGCCGCACCTGGCAGTCCTCCGGGGGCAGACAGCCACTGTCCGGTGATCCATGCATTGTCAACGTCCTTGATCTCCGGTGATACATATGCATTCTTTCTGCTTCGTTTTGTAATAATATATGCCTGGTTGTACCCTTTAAATGCATTACAGTATCTTTTATAGGTCATCGGTGTCCATACATCCAGTAAAGTCATCTTTCCCTGATATTCTGGAAACCGTTCCTCCAGTTTCTTCTGTATGAGCTGTGCAAGCTCTTCCTTTCTGGCCTTGTATGCCTCCTTGTCCTGATACAAGGCATTCCAGTATTCATAAGAATCCTCAGAAAGTCCCATCATGACCTGTATGATCTGTTTTCCCTTTGGTGCAAAGTCCGGCTCATAACCAAAGGACTTGACCGTCATACGTTCCATAATGCTGTTCTTCAATTCATCATTGACAGCATTCACAATGTCGCTGGTATCCATCATGATATCGCCCTTCAGGATATCCTCTTCACAGTCCACGCCAAACGCACATTGAAACATGCCATAGACCGGATAATCCTTTCTGTTGGCATAGACCTCCTTTAACATTGGATCTATATACTCTTCTGACAAAATTTTATGGAAGGTATAATCCGGGTCACAGGCAAATATGAAATAGTCTCCCTTCACCGTCTGTCCGTTTGCCAGCGTCACAGATACCATCTGCTTCCATCCTGTTGTCTGTTTCGGACCGAAATCTGCCTTTACGACAGGAGATGCTGTATAGATTTCTCCTCCCAGACTCTCAAATCTGTCCTTCATCCGGAAAGCCATCGCTCTGGAGCCGCCACGTGGAACGCCTCCGTCTCTGCCTGTAAAGTTGCCGTATGCCATCGGAAATGAACTGCCTGCAGAATCCTTCGGGCAAAAATCAGAAATCATGCAGCGAATCAGTGGATGTTTGAATCTGGCTGCCAGGTCGACAGTGTCCATGCCTGCATATGCCTGAAAGAGCTTCAGTGCATTTTTCATCTTCAGCGCCATCTTGATGCCATCCAGTGCACCCATCATCTCATTTGGTTTGTCTGACGGTATTTCTATTTTTTCTGACAGCTTTGCATAGTGCATCAGACTCTTTATTTCAGTCTCATCTTCCGGTGACAGGGCAATCAGCTCCCGCTCAGTCCGCTCTATATCTGCCCACAGGGTGACACTCTCACCGTTCAGTTCTGATGTGTACATATGGTCTCCACGCAGAATCTCTGTGTCATCTCCAAGAGCACCTGTTTCCTTCCATATATTATGTAAACTAGTTCCTGCGACAGTGCCCATCATCCAGTGAATACAGTTATCGATATAATATCCGTTACGATCCCAGCCTGTACACTCTCCGCCAACAATCTTATGTTTTTCATAAATCTGTGCTTCATAGCCTGCTTTTCTCGCATATACTCCTGCTGTCAGTCCGGCAATGCCTCCGCCGATTATGATGACTTTTTTCTGTTTCATCTATCCTTCCTCCTGTGTTCCTGTCTTTTGTGTCTCCGCTTCTACGTCTCTGCTTCTAATTTTTCCCTCTGCCGAAAATATCTCCGAAGATTTCTTCAAACCTGTCCTGTGGGGGGATTGCCATCCCCTGCTCTTTGTCGCCCAGTAGCAGGATCGTATCCCCCGGATGAATATTGAACAGATCTCTTGCCTCCTTCGGAATGACAATCTGTCCCTTCTCTCCTACTCTTGCTGTCCACGCATAACGCCCCTGTGATTCATCAGTTGCCTTCATGATCCTTCCTCCATTTCTACGTTTATATGTTTCTTTGTTGCTTTGCTTCCTGGCTGCTATTTGTTTCTTAATTTCTTTGCGGTATGATATGTATGATTTGTATAACTAATATACTAGCACAATCCATTCATTTCGTCAACTATACCTCATTTTGGACAATAGAGAGGGTAGAAAGCTGATTAGCATTCCAATCAGTGTAAGCTTATATATCTAAATCGGTTGTTTTGGACAATTGACACCTTATATGAAGGAATGGAATTCCAAGATATTTGTATTTTAAAATATCTTTGGAATTTTAGATTGTTGTAATATACTATAGTTGTCCAAAATGAAGAAATCATGTATTTATGAACACTTCTTTTGGAGTCTATGGTGGCATTGTGCTACTACACTTGTCCAAATTGGTGGCATTGTTCTACACTTGTCC
>JAUNSO010000004.1:98703-117443 GCA_030539165.1 bacterium
TTTTCGAGTTTCCTCAGTTTCCCAGTTCCTCAGTTTTTTTCAATCAGCCGCTACCAATTACTTCTTTTTTTCATTGGAATAGTATATAATGGTAACTGCTTGATATTTTCAGGCAGCTTCATCTAATTGCTTTGCATAGACAGCATTCATTTTTTTCATGTATAAATAAAATGCGATCAGATATATACGAGAGAGGTATCTATGAAAGACTTGACAACCGGCGCTCCCGGAAAAGTAATTTTGCGTTTTGCACTTCCCATATTTCTGGGACAGATATTTCAGTTGTGCTATTCACTGACTGATACATGGATCATAGGAAAGGTACTGGGCGATCAGGCACTTGCTGCAGTCGGCTCCGTCACGCCGCTTTCGGACATGATCATCGGATTCCTGATTGGACTCACAAACGGATTTGGTGTCATCACTGCCTATTGGTTCGGTGCAAAGGAAAATGAGCAGGTCAATCGCTCCTTTGGTGGTTCTCTGCTCTTCGGAACACTGACCGCACTCGTGTTTACGATATGCTCCGTTCTGTTTCTTCCGCAGTTTCTGCGGCTCGTTCATGTACCGGCTGAGCACACAGCTGCTGCTACCGCCTATATCAAGGTGATCCTGCTTGGTATGTTTACCGCTATGCTTTATAACGTATTTTCCGCTACACTGCGTGCCATCGGAGACACCATTGCTCCCCTGATTTTTTTGGTTGTTTCTGCACTGTTAAATATCGTTATGGATTTCTTATTTGTTGCAGGTCTTCATATGGGTATCTCAGGAGCCTCTATCGCCACTGTCATTGCACAATTGATCTCAGCACTGTTATGTGCCGCCTATATCATCAAAAAGTATCCGGCTCTGCGACTGTCCGGTGACAGTTTCCGCCTGAATGCAAAGATGAGCCGGGAGCTCTGGATGAGCGGGCTCTCCATGGGACTCATGAATTCACTCGTGATGATGGGAACTCTGATCCTGCAAGGCGCTATCAACCTGTTCAATTCCAACATCATCGTTGCACACTATGCTGCCCGTAAGATTACGCATTTCTTCATGATTCCGTTTGCGGTTCTCAGTATGACCAGTGCTTCCTATTGCGGACAAAATTACGGTGCAAAGCTCTATGACCGTATTCGCGAAGGGATCAAAAAATGCATTCTCTTCGCCTGGATCTGGACCATTGGTGTCATTCTCCTGACATATTTATGTGCTCCCGTCATGATCCGCCTGATTACGTCCACAACAAAAGCAGAGATCATCGACACTGCAGTTCTATACCTGCGCGTCAACACTCTGCTTTACTTTGTCCCTGCTGTCATCACGGTCAGCCGTAACGCGCTGCAGGGGATCGGAGATCACATCACTCCGATCATATCCAGTGCCATCGAGCTTCTTGGGAAGCTCTTCACCGTTCTCTTTCTTGCTCCGGCACTCCAGTATTTCGGCATCATCATCTCTGAGCCGATCGTTTGGGTGCTGATGGTCATTCCTCTGATTATCAAGCTGAAGAAAAGTGATGTTTATACCGCGAAAAGCAAATAGACTTTACTGCCATTCAGTGATATACTTAACTCACGTGAAATGGGGGTGTAGCTCAGTTGGGAGAGCGACGCGTTCGCAACGCGTAGGTCACGAGTTCGAGTCTCGCCATCTCCATTTACTCTTAATATCCTACCCCTTCATTCTCTACTTCCTAATTCCCTACTTCTTCATTCTCCGCTTCTTCATTTCCCGCTTCTGGATTCTTTGCCTCTTTACGCCGTTCGATTCTGTCTTTTACAAACCCCGCTGCCAGATCATACAGCTTCCGGTAAATCAAAGAAGCCACTGCTGCGCCGATAAAGGATGCTAGCACTACCGGAAGAAAATAAGGCAGAAATGCCGTTCCTTCCGGAACTCTCTGCTTTGCAAAGTAATAAACATAAGCATCTGAAATACCTGCAAACAGATAGATTTCAAATGATACTTTAGATATCTGCATCAGAAATTTCTTTATGAAACCATTCTTAATATCCACATCATACAGACACAGGAATATAATCACTGCACAGACAACGACTGAAATCGCATTATACCCATTGTCTACGGAACCCAGAAATGTCCACTTGAAATTAGATCCGTTTGAATCCACAAAAGAACCGATTGACTCTGCCAGTACAATGAGTAACAGAATCAGGATTCCAAGCCATTTCTTGATCTTTGGCTGATATTCCCTGATATATGCTCCCACGAAGTAATATACAAACGGATACAGCATCTGCCAGTAGGACGGTGCCACATATTTTACGATTGGATACAGCGTTGATATAAACACCAAGGACAGGATCAGCACCTGTTTCTGTTTCTTTCCCTCCAGTGCATGCCACATGGTATTTAAAAATGGAATCAGCAGCATCAGGGATACATACATCCCCACGTACCATGCCATCTGATAATTCAGCAGACTACGCACCGTATCTTCCGCAGTATATACCGAGCCATAGATATGATTGGCCGCCATTACCTTCATGACAGAAATCACAAGATATGCAACCAGAATCGGAATCAAGCTTCTGTAATGCTCTTTCCCAAATGTTTTGTTCAGTTTAAAATACCCTGTCAGGATCATATACAATGGCACGCATGTTAAAAACAGCCATCTTCCATAAGTCATGATAAAAGCTTCTGTTCCAGCCAGCTTCACATTGTAATAACCACAGTTCAGATAAAAATGAACACTGATTACAAAAAAAGCTGCCACAACCCTGACCAGATCCAGCCCGGCTATCCGTTCCTTTGTTGCCTGATTCCCCTCACTCATACACATTCCTCATCTTCTGCCGCTCCAAACGGCTATTTTCGGACATCTGTCTACTCTCCCAGTATAAACATATCTTCCGGTAACGTCAATTTATTTAACCCGTCTGACCTCCTCGGTGCCGATATCATGTGTGCTGTATCTGGCTGTCTCATACAGACTGGTCAAATCCTCAAAGACTGCCGTCTTGTTTGCTCCATGATCTTTCCAGCGGTGAATATCTGCTGCTCTCTCCTGCGGTGTGTGTGCACGGGATAGCGAATAGCCCGACTTCGTATAGTGTTCTACCTGTTTGCGATACAGACGTCTTATTTTCTCTGCATTGGAAAGATTTCTCCACAAATTGATTTTTTTCTGTTCCCTGCCCCTGAGAATCCACGATTTTGTCTCTTTGATGCCGTCATAACAGATTTCTTCTTCTTTTCGTGGATTGCGCCATCTGTATCTGATCAGAAACCTGCGGATTCCGTTTCCTGCCCAGTATAGAAACGCAATGATCATGACCCATTTTATGATGACCTCCATGATATAGAACAGTCTGTTCCAAAACGGATTCACATCTGCTGCCGGCGGGATCTCAAACTGAGCCTCCTCCTGCATCAGTAAAGCATCCTCCGGTAGTCCTGACTTGATGATTTTCATAATCCACACGAGGAATTCGACAACAGCATCCCTGATCATCAAAAATAATACCTGTAAGCCGTCAATCAACAGCTGCGAACGCAGCAACAGCATACCCATAACAAAGCAAATGACAAGTGCCGCCACCATTTTCCCGTTCTGCGCAAACATCATCGCCACGGGAACCTGCTCATGCATCTGCTTATCCTTGGAAAACCGTATGATATTCAGACTGTACAGTCTCAAAAAGAATAATCCTGTAAAGATAATTCCACCGGCATAGGCCGCATTCTCCAGAAACTCATTTCCGATCAAGGATGCATGGATATAGGCGGTCAAAAACAGCAGTACCATCCAGACAGGCAGCATCTCGATTCCCTTTTTCCCCTGCTCTGTCCAGAAAATGATATCCATAACGCCCCAGACAACCGCAAAACACAGGATAAACACATGATCTATACCCGGAAACGGCAGCAAAACCAGCCCCGTCAGTCCCAATACATGCAGAAGAATATAAACAGACAGCCTATGGACATCTCTTCTGACAAAGTAAACAAAAGCGAGTATGATTCCAAGGCTAAGAGGAATCCACACAGAAACCATAAAATTCACAACCACCTGAAGATACCAGATCAGCATCGTACAAAATAGTTCTATCATCAACAGATTCAGAATATCCGCATAAACGGCATAGCGTTTAACCTTCATAGGCAGCCTCCCACTTCTGTACATGCGGTAATGACATCACCTGTTCCTCAGGTTCCACATCATAGAATTCAGGCACGATCCATGCACAGCTGTATCCCGCAGCGCATAATGATTCATAGACCCTCATGACATCCTCCTTGCGATAATTGGATATCAGCAGGATCTTAGCATGGGGATCCAGCTCGGCCGTTTTCTCTTTTAAAAGCTTTGAAAAGTCTGCTTTTTGCCTGCTCAGATCGATTCTTGCCAATGCCATCTCGATCTTACGTATATGATTGCTGCCGGCACCGGCGGCTGTTTCAAACAGTTCATCTGTAAACTGATCTCTGCCGTTTGTGTAGAACCCAATCGGTACATGCTCCATCAGAAGTCTGTTTGCTGCCGCATCTGCTACTCTGATGGCTTCCTCACACAGCTGGTCTGCCCTTGCGACTGTATTTGCGTCTATATTCAGGAAAATATGAACCTCCTGAGAAAAGGTGGTATGATAAGTGTTGACCTGCAGAATCCCGCTCTTGGCAGTGTTCTTCCAGTTGATGCTATGCATACTGTCATACGGCTGATACTCACGGATACCCGCAAACTCAAACGGATCCTCATGAATATGACTCTTTCTTACCACATCTCCAAACAACACGTCCATAGAAAATGGAATCTGTGTGACAGGAATCTTTCTCGGCAGTACGCAAACCGTCTCGTGGTGCTCCAGATGTGCCAGCATCTTGCCGGTTAAAAACAGATCCTTGGCAATCACATCCATGTCACTCACACTATAGCAGCCACGTTTGCTGCATAGAAAGGGAAGTTCTCTGACAATCTTCTGATAAGACAGTACAGAAAAAAACTCATTACGATAGTACTGATCTGTTACCGCGGACGTTTCCTCCTTCGGAAACAGAAAAGTCTTTGTGGCTGCAAACTTGATCTGCAGAATCGGAAGTGGAAGCCATTTTTGATTCTCAATGGTCTCTATCAGCACATTCCTTTCCCCTGCCTCTACGATATGCTGTTGAAAATCTATGGTAATCTGAAGATTGCGGCTCCACATACGTGAATACAGTTTATACTGCAGATAATAAAGGACAGCCGCAACCAGCAGGGCAATGAACAGTTTCATGCAGGCTCCTTATCTGATGCCCCATTCCTCACTCGGCACCTCTATGGTGTTCAGTATCTGCTGCAGCGGTTTTCTTCCCTGACCGCTGTGAGAACCGGCATAGCAGATCATCCTGTGTGCCAGTACCGGCATTGATAATGCTTTCACATCCTCAGGAATCACATAATCACGTCCTGCTATAGCCGCATATACTTGGCATGCCTTCAGCAGCGCCAGTGAACCCCTTGGACTGACACCCAATGCAACCTCATCATGTTTTCTGGTCGTCTGTACGATCTTTACAATATAATTTCTGATACTTTCATGTACATAGACTGTCTGTGCAAGCTCACGCATCTGCAGGATCTCTTCCTTGGAGCATACCGGGTTAAGCGTCAGCAGCGGATTACGCTCTGTAAATCTGGACAATATAGCGAGTTCTTCCTCCTCCGTCGGAAAGCCAAGAGATAACTGCATCATAAACCGATCCATCTGTGCCTCCGGCAGTGGAAATGTTCCAGCTGTCTCTATCGGATTCTGCGTCGCCATAACGATAAACACATCCTCCAGCTTTCTGGTCTTCCCGTCAATCGTGATTTGTTTTTCCTCCATTGCCTCCAGCAGTGCTGACTGGGTACGTGGGGTAGCTCTGTTGATCTCATCCGCAAGAAGGACATTCGTCACGATAGGGCCCTCAACATATTGAAAAACCTCTTCCTTGCGGTTATAGATATTCAATCCCGTGATATCTGCCGGCAGCAAATCAGGCGTAAACTGAATCCTCTTAAAATCTGCCTGCAGCGATGCTGCCAACGATTTGGCAAGCATAGTCTTGCCTGTTCCCGGTGTATCCTCCAGCAGAATATGACCCCCTGCGATCATGGCGGTTAAAATACAGTCTATCGTCTCATCCTTTCCTACAATGACTGTACTGATATTACTCTTCAGTGCTTTTATCTTCTGCTGCATATTTTCGTATGTCATATAATCCCCTCCTACAGATACTTCTTGAGTGTTTGATATAAATTCTCCGGCAAAATCGGCTTTGTGACATAATCATTCATCCCGATGCTCTGAGAGAGCTGTATTTCCTCGGAAAATGCATCGGCTGACATTGCAATGACCGGCAGCTTCTGTGCATCTGCTCTTCCTGACTTTCTGATATTCTCTGTGAGTTCCCTGCCGTTCATCACTGGCATTCTGATGTCTGTGATCACAGCCTGATAATAGCCTTCCTCTGAATTCCTGTATAGATTCCATGCAACCTCGCCGTTTTCAGCAGTATCTACCTTCAGATTGACATTTTCTAAAAAGATTCTTGCAATCTCCATATTGATGTCATTGTCCTCTGCGAGCAGTACCCGCTTACCTGCAAAGTCCACCTCGCCCTCCTGAGAATCCGCATCAGACCTCGCTGTACCGCCGCTCAGTTTCTCGGCCTTTCTAAACGGAATCTCCACTGTAAAGGTCGTTCCGACTCCTATGGTGCTCTCCACAGTAATCACGCCATTCATCAGGCTCAGCAGATCATGGGCTATGGACAGGCCCAGTCCCGTTCCATTCTGGCTCTCGATGCCGGCACGTTCAAACGGTGTAAAGATCACATCCTGTTTATCCTGCTCGATTCCGATTCCTGTATCCTGTATTCTGAACCGGAATGTAATGTGATGCTCGCTTTCATCAATCTGCTCAGCAGAAATACAAACTCGACCGCCCTCCGGTGTATACTTTACTGCATTCGACACTAGATTCATGAAGATCTGCTGCAAATGAAGGCGATCCGCATATACGACCAAAGATTCATCCTGTCCGGTTTCATCCACATATGTGATGTGTTTCTTATCTGCTTCCGGTCTGATCAGCAATGCAAGATTTCTGAAGATATCATTAAATACCAGATCCTCCTCCATCAGTTCCATTTTTCCGCTTTCAATTCTGGACATATCCAATATATCATTGATCAAAGAAAGTAAATATTGTGATGACTGGTCTATCTTATCAATACAGTCTGCTACTCTGTCCCTGTCATCCAGGTTGCTCTTTGCAATCGTAGTCATGCCCATGATCGCATTCATAGGAGTTCTGATATCATGAGACATTCGTGCCAGAAAATCACTCTTTGCATGGCTGGCTTTTTTCGCCATTTTCAGGGCGTCTAACAGGATCTGATGATTCTTTCGCTGTTCCTGATACAGGTCATTGACATTTTTAATATAGAACATTGCAATCCTGTCGCTCTGATCTCCCCAATGCACCTTGCGTGTAAATAAGGTATACCAGTTATATTCTCCATTCTCCCTGCGTTTCTGAACATCTACGTTCAATTCATTCTTACCGGCTGCAAATACCTGATCCAGATGTTTCTCCGAAAAATAATCCTTGATATCCCCGATATCAATATTGCTGATTACATCTCTTTGCAGGGCCTCAATTGCTTCACTCAGGGATCTGTACTCGGTATCTCGTCTCTCAAAGCCTTCCGGCGTAAATTCATATGTGTAGATGCGGTTATGTCCATAATCAAATTCATAAATCGCATCATAGGAATTTCGAATCTCGTTGGCGTACTGTTCTGTGATACGGTTCTGTTTGTCCTGCAACTGCTGAATAACCGCTTTTTTGATTCTGCGTTCCTCCATGATATAGTTCAGCATCAATACAAGGAAAGCAATCATGCAGCACAGCAGCAAGGTAATAGCAGCCTCAGCTGCATCTTTGATATGCATCTCGACTACCGCATTTGATGCCACACACATCAGATACCATTTTCCGTCATTGAGCGGCAGATAGTATGCAAGATATCGCTTTCCCTCGTTTGTATAGCTTAAAAATCCACCATTTTCTTCTAATATCTGATAGCGGAAGGCGACCATATTCTCCTGATCCAGTTCGCAGGTCTGATCAAAGTAGGTAAAGGTATCGTCTCCCATTTTCAGGTTTCCGGGATTGGCTGAGCTGGTAATATACTCGCCGCTTTTCGTAAACAGGTATGTACCACCGCTGTTTTCATAGCTATTTACACTGATCACCTTTTTCAAGGCTTCCGGCTCATATGTCCCGTACATCATTCCCCTGACTGCGCTTCCGTCCTTCTCATAAATGGGCGCATACGTCACAAAACAGACATCTCCGCTGTACTGGGATATCACCAGTTCAGAAATGCCTGAATGTCCTTTCATCGCGTTTTTAAAATAGGGTCTTTGGGATAAATCAACCTGATAACGGTCATCATAGATACCGATCCCGTCTGCCGTAGCTACACACATACGTGTAAACCCGTTATCCTGATTCAGACGATTCAGCAGTGCAACTGCCTCCTCAGAATGGAGATCATCAAACCCTGCGAATCCGTTTGCCATACCTCTAATCGACGCCAGCGACTCATCCAGCTTTACCTGAACCGTCGTCTCCACCTGCATCGAGTACTCCTGCAGTTCCCTGTATGCCTGCTGTCTGGCATCGCTATACAGACGTATGGCATAGCAGATAAATGCTGCTATTACAAATACTATCATCAAAGCTGTAATCACATGCCGGAGCAGCTTTGTATTCTTTTTTTGCACAGTATTGTCCCCCCGAGTTTTATGACCGTCCTGTTATGTTTCCCCGAATATGCTTTGCAATTGTCTCGTACAGTAACTTGGGATCGATCGGTTTTGCCAGATGATCATTCATTCCAGCCTCAAAAGAACTCTTTTCATCCTCTACAAATGCATCTGCCGTCAATGCCACAATCGGTATCGTTGCAGCATCGCTCCTTTTTAATGTCCGGATCGTCTTTGCTGCAGTGACTCCGTCCATAACCGGCATTCTCTTATCCATCAGAATCAGATCATAATAATCGGAGGAGGATTTGCGGAACATCTCCACACCCTGCGCTCCATCCGCTGCGCAGTCTACAAACATTTCCTTTTTACCGAGCAGTGCCATGATAATCTCCGTATTCAAAGGATTATCCTCACACAACAGAATATGCCTTCCTGTCAGTGTCTCCGTTTCTGTTTCCATCATCTGCTGTTCTTCAGGCTCTGTTGTTGTGTAATAGGACAGCTCTACCGTAAATGTCGTTCCTTCTCCTACCTGACTGGCAACTGATATATTGCCGCCCATCAATTCTACGGTCTGCTCCACAATCGCAAGTCCCAGTCCTGTTCCCTGACCGCTGATGATGTCCTTTCGGTTCTCCTGTGCAAAGCTCTCAAAGGCGTGCGGCAGGAATTCCTCGCTCATTCCAATACCGTTATCCCGTACGGTATAACGCTGTTTCAACAGATTATCGTGATATGATAACGTTTCTATTACGAAATCGATACTGCCTCCGCTGGATGTGAACTTCACAGCATTTGACAGCAGATTGATAAATATCTGCTCAAATCGCACCTTGTCAATCAAGACCCAGTCGCATGTCCTGCCACGAGTCGTGAAGGTGAACTTGATTCCTTTCTGTCTGCACGGACCTCCAATGACAGTATCCAATGTATTATAAAATGCAGTCAGCGAGTATGGTGCAGGCTCCAGAACCATCTTCCTGCTTTCTATTCTGGACATATCCAGTACATCATTGATGATTCCGAGCAAGTACTCTCCTGATGTATGGATTTTAATCAGATACTCATTTTTCTGTGCCTCGGTGGCATCCTCCATCATCTCATGTCCCGATAAAGCAAGAATGGCATTCAGCGGTGTTCTCATATCATGACTCATACGCGATACAAACTCGCTCTTAGCCAGATTTGCTTTATTTGCAAAGTCCACTGCCTGCTGCAGAATCTCCTTCTGATGCTGTTCTTCCTCATAGAGATTTGTGATATCACGTCGTGATAATACGATATCCAAGTGTGTATCATCCAGATAAAATGCAGTTGTTCTCTTTCGCTGATATTCCTGTTCAGATTCACGATCTACTGCTCTCATCCGGTAGGTCAGAGTGATCTTCTCCTCTGTCTCCAATGCTTTGACGATATGTTCAAGCTGAAAGAAATTCTCATATTTTTGCACATCATCAGCATGTACATCCGATTTGATCAGTTCTGCAACATGATCCTGAAAACAGAAGAACTGATTTTTCTCATACGGCGACATACCCTCTCTGATTTTCAGCAAATATGCCTTGCCGTTCTTGACATTCAGTAATAATATTGTCTCTATTTCTTCGTCAATGATACTGTCCAGTGCCAGCTGTCCCTTTTTTTCCATATCAATATTGCTGATATTGATAAAAGCAACTTTCTCATTGACATTCGGTTTTTTCATAATGGTAGCTTTTGCTCTGACCCAATGAAATGCCTGGTCTGAGAGCAGGCGTCGGTAATCCACGGACACACTTGTTTCTCCGCGAGCTGCTGCCTTTCGAAGCGCTGCCGTAAAGATGGTGCCTCTCACCGCTGACCGATCCTCCGGTATGACTCGTGTCAGTATTTCCTTACGCATTTCTTCCGAGGTGTGTGCCGAAGCCTTCATACTCGGAACATCTGATAGGCTGGACTGATACTCCTCTATGATATCTGTTGTCAGATTCAATTCATAATAAATCACAGCATCACTGATCAGCTCGTGACGAAGCTGCTGTTCATGCTCATAGCGCTGCTTGACTTCATGCTGCTCTGTGATATCATCTACAGATATAATCGCTTTGATCGGCTTTCCGCTGTCTCCGAATACAGAAATGGACTCATGGTGCTCCCAGTGCCATGTACCGTCCTTTCGTCTGATATGGATGTTAAGAGAACAGGACTTGTTTCCTGCCATAATAGATTCATAAAATTCTATATAGGTTCTTACACTGCTGTCACTCAGGATTCCCTGATTCTGAATCGCATAAGGTACATCCATCAGCTTGGTCGGAAGACCATACCACTTGGCATATGCCGCAGGCATCGTCAGCGTCTGCAGTTCCACATCGTATTCACAGATCATCTTCCCGACCTGTGACATTGCCGTTCTCATCTCTTCCTCATGGATACGCTTTACTTCATCAGCAACCTTTTTCTCGGTCACATCAAAAATAACCGTATTGACAATCACCTTTTCTTCCTGTCTCTCCATCGGAGTTCCCCGCAGATTGATCCATTTAAATCCATCCTCTGCAGTGTGAATACGAAACGTGATATCAATCGGCAGATAATCTATACATAACTGACGCAGGACTCTCTCTATCTCAGGACGATCATCCTCATACACGATTTCTGTCACATCGCGAAACACCATTTTATGATCATTAGATCTGTGATAGCCTGTCAAGTCATAGATACCATCGCTTAGGTATTTACAGTTTGCACATGCGCCTGTTACCTCGAAAACTGCGAGACCGCCCGGAATACAGTCCGTTAGCATCTTCAGCTGTTCAAAGGCCGCTCTGTACTCTGTCACGTCTCTGCCGGTTCCATACAGACCGATCACGTTCCCGCTTTTATCATATAATAAGTATTTTGAAGTGTTGGAATAGTGAAGCAGACCATCATCGGACGGAATGATCTCCAGAACATCGATCATTGTCTTTTTGTTTTTGAAAAGATCACTGTCATCCTTACGGTATTTGTCTGCAATTGCCTTATCACTAAATAATTCATAGTCTGTTTTTCCGACCACTTCACTTTCATGATTCAAACCGACCATTCTGGCAAACGGTCTGCTGCAGCATAAATACCTATAATTGCTGTCCTTTACAAAGCTCAGATCTGCAGTGGATTTCATAATCGCTGCCAATACAAACGGAAGCATCTCGCCGGGCAGCATTTCTGCTTTGAGTAAATCTGTCTGTTTGATAGAATCAGAATCCTCGTTTTCGTCTTCCGGCTTACAAAATCCCGCATCCTCCGGCAGATGTTCCATCAGGATCTTCATCTGTGTTTCGTCCTCAGTCTGGTCTGAGAGATCCATAAAATAGATATTTAAGTATCGTTCCTTTGTATCTGAATATACCAGACGGCCAAAAATCTGCACCCAGATATAGCCCTTGCCATGATGTCTCAGTCTGATCTTCGCATTGATACGTCCTCCATTGGCACTCATCTCCGGAATCAGCTTGCGCAGGGTCTTGACATCCTCGTCATAAACACCTGCAGTCAGATTCTCACTGTATAACTCCATTACCTTATCGCGCGGCATACTGACCAGCTTGCAAAATCCCTCACTGATGTACTGCAGGGAAGCATTTTTAAATGATTTATCATTTCCGACCTTGATTCTGCAAAATGCACTGTTGGCATCCAGCATCAGCCTGCGTAATGCATTATATTCATCATTCAGTGCTTTTTGATAGCTCTGGCGGTTCATACCTGCTGTCCCGGCCTCGTATAGCTCATCTGACATTCTCCAACCTCCATCACGAAAGTAATATCCGCCCTAACGAATCAGAGAGATTCCCTCACTGGCCTTGTTATAGGCCGCTGTAATTTTATCAAAATACTCCGGGATTTTGTCTGTCTGTATATCGTCTGCCCGCAGCAGCTCCACCAGTGCATAAACAGCTTCGTACAGCTCAAACATTTCCGCATTGGAACACACGCCCTTTAATTCATGCAGACTCTGAAACATCTTTTGATAATCCTGATGTTCATAGGCATCCTTTGCCCGCGCATAACAATCATCCTCCAGGAACATCTCCAGATATTCCTTGTAGAACTCTTCATCATTCATGCATCGTTCAAATCCCTTTTCAAAATCGATTCCATAATCATTTAACTGTTCAAGCGTCATAGCTTCTTTCCATTCCTCTTAACGAGTTCTCTGATGGATTCAAATAGTTTCTCTTTATCTATAGGCTTCGTCCGGTAACTGTCGATACCCGCTTCCTTGGCTCTCTTTCTGTCCTCCGGGAATCCGTTTGCAGATACTACAATAATCGGAATTGTCTTTGCATCAGGCTTCTTGGAATTTCTGATCTCTGTAGTTGCCTCAATTCCGTCTACCTCAGGCATTCTGATATCCATCAGGATACAGTCATACTTCCGATCCGGTGCATCGACATACGTCTGTACCGCTGAAGCACCCTCAGCTGCTTCATCAAATGTCATCCCTTCATGCGCCAGTATGGCACCAAGAATCTTACGATTCATTTTATTATCATCCACTACAAGTGCATGAAGACCGGTCAGGTGATAATCCGGCAGATCCTTGATCGTGTTCAGCTTTGCCGGTGTTCCATCCTTGTGGATGTAGCGATCCAGCATGACATGAATATGGAAGGTTGTTCCCTGTCCGACCTTGCTCTCAACCTCTATATCACCATTCATCAGCTTTACAAGGTTATATGCAATAGACAGTCCAAGTCCCATGCTGGTGCTCTCATTGGCATCATTTCTGTTCTCGCGGGCAAACGGCTTGAATATCTCAGGGATAAACTCCTCGCTGATGCCGATACCATTATCAGATACCACAAAGCTGATAGAAGCCTTGCTGCCTACAACTGCTTCTTCTGATACCTCCAGTATGACGTGACCACCCTTCGGGGTATATTTCAGCGCATTGCTCAGGAAGTTCAGCAGGATCTGCTGCAGTCTGGTTCTCGAGCCGACATAATTATCCTCAAGCCCTTCCTTCATCGTCACTTCAAAGTTGAGTCCGGCCTCATCCATTTGAGGTACCATGCTGGCACTGACTCTGTCGATCAGATCTCTCATGGCAAACGGCTCTATCGGTGCCTCGATACTGAACTGATCGGTCTTGGTCATCTCCAGAATATCAGATACGATCGAATTCATATACTGGATCGTATCTGTCATCTTATCCAGACTCCGTCCAAGAGCCTCCTTGTCTTCAAGCTGACCGCTGGCCTTTGTTGCTACATCTGTCAGTTCACTCATCGGCATTCTGATCTCGTGTGCGATCTTCGACAGGAAGTCGCTCTTTGCTTCGCTGGCCTTTTGTGCCAGATCCAGTCTCTGCTCCGTATTCTTCAGTTTTACAAGTCCCTGCTTCTGAGTCGTGGTATCAACAAGCGTAATGACGCAGCCCAGGATCTTGTTTTCTGTCGTTCTGTACGGCGCTACACGCATAAAGAAGACTTTATTCTTTCTGGTTGTCACTTCTCTTTCATCAGGTACCAGTGTCTTCAGTACATTGTCACAGATTTCCGTAATATCGACGGTTGGAAAATGGTAAGAAATAAATTTCAACGATCTGCCGATATCATGATCCATCACACTGAACTCTGATGCCACATAATCTGTATACCGGCGGATACTAAGCTTGTTATCCACAAAGATCACACCGATCAGGGTAGATGACAGGAAGTTTGCTATATCATCATTGGTATCAGCCAGCTCTGTCAGTTTCAGCTGGTATTCTGTATTAACCGTATATAACTCCTCGTTCACGGACTGCAGTTCCTCATTGGAGCTCTGCAGCTCCTCATTGGCTGTCAGCAGTTCCTCGTTGGCTGCCTGCAGTTCCTCATTCACACATTCCTGTTCGCTGACACTTCTCTGCAGTCTCTCCTGCACATCAGACAGATCCTGCTCCAGATCTGTGATACGCTGGGAGGCAACCCTGTCGATCTCATACGGTACTGCGTCCTCCAGCTCACCGCGTTGTTTTGTATCTGTAAATACCAATGCATAGTAATTCTCACTGCCCTCACCTCTTCTTCCGCTGATTGGAAGAGCAGTCAGGTTGATCACTGCATTTTCACGTTCTCCTGTAAAGCTGATATCCTTATACTGTACCATCTGACATTTCTCACGTGCTTCCTTGAGAAGGGTCGATACAGGGATCTTCAGATCTTCTGTAATTACGTCATAGAGTACATTGCTGACCTTGCCAAGGGAAAAATGTACATAATTGCTGTTCTCTCCATAGGTATGAATCAGTTCATTCTTATCATCTACGACCAGACAGGCTGGCATAAAACGCTCCAGCAGTGTCGTATCGATGGCACCCTGCTCATCAGCCCCCATCTCACCGGGGATGAGACGTCTGTTTGGATGTGTATCCGGATCATCCAGATAATCGTCATCCATCAGTCCGTTCTGGAGATAAGGGATCGCCTTGGCGCCGGCAATCTTCACATCTGCCCGATGTCTGAACAGCTTTGCTGCTGCATCCACTACCGGATAAGCCTCTGTGTATACACCGATGGCTTCTGATTTACCAAGGAACAGGTAGCCGCCATCCTTCAGTGATGTATGGAAAATAGCAAATAAATCGTTTTGCAGTACAGGCTGGAAATAAATCAGCATATTACGGCAGGAAATCAGATCCAGTCTGCCAAACGGCGGATCCTGGAATACATTGTGTGGTGAAAATACAATCATCTTACGAATATCGCGATTGATTGTATAGGAATTATTCTGTCTCGTAAAGTAGTGGCTCAAGCGTGCCGGTGATACAGAGTCCATGATATTCTCACTATATGTACCTTTTCCTGCAAATGTGACAGCTTCTACATCGAGGTCAGTTGCAAAGATTTTAACCGTACGTTTGATTTTCAGTGATTCCATCACCTCACAGAACAGGATTGCAATGGAATATGCTTCTTCACCGGTTGAGCAGCCTGCCACCCATGCACGGATAGATTCCTCTGCCGTACTGCGAAGCAGAATATCCTGGATTGCATTGTCCTTCAAGCTTTGAAAGAACTCGGGATCACGGAAAAAGTTTGTAACTCCAATCAGTACCTCTCTGGATAATGTCCGAACCTCCTCAGAGGATTCATACAGATAGTCTACATATTCCTGCAGTGTCTCCTTGTGAGTTAACATCATACGGCGTTCTATTCTTCTCAAAATCGTATTCTGTTTATAATGTGTAAAGTTGACATTGCTGATCTTTTTCAGGATCGCATAGATCCTTCTCATCAGTTCTTCATCAACCTGACGTTCTGTCTTTGCTGCCTGTCCGCTCTCCATCGTTGCATTGGAGATGTGCTGCAGCTCCAGAGCGATCTCCTCCGGTGTCAGCTGGGCATCTACCAGGCCTGTCCGTATCGCACTGCGTGGCATACCATCGAACTTCGCACTATCCGGCTCCTGAGCGATGATCATACCGTCATTTTCCTTGATGCTCCTGATTCCGTTGGTTCCGTCAGAGCCTGTGCCTGACAGGATGATTGCGATTGCGTGTTCTTTGGCTTCCTCAGCAAGTGAACGGAAGAACATGTCTATCGGAAGATTCAGTTCCTTTTCCTTCTGCGAACTTAGATGAAGCTTTCCATTTGAAATCTTCATATTCTTGCCCGGCTGTATCACGTATACAAAATCCGGTTTGATCAGCATGCCGTCCTCTACCTGGACAACCGGCATATCCGTATATTTGGACAGGATCTCTCCGAGCAGGCTCTTGTAATCCGGAGACAGGTGCTGTACGACGATGTAGGGATATCCTGTGTTAGACGGGAGTGCTGTCAGCAGCTTCTGCAATGCCTCCAGTCCACCGGCTGATGCACCGATACCTACTATATAGTTTTCCTTATGTTCATTATCATTTTTCTGATTCGGATTCATTGTCATCTTGTTTCCCCTCCTACCAATTCTTCATCGCCTGTACAAATCGCATCAACCAAAGCGTTATAGCTTCTTTTTGCCTGTCTGTATACCTCTCCGACTTCATCGATCCTGCCGGCTCGCAGCAGTACCACCAGCTCTCCGGTTGCATGATACAACGGAATCAATCCCAGATTGCCGGCAAGTCCTTTTAACGCATGTGCCGCAATGAATGCATCATGCCAGGTTCGTGTCATAATCGCATTTTCCAGCTGATCCATCGTCGGCTCTGTCAGAAAATCATACAAATAGGATAAATAAAGTTCTTCATCGCCGCAGAACCGCTGTAAAGAATCCTGAATATCCGTTTCACAATGCGCCAACGCAGATAATTTTCGTTCATCCATAAACTGAGTACCCCCGATATTGATATTCGCTAAATGAAATCTTATAAAACAGTCAACTAACATCGCAATACCTATCGATATTATAACATAAAGTGGTAATAAATCACTATATTTTTTTCATATTTTTGCAAAAAAAGTAGGAAAATTGTCAATTATCTGATTTGGGGCTCTATTTTTGTTCATTTTCTAGCACAACTCAGTATTGACTAGCCACCGCAAATAATATATAATACCATTTGTGGCGCAAAAAAGTGTCCATAATATCGGGGTGTGGCTCAGTTTGGTTAGAGCGCCGTCTTAGGGAGGCGGAGGCCGCTAGTTCGAATCTAGTCACTCCGACTTGAGAAAAGTCAGTAAATAAGCGTGTTTGGAGATTTATCCAGACACGCTGTTTATTTTGTGGAGAAGTTTTTGGAGAAGTTTTGACGAAATGTCAAAGAAGCTCTTTGCTCTCACGGCAGACCGCCATGCAATAGCCAGGAGCAATATCATATAGTCTTGCTTCATAGCTTCTGTCATTCACAGCATGCACGTAGGTAATCTGCTCTTTCTCAGCATGCTCACTCATAATCCATTCTTTCTTCGCACGCTCATGAGCAGCCCGATCACCCCTGCAGACTCTGAAGGACTTCATATCCAGCTGCATGCCAAGTCCCGTGGCCTTCATAAAGCTTTCTTTTAATACCCAGTATTGATAAAAGCAATTCGTACGTTTCGCTTCATCCTGCACGGACATTATGTCCTCATATTCCTCGGGAGCAAAAAAGCGTCTCGCCACACTCTCTTTAAAGGATTTGCACTTTTCAACATCAATTCCTACCGGTACGGTATCCAGCACACACACCGCATAGTCTCCCGAATGTGATAGATTATAATACACCCCCGGATATTCCGGAAGATATGGTTTTCCATTCTTTTCTTCGTATGCCACGGCCACCGGTGTTGTAAGCTCCGGATCGTTTTCCTGAATCGCATGATTTAATAAATATCCCGCACACAAAGAGCGCTTCTGATCTGCCTCAAAGCGGAATTTCATAGCTCTCTCATAGCGTTCAACGGAAATATATTGATTCAAAGGTTCTCTCTTGCCTGTCTTTTTCCAGATCATGCAGTCGCCTTCAAAAATAATATCTTCTATATTGATAGAATATAATTTCACATTTTCACCTCATCATAGCAGCATATATAAACACCCCTTATATGTTAACATCTTGCTCAGAGGTTGTCACGCACAACCCTCAAATCGTACCAATGGTTATTTGTACATATGAGAGCCATAGCAAACACAGCAAAAAACATCCGGATCAGTCAGAATCCGGATGTTTATTTATAATTCTCAATTATGCAATTTTTGATTTTGCAAGCTCTGCAAGTGTTGTAAAGCCTTCTGCATCATTGACTGCCATCTCTGCAAGCATCTTTCTGTTGATGTCTACACCGGCTGCCTTCAGACCGTAAATCATCTTGCTGTAGGAAAGTCCGTTCATTCTGGCTGCTGCATTGATACGTGCGATCCACAGTTGTCTGAACTGACGCTTTCTTTCTTTTCTTCCTGCATAGGATGATGTGAGTGCTCTCATGACAGACTGCTTTGCAACTCTGTACTGATTAGAGCGTGCTCCCCTGTATCCCTTTGCTAACTTTAATACTCTGTTATGTTTTTTTCTAGCGTTCATTCCGCCTTTAATTCTTGCCATTTC
>JAUNSO010000042.1:0-7118 GCA_030539165.1 bacterium
TCTGTCAATTATGTCGTTTATCATTAGAGCTGTCAACCCTTCGCATTAGTTTAGTACTTTTATACTAATGCTACCATAGATTGATTTAAAAGACAATATTGAATACTGAAATCAGTCCTTCTTGAGTTCTTTTTTCACTTCCTGGCACCACTCGAGACTGGCTTTTCACTAGCTTATACCTTTCCGTCTCCAGCTTGCATAGATTTTGGACAAGACGCTGACTCCATGAGGACATACAATTCCAAAACAGCATCTATAATATGCCCAACCTTCCTATATTGGACAACAGAACCCCCTGCAACCTAAATACAAATTCCAAAGAAGCACGATTATCTCATTTCTTTGGAATCTAAATCAGCCTCATCCAGACCGCCTTATCCAAAATCAAGCTGACCTACATCTGAAAGTCTTCCTTTTGGAATTTTTATTCACTTCCAGCGCTTCACTTGTCCAAAAATTTCTGATTGATTCAACACCATACTATCGTCATGCATACATCCCTGATTTTGAGCTGCAATTGTTTCGTACATCTTCTGTGGCTCTATCGGCTTGGCTATATGTGCATTCATCCCCGCCTCCAGACACTTTTTCACATCAGAATCATAGGCATTGGCAGTCATCGCTATGATAGGAATCTTGGCTGCATCAGGTCTTGGAAGATTTCTGATCATTCTGGCGGCGGTGATGCCATCCATATTTGGCATACGAATATCCATGAGAATGGTATCAAATTGATTCGCTTCTGATGCTTCGAAGCAATCCAGACACTTCTGACCGTCTGAGACCCATTCTACTGTACATCCGACTCTTTCCAGAAGTCTCCTTGCTATTTCTGCATTCATGGGCTGATCCTCAGCAAGTAGAATATGCATTTTCTTGAGTAACTCTTCTGTTTGTTGATGTTTCATTTCAGTTTGCCGGGAAACATTTTCTACTTCGGATTCTGCTACATTCTCAAAATCAATCTTCACTGTGAAAGTCGTTCCTTTTCCTAATTCACTCTCTACAGCAATACTGCCATTCATCATTTCTACTAATCTCTTGGCAATCGAAAGTCCTAAGCCCGAACCGGAGTAATTGGCTACAATATCACTGTGTTCCTGTGAGAACGGCTGAAAAATATGATTTTCGATAAAATCCCTGCTCATACCGATTCCGGTATCCGTAACTGTAATGATATCATGTGCGATATTCCCTGTGTGCCCGGTGCATTTGAAGCAGATTTTCACACTTCCGCCGGAAGGTGTAAATTTCACGGCATTTGAAAGCAGGTTTATGAATACCTGTTTCATGCGGACGGGATCAACCCTTACCAGACCATCCAGATTGGCACCTTCCGTGAGCATCTGCACATCAACGCCCTTTTTCTCTGCGTCTATCTGAATCATCTGTATCACATCCGTAACCAGTTCTCTGGTTGACACAATCTGAGGCTCCAGCTTCAGTCTGCCGGTTTCAATCTTCTGAAAATCCAGCGTGTCATTAATCAGGCATAACAGATACTGTCCGGATTGTTTGATTTTCTTCATATTGTCCGTCAGTACGGTAACATCACTCTCACATTCAGATAGCTCCGTCAGTCCCAGAATTCCATTCATTGGCGTTCTCATATCATGACTCATTCGTGACATAAAGTCTGCTTTTGCAGCATTTGCCTGCTCCACCGTTGCCATCGCTTCTTCCAGCTTGCGGTTCGTTCTGTTTCTGTGCAGTGCCAGTGAAATGCCAAGTGCGCCAATCAGTACACTGACCAGAATAATCAAATAAAGAATGGTTGTCTGATTTTCATAATATATATCCTTGAACGTTTTTTCATCCCTGTTTCCTGATACAGCGTTTAAAAGCATGGTTTCCTTTTCTGATTCGGGAATGGATGCCAGTGCCTTATCCAGTATGGACACAAGCTTTGAATCGCACTGATTTGCCACGCCGATTGCACACTGATAATTTGTGATTTCCGAAGAGAATACCTTAACATTTTGCAAATAAGCATGTCCTGTCAAACTGGAAACAGAGAAATTAGGCAGGTAGGTAACATCTGCTTCTCCCTTATTGACAGCATCTACGCATTCTGCAAAGGTATCATAATAGACGAAATTCGTATATCCCTGTTTTTCTGCCAGATCCTTATAGTACAGAAAACCATTTTTGAGTGCGATACAGCTGTCTGTATCCAGTGCATCCGTCATGTTCTTGTTATACGCCAACGACACACTGGTCTGTAAGTAGCTGTCTGTGAGGGTGAGTGGATATGTTCTTTCTACATTGGCACCCTCTGTGATTGTGGCAATGATCTGGACTGTACCATCTTCCAGGGCATGAATGATTTCTTTCTTATCCCCACGGGCTACATATTGAAACTGGATACCGGTAATCTTACTGATTTTTTCAAAGTAGTCAACTACAAGTCCACGAAAAGTATTCGTTTTCGAATCATAGTATTCTGTCGGCTTCATATCTGTTGAGATTGCAACCGTGACAGGAGGGCAGCTTTCCATATATTTTCGTTCTTCCTCTGAAAATGCATAGGCACGAGGCACACTGCCATAATGCTTTTGAGCCAGCTGCAAGCCATAATAAGGATTCTCCGAAAGGATTTCCTGCTGTGCTGCATCGATTTTTTCTTTGATGGATGGGTTCTTGGGATTACAGGTGAAATAGACATCTGTCGGATTGGCACTTGCGATAATGCGATAGTCCGAGGTGCAGCGCAGCATTGTCATAAGGATTGCACATACAGTGCCACTTTTCAAGGCCGCCTTCTCCTCTGCATCTGTATCAAATTCAACAAAGTTCACCGAAACACCTGCCTCATCCAAAATTCTGGAGAACTGATCTTTGCGGATAGACCCCGTCATAACTCCAATACTTTTTCCTTCCAGCGCCTTGAAATCATTATAATAAAAGTCCATGTTATCAACAGGAACACACAGCACATTGGAATCCACTACCATGCTTGTCTCACAATAGTCATATCGTTCAGCACGTTCTTCTGTATACTGTGTTCCCGGAACAATATCCAGTGTCCCCTCTTCCAGCATCTTCTGTGCTTCCGTAAACGACACTGGAATATACTGATAAGTCCACCCTGTGTATCTGGCGATTTCGTCCAGATAGTCACAGGAGAATCCGGAAGGATTTCCATATGTATCATAGTCTATAAAATTAGGATACTGCAGCATGGCTACACGAACAGTCTCATGTTTTACATCTGTACTGTCATCTGCAGTTTGTGCATATGTCGGTATGGATATGGTGGATATCATAACGCATAACATCAAAAATGCTGTTATCCTGCGCATCTTCTTTTTCAAAATCGTCACCCTTTTTCTTTATAACCGGCTATTATTGAAACTAACAGACAATTCCAGTATAACTCTATTTAGGCTGAATAGCCAATGTATTTGGAAAATATTTGTTTGATGTGCTTCCAGCAAAGTTTATATTAGTATAAGCGCCAGCACTCCGTACATTGCCAGACCCAGACTTGCAGCACAGATACTTGGTGCATCAATAAATAATTTGCATTTTGTAGCACGCAGCAGTAATCCAATGATTTGAAATACCACCGGATTACATATGATACACCATAAGGGAAGTGCCAAAGTTCCATTTATAATCAGTATCATGATAACAATTGCCGGAATAACAACTAACATCACATAAAGTGTATAAAACGGCACATAGATTTGACGAAAGATTGTGGTTATGACATCCTCTGCCAATTCAAAATTGTCTTTTTTGATAATCTTCTGATAGATGGTTGGAATCAGACACAAAAATGAATGAATCATAAATCCACCCATTGCTCCGCACAAGAATATGATTGTCAGTCCAAGTGCCAGCTTCTCATTGACTTTCCGAAGCTGCAGCATCAATGCAACAAACCCGCAAGTGTACATTGGTACAGCAAACATTGCCAGAATATCCGACCACACAAACCGGAAATGAGCCATCGTTTCCCACTTGCTGTCCATAATTCCCATCTTGCCAAGCTTCCTGTTATCTGCTCCTTTCAAATCCAAAAGACAGTCCGCCGCCGCACATAATAAACCTCCAAAGATACCGATTATCGCTAGTATTTTAATCATTTTTTCTCTCTACACTTTCTTTATTTATTTTGCACAAAAATCCCTTAATGACTTATTGTGGTCAATTACTCTGCATCAATCCGTTCTATCTTAAATATAACCGGTCTTGTTCCATCATTACAGCAGGCAATCATAACCTTGTCATCATTCGTCCAGCCGTGCATAATTGCTCCGCCTTGAAGTGCTGAGTAGATATATCGGCTGATACAATCCCAGGCTTCGGAGCAAAATGGTACTCCTTCAGTACCACAGTGCATAGTACCGGGAGACTGTAAAACACCTTCGTCGGGAGTTCCGCTTTTAATCAGCGTGCCCGCCCCCATATGCCAATAGTCATCACGCTCGTCATTGCGGTAAAACATAAATTCATCACCCACATTATAGCAAGGACATTTACCGCTGTCTGGGACAGCACAATATTGTGCTTGTAATTCGGGGTACAATTTTTTGTCTAAAACAGTAACTTTCACTCTGTATTCCATATATTGATTCCTCCACATTTTTATTTAGTACTCTACTACAACGTTCAATGATTCAAAGTCTCCTTAAATAGGAATGGCGTGAGTTCTATTGCTCGCGATGGTTCTTGAGCTTGTTCAAAAACATGCTGTATCTAAATCCAAAATCAAAACTGCAGCCACCACAGACCCACCATCAAATCTTCATAGGTGCATTGGGTGTGCATATCTAGTCTCAAAATCAAGACTACAGCCACCACAGACCCACCATCAAATCTTCATAGGTACATTGGGTGTGCATATTTAGTCCCCAAAATATAACTGCAGCCACCGCGAACCCACCATCAAGTTTATAAATGTATCAACGGTCAACTTCACATTGACTGGTGTGGCTATGTATTCTTTTTGTTCAAAAGCAAATATCTCTTTTTAGCAAATCGTGAGTTATCTTTTTAAAACTAAAAGTTCTACATCTATTTAGTATCCTTAAAATGCAAGTATGATAATATACCGATAGGTAAAAAGTACAAGCACCAAAATTCCAGAGCAATGACTCCTCCAATAGAAGTTTCTTCAGCAGAATAAACAAATACTCCTGTCATCGGCATGATCAAACAGCTGATAAAGAAAATACCATGAATCAGTAAAAGCGCTTTTAGAGCTTTGTCTTTTTTATTTCTTACTTCTATTGTCAATCCAATAAAGAATGTTGCTAGTGCCATAATTCCATAACCAAGCAAATCAAGATTAAATAACATCCCCATGTATTTATAATTCAGAATTTTCATTGCTTCATTACTCAAATTATCATTCATAATAGTCGTGCATTGTGTAAAGTATACAATCATGATCAGCACTGCATATATCCCTGCAAATACTGATGCGATCTTGCCTGCCACTCTCGTATTTTCATTACATTCAGCTTCAAAAGCGGCTATCATCATAATAAAGCCTAATGATAAAAATATACATACAAAATAACCGCCAAAATCAAAAGATGTTATCATGCATATTGCAAATAAAAAGACAGTGATTGCGGTAATCAATGAGCCTATTTTGCCTAATCTGTTATTCAAATTCATATATTGATATTCTCCTTTACAAATTCAGTTTCTTTTCTTCTTTTTAGGCTTTGGCATGGGTAATTCATCATACATAGCTTCAAATAATCCAGCCAAGTATTCTCTGTTATCAACATCATCAACAAGTAGCATTTCTTTTGCCCCCTCGTATGGCAGTTCGTACTCAGCATTTGGCATATAAGCAATGGCTGACTCTACAGCCTTCACAAGTAGTCTGTCATCATATATACCACCAACAATTTTACCTTTATAATAAAGAATAAATTCTCCCATCATTGCTCTATATGATATATCTTCCAATTCACATAACTGCCCTAAAATGAATTCTAAATAATCTTTACTTGATGCCATAACTTCTCCTCCACTCATTCAAAGTTATTATAACAATACCTTTTCCATACATAATGACTCCGGCATATTCACATATGGACCATAGTTTGGGATTACCGTAAATCCCAGTTTCTGATATACAGCACAAGACTCAGCCAACAACTCTCCCGTTTCAAGAATCACCCTATTATATCCTATTTCCTTTGCCCATTCTACAAGCATTGAAATCAGTTTAGTTCCCACACCCCTGCCTTGATATTCCGTGTGTACAAAGATACGTTTTAGTTCCACATCTGTGTCATTATATTTTCTAATGGCACCACCACCAATTGGCTTATCTCCATCATATACAACAATAGCTTCTTGAATTTCATCTAATTGATTATACTTACTATATTTATCTCTTTGTATTTTTCTTCCAACCCGCCTATCCAAATCCATGTCAAGTAATTTACAGTTTTCTATAAAATCTTTATTTCTTCCACTTGTTCTTGTATAATTCATAATATTTCCTCTCAAAAAAAAATATAAATAATCTCGTTACGTCAAATTCAAGTTTAAAGAACGGTGTAAGTAAACACCTTCAGATCTGAAACTTCTTTTGTGCCCCAATTCTTCTCTTGAATGGTATCATGTTCCTCTATGAAACCATTTTTAATCAATACTTTTTGTGAATAGATATTTTCAGGCATCACATACGCTTTAAGTGTTTCAACGCCCATATCCTTGCACAGATAATTGACCATGAGCCTTGCCGCTTCTGTAGCAATCCCTCTGTGCCAATAGCTTTCATTCAATCGATAGCCTATTGTCATTTGATTGGTTCTCTTCTTATAATCAAACATTTCAGCAAGTCCAATGAGTTTGTCTGGTTGCTCACATAGGTATATACCTGCTATGATCATTTTCTTTTTATCAAAATCTCTGCCGCCAAGATTTCTGATCGCTGTAAGTAAATTGCCTTTACTTTTTTTATATAGGAATGGTGGAATATATTGATAAACACGATCGTTGTCGGTTATTTCGGACAAATCATCTAAATTGTCCTCGGTCATTTTTCGAATGATTATGAGATCACTCTTCAAATATGGAAAACTTTCATATAACTCTGACATAGTATACCTCCGTAATTTCAAGCTTTTCTTTTTTTACAAATC
>JAUNSO010000042.1:7218-9376 GCA_030539165.1 bacterium
AGACCCACCATCAAGTCCATAAATGTATCAACGGTCAACTTCACGTTGACTGGTGTAGCTATGTCTTTTTTGGGGGCAAAAGCAACTATCTCTTTTTAACAAATCATAATTCGTGCTATTCCATTTTTTCTTGGCATTCACTACATTCTCTATCATGAATAGAAATGATACCACCACATTTGGAACAAGTGTATTTTGCCTTCTGCTGTTTCATGAAACTCTCCAAGCTATGAGTTTGGATAAAACAACTATTTTCCATAAGATTTGCTTGATACCTTTTGTTATAGCTTTTTTCAAGATTTTTTATGAATTTGCAAGGATAATCAGAACACTCAAAACAATATTTCAAACCTTTATCTTTTATGCAATCTTTTATCTTACATTTTCGACAATGTTCTGGTTTACCTAAATCGCTATTCAAGCACCCAGAACATGGTTTCTTATGATAACAATGCTTATAGCAGACTTTACAATTCATTCCACAAGGAGCAAGCATATTTATATCAATATTTTCTTTCAACATTTTCAAGTTTACTTCTCCCCCTCTCTCCAATTCTAATTTATCGAATAAACTGAGGCGTCCACTCGCCAGAATCAGGATTTTTTATCAATATGGATTGATAATTGTCACCTTGGTATATGGAAATAGACCTGCTGTTTTCATTAAGAGGGATTTCATAAGCATTTTGGGCTGCAATACTTCCATTGAGACCACCAAAAGCTGATATAAAATCAATCTTGATTTCACCCTCTTCATTCTGGCTTATGACAACTTTTCTGATATAACCTATTGAACTACCTACTCCGGTATGAATCGTCATAATGGAATGATCGTCGTTGAGCGAATAATCATCAACAAATGCTGTGGTTTCCTTCCGAAAGCCTGTACCAATTGTCCAGATGCAGATCAAAACAAGCAGTACACCTAATAAATAAAAGCCAGTCTTTTTCATCAAATCCTTGTCCTTCGTCAAATAGTTATCTTCGCTCCTGCAATCTCTGCTCTATATTCCAGGAACATTCTCCATGCATGGCATAACACCCATCACAGCAGGAGCAACCGGCACCCAGCGTCTGCGTTCTGCTAAAGCCTACATGCATATAATGTGCAATCATGTAATCTACCTGACAGATTGCCGGCAGCATTCCTGTTGCATTATATTTCTTCGCATACTTTATAAAACCGCAGTCCGTTATTTTAATTGTGAATCTTTCTTCATCCACATCCTGATAATCAACAGTCCAGTCAAATTCGTGAAGCTGCTCATTCTTCTGTCTTCGGATGTGTTCTCTAGAATTCTTTCTCATTCCATTCATATAAGATTTTCCTACCATATGTAACAATGGTCTTGGCACGGTCAGAAGCATTTTTTCATTCATAAGCAGCATCAATACATCTCGTTCATGTGCATGAAGTCCCAGTTCTTCCATCGTCTTATACCACGCTACATACCCCGGTGCATAGGCATAGTTGAATGCAAACATACTAGTACCGATGTCCTCATATTCATTTATTAATTTATGGAATCTTCCATCTGATATCTCTTTAAATCCTATCCAAAAGTCTTTTCCATACCGTTTCTTGATCATACTCCTACTTCTCTTCATCGTAAGTTTGTATAGAAAGACTGCCGTCTGTTTTACTTTCATCGGCATCTCCATTTCATCTGTTCAATCCAGTCCATAAAGGTATCAAGGATCAGCTTTTCGTTGTCTAGTGCGGCTATTTCTTCTTTTTAGCCAAATTCAAATTTCTCTTTTCAACAAATCATAAATTATCTTATTAACTAATGAAGTATTTTGCTTCTTCGTAATCACTCTTAAGTACTTTTATATCATACTCGTACATGAGCTCAGAGACATTTCTAAAACTTCCTGTATTTCCTCGAACGGTTCCACGCCCAGTCCATTCGCCAAGATGATTCTTCGTATTATATTTATATTTGATTTTATTTGCATCTAAAATATCTCTGATTTCATTAAATCTCTTCATATCTGTTCCAATATATAAACTCATTGTATTAAAGATTGTAAGCATAAACAAACCCTCCATCAATTTAGTTTGGTGTGCATATCTGGATTCAACATCAAATCTACAGGCGCCGCAGACCCACCATCAAGTCTATATTTGCAAGCCGGGTGTGCATATCCAATCTCA
>JAUNSO010000042.1:9476-28120 GCA_030539165.1 bacterium
CGCAGACCCACCATCAAGTCTATATTTGCAAGCCGGGTGTGCATATCCAATCTCAAATTCAAATCTACAGCCATCGCAGACCCACCATCAAGTCTATATTTGCAAGCCGGGTGTGCATATCCAATCTCAAAATCAAATCTACGGCCATCGCAGACCCACCATCAATTCAGTCACAGCCAAAAGTGGTGTGCATACCCAATCTCAAATTTATATTAAATCTATTCGAACTATAGTTCCATCTCTATTACACCATTCACTGTTTCAATTTCCCTAAAACCTACGGATGTATAACAATAGCGTGCTGAATCATTATCCACAAATACACCAATACTCAATTGCTCTGCATGATATATTTCTCTTGCCAGTTTAATGCCTATTGAAAGCATCTCCTTTCCGTATCCTTTGCCACGACGATCCGGTGCAACAATCACCCATCCAAATCTAATTATGTGATTATCTCCATGAATATATCTCATAATAAAATGTCCACAAATTCCATCTTCATCAAAAGCTGTCATCGGATAGAAATTGTCCTCTTCTATACAATTTCCATTTTTCTCAAAATAAACATGATTCATAATATCGGCATTGATTGGATATTCGCCAAAATGATCACCGCCCCATTTATGAAAGGTTTCTTCATCCTGACACCACAAAACTATTTTCTTTGCATCACAAGGTTTATATGGTCTTAGACATAACATCTCATTTTACTCCCAGCTTCATTTTTTCATGGATTCATTATAACATTTACTTCCATCAAAATCCATCATGATTGCATTGTCTTAACAGCGCATATAGAAAAGAACACCCTTCATTATCACGAGAGTGTTCTTTTTCCATAGTTTTCTTATGTTCAAGGATATCCCCAGCAGCCGTAATCAACCTCTTATATAGCCACAGTTCATCTGATACTTGCAAATCCCTTTTCCAGATCCGCAATGATATCATCAATATGTTCGGTTCCGATTGATAATCGGATGGTATTCTGATGAATTCCCTGGTCGGTCAGCTCCTCTGCTGTGAGCTGACTGTGCGTTGTGGTTGCCGGATGAATCACAAGACTCTTCACATCTGCTACATTGGCAAGAAGTGAGAAAATCTGCAATCCATCAATGAACTGATATGCCTCTTTTTTCCCACCTTTGATATCGAAGGTAAAGATGCTGGCACCACCATTTGGGAAGTATTTCTCAAACAGCTCATGATCCGGATGTTCCGGCAGAGATGGATGATTTACATGCTCCACCTGTGGATGATTGCTGAGAAATTCCACAACCTTCTTTGTATTTTCTACATGTCTGTCCAGTCTTAATGATAAGGTTTCAACGCCCTGTAACAGCAGGAAGGCATTGAAGGGCGAAATCGCTGCTCCCGTATCACGAAGTAAGATTGCACGAATGTATGTCACATAAGCTGCCGCTCCTACTGCATCAACAAAGGAGATACCATGATAGCTTGGATTGGCCTCTGCAATCTGCGGATACTTCCCACTCTTTTTCCAATCAAACCTGCCGGAATCTACAATGATACCACCAAGTGTGGTTCCGTGACCACCAAGGAATTTTGTTGCTGAATGTACCACGATGTCTGCTCCATGTTCAATTGGTCTGATGAGATAAGGTGTTCCAAAAGTATTGTCAATGATAACAGGCAACCCATGCTTATGTGCTAATTCAGATATTGCATCAATATCCGGAATATCTGCGTTTGGATTTCCTAATGTCTCAAGAAAGACTGCTTTTGTGTTTGGTCTGATGGCAGCTTCTACCTCTGCATGATTGTGGGCATCTACAAATGTGGTTTCCACCCCGTAGAGTTTCAATGTATGTGCCAGAAGATTATAGCTTCCTCCATAGATAGTCTTCTGTGCCACAATGTGGTCTCCGCTTCCTGCCACCGCCTCTATCGCATAGGTAATAGCTGCGGCACCACTGGCTGTAGCAAGGGCTGCCACTCCGCCTTCCAATGCTACAATTCTCTTTTCCAACACGTCCTGTGTGGAGTTCGTAAGCCTTCCATAGATATTTCCAGCATCTGCAAGTCCAAACCTTGCTGCAGCATGTTCTGAATTGTGAAATACATAAGATGTTGTCTGATAAATCGGTACTGCTCTGGAATCCGTTGTCGGGTCTGCCTCTTCCTGTCCTACATGCAACTGTAAAGTTTCAAATCTGTAATCGCTCATATTAAATTCCTCCGTTTCGCTCTGTTTATTGTCTACCATTTCTATAGGTTTTATGTACATATTATAACCAGCCCAAATCAATTGCGCAAATACACAAATGTTAGGGCTGGTTATAGTGTTTTCTTATATCAAATCGCAAGCTCCATCTGCAAATCATTCGGGTCTGCCGCAAATAATTCACTGTTGATCTCAACCGCATCCTGAAAACCTGCTTTCCTGTAAAATGCAATGGTATCTTCTGCCGAAGCAGCACAAACATAGATTTTATTTGCACCAAGTTCCCGTGCCGCCTCCTTGAGCATTTCGATCAACTGTTTTCCTATGCCATGGCTGCGATACTCATGAGAAATAAACAGTTGATCTAAAAGAACGTATCTACTGATTTCCCCGAATACATCTGCATCCAGCGTACCATAGCCAATTAGGGTACCGTCATCAAAACATCCCACTGCGGTTCCGCCGCCTTTAATCGTATTCTCAAAATGTGCTATATGCCAAGGCAGCCCATTGGGCAATTCATGCTCCTGCCAATTCATTGGCACCAAAATGCGCTTACCATCCACAGTTCTCCAGACATTCCCGATATACCACTCGGCATTGATTTCTTTTATTCTTCCTGATTCGCTTGCTGTCATGATTCGATATTCCATAGTATCCTCTAATCCTGCGGTGTCATAATTTCAAGGCAGCTGATTATTCTGTCACTTGAAGAACCGACAGAGCCATAATATTTGCCATCATACCATAATCTGAACGCGCCATCATGATATACAATGCAGCACTTGGGCAAATCAATTTTTTTACCTTTAGGGTATATCATGTTTTCTGCATAGGTTATTCCGTAATAGTCTAACGCTTCCCTGATTTTTGACCAGGAAGCAGGGGATTTTCCCATCATGGACTCTATTTCCGCCAGTGGAACTCCTGTAAGCATGGCAACACAACAATGTCCACAGCAACAATGGCTTTCATTGATTTCTTCGATTGAATCGATTATCCTGACCGGGTTTTTCCTTGAATAGGGACTGTTGTGATTGATTCGAGACAGCATTTCAATCGGCTCTAAGCTCATTTCATATTCTTCTTGAGCTGCCAGCAGCATGTGTATTTTCTTAGGTACAGGAATCAAATACTTGCCACTTCCTTTTGGAATCAGTTTGCACTCAAATGAATGATCAAGAATAGACACTTTGCTTGGAATGTTCCCCTTTAACCCTGTCTTGTCCCACATATTAAACGGAATATCCACAAACGCACGATTACTCTGCACGTATATTGACGCATTAAATTTATATATCATTTTTTCCACCTCCCCTCGCTCAAAGAAACAAAATTGACCTTTTTTTTGAATCAAAACTATTGATGCGCTCACTTTTCAAACAGCCCAGTTCCTTGTATGCACTTCGTAACGTCACACGATACAACGCATACAGCAGTACTGAGACGGCCGCTACAACAAACAGGCAGCTTCCCAGACTTGCCCACTCGGATGGCGTGATACCGCCTTCGCCGTTTCCGTATAAAATCAGGGTGTAGAAGCCAAAAATCAACAATGTTCCGACAACGATAGGGGCTTTGAATACTCGTGAAATCTGTCCTCTCGCTGTTTGTCGAAGATAGGCATTTGATGCCCCCAGCTTTCGCAGGTCCGCATAGACCCACGCATTGGTAATGGCCAATGTCATACTTCTGGTAAAAAGAATGACTCCGACAGCGGTAAAGCATAAAATTGCCACAAAAATAAATAACAGTAGAAATACCGCCATATTGGTAGCGAAATCCGCCTGATCAAGAATACGAAACTGCGGCATATACATCCAGTTTTGCCGAAATGCCGAGCTGTCCGGCTGTGCATAGTCGATGACAGGAATATCAAATTTGTCAGCATTTTCAGGATCGGCAAAATATTCATCCCCACGAGCGTGATACAAATCCCGCCTCACCGGGTCATAGGCACTGATCACTGCCATGTCTTCGTTTGCGCGGTCAACGATCTCGTTAAATAGGCTCTTGGCAAAGGCATAGCTGTCGTTATCCGCGTGAAACAGCACCTGCTCAGCCCGCCAAGCCCCGGTCAGCCCTTGTGTAATGGCGGCATAATCCTCATCGTCGAGAACACGGCAGGAAAAGAGAGTGTCGTTTTTGAGAATTGTTTCACTCGGTATGACAGAAAGCGTCTGCTTCGTGACTGGATTGGTAATCAAAGAAATATCATTATCAAAAATACCGCCGCCATAACCCTCGAAATTGAACACCCCGGCCACCTCGCCGGGTGCAAGGTCAAGGCTGTCACCAGTCAGAGCGTTCCAGCTGCTTTCAGAAAAGAAACGTCCACTCTCCAGCATAGGCTGGTACTCTTTGGTATAGGTAATCCCGACGCTGCTTTCGGTCTCTACATGAAGTTCCCCATCCACCGCAAGCATAGCGGATTCCTGACAGCGATACTCCTTTATAGTTACGTCATTTTGCTCTGCCAACCGTTCAATTTCCGTCTGATCCGGCATATTGACCCCTGTAGGATAAAAGAACGCATAATCCTCTGTTCGTTCCGCAATGCCAAGCTGTGCAGTGGTTGCCAGCATGGGCGAATAAAAAGCAGCAAAATAGGCTCCTGCTACCAGCACCGTAATGACCAGCATATTGCGCACAGTCTGCCGACCCTGAAACTGCATCATCCCAGTGGCAATCAAATGTGAATATCGGCTTTTTCCTTTCTTCCAACCATTGACCACCGTATGCAGGAGCAGCATATAAAGACCGATGAGTGCAGGCAAATAAAAGATCGCGGTCAGTCCCTCCGGTGGATACCAGTGCAACTGCAGCACGCAGAAGCTGGGGACAAAGTAGCCCAGAAGTGCACCCAGTACCACCAAGGCAATACCCACTGCACCAAACCAGCGGGGTACGGCACGAATGGGTTCCGCCCTGTGCGTCTCGCTGATGATGTCCAAAATATTGACCCGTCTAAAAAAACGCGCCAGCATAACCAGAAGTGCCACAATCACAAATACAGAAAAGGCGGCTGGAATGGCATATGCCCTAAAATCAAACAACAGTGCCATCTCCGGCGTGTCCATGAGTGTCAGACGAAAGATGCTCCAAACCAACCATGCAAGCGGAGTTCCGAGTACCATACCCACTGCGCAGGCAAGCACCGAAATTAAACCAACCTCTCGGCGCAGCTGCCTGGCAAGAATCCTGCGGGATGCGCCCAGTGCCAGAAAAACACCCATTTCACGGGACTTGTGCCGAAAAAAGAGACCTGCGGCGTAGAGTGTAAAGGCTCCGCAGCCAATCACAGCCAGTACAAAAATCATCATGACCTGCTTGCGGGAATCTCCGCCAACCGGCAACACATTCAACACCGTGGGCGAACGCATCATCAGGCAATACGCTGTAATCAACAGTACGGAAAAAAACAGACATCCAAACAGCAGAAGATACTGCCCCCTGCTCTTTTCCCGCAAAGTGGTAAATACATTAGAAAGGCTTTTCACGACTGCATCACCTCCCCATCTCCCAGATCACGAATCACCTGCAGCAGCTCATCTTGAAACGTCCTGCGGTTCGCTTTATCACGGGTCAATGTGCGTTGCACCAATCCATCCTGCAGAATAATCACCCGATCACAAAAGGATGCTGCAAAGGAATCGTGGGTCACCATGAAAATAGTGGCTTCCAGTTCCTGCTTGGCCTGCAGGAAGGAATCAATCACCGCACGGGAGGATTTAGAATCCAAATTTCCGGTCGGCTCATCTGCCAAAATAAGCTCCGGTGTATTGATGAGTGCCCGCGCCACCGCCGTGCGCTGTTTTTCACCGCCGGAGATGTCTGCTGGAAATTTATTCTTGATGTGTGAGATCCCAAATACCTCACACAGACGATCAGCGCTTTGCTCCATCTTGGCGCTGATTTTTCCGCCAATGATACGCGGCAGCATAATATTGTCCCGCACGGTAAGTCCGTCCAGCAGCAAAAAATCCTGGAATACAAAACCCAGCTTTTCGTTACGCACCTTTGCAATAGCAGCCTCATCCAAGGCTGCTAAATTGGTATCTCCCAGCTGAATCTTTCCTGTATCGGATGGAATGTAGCAAGAGATGCAATTTAGAAGTGTGGTCTTGCCGGAGCCGGACGGCCCCATGACGGCCACAAATTCACCCTTGTCCACCTCAAATGAAATGCCCTTTAGCACCTCGTATTTTATTTTACCTATCTGATAGGCTTTATGAAGTTCATTCACCATAAGCATATTATATACGCTCCCTTCTTTTTTTTCAGTATAATGCAAAAAAAAATGGCATCAACTGACCCTGTCATGTTTGACACACCTGATGTAATTTTTTGTACAGCAGTGTAAAATTTGGCGGTTTGATTGACAAGTTTGGTTTTGCATCCTATCCTTCTCGTGTTACAATAATTTGAGAAAAGGAAGGTGAGACCATGCTTCAGATTGGGATTTGTGATGATCAACAGCAAGCACGTTTGGCACTTCAATGGGCGCTGGAACGGCTGCTGGAACGGCGGGCGATTCAAGGACAAATTTATAAGTTTTCTTCAGGTGAGGGACTGTTGGGATGGATCAAAAAACATCCTGCGGAGCTTGACTTGGTGTTTTTAGATATTGAAATGTCAAAGATCAATGGCATGGATACTGCCCGTAAACTGCGAAAATCCGACATTGGTCTTCAGCTTGTGTTTGTGTCTGGCTACGTCGATTATGTCTACGATGGCTATTCGGTTGGTGCACTTGGCTATCTGCTCAAGCCTGCAAAGGAACGGCAGCTCGATGACATTCTGACCCGTGCGCTCTCTGCACTTTACCGCAACAGTAATGAAGTGTACGTCTGCCGAAATGGAGATAGTTTTTATCGTATTCCCCGCATAAATATCCTGTATTTTGCTTCTGACAAACGACAGATTCATTGTGTGACAAACGAGTGCACCTATACCTTTTACGGAAAGCTTGATGAAGTGGAGCAGGAACTTTCCAATGGTGGATTTGTTCGCATTCATCAACGATACCTTGTCCGGGCAGGTGCTGTAGAGCACATGGACAGCAGCGAGGTGACCTTGCGCGGTGGTCACCGGTTATCCATTAGTCGCTCTTGTCAGACGACCGCTATGGCAGCACTGACGCGTGCATTGCTGGAGTGAGGTGAAAAACATGCAGCATATCGGACTTTTGATTCTAACTATTTTACAATACCCTGTTTCCTTGGCAGGCGCTTGGGTTTGGGAACGAATATCCCGATATTTTTTGACCGTAAAACCAGGAAGGCTTGCTTATACCATTCGGTTAATTCTTTTTTGGGGTGGGATGACAGGGCCTATGTGGATCGGGGATGAAAATTTACTTTTCTTCTTACCGATGATTATCCTATTGTTTTTGCTGGGCTATCAGGGAACTCGAATTGCTCGGACAGTCATTGGCACTGTATTCTATCTTCTTCTTGCGGGATTTGGCATGATTCTCGACACAAGCTACTGTCTGCTTCCGGAAAATGTATGGAATTTTACAGAAGCTACTGCTACCGTTATCAAGTCTGTAATGGCGGTGCTTATCTATCTGCTAATACGAAGGTTAAATCCTGACCAGAAAGCACTGGAGTTACCTAACCGGATGTGGGGGTTATGTGCATTATTGAGTCTTGCACCGTTGTTTGCTGTGCTGTCATTTTCTGTGTGGAACAGCTTTGGACGAGATCAGATGGATATGGCCCAATATCGAATTGCCTACACGGTGCTTCCATTTGTACTGCTTTCGGCGTTGGCAATTTTGATTGCTATGATGATTCTCTCCCGTCAATGGGCGCTGGCACAGGCGGCTTCGCTGGCAAATATGCGAGAAGCCTATTATGAAAATCTACGGCGCGAAGAAATGCATGTGCGAACTCTGCGACATGATCTGCGCAATCACTTAAACACCGCACAGGGATTGTTGGAGCGAGGCGAAATCGAGCAGGCCCAAAACTATCTTGCAGAGCTGACAGCATCTCCGGCGCTGCACAGCACCAAACGTATTTGTCAAAATGAAATTGCCAATGTAGTGCTCACCGAAAAAATGGAAATCATGGAGAATAACGGTCTAACCGCAGATTTTCTTGTGACACTTCCGAGTCAGCTTCCTGTTTCGGACACAGATCTGTGTGCCTTGCTTGGCAACGCCTTGGACAACGCTATAGAAGCAGGAAAACAGGCAGAAAGCAAAACAATCATCGTTCGGGCGCGTGCAGACTGTGGAATGTTCATGCTGCGGGTAGAAAACAGCTTTGCTGATGCACCTGACTTCGTAGACGGTGCCTTTGCCACAACAAAAGAAAACCAGTCGCTCCACGGTTTCGGCATCCGCGGTATGCAGGAAATTGCTGCTCGATACAGCGGCACGGTAGAAACAAGGGTAAGTGACCACCGTTTTGAACTGGTGACATGTCTGCCATTTGATTAATTTGCATACTGCAAAGCTGTTCCAATATCATTATCAATGCATATACTTCTATTCTCTATTTCATCTGGTACGTATGCCTGGCCCTGATTGATGCAGGCATATGTAGCATTCGGATTTCGATAAACCTGCTTCCAAAAATTGTACTTTATTATCCCGGGCGTGTTCATTCCAACGCCAAGTTCCAGATAAAGAACTTTCCTGTTTTGATGCTGTTTTACAAAATCCTCATAACGTTCTGATGCACGATACCAGCCTTCATCCTGAACAAAAGTGTTATCTGCGCGTAAGTTCATGCTCATAGGCTTACCGCAAATCGGGCAATATGGTACTAATTCGCTGGGGACACGCATTTCCGACTGCTGTTCCACCATCTGGTGAACAATCATCTCATTATCATAAGTCTTTTGACAACACGGCTCGGAGCATTGAAACAGTCCGTAATCGCCCTGCGTATAAAATAGCCTCTGTTTATCAAAGCCTGACCGTTGAAACTGATGATCCACATTGGTGGTCAATACAAAATAGTCTTTATCCTTCAGCAGTTGAAATAACTGGTCATATATCGGCTCTGGCGCCTGTGTAAAACGATTGATGAAGATATAGCGACTCCAGTATGCCCAGTGTTCTTCCAGCGTTTCATAGGGGTAAAAGCCGCCGGAATACATATCTGTAAAGTGGTATCTGTCTGCAAAATCCTGAAAATGCTTTTGAAAGCGCTCCCCGGTATAGGTAAAACCAGCAGAAGCGGATAAACCAGCTCCTGCACCAAGAAATACCGTATTGGCATCAAGAAGCGCTGTTTTCAGCTTTGCTATTTGCGATGGCTGTGTTGTGAATATCTGCATATCAGTTTACCCCCAGCACAGCTTCGTAGATTTCCTTATCCAAATCTTTGAACACATTGAAGATAACACGCTCAATCCGTATATCCTTTGCAAGAAAATTTTTGACTGTCTTAACTGCAATCTCAGCTGCCATCTGATTAGGGAACATGAATACTCCCGTAGAGATACAGCAAAAAGCGATACTCTTGCAGCCAGACTCAGCCGCAAGTTCCAGACAAGAATGATAACAGGATGCAAGCTGCTCTTTCTGCTTTTCGCTCGGAGACCCGGTTTCAATAATCGGTCCTACGGTATGCAACACATATTGGCTCGGCAGATTATAAGCCGGTGTGATCTTGGCCCTGCCCGTAGGTTCTTCATGACCCTGCTTCTGCATAATGTCATTGCATTTCAGTCGCAACTCTATTCCAGCCTTTGAATGGACAATATTATCCTCGCAGGAATGTAAAGGCCTGAAGCAGCCACACATCTGACTGTTGGCAGCATTTACGATTGCATCACAGTTTAGTACTGTTATATCTCCTTGCCAAAGAACCAAATGTGAATTGTCAGCAATCGTCGGGAGTAATGCTACGTCCACAACACCTGTCATATCCCGTTCACAGCACAGATATTCGTCCTGTATCTTCCTAAATTCTTTACTAATTGGCTTTGGAGGTCTGACATTCATCAATGCCCTTAAAAGATTTTTTTGTTCTTGTTCGTCTGATGGAATTTTGTAATTCTCATATTGTTTATCTTCGTCTAAAAGTCTTTGAATAAGCCAAAGCCTTTGTTCATTATGGTTCATAATTCGTCTCTCCTGTGATAAAATGAATCATAGATTTTTGGGGGTTCCATGTTGTAACCATCCTTGTTGCATCAATTACCTTATCATCGTCCGGTTGTAATGTCAAGTGTTACATCAAAAAAATTAAAAATGATCCTTACTCCGGTTTTAGAAGTAAGGATTCATTTTAATTTACATTTCTTACGATATAACGCTTTGCATTGCCGGTTCTCCTATGACTTTTACTGATATCAATATGTTATAAGTATGCTCTTCTCACTATCCTTTAGTCTGCCACTTCCACAGTGCCGTCTTCCTTAACAGTGATACTCATAGTATCCTTCACATACTGGAGGAAATCCTCGCCTAGAGAATCGACTACCGGCATATTTGCTTCCTTCAGCCATACATCTGCAAGGATTGCACCGGCTGCTGCAAGTGAATCAATTGGCTCGGAAAATAACATACAGGCCGGCTGTCTCTGCATCGAACAGGCACAGTATAGTACTAATCCTCCTGTGGTGGAACCGATGGTTCTCGGAAGGCACAATGCCTTTCCTGCCATCTTCAAGCCTGTATCTACCTTCTTTGTCCAGTCCGTCAGCTGTTCCAGACTCATATGTTGACATCCCATAAAGCAAAGCTTTGGCTTCGTATCTTTCTTTTTCCAGATGACCGGATAGCTGTCATAGATACGCTGCAGCTTATATTCCATACCGCACCTCCCCGGTTATAGACTCATGGCAACTTCATAGGCTCTCCATACAACAGAACGAAGGTTACCGATCTGCTTACAGTCACCAACCAAGTGTATCTGTGAACTCTCCTTTGTGAGCGGAGTCGGAATGTAACCGGCTGAACTAATGACAGAGTCACAGGCAAGCGCGATATCCTTTCCATCCTTTGTGGTGCAGATAACAGCTCCATCCTGTACCTCTTTCAGCTTCGTCTCCAGATAGACCGGTACGTCATGCAGTGCGAACCATTCCCGTAAATAAGAACTGTTTGCAAGACACACACCCTTTTGTGCAATCAGGTCACCCACCATTTCCACGATGAACGGTTTCTTGCCCTGTAGTGCCAGTTCATAAGCAATCTCACAACCGGTCAGTCCGCCGCCGATGACTGCAACAGTCTCTCCGACCTCTGTCCCGGTTAAATATTCGCAGGCTTCCGTCATTTTCTCATGACCCTTAACACTCTTCAATACTCTTGCCGTGGAACCGGTTGCTACGATGATTTCCATACCTGCAAACTGTGAAATATCATAAGTACCATTGTCACAATTGAGCATGTCATAGCCTGCATCCTCAAGATACTTTGCTGCCTTTTCTGATTCTGCCATATCACGTCCGACTTCCTCATATTCTTCATCAGGAAGTGCCCCTTCACGGAAGCCCTTGGTCTTTGATACCACACTGTATCTCAGTGAAACAGGAAAATCATCTCCACAGACCTTCTTAATCGCCTTCACAATCTCTACTGCAAATCGATAACGGTTTTCAAAGGAACCGCCATATTGGTCATCTCGCTGATTGACATACTGCAGGGTAAACTGATCCAGCAGATATCCCTCATGAACCGCATGAACCTCTACACCATCTTCACATCATATAATAGTTTTTCTATTTAAAATCAATTGGCTGCATAAGAATAGCGTAGCAGCCATAGGAACTGCTACGCTTTCATATCATGAGCGTTTATTTTTTATATCCACATTTCGGACAAACTCCATTTTGATCTAGTTCAATACCACAAAGTGGGCAACGATCCTTTGTTCCCTCAGAACTATATTCCTGAGATGCAGCGTTTACTCCACTAGTAAAGGTAAGCTTAGCAATGTTCAATTTATCCTTTAATAAATCATATACAATCTTTATCATACCTTCCACTGTCATGGTTTCTTTCGTAACAACCAATCTACTATCAGGATATGCTGTTGCAAGTTCTGTTTTAAATGCTACGCCTTTCATTTTATTCTGTTTATGTCCATCTTTAATTCCTTGTTTTTCATACACAGCTAAAATAGCCGGAAGCAACGGATCATCCTCTCTCAAAATAAGAGCATGATCAAAGTTTTTCAAAACATCCCAGGCAACCTTTTGAATTTCATTACAGGGATAAACCATATTTACACCAGTATTAATAGTATCTTCGACTTCAATCGTTAAAATTCCTGTATGCCCATGTAAATATTGTGCCTCACCTTGAAATCCCAAAAATCTATGCGCATATTGTAGATCAAATGTAGTTATACTTCTCATCACTGTTCCTCCTTTAATTAAAATAATATTATTTCGTGCATCAGTATGTAAATATATTAACATTGTATACCAATGTGAGCATTTTGTCATTCTATTTATTCAATTCTTTTATTTTTACAAAATATATAGTACCATTCGTTTAGTTTTCAAGCAATAACCAGTATTTCTATCATAATGTATAACAGCCGTCACTCTGTGATGTGACGGCTGTTATAGCATACATTTAATTACGGTTTTACTCTATTCTGCCGGAATAACGGCACCTTTATAGTTATCATTGATATACTGCTTGATTTCATCTGATTTCAGTACTTCAACAAGCTTCTTGATGTTTTCGTTGTCTTTGTTATCAGCTGTAACAGTAATGATATTTGCATAATCTGAATCTGATTTTTCACGCATCAGATATTTTGTAGTATCAATGCCTGCTTCCAACGCACGGTTTGCATTTACAAAGTATGCATCAAAATCATCGGCAGAAGGAAGGATATTGGCCTGATCCATCTCTATGATTTCGATTGGCATATTGTATGTATCGATGGAATCTACCGTAGTATTTCCTGTTTCAATATCTGACTTCAAGGTGATATAGCCTTCATCTTCAAGAACCTTTAATGCTCTGTATTCATTTGTTGAATCATTAGGGATTGCAATCACTGCATTTTCAGGAAGTTCTTCCTTTGTCTCAAACTTGTTTGAGAAGCATGTATATGGCTCAACATGTACAGTACCCATGCTTTCAAGATCTGAGCCTGTTTCTTCTTCGATGTACTCCATTGCGGGAACATGCATAAAATATGCAAAATCAACTTCTCCGTCGACCAGCATTGAATTCCATGCCTCGCTCCATGTATTGGATACGACCTCAACTTCAATTCCCTGCTTAGCAAGAGCATCCTTGGCAGCTGCAAGAATTTCACTGTGAGGTGTCATATCTGCAACACACTTCAAAACCACGACATCACCTGTTGTTTCCTCTGCTGATGCTTCTGCAGATGCGGCATCAGCCTCTTCTGCTGCTTCTGTCGGTTCAGCTGCAGCTGGTGCTTCAGCCTTTGTGCTTCCACATCCAGCCAGCATAGCGACGGTCATTGCAGAAGCAAGAACTACTGATAATACTTTCTTTTTCATAATAATTCTCCTCTTTGTAATATTCATAAAATCTGTGGCAAGCCATCAGATTAAATGTCTTTTCTTCAATATCATCTTAGAAATGGAATCCCCTGTAAATTGCACGGCCTGAACGATAATCACTAAGACAATAATTGTTGCGAACAATAAATCATGCTGATACCGCGTAAATCCAAATGTAACCGCAACAAATCCAATACCTCCGGCACCAAAGCTTCCGGCAAGTGCTGTCATGGAAATAATGATTACGATTGCATTCGTATAGGCTCTCACAAGCGACGGAAAGCTTTCTCGCAGCATAACAGAAAACAGGATTCTGAAATCTCCTGTTCCCATTGCCTTAGCAGCTTCAATCTTTCCCTTTTCGATTTCAAGAAGGCTGCTTTCAACCAGTCTTGCAAAAAATGGAACACTACTCGCAACAAGCGATAAAATACAGGCATTCTGTCCATACGACTTTCCAATGATTGCTCTGGCAACAGGCAGCATTACAATAATGATGATAACCTGTGGCAAAGAACGAAAGCAGTTCACAAACGCCCCTAATATGGCATGCAGCCATCTGCAAGGCAGCAACCCCTCCTTGCCTGACATAACAAGTATTAATCCTAAAATCACACCAAATATCAACACAAAAACTGCCGAGACAACTACCATATAGAGTGTTTCACCGATGGAAGGCAATACTTTATCCCAAACCTCAGCGGAAAATGTATGCTTAAAGACCTCCCAGAAAGAATATTTATATAGGCTCATTTTGCATCCTCCTTGTTTCCGTCACGAAATCTGTTAAATACCTGGATGAAATTTCGAGCAGTTGTGCACTGCGGATTTGTAAAGACTTCCTGTATTGTACCTTCTTCACGAAATTCGCCGTTCTCCATGACAGCAACCCGATCACATGCATACTTGATTACTTCAAGCTCATGCGTGATCAGTATAATCGTAAGGTCTAACTTTTTATTGATTTCCATCAATAAATCCAGAATTGATATAGTCGTCTGCAAATCAAGGGCACTTGTTGCTTCGTCACATAATAATATTTCAGGATTATTAGCCAAGGCTCTGGCAATACCAACACGCTGCTTCTGACCACCGGATAATTCACCGGGATATGCAAATTTCTTATCAGTCAGTCCCACCAATTCCAGTATCTCATCAATCCTGATATTCATCTCTGCCTTACTCATATGCAAAGGTTTCAGAGGAAATGCGATATTGTGATAGACATCCATCGAATCAAAGAGATTAAATTGTTGAAAAATCATTCCAATCTTACGTCTTTCTTGATTCAATTCCTGACGCTTCAGACCAATAATCTGTTTCCCATTGATGATCACTTCACCACTGTCCGGTTCTTCCAGCCGATTCATACAGCGAACAAGTGTGGATTTTCCTGCACCGCTGAATCCGACGATTCCAAATATTTCTCCCTTACCAACAGAAAAACTGATTCCCTTCAGCACCTCAACTGATTTTTTGTCATCACGAAAGGTTTTATGTAGGTCTTTCACCTCAATTGCAAATTCACTCATTTTCGCATCCTTTTCTTATGCAAGATTAGTCTCAAAAAAAATCAATTACCATTATAATAAAAAAATATTGAATTAGCCAGATAAAATTTTGGAAATTGGAGATATACTTTATTCTATCTGCTTCTTAGTGGGCAATCCGGTAATGTCTATTGTCAAACTAGGAAAAGCATATTACAATAGAGACAACGAATCATACGAGGAGGAAATGTGATGTACGAAATGAAGGAAGAATACAAAATAGGCGTACCTCTGATTGATGAGGAGCACACACATTTATTTGAGTTGGTAGAGGAGGCATACCAGCTGTTAAAGCAGGAGTTTCTGGTAGAAAAATACGATCAGATTATGAACCTCCTGTTGGAATTAAAGGCCTATACCATTCACCATTTTTCAGATGAAGAGGCTTATATGGAATCTATAGATTATCCGGCACTCTTTATCCAGAAGGCGCAGCACAAGGCCTTTGTTGAAAAGCTCGAAGATCTTGACAACATGGATCTGGATAAAGAGCAGGACAAGGTCATCGAGGATCTGCTTGCCTTTCTGACCGACTGGCTGGTCAATCACATTATGAAGGTTGACAAACTGATTACGCAGACATCGTAAGCAATAGGATTGATTACAAAATGACCGTCTCCTCTTCAAGAGACGGTCATTTTGAACTCATTTCACAGCAAATATGACTTCTAACCATTCTGTTATTTCATATCAAATTCTGACCATTCGTAGTCAACCAGGTAATCGTGTCGATAGCTGTTCACAGCGATTGGATCACCTTCAAGAAAGCGGTAGCTGTCACAGTCCAGCCGGTCAGGTACGATGGCAAGGCTGTTCCATGAACGAAACAGGATATCCTCAATTCCAGCTTCCTGTAAGGCCTCGCGCAGACCCTTTACCACAGTACGGTAATAAGTCTTTTTTGCTTCCTCTCCGCCTGCATCACCCCAGAGTACAGAGCACGCATCAGCAGTAGACACACTGACTCCACGCCTGTCTATCAGATAAGCCAGCAGTTCCTTTGATTTGGCACGCCTGAAGGTTATAGGGCGGCCATCTGCAAATATGTCAAAGCCACCGAAAGTCCGCACGCGAATTTTCTGAGAATGTTTCTGTTCGCTATAGAGAAATGTCAGTTCTCTTCTAATATCCGCAGTTGTAACCGGCTTCATCAAATAACCGGTGGCATGCAGTTCAAAAGCCTTCACGGCATACTGCTCATAGCTGGTAACGAAGATAATGTGAATTTCCGGTTGCAGATCCTTTAACTGCCTTGCAAGTACAAGTCCATTGGTACTGCCAAGCTCTATATCTAAAAAGGCAACATCTATCTGTACATTTCTTGCAAAATCCAGTGCTTTGCCTGCGGTTGTGAAGCAGGTGAGTGTACAGTTCTGCGCTGCCGTATGCAGTGCCTCCTCAAGATCTCGCAGTGCAAACGATTCATCATCTACAGCGATATAGTTCATGACCTGTCCTCCTTAGGAATGGTAATTACAACGGTGGTCCCCTTGTCAGGCACACTGTAAAATGTCAATGTTCCTGCACATATGGCCGCCAGACGTTCTCTGACGTTCTCTATGCCGATATGCATATGCTCATGATCGTTCTGCATGACGGGCTGCATACCAACGCCGTCATCTTCAACAATTACAAGATATGCCATATCATTTTCTTTGGTTTGTATCGTGACTGTGCCACCTGCTTCCCGTTTTAAAATGCCATGACGGACTGCATTTTCTACAATTGGCTGTATTGTAAGAGGTGGGATTGAAAAATTTCTGATTTTGATTTCATAGTTCACATGAAGTCGTCCCTGAAAGCGCTGTTGTTCCAATGCAAGATAATTCTCCACATGAGAAAGCTCCTGCTCAAATGGAATCGGTGCCTTGCTTTTCAGAGAATTCATATTGCCCCTTAAAAACTGTGCAAAGTCATGAATGGTCTCTTTTGCCTGTGCCGGATTCTCGTCACAGAGCTGCCTGATCGCTGTCAGACTGTTATAAAGGAAATGCGGCTGGATCTGCGAAAGCATAATATCAATACGCGCCTCTGCCAGTTCCTTCTCCTGTCGTTCCAGTCTAAGCTCCTGTTCGGACTGGATATTGATATAGATCAGCAGCAAAGAGACAGACACTCCCGCTGGAAGCAGAGAGACACCAAAATGCGTCATCTGAATCAGCTCACATACAAGCGGCAGTGCAATATAGCTTGACAAAATATGAAAGTCTCGCATAGAGAGCACCTGATGGTAAAATGCAAAAATAACAATATCCAGTACATAGATTAAAAGGGGCAGAAGCTGTGAAAACCAGAACCAGTCTCCACGCTGATAGACATTTTCTGCTGTAATGGTAAAAAACATCCCGTTTCCGACAGATAAAAGAACGCCCGCAATATGCATACCACCCAGTACCAGTGCCACATGCCAAAAAACGCGATGCACATGAACCTTTGGAGAAAGATATTCTATTAAATACGCCGTAAAGAACAGTAGCATTCCTGTAGAACAGAGCCAGAATACAAGGGCTCCAATCCACTGTGCCACAGGATACCATGAGCGCGTGAAACCGGAACACGTCCATGAAGGGATATCCCCCAACGCCATTCCGAAATTAAACATACACATTAACAAAAAGTACAGTCTCAGCCTGGCTTTTTTCCCTTGTGCACTAAAGAGAGATCCGCACAATATCATGCAAACCAGAGCGCTGTATATATCTAATGTGACATTAATCGCCGTCAAAGCCTTGCCTCCGTTTCTTCTGTACTTAATGCCATTATAACATACATTGCTTTATCATTCAGATACTATTTGAGATTTCTTCTTGTATATTTCTTATTTACTTTGCTCGATTAAGACAATATCATCTCATCAAATTGGAATCGAGCAAGCTCTTTTGCTCGCGACGATTCTTGAACTTGTTCAAGAACATGCTGTATCTAAATCCAAAATCAAGACTACAGTCGCCAAAGACCCACCAACAAATCTATAAAGTCAAATATGGTGTGCATTTCTAGTCTCAAAATCAAAGCTACAGTCGCCAAAGACCCACCTGCAAGTCCATAAAGTCAAATATGGTGTGCATTTCTAGTCTCAAAATCAAAGCTACGGTCGCCAAAGACCCACCAACAAACCTATAAAGTCAAATATGGTGTGCATATCTAGTCTCAAAATCAAAACTACGATCGTCACAGACCCACCAACAAACCTATAAAGTCAAATATGGTGTGCATTTCTAGTCTCAAAATCAAGACTACGATCGCCACAGACCCACCAACAAACTCATAAAGCCAAATATGGTGTGCATATCTAGCCTCAAAATCAAAACTACGGTCGCCACAGACCCACCTGCAAATCTATAACTATAAATTATAGTAATTTATAGCCAAATTTCTTGCATTAAAAAAAACGGTGACTTAAAATTTTAAATTCCAGTGCAAGGGTAAATTCCACCACACGTTAA
>JAUNSO010000005.1 GCA_030539165.1 bacterium
TCTCTATGCAATATCTCTATGCAGCTTCCTTTGCAGTGATCATGATATCGTCAAAAATACCTTCCTGCATAATCAGAATCTTGCCAATCTTCATCAGTTCCAATATGACAAGGAACGTTACCACCACTTCCATCTTGGTCGGCTGAGCCTCCAGCAGGTTCCTGAAGCTGAATTTCTTGTGTGTCTTTACATACTCCTCAATATAGACCGTTTTCTCTTCCATATTGATCTCATCTTTTTCAATCTTACCGAATTTGCTGCGCAGAGGATCTACTTTATCCTCCTGCTTTTTAATAATGGATTTGAAAATCTGATTCAGCTTTGCCAGATCCATATCTCCTACCAGCGCATCATAATCGATCGGTTGTGAATAATCCGCTACTTCCTTTGGCATCGTCGGATTTTTAAATACATTTTTGCCTGCATCAATCTGCTTATCTCGCAGCTCATAGGCCATATATTTATACATTTTATATTCAATCAGTTTCTGTACCAGCTCTGCTCTCGGATCCTCTTCTTCTCCATCCTCGTTGACTTCCTTCGGCAGCAGCATCTTACACTTGATATCCAGTAATGTAGCTGCCATCACCAGAAATTCACTCATGACATCCAGATCCTGCGTATCCATCTGTTTGATATATTCCAGATACTGTTCTGTGATCAGGACAATCGGTATATCATAAATATCCACCTTATTCTTCTCAATCAAATGCAGCAGCAGATCCAGCGGACCCTCAAATGTCTGTAATTTGAATGTTAAATCCATTTTTATCCCCCTTAGGAATTTCCCTTTGTTTTTTTCAGATCTACACAGAGTACCTCTGCCCGGTTCCAAATACGAATCGGTATCGTGTGGGACCCGATTCCCCGGCTCAGCAGCATTGTCGTTCTGCCACTTTGAAACTCCCCTGCATCATATTTTGGGAACAGCTTCAGCTGAGGAGATACTACACCGCCCAGCAACGGAAGCTGCATAACGCCACCATGAATATGCCCTGAAACGATTAGATCAGGCTCCCATGCTGCATATTCTGGAAAATGCTCCGGGTTGTGTGCCAGCAGGATCGTATAATCCTCTTTGTTCACATCCCCAAAAATATTTTGTAAATAATCCGGCGGCAGATGATTTGTGATCAGCTTGCGGTAATACTCATGTTCGAGATCCAGTCCATATACTGTAATGCCAGCCTCTGGTATCCTGACAGTCTCATTTTCCATGATATGCACACCATATGCTGCCAGTTGCCTGCTCAGATCCTCATATTGTCCTGGGAAAACATCCGGCTGTCTTTTAAATTTTTCTTCATGATTACCCATTCCATAATAAACGGGATACTTCTTTGCAAGCTTTCCTATGAACTGTATCGTTGGCGTATAGTCATAATGCAGCTCCATTGAGGAGGTCACCATGTCACCGGCAAACATAACCGCATCGGGATGGAGATCATCGATTGCTTCTAAAAGAGGTTCATTGTGTTCACCAAATACTTTATCATGAAGATCAGACAAAAAAACAATCCTGTATTGCTCTCTGGATAAACAGGCTGAATGATATTCATAAAAAGAAATACAGAACTCCTTGCTTTCTTTATAAATCATGATTGCTGCCACGGCTGCCAGTACTGCTACTGTGCCGATGATTCCTGCTATCAGCATACATCGTCCCCGAATCTAAATGTGTGGCATTTATCGTTGTGCCCCACAATATCTTGTATTATATCATGGTTTTTTTCAGAATTCAATGAAAAAAACAGTTCCATTTACAACAGTATATGACCTGCTGCTTTTTTCAAATAATCAAAATATCCGGCTTTCTCCATGGATTCTGCGTATACGATCGGTACGCGTCCAATCTCTTTTCCGCCAAGCATATACACTGCCTCCCCTGCTACATCGCCTTCCTTGACCGGTGCCTTTGCCTTTTCCTGCAGCCTAACTTCCTTCGTTACAGATGCAAGATTTTCCCCTTCAAAGGCCAGAAACCGAAATTCGCCTGTATAGCGGATGTCTATATCGCTCTCGATTGCTCCTGCGATCAGCTGTGGTGCCAGAGTGTCCTGATTTTCATCTGTATACAGCTGGCTCACCCCAAAGCCATAATTCAGAAGTGCCACCGCATCCTTAAATCTCACCTGATGATCCGGGGCTGCCATAATCACCGCAATCAAATCAATTCCGTTATTACGTGCAGTGGCGGATACACAATACTTGGCAAGTGAAGTAGAGCCTGTTTTCAGACCTGTCGTATGTGTATACTGCCGCACCAGCTTGTTTGTATTTGTCAGTCCAAATTCGGAGCTCCCTTTTGCTGTATTATGTATGATATTTTCCATCCAGATCATTGAATATTTCTCATATTCCGGGTGATGCGTGATCAGTTCTCTGGACATCATGGCGATATCGCGTGCAGTGGTGACATGCCCCTCCACATCCAGACCATTGCAGTTCACAAAGTTTGTATTTTTCATGCCCAGACCGGCCGCCCGCTCGTTCATTTTCTTAACGAATTCCTCTTCGCTTCCACACACGTACTCTGCCATAGCCACAGAGGCATCGTTTGCTGATGCTACGGCAATACATTTGATCATCGTCTCGACCGTCTGTTTTTCAAAAGGCTCCAGAAAGACCTGCGAACCGCCCATGGAAGCAGCATATTCTGATACAGAAACTTCGTCTGTCAGTTTGATCCTGCCCGCCTCCAGCGCATCAAAAATCAGCAGCATAGTCATGATCTTTGTGATACTGGCAGGCGGCAGTACCGAATCTGCTTCTTTCTCATAGATTACCGTTCCTGTTGATGCTTCCATCAATATCACCGATGGAGAAGCAGTCTCGATTGAATCAAACCCTGTCATTGTAGCAAAGGATACTATCAGCAGTAATATGGCCGTCCATCGTTTCCATAATTTCATATCTCATACGCTCGTCAAATTGTTGTTATTAACATTATATTGTACGAATGATACTGATAGAACCGCACAAAAACAGGACAGCTGTCCTGTCCTGTTTTGATTTTGTCCTATACGATTTTTTGATCCTGCACGACCTGATTCTTCCCATTCTTCTTGCCGATATACAGCAATTCGTCTGCCTTCGCTACGACCCGTTCCAGATCTGTCTCTCCATAATTTCCGCAGACACCGAAGGTCATGGTCGCATATATCTTTCCTGATTTGCCCTCAACACTGACTGTCTCGATCTTCTTTCGTATTCCTTCTATTCTTTCATATGCAAGATTTCGCGGCATATTGGGCATGACGATTACGATTTCTTCTCCGCCCCACCGACACACAATATCCTTCTCTCGCACCATATTGCGAATGATATCTGACATACTGACGAGGATCGCGTCCCCGATCTCATGACCCCATTTATCATTGATCAGCTTAAAGTCATCAATATCACCAATTGCGACACAATATGTAAAATTCTCATTCGAGCTGCGTTCCAGATAGTCAAACTGATTATAAAGACTGCGTCTGTTTGAAAGACCTGTCAGATAATCCTCCTGTGCCTGTTCCTTGAGCTCTTCATTGTCCTTGGAAAGCATTGCTCTGTACAACAGATTTGAATGATTCACTGTATTCGCCAGTACATACGCTCCAATAAAGAATATGCATATATTGATGAGATAAATCATTCGAACCACTGCCTCGTCCGCTTTTGGATAAATCGGTTCCATATTGAAGGTAATGATTCGAAGGATGATATATACCACCGCCTGCATCACTCCATACAGCTGTATGAATTTGATGTTATTCAACACCTTCATAAAAATTGCAGTAAACAGAAATATGAAGTAATACTGAAAGCCATAATTCCATCCAAAAAATATCACAGCAAGCCCCATGTGAATCAATATTTCCAGATTCAACGCAAGGAAATGCACATTCGGTGTCAGATGGAACTTCTTAATATACAAAACTGTATACAGTAAAACACTGCATATATTTAAAATTGCAAACAGTTTGATTCCATGATAGATAAAGGCAATAAGCAAAATGATATGTGCTGTCAGACAACCTGTCATCACATAGCGAAACATCCTGTCTACAATTGTCGCTACTGCCACATTTGCCTTTGATTCAGTTTTGATTTCATCTGTCTCCATGTCAAAATCCCCCATGAGTTTCAGTGAAAAAAGTCCTTGATCATACGACCAAGGACTTACTTTACTTTAGTTATATTTTCTTTTTCTTGCTGCTTCTGACTTTTTCTTACGTCTTACGCTTGGCTTCTCATAATGCTCTCTCTTGCGGATCTCCTGCTGGATACCGGCCTTAGCACAGTTTCTTTTAAAACGACGTAAAGCGCTATCTAAAGTCTCATTATCTTTTACGATTACATTTGACATAGTCTCACACCTAACCTCCCCTCCAGTCCTATATTGTGCATCATACGACTGTACGGGTATTTTCATTGCACTATATAAGATTATAGCATAATTTCCAATTTCGTCAACTATTTTTTTCTGATTTCATTCACTCTGTTTGATCGTCATGATTTCAGCTGGCCTTCCAGCACCTTAGCTGCCTCTGCAAGCGCTGCATCAGCCCCTGCCGGATTCTTTCCGCCTGCTTGAGCCATGTTCGGACGTCCACCGCCGCCACCGCCTACTAATCCTGCGATACCCTTAATCAGATTGCCGGCATGTGCACCCTTTGTCATAGCGCCGTCTGTGGCCATGGCAATCAGATTCACCTTTCCGTCTGTCGTCGAGATCAACACAACGACTCCTTCACCCAGCTTTTCCTTCAACTGGTCACCAAGGTCTCGCAGTCCATTCATGTCTACTCCGTCCACTTTAGTTGCCAGCAATTTCACATTTTTGATTTCTGTCACCTGATCCATGACATCGCCCAGTGCATCTTTGGCTGCCTTACTCTTCAAAGAATCAATTTCGCTCTGCAGAGTCTTCATCTCTGCCATCATATGCTCAAGCTTCTCTGTCAAAGCTGCCGGATTTGTCTTAACGATCTTGGCTGCTTTGTCAACAGTAGCCTCAAGCTCCTTGTAATATGCGAATACCCCGTTGCCGGTCAGTGCTTCTATTCTTCTGACGCCTGCTGCAATACCTGCCTCGGAAACAATCTTAAATGCTGCAATCGTACTTGTGTTCTTTACATGTGTACCACCACAAAGCTCTGTTGAAAAGTCTCCCATTTTTACGACGCGTACCTTTTCGCCATATTTTTCTCCAAACAAAGCCATTGCGCCCGTCTTTTTTGCGTCTTCTATGGACATCTCCTGTGTATCGACAATCAGACCTGCCATGATTTCATCATTCACGATCTGCTCTACCCGCGCCAGTTCCTCCGATGTCATGGCAGAGAAATGACTGAAGTCAAAACGCAGTCTGTCAGCATTTACAAATGAGCCTGCCTGCTCTACATGGGTACCGAGTACCGTACGAAGTGCCTTCTGCAGCAGATGTGTCGCGCTGTGATTCTTGCAGGTACTGTTTCTGTTTGTCTCATCTACCGCCAGTGTCACCTGATCGCCCTTTTTGAACATGCCGCTGATCACCTTGCCGATATGACCGACTTTGCCGCCTGCGAGCTTCACGGTATCTTCTACTTTAAATTCACCGCCGTCTGTGGATATGATTCCTGTATCTGCAGACTGTCCGCCCATAGTTGCATAAAATGGTGTTTCCTTTACGAGAATGGTGCCGACCTGTCCGTCTGTCAATGCGTCAACGATCTCATCCTCTGTCGTCAAGGCTGTGATTTCTGACTGATGTGTCAGTCTGTCATAGCCTACAAAAGCCGATGTCAGTGCAGGATCCAGTTCCTCATATACTGTTGCATCTGCACCCATATAATTTGTGACCTTGCGTGCTTTACGTGCCTGTTCCTTCTGTTCCTTCATGGCCTTCGCAAAGCCCTCTTCATCCACACCAAGATTCTTTTCTTCCAGGATCTCTTTGGTCAGATCAAGCGGGAAGCCATAGGTATCATGCAGCTTAAATGCATCCTGACCATCCAGAACCGTCTTGCCGGACTGTTTCATGTCTTCACACATATCATTTAAAATACTCAGACCCTGATCGATGGTCTTGTTAAATTTATTTTCTTCTTCTGTTAATACGTTAAAGATAAAATCTTTCTTGTCAAACAGCTCCGGATAGCCATCCTTGGAGCCCTCTATCACTGTCTCTGACAGTTTTGCAAGGAAAGCGCCCTGTATTCCGAGCAGTCTGCCATGTCTGCTGGCACGTCTGATGATTCTGCGAAGAACATAGCCGCGTCCTTCATTAGACGGCATGATTCCATCTGAAATCATAAAAGAAGCAGAACGTATATGATCTGTCACAATTCGGATAGAAACATCCCATTTATACTCCTGGTGATATTCCTTGCCTGCAAGCTCACATACCTTCTGGCGAAGCGCGAAGATCGTATCTACGTCGAAGATAGAATCTACATCCTGAACGACTGCAGCCAGACGCTCCAGACCCATACCGGTATCAATATTTTTACTTTCTAACAGCTCATAGTTTCCTTTTCCGTCACCATCGAACTGTGTAAATACATTGTTCCATATCTCAATATATCTGTCACACTCACATCCGACTGTACAGTCAGGCTTACCGCAGCCATACTTCTCTCCACGATCATAATATACCTCTGAACAGGGGCCGCACGGACCTGAGCCATGCTCCCAGAAATTATCCTCTTTACCAAAACGGAAAATGCGCTCTGCCGGAACTCCGATTTCCTGATTCCAGATATCAAATGCTTCATCATCCTCTAAATATACAGAAGGATACAGTCTGTCTGCTTCTAATCCGACTACCTCAGTCAGAAACTCCCATGTCCAGCCGATTGCTTCGTGTTTAAAATAATCCCCGAATGAGAAATTGCCCAGCATTTCAAAAAAAGTACCATGGCGTGCAGTCTTTCCAATATTTTCGATATCGCCTGTACGGATACACTTCTGACATGTTGCCACTCTCTTGCAGGGAGGCACCTCCTGTCCCGTAAAATATGGCTTTAACGGTGCCATACCGGCGTTAATCAAGAGCAGACTGTTATCGTTATGCGGTACAAGAGAAAAACTTCTCATGACCAGATGTCCCTTGCTCTCAAAGAAATCTAAAAACATTTGTCTTAATTCATTTACACCGTACTTTTTCACTGTACTTCCTCCCGGATGCTTCAAATATTTCTTTCATTTCTGAACATTAATAGATTATAGTTATTTTTCCCTGCATTGTCAATTATGCTTTTCTTTTTCTGAGTGCCGCGATTCCCATAGCCATGGCTACCGGAAAGACAATCGCAAATAGCATTCCTGTTTTCAGTGGACTCCCGGTCAGCTGTAACAGACTGTCCATTCCGCCTTTTTCCGTACTGCCGGAAATCAATCCAACCAATGACGGACCTGAGGAGCAGCCAACGTCACCGCCTAATGCAAGCAATGCATACATCGCTGTACCACCTGCTCTGCAGTACTCTCCTGCCAGGCTGAACACACCCGGCCACATAATACCGACTGAGAATCCGCACACTGCACATCCCATCAGGGATAAGACCGGATTTGGTGCAAAAACCGTGATCAAATAGCTGATGATACACAGGATACTGCTTCCAACTATGAACTTCTTCAAGTCCATACGATAGCCCCATTTGCCATAGATAGCCCTGGCAGTTCCCATACAGACAGCAAAGGCACACGGTCCGAGCAGGTCTCCCATCGTCTTGCTCACGCCCAGTCCCATCTCTGCAAACAAAGAAGACCATTGTGACATTGCCTGTTCCGAAGCTCCTGCACAGATCATCAGCAGTAACAGCAGCCAGAATATCTTCATTGTAAATACCTTTCTTAACGGTATCAGCTCATCATCCTCTACCAGCTTGCATAACGGTACTTTCGTAAACAAAACCAGATCAAGCAGCGGTACGACTGCCCAGATAACCGGCAGATACATCCAGTTTGAGATTCCGAACACATTAAAATACAATGTTGAGATCAACACCACCCCAACATGTCCCCAGCAGTAAAAGGAATGCAAAAGACTCATGGCAGAGTCCTTTTCGTCTCCCGGCAGTGCCTCGATGATCGGACTGACCAGCACTTCCAAAAGGCCTCCTCCAATCGCATTGATCACTGTCGCAATGACCAGACCGACATATGCATTCGACATGATATTCGGTAAGATTCCAAGCGCTGTCAGGCCAATGGCTGATAATACAAAGGCGGCTATGGAACAGATCCGGTATCCCAGTCTGTCCACAAACTTCACAGACACAAAATCCACCAGAATCTGTACACAGAAGTTAATCGAAATTAAACCGCTGATTGCAGCAAGGGATATTCCAAACTGATTATGAAATGTTAAAAATAACAATGGTGCCAGGTTATTAATAATCGCCTGGGTAATGTATCCGATATAGCAGGCATATTTTGTATGCTTGTATGTCAGCTTCATATTTCGTTCTCCAACTCAGATCTTTCTATTATAATAGATGAACTCCATGCTCTTCTGCATATGCTGTCACATCATCCGGCCAGATAGAGCTCTGCACCTCTCCAATGTGTGCTTTCTTCAGGAAGAACATACAGATTCTGGACTGACCGATACCTCCACCGATCGTATAAGGCAGTTTTCCCTCCAACAGAGCCTTTTGAAAGGGAAGCTCTGATCTCTGCGGGCAGCCGGCCTTGACTAACTGCTCCTTTAATGCCTTCTCATCTACTCTGATTCCCATGGAGGAAAGCTCCAGTCCGATTCCGAGTAACGGATAATCCACTATAATATCTCCGTTTAGACTCCAGTCATCGTAGTCCGGCGCGCGTCCGTCATGTCTCTCTCCTGATGCCAGCTTATCACCGATCTGCATGATAAAGACTGCACCATATTTTTTAGCCGCTTCATGTTCACGTTCTTTTCCGGTCATAGACGGATATGCATCCTCTAATTCCTGTGTTGTGATAAATGTGATCTCAGCCGGCAATACCTTTTTAATTTCCGGATATCTGGCATTGATAAATACTTCTGTATTTTTGAGTGCCTCATACACCTTACATACGATACTCTTCAGTGTATCCATAGTGCGCTCGTCTTGATCGATGATACGTTCCCAGTCCCATTGATCCACATAGATAGAATGAATATTATCTGTATCCTCATCGCGTCTGATCGCACTCATATCCGTATAAAGGCCTTCACCATGTGCAAAACCGTATTTCTGCAGAGCCATTCTCTTCCACTTTGCAAGCGAATGTACGATTTCCACCTTTGCATCGTCCTGCTCCTTGATTCCAAAAGAAACCGGCCGTTCCACACCATTCAGATTATCATTCAAGCCGGACTCCGGCTTTACAAATAAAGGTGCTGATACTCTTGTCAGATTCAGCTCTTTTGCAAGCGCTCTCTCAAAATAATCCTTTACATCCTTGATTGCGATCTCTGTTTCTTTAATCGTTCCGTTACACTGATATCCTTCCGGAATTATGATATTTTCCATTGATAGATCCTCCTGACGCTGATTGTTTTGCAAATGAAACGGCACGCATCACACATTGACGCGTGCCAACTTGATTCATTTTATCACGTTCTGAACCGTTTTTCCAGTCCTAAGATAAAAATAGGCTGTTCTGAAATCTCATAACATTAATATCTTGCCTTGATCTTTGAAATTCCGTTTTGCAGCCATATCACGATTGCAAACAGGAAAAAGGACATCATCACATTCATGGAACTGTCCATGGAGGTTCCAATGATCAGATTCTGGATTCCTATGATCAATTCCAGTATCTGAAGCAGTCTTCCGAGTCTGATCCACCTTTTCATCATTGTCCGGTAGGAGGATGCATCCGTATAAATCTCATACTCTCCGATCGGCAGAGACTCATCATACTTCTTTCTGAGATAATTCCAGCCGTTATAGGTGGTGTTGACATATTCCCAGCCCTGCTCCTCAAACAGTTCGATATATCTGTTCTTCTCATCAGAGCCGTTTTTGATGTCCGGATTATAATCAATTTTGTGGATATAGCGGATGCTGCTGTCCTGTTCATAGATTGTGTGAAAGCAGCCACCCTTCAATAGCTGCCATCCCTGCTCTGACTGTCTGTTCAGGGCAAGCTCTTCCATTTCTACGTTCCATGCAGCATATGCGGCATAAGATGTTTTGATATTCCTGCTCATGATTGTTCCTCCGTTATGCCTGAGGCAGTGTCAATGACCTGATCCGCGCTTGCAAGAAGCTCACGCAGTCTCTCTATTTCACTATCCAGTACTTCTTTTCCAAGCTCTGTCAGTTCATACTTTCTTTTGTTCTTTTCATCCGTGCCTCCGGATATCACTTCTCTGATCCAGTCCTTTTTCAACATATTGCTCACTGCGCCATACATCGTTCCGGAGCCGATCTTAACACGCCCTCCCGACAGCTTCAGTGATTCCTGCATGATTCCGTATCCATGCAGAGGATTGTGATACATACATAGTAAAATGTAAAAATAGCTTTCCGTTAATGGTTCAGACTTTGGCTGCATCTTGTGTCTCCTTTTTTGAAAATACTTTCTGCATAACAATGACTCCTGCTGTCAAGATGACAGCTGCCGCAAACCAGACTCCATCCCGGTCTGTAATCTCCTCCGGTATCAGGTTGATGATTCTGGGCATAAAATTATAGAGCATATGAAACAGGATGGTCGGTATGACCGAGCGATACTGATAAGATAAATAGCCGGTTACCATAGCCAGTGGTATGACATACAGCCCCTGTACGAGATTGCCGTGCAGAATCCCAAAGCATACGGATTCGATCAACAGCACTGCAATCATGGGAAAGTAGCTTTCCAGTCTTCTTTGAATCAGTCCACGCACCAGACACTCTTCTGCAACCGGTGCAAAAAGAAGCGACATAATCAGTGTTAACGGGCCGTCTTCAAATACCAGCTCTGCCATATCGAGATACTGGTCTAATGTATCAGGCAGTGCATAGCCAATCAGTAATGTAGTGCAAACTGCTATTGTATAGCAGGCAACCGCCGTCAGTATAAACAGTGCTGTTTTACTCGGTGTAAATGCTGATTTCATCGTTTCTTTGATCTGCGCCATCGCACAATGCTTTGCATGTTTCAGTTTATACCATAATCCAAAGGTCACTGCCATTGCAAAAGAAGCCGCTGCACTGACTAGATTGATAATACCGCTGTCTTCCAGAATCTTAGTCATCTCATCAGGTGACACATCAGCGCTGAATCTGGATTCAAGCACAGCCTGAATCAGCAAAAAGATCCCTGCAGCTCCTCCTATGATGATTTGTATTCCAAACGCCAATGCAATCAATCCAGCGGCATACAGAATCGCTTTATACCATTTTTTCTGTAAGTTCTTGACCGGATATTCCTTTTCTGCTTGTGTTTCTGCTTCCACTTGTATTTCTTCTGTTTGTGTTAACTGCTCATTCTCGTTCATCATTGATCTCCTATCTATTTTATATGTGTCGTTTGTCGACATATCATCTACTCGACATATCGTACCACGACATATGTCGCCTGTCAACATATTTTTTATTTTATTTGAACTTTATTTTTGTTTTAGAATCCGTACACGATTTTGTCACATTTTCCTTTTATACTATGAACTATCAAATGAAGTTAACAGCGAACATGTTCGGACAAAATGCGCATACTGACTTACAGAGCGTGTTTGACTGATTAGCTTCGACAAACAACAATTTCCCTTCATATAGATTTTTCTCCTTATCTCCAAGAAAAGGATGCCGCTTCAAACCCGGCATCCTTTTTTATTTCCATTCTTCTGTTCTGTTTTATGATTAAGTATAGCTGACCGTTTCCACACGGAGCAGGTTCGTTCCTCCCGGTGTATCCAACGGTACACCTGCTGCGATTACCACCGTATCTCCTGTCTCCACAACATCAATCTGCTTTGCACATGCAATGGCATGATCAAACAACTCCTCCTGTGTCTGCTGGTAACGCGCAAGCACCGGATATACACCCCAGGATAAAGCCAGCTGATGAAAGGTCTTAAGCTCCGGAGTTGCGGCAACGATAGGCTCCTGTGGCCGGAACTTTGACATACGCCGTGCTGTCTGTCCATATTTCGTAACTGCTATAATTGCCTTTGCTCCTATATCACGTGCCGTCGTACAGGCAGCATCACATACCGCATTGGTGATATCATTCTGGTCCATGACATATCTGACAGAATTCTTCTTGATCTCAAAATAATCCTTTTCAGCCTGGCGCGCTATCTTAGCCATTACCTCCACTGTCAGAACCGGATACTTGCCCATTGCCGTCTCACCTGACAGCATGACTGCACTGGTTCCATCAAAGACTGCATTTGCAACGTCCGTAATCTCGGCTCTTGTCGGATGAGGATGTTCGATCATGGACTCCAGCATCTGTGTGGCTGTAATGACCATCTTTCCTGCCTTATAGCATGCTGTAATAAATTTCTTCTGCAGACCCGGAAGACGCTCATACTCTACCTCAACACCCATATCTCCTCTTGCTACCATGATACCGTCAGAATGACTGAGTATCGCCTCAAAATTTTCGATTCCTTCCACATTTTCAATCTTGGAGATCAGTTTGATATTCTTTCCACCATAATAATCCACAAAATTTCTGAGTTCTTTGATATCCTCCTCACAGCGCACAAAAGACGCCGCTATAAAATCAACATCCTGTTCCACACCAAAACGCACGTCATCCTTATCTGCCTGACTCATATATGGCATATTCAGGTGAACGCACGGAACATTGATCCCCTTATGGTTGCTGACCATACCGCCATTGATGACATCGCAGATAATATCCGTATCTGTGCATTCCTTAACGCGCAGTTCTATACTGCCATCATCAATCAAAACCGTATTTCCCGGCTCCAGATCCTGCGGCAGCTCCTTGTAGGTAATGGAAACAATCTCTTCTGTTCCCATGACATCCCGTGTCGTTAAAGTAAACTGTGCACCCTCCTTCAGTTCCACTCTTTCCTGTTCAAAATCACCGGTTCTGATCTCCGGACCCTTTGTATCAAGCATGATTGCCAGTGGAACTCCGACATCCTCTCTGATCCTCTTGACCATATCGATGGTTTCCTGATGATACTCATGTGTACCATGTGAAAAATTCAGTCTGGCAACGTTCATACCCTTGTCTATCATTTGTCTGAGTACATCCTCCTGTCTGCTCGCAGGCCCTAATGTACAGACAATTTTAGTTTTCTTCATAATACCCTCCGTTCATATCTGTTTCATCTATATACTTTGTATAGTTTAACATAAGTTTCTAAATATTCCTACCCGGCAGTCATAAAAAAAATGTTTAGATTTTGACTTGTAAAATTTTCCTGTTTACAAATAAGAGTTGTATCTGTTATGATAGATACAACCAAATTTTGTATTCTTACCGGATACAGCAAGGAGTCAATATGGACAAAGAACCAAATCATGATATACAAAAGCAATTCACTGATGAAAACTTCACGGAAGACATATCTCTTGGACAGTTCGCTGAAGAACTACTAAAGTTGGACGAAACCCAGCGCCAGGAACTTGTTCAATATGCAAAGAAACTGCAAAACAAATCCTAATTCCCACTCCATATAAATGCATCAATCAATATCCGTACAAACAAACAGAACGAGTACAAATATCTGTACTCGTTCTGTTTGTTTGTCAATTCATTCTCTATTTAGCTGCTCCAAGTGCCGCCTGTGCTGCCGCCAGTCTTGCAATCGGAACTCTGAACGGTGAACAGGACACATAATCCAGTCCCACCTTATTACAGAATTCAATCGAAGCAGGGTCTCCTCCGTGCTCACCACAGATCCCCAGATGCAGATCCGGTCTCGTAGCACGTCCCTTCATCGCTGCCATCTCGACTAACTGTCCCACACCATTTTGATCAAGCTTTGCAAACGGATCAGACTCATAAATCTTTGACTTATAATATGCATCCAGGAACTTTCCTGCATCATCTCTGGAGAATCCAAATGTCATCTGGGTCAGATCATTTGTTCCAAATGAGAAGAACTCAGCCTCCTCAGCAATCTCATTTGCCAGCAGTGCTGCTCTCGGAATTTCGATCATCGTACCGACATGGTAAACAATATCAGAATTCTTCTCTTTCTTCACAAGCTCTGCAACTTCCACTACCGCATCCTTCACATATTTCAGTTCTTTCTTATCTCCGACAAGAGGAATCATAATCTCCGGTTCAATGTGATATCCCTTCTCGTTCTTCACTTCAATGGCAGCTTCCATGACTGCTCTTGTCTGCATCTTGGCAATCTCAGGATAAGTCACTGCCAGACGACATCCGCGGTGTCCCATCATCGGATTAAATTCATGCAGGGCATCACAGGTTTCCTTCACCTGCTGAACAGTCAGATTCATACGCTTTGCAAGTTCCTCAATATCCTTCTCTTCGGTCGGCACGAATTCATGAAGAGGCGGATCTAAGAAACGGATTGTAACAGGTCTGCCCTCCATAGCCTCGTAAATACCCTTGAAGTCCTCTTTCTGGTAAGGAATCAGTCCAATCAGTGCATCTGTACGTTCTTCTACAGTGGTAGACAGAATCATCTGGCGAATCTTCGGTATTCTCTCCGGTTCAAAGAACATATGCTCTGTACGGCAGAGTCCGATACCTTCCGCGCCAAGCTTGACTGCATTTCTTGCATCTGCAGGCGTATCTGCATTGGTTCTGACCTTCAGCCTTCTGTACTGGTCTGCCCAGCCCATAATACGTCCGAAGTTGCCGCCGATCTTAGCCTCCTCTGTCTGAATGTCTCCCAGATAAATCTTACCGGTAGAGCCATCTAAAGAGATATAGTCACCCTCGACGATTGTCTCCCCGCCGAGCTTAAATACCTTTGCTGCTTCATCAATCTGAATCTCACCACAGCCTGATACACACGCTGTACCCATGCCACGTGCCACAACAGCTGCGTGTGATGTCATACCACCGCGGACAGTCAGGATACCCTCTGCAGCATGCATGCCTTCTATATCCTCCGGAGAAGTCTCCAGTCTTACAAGAACAACTCTTTCTCCTGTTTCATGATGTGCCTTAGCTTCATCAGCAGTGAAATAGACACGTCCTGCAGCAGCTCCCGGTGAAGCAGGCAGTGCCTGTCCGAGCAGCTTGCCATCCTTCAGTGCCTGTGGTACAAATGTCGGATGCAGCAGCTGATCCAGAGACTTTGCCTCAATTCTCATAACGGCTTCTTCCGGAGTAATCATTCCTTCATCTACGAGATCACAGGCAATCTGCAGTGCTGCCGGAGCTGTTCTCTTACCATTACGTGTCTGTAAGAAGAATAACTTCTCATCCTCAATGGTAAATTCCATATCCTGCATATCACGATAGTGATTCTCTAATTTATTTGCAATCTCCATAAACTGCTTGTAGACATTCGGCATATCCTCTTCCAGCTTCGTAATCGGCTGCGGTGTTCTGATTCCTGCCACAACATCCTCACCCTGTGCATTGATCAGATATTCTCCGAAAATGCCCTTCGCTCCGGTAGATGGATTTCTGGTAAAAGCAACGCCTGTTCCGGACTTGTCTCCCGTATTGCCGAATACCATAGCCTGTACACTGACAGCTGTTCCCCAGTCACCCGGAATGTCATTCATTCTTCTGTATACGATGGCTCTCGGATTATCCCAAGATCTAAATACAGCCTTGACTGCCTCCATCAGCTGAATCTTCGGATCCTGTGGGAATTCCTCGCCCATTTTTTCTTTATAAATGCCTTTATATTTCGCGATAACCTCTTTCAGATCATCTGCAGTCAGCTCTGTATCGAATTTGTAGCCCTTGGAGGACTTCATATCATCAAGAATTCCTTCGAAGAAGGTCTTGCTCATTTCCATAACAACATCTGAGAACATCTGAATGAATCTTCTGTAAGAATCATAAGCAAATCTCGGATTTCCTGTTTTCTTTGCAAAGCCCTCGACTGCAATGTCATTTAATCCAAGGTTCAGTATTGTATCCATCATACCCGGCATAGATGCGCGCGCTCCGGAACGTACAGATACAAGCAGCGGATTCTCTGTATCCCCAAATTTCTTGCCCTGCTGCTCCTCCAGTTTAGCAAGAGCTTCAAAGATCTGGCTCTTTATCTCATCATTGATTGTCTTTCCACTGTTATAATACTCTGTACAAGCCTCAGTGGTAACAGTAAAACCCTGTGGGATCGGCAATCCCAGATTGGTCATCTCGGCAAGATTACATCCCTTTCCACCCAGCAGATTTCTCATCTGTGCACTGCCTTCTTTGAATAAATAAACCCATTTTGTCATTTTCTTCTTCCTCCCTGTAATTTGAATTATAGGTTAATATAAAAAAGCCAAATTTCCCCCCTTGGGTAATTTGGCCTTTTTGCAATATTGATATTCTCTGTTCGCTTCTTTGCTCGCAATCGAATATGAATTCCGTTCATACAATATCCTTTTATAAGTTGTATTTGTGACACCGACAAATGTGTTTTATTGTCTCCCCATCACGCACAAAAATTATATCATAAAGATTTTTGTATGTCTAGCACTAATTTTGTATAATCTCCACTTTTTGCATAACATAATTCATTCATTATAGAACAATATTCACTTAGGAAGTCTGATTTGAACTGTAAATGAGGTTAAAATGTAAATTTATCCGCAAAGTAGCTGTCGAGATCTTCTATGGCGATTCTCTCCTGTTCCATGGTATCACGCTCTCTGACTGTTACCTTTTGATCTGTCTCAGACTCAAAATCATAAGTGATGCAGAACGGTGTTCCGATCTCATCCTGTCTTCTGTATCTCTTTCCGATGTTTCCCCTGTCATCAAATTCGCAGTTATACTTCTTGCTTAGTTCCATAAAGATTTTCTCTGCGCCTTCATTCAGCTTCTTAGACAACGGAAGCACACCGATCTTGATCGGAGCAAGCGCCGGATGGAAATGCAGTACGGTTCTGACATCTCCTTCACCGATTTCTTCCTCGTCATATGCACCACATAAAAATGCCAGGAACATACGCTCAACGCCAAGTGACGGCTCAATCACATAAGGAATATATTTTTCTCTCTTCTCATCATCAAAGTAGGACAGATCCTCACCTGATACATTCTGATGCTGTGTCAGATCATAATTCGTTCTGTCTGCGATACCCCACAGCTCACCCCATCCAAACGGGAAGAGGAACTCTATATCAGAGGTCGCCTTAGAGTAGAATGATAATTCCTCAGCATCATGATCTCTGACTCTCATCTCCTCTTTTTTCATGCCCAGTGACTGCAGAAAATCTATACAGAACTGTTTCCAGTATGCAAACCACTCCAGATCTGTATCCGGCTCGCAGAAGAATTCCATTTCCATCTGTTCAAACTCACGCACACGGAAGATAAAGTTGCCCGGTGTAATCTCATTTCGGAAAGACTTTCCGACCTGACAGATACCAAACGGGATTTTCTTTCTGGAGGTACGCTGTACATTTTTAAAGTTTACAAAGATGCCCTGTGCAGTTTCCGGTCTCAGATATACCGTATTCTTTGCATCCTCGGTAACGCCCTGAAATGTCTTGAACATCAGATTAAACTGACGGATATCTGTAAAGTTGTGCTTGCCGCAGGTCGGACATGCGATATTATGCTCACGGATGTACTCCATCATCTGTTCCTGTGTCCATCCATCTACAGAGCTCTCAAGTGTAATTTTGTTTGCTGCAGCATAGTCCTCGATCAGCTTATCCGCTCTGAATCTCTCATGACATTCCTTACAATCCATCAGAGGATCTGAAAAGCTGCCCAGATGTCCGGAAGCGACCCATGTCTGCGGATTCATCAAAATGGCACAGTCCACACCTACATTATATGGACTTTCCATCACGAACTTCTGCCACCATGCCTTTTTGACATTGTTCTTTAATTCTACACCAAGATTTCCAAAATCCCATGTATTTGCAAGTCCGCCATAGATCTCTGAACCCGGATATACGAATCCCCTTGCCTTTGCCAGTGCTACGATTTTGTCCATTGTCTTTTCCATATGATTTTCCTCTATTCCTTTATATTTTCATTTGTTATAATGATCTGATTATGCTACTTGAGAACAATATATGCAAAGCCCTCTGCCTCATCTGATATCCTTGCATGGGTATCATTTATGATATCTACATTTGCGCTCTTATACAGAATCTTTTTATATGTGATGACATCAACATGCTCTTCCAAAATCAAAATTTTATTTTTCCCCATCTCCAGAAGTGCATTTTTGTCCGCAGTCTTGTCGTCTGCTATATTTTTCAATGTGACATCAAGATCATATCCGGCTTCATAGGCATCGGCTATTGTTCCGAAATAACCATCCGTTTCATTAAATGCAGCATAATCCTGTATTGTTTTAAAATCTATAAACACCTTCGCCATGCCATCCGTCACCTGATACTGTGATAACACTGCACTTTTCATATCGCCTGTACTCTGGTTGTAGGCTGTCAGCTCTTTATTAGTCATCGTCTGCAGCTCAGTCGCGTCATAATAGCCTGCTGTAAATTCCTCCACAATGGCATCTGTGATACTGCCGTCCTTGTGTACGAAGACCGTTGTCGTGTCTGCATCAGTCTTTTTCTCGGTACACCCACACACCATAAATATACATAAAATCAGTATCAGACTGATTATCTTTTGCTTCATGATTGTCTGTACCCTCCTCTGGTCAACACCTATCCGTTATTATATCGAAGTTATCTTGGTTTTTCAACATACAATTTTCCAATACTTCCAGACTCTTAAATTTCCTGTCTATGTATTTTCTTCTGCACTGCGCCGCCAGTTCCGTAACCTGCTGCAGTACCGCATCCGATACATTAAATGTATACAGCTTTTCAATGGTGGAGTTTACGATATATTCAACCGTATAGACAGCACTCTCACTCATCTGTTGCTTCACCGGAATTCCAGGGAATTCACCATTCACGACCATTGCTTTGATTTCAAAAACAGTCCTGACCAGTGCATTGGGGATTGACGGCTGGGTGATCGCACGCAGAGATTGAAATAACAGCTTCAGCAGCTCCCGCTCATCATTGTTTTCTCTTGCATAATAATCTGCAAATTCCATAAAATACATGCCCAGATAGGCACCCTCAAAATCCATGCGCAGTTCTTCAAAATAATAACTGATATCAGCCTCGAGTACCGTATAGGATTTTCCCTCGTATACTTTAAATGTACCAAAAGAAAAAGGATTGGTTCCTGCCATTAACCGGCTGTTCTGCCGTCTTGCTCCCTTGGCAAATGCAGTAATCTTTCCTCTTTCTCTGGTCAATATTACAATTCTCTTATCATACTCACCGATAGGACCCGCCTGCAGTACCATGCCTGTCAGAAGGATATAATCTCTCACTGCCGCTTTCCTCTTTTCGTTTCCATGCCAGCTCTGCTTCTGCCTCCACACGGTTTCGGTAGTTCAAATAATCAGATACGCTTCCCGAATTTTCAAACTTCATCCAGTTCTCGTCCATAACCGTACTCCTCCTATTGCTGCTTATCCATAACTGTCCATTACCTTTACAGTTACGCTTTTGTTTCTTTACAATATAGAGTGTACTTTTTTTCAATTATTACTCTGTATCTTTTTGGTTATAGCCGAAGTTTTTCAACAGAAAATCGCTGTCACGCCAGTCCTTTTTCACTTTGACCCACAGCTGCAGATTAACCTTGCTCTCCAGCAGATCCTCAATCTCATAACGTGCTGCTGACCCGATCTTTTTCAGCATGGCACCGCCTTTTCCGATGATAATTCCTTTATGAGAATCCCGTTCACAGATGATGGTTGCTTCAATATCAACAATCTGTTTACGATATTTCATGCTTTCGATGCATACCGCAATGCCGTGAGGCACCTCTTCGTCCAGACATTTTAATGCCTTCTCCCGGATCAGTTCTGCCACGATCTGCCGTTCCGGCTGATCGGTAATGGTATCTTCATCGTAAAATGGAACTCCATACGGAAGATACTTCATGATGACCTTGATCAGTTCATCAGTATTATGACCCTTCAATGCAGATACAGGTACAATTTCTGCAAAATTGCAGATATCCTTGTATGCATCAATGAATTTCAGGATTTCGTCTTTTTTGACTGTATCTGTTTTGTTGATTACAAGAATGACCGGTACTTTTACCTTCTGCAGCTTCTCGGCTATCATGCGCTCACCGGCCCCGATAAAGGTAGACGGCTCGACGAGCCAGCATACAACGTCCACATCATTAACGGAACGTGTTGCCATAGATACCATATAGTCTCCCAAACGGTTTTTCGATTTGTGAATACCGGGAGTATCCACGAACACAATCTGCCCCTCATCACAGGTATAGACGGTCTGGATGCGATTTCTGGTTGTCTGCGGTTTATCTGAGGTAATGGCGATTTTCTGTCCGATCAGATAGTTCATCAATGTGGATTTGCCCACATTCGGACGGCCGATCAACGTCACAAAGCCTGCTTTATACTGTTCATTCATCATTTTGTTTCCTGTCGCGGCTGCTGATTCTGTGCCTGCTGCTGTTGCTGTACCTGCCGCTGTGGATTCTGTACCTGCTGCTGTTGCTGATTCTGCATCATATACTGTCTTTGCTGCTCTAATCTCTGAGCCTGCTTTTTCTTGTTAGACTTTATGATTGCACGGATGATCAGGAAAATCACAAAGATGATAAGTGCCCATACGATCAGGAACGGCAGCGCAATGATCAGTCCGACAATGAAATCAAGGAAGCCCTCACCCACACCATACATACTGTCCACGAAGCCTCTGGTCATCTTTTCCCATCTGGTGGCTTCTACCTGAGGTGCATAGGTTTTCACTTCATTGATATTGATCTGAACCGTGCTGTAATCCACAAGATTATCATATGTACGCAGCTGAGATTCGTAGGACTGCAGTTCATATCTGACCTCAGACAGTCTGCTTTCCAGTGCGATCACTGTATCAACACTGTCAGCCTCTGCGAGCAGTTCATTTAGACGATCCTGTTCGATCTGCAGGGACTCTACTCTGGACTTTGTATCCACATACTGCAGGGTGATGTCCTCTGCTGACTCCGTTTTATTGGTCACATTTGACATTTCAGCCACATTGCTTACAAATGTGTCCAGTTTATCACTTGGAATACGTGCTTTGATATTTGCATAGCCTGCATCAACAGATGCATACTCAGCATATCCACCGTACTCTGCTATCCTGTCGTTGATATTCTGAAGCATTTCCTTCATATTCTCTGTCTCAACGCTCATATCCACATTTCTGATCAGCTTTCTGTTATCTGCCACTGAAACAGACTCGCTGCTGCTATCCTCAGCTACTGCAGCCGTATTCTCTGCTCCGTCCATATCATACGACTCAGATGTATAGACATCATCCGTAGCATAATCATACATCGGCTCCTCAGCCGGTGCTGCTTCCTCTAAATAATAGTCGGCTGCCTTGCTTCCGCAGCCCCCCAGCACCACCATCACGGCCAGCCCTGCCAGCACACTCATTACAATCCCTTTTCTCATAAGTTCCTCCTTTTGGCATACGCCTTAAAATAAATTCTCTGTATATGAAAACAATGCTTTCTGTTCCTCTATCTTTTCTTCTCCACCCAGTACACAAAGCATATTCTGCGAGATCATAGCCTCTACATGGCCGGCAAGACTCTTGATTTTCTCCTCACTGACAGACAATACCGCATCTCTTTCCCTTTGGATATCCTCATAGGTCTCATGTGCCAGATAGGATGTCAATGCCCTGCTTCCCTCTGCTGACGGACTCAGCGGGAGATCCAGATCGCTGACTGCACCGATAATATACTTGGTCATCGTTCTCTCATCTGCTGTAAAAGACTTCAGATACGCAACCGCGCCATGATAAACCTCCAGTGTCTTTTCCAGATTCGGATCTCTGTATGATACAAAATAAGAATCTCCGACCTTTGAAAATGAATTCATGCAGCCGTAGGCACCACCCTTGACACGCACGTTATTCCACAGATAATCATATCCCAGAATCACCTTCATAACCTTGAGTGCTCCCGTATACGGCAGTCCCGCTTTTTTATAGTTTCCTGCCACTGCCACATACTGTACCTTGGAGGAGGTCTTGAACCCTTCATTTTTCGTTTCGGTTGTGATCGTATAATCTTCCGCTGTAACCGGCTCTGTATACAGCTGTTTCTTGAACGGTTCTATCTCACACTCCAGTTTGGCGTAGCCCTCATCATTTGCCGTATAGTCCACCATCAGATTTTCAGGTCTGAAGATATACTTCATCAGCTTCTGCAGCTTAGCTGTCAGATCTGCCTTTTCTTCCTCGAAATGACTTTCCAGACGGTCAACCAGGCGATAAAATTCCAGTCCGCTCATCATGTCTGACAGCTTTGCAGTCTTAGAGCAGTAAGACAAAGCCCTCAGTGCTGCCGTAGAGTGGCCTGACGATGTCATGCTCATCTGGATCCGGCTCTTCAGCATGGCAAGGATCTCATATAATCTCTTTTCATCCGTAAAGTCCGATGTAAAGAGAATTTCACTGATCATCCGGAATGCAAAGTCCAGTCTGCCATAGAGTACCTTGGCACGAACCTCAAATTTAAGCTGATAGGCGTCATCCTTTCTGGCATCCGCATAGGATGTCACACCTGCACTGATACCGCCGCTGTTCCGGTTGATTTCATTAAACAAATCGCCGTAGCTGTAGTGTTCTGTGCTGATAAAGCCCAGTACATTCTTTAATATTCCCATATAGGATATCAGCTCATAGGGCACATCCTTCGTATCAAACAGCAGATTCAGGTATCCGATTCCGTTTGTAAACAGATTGTGCTGTAATACAAGCGTATTGGCAACATGCTTTTCTGTCAGGATAAAAGGCTGCGCCTTCCGGTCTATATCTTCTCTTTGCAGCAGAGGAATCGTTTCCAGCTCTTCTTTCGTACTCGGCTCCTCCTGATAGCGGATCAGATTCTCCGTCTGCAGCACCATCTGCTTGATTTCATCAGCCGACAGACCGGCCTTATATGCAGCCAGACGCTCTGCTTCCTTTTGATCCAGCTCTGCAGTCAGTCCTCTTTTGGGCTCTACAATGACAATAGAACCATGTGTATTATCGATCAGATACTTTTGTATCAGCTCTTCAAAATATCCGCTGTCTACCTTGCTCTTAATAAACGCAAATGTCTCCAGCTCTTCAATATGCATAAACGGCTTTGTCTCATCATACAGCCAGCTGTCATATGCCTGCAGTCCATACATCAGACCCTTTGGATAAGAGCCGTAATCAGCTTCTCTGTATCGGAACTCGTAATAATTGATACCGGCTAACAGCGCCTTTTGATCCATACCATTCTTGACAATACCCTGCAGCACTTCGCGAATGGTGTCAAGAAATGCGTTCAGATCTGATCGGTTCGCATTCTTGGCAATCACTGAAAAATATGGCTGGTATACACCATTTTCATAGGTACTCATGATATCCTTGCCTATTTTTCTATCCAGAAGTGCCTGCTTTAACGGAGCTCCCGGTGCAGCCAGAAGTGCATACTCTATGATCTGAAATGCCAGATAGAGTTCACGGTTCAGACTTGTATCAATGACAAGATTATAGGACAGATACGTATTATCCTCCAAGGGTTCCTCATTTGTGATTGAATACTCCTTTGTCTTTGTAACGATTTCTGAGAATCCCTTTTGCAGGCTGATGGAGGAGTCGATCTGAATTTTGTCAAAGCTGCTCAAATACTCCTGATCCATCCATATCAGCTTCTCTTCCATATCCATATCACCGTAGAGATAAATATAAGAATTGGATGGATGATAATAGGTTCTGTGAAACTCCAGAAACTTCTCATAAGTCAGTTTCGGTATATCAGCAGGGTCTCCGCCTGATTCAAAGGAATATGCAGTGTCCGGAAACAATGTATTAAACACCTCTCTGTCCAGCATATCATCCGGTGAAGAAAATGCTCCCTTCATTTCATTATATACAACACCATTGATTTCGATGGGCGCCTTCTCATCCTCTATTTCATAGTGCCAGCCCTCCTGTCGGAATATCTCTTCTCTTTGATAGATATTCGGATAGAACACTGCATCCAGATAGACATGCATCAGATTCTGAAAATCCTTGTCATTGCAGCTGGCTACCGGATATACCGTCTTGTCCGGATAGGTCATCGCATTCAGAAATGTATTCAGAGAGCCCTTCACGAGCTCCACAAACGGATCCTTTGCCGGAAAATTCTTTGAACCACACAGTACGGAATGCTCCAGTATATGCGGTAGTCCGGTACTGTCATATGGCGGAGTCCGAAACCCGATGGAAAATACTTTATTACGGTCATCATTTGACAACAGCAGTACATTGGCTCCTGTTTTTTTGTGACGCATCAGATATCCTCTGGAATTCAGATCCTTAACATCTCTTTCCTCTATCAGTTCATATGCTTTCATATTTGATAAACTCATTGATATGCCTCTCTTTTTCTGTTTTGATACTTACTTTATGTGTTTATGAGTAAACAGATGCTCCTGACAATACTCATAATTTCCGTTGCACTTGGAACAAAACCTGAATTCCAGCGTCGGATCATCCTCTTCTGTTCTGCCGCAGATTGCACATTTATGCTTCGTCACGGTTCGCGCACGGTTCACCTGCTGGTGGTATACCTTTTTCCGGTGGATTTCCTTCGGCGTGATACGCTTCATATTGCGTGTCGAAAGGAAAAACAGGATAAAGTTCAGTAATGATGCTGCAATGGCCACTCTGATCTCTGCACCACCCATAATAAAGCTGTATGCAAGGATCGCACCATATACATAGGCCATCCATTTGATCTTGATTGGAATAATAAACCAGAACAAAATCTGCATATCAGGATAATTGGCGGCAAATGCAAGGAATATAGACATATTGACATAGTATGTGGAAATCATCATGCTGATGATCATTCCGTATCCATATGCATTGCCCGGATTCGGATCCATGCCTGTCCGGACAAGATATAGTGCAAATGCACCAATGGCCGTAAACAGCATACCCGACAATATATACGCATTGTATCGGAACGCTCCCCATGTCCTCTCCAGTGTTGTTCCAAGCGAATAATAGAAATATAGCATGATCGCCAGGAATATAACATTATAATCGCTGGGGGGAATCAGCATCCATGTAACGAGTCTCCAGATCTGTCCATGCAGTATCTCATATGGATTCAGACTGAGCCAGTTTGTGATTGACGGTGAAAATATCTGCATCACATAACCGATTGCATATCCTCCTATAATATAAAGAGAAAGATTATTGATGGCATATCGCCCGATTTTCTTCTCTAAACGGTTCAGAAATTTACTCATGTAATACACCTCATCCTTAATTGACCAGCGCCATTTTGGCGCGTTTCGCCTCTTGGTATTGTACCATTGCAGCGAATAAATGTAAACATGACCATATCAAATTTAATCTTTGCGATATACTTTTTTTAGAATTTGGTCAGGACTTCCGATTGCACTTTTAAAAACCATGTCGTATAATGTAAAATGGTCTGCACAGACAAACTATATAAATAAGAAACAGAAATAAAGGAGGCACGGAAATGGCCTTACATAAACTCGGAATTGACATTGGGTCCACGACCGTCAAAATAGCTGTTATCAATGATAAAAATGAACTGCTCTTCTCTGATTATGAGCGTCATTTTGCAAATATACGGGAAACTCTGGCAAGTCTGCTTTCCAAGGCATACAGTCAGCTTGGAGAATTGGAGATCTCACCGATGATCACAGGCTCCGGTGGTCTGACGCTTGCCAACCATCTGCAGGTTCCATTTGTACAGGAGGTCATAGCGGTATCTACCGCACTCTCCGATTATGCTCCCCAGACGGATGTAGCCATTGAACTCGGCGGCGAGGATGCCAAGATTATTTATTTTGAAGGCGGCAATGTAGAACAGCGCATGAACGGAATCTGTGCCGGTGGTACAGGCTCCTTTATTGATCAGATGGCTTCATTGCTCCAGACGGACGCCATGGGGCTGAACGAATATGCCAAAAATTATCAGTCTCTCTATACCATAGCTGCCCGTTGCGGTGTATTTGCCAAATCAGATATCCAGCCGCTCATCAATGACGGTGCAACAAAAGAAGATCTTGCGGCATCTATCTTTCAGGCGGTTGTCAATCAGACGATCAGTGGTCTGGCCTGTGGTAAGCCAATCCGCGGTCATGTTGCATTTCTTGGCGGACCTCTGCACTTTCTTTCAGAATTAAAGGCTTCATTTATCCGTACATTAAAACTGGATGATGAGCATATTATAGCACCTGAGCATTCACACCTGTTTGCTGCCATAGGCTCTGCATTGAATTATCATACAGATGTCGTCACGACTCTGTCTGATATGGTTGCCAGACTATCCGGCGATATCAAGATGGAATTCGAGGTGGAACGTATGGAACCGCTCTTTGCTTCCAAAAAGGACTATGCAGCCTTTGAAGAGCGCCACAATGCACATTGCGTAGTCACCGCACCATTAAAGGACTATGAGGGCAACTGCTTTCTCGGAATTGATGCCGGCTCTACCACGACCAAGGTGGCTCTTGTCGGTGAGGATGGCTCTCTTTTGTATTCTTTCTACAGCAACAATAACGGCAGTCCTCTTGCTACGACGATCCGTTCCATCAAGGAGATCTATCATTTGCTGCCGCCCAGTGCATCTATTGTACATTCCTGCTCCACCGGTTACGGTGAAGCTCTGATCAAGGCAGCGCTGATGCTGGATGAGGGAGAGGTTGAGACCGTTTCTCATTATTATGCTGCTGCATTTTTCGAGCCCGATGTGGACTGTATTCTGGACATCGGCGGTCAGGATATGAAATGCATCAAGATCAAGAATCACACCGTTGACAGTGTACAGCTAAATGAGGCATGCTCCTCCGGCTGTGGATCCTTTATTGAAACATTTGCCAAGTCTCTGAACTACAGCGTACAGGACTTCGCGCAGGCTGCTCTTTTTGCAAAGCATCCGATTGATCTTGGCACACGCTGTACCGTTTTCATGAATTCCAAGGTAAAGCAGGCACAAAAGGAAGGCGCCGGTGTGGATGACATCTCTGCCGGACTTGCCTATTCCGTTATCAAAAATGCCCTGTTCAAGGTGATCAAAGTCTCCGATGCCTCACAGCTTGGCTCCCGCATCGTCGTACAGGGTGGTACATTTTATAATGATGCCGTACTGCGCAGCTTTGAAAAAATAGCCGACTGTGATGTCATACGTCCTGATATTGCCGGTATTATGGGTGCCTTTGGTGCCGCACTGATTGCAAGAGAACGACATACTGAAAACTATGTATCCACCATGCTGTCCATCGATAAGATCAATGCACTGGAGTTTTCGACGAGTATGGCAAAATGCAAGGGCTGTACCAATAACTGCCGTCTGACCATCAATAAATTCACAGGCGGTCGTCAGTATATCTCCGGCAATCGTTGCGAACGTGGAATCGGAAAGACAAAAAATGAAAACAATATCCCGAATCTGTTTGAATATAAAGAACAGCGTCTCTTTTCCTACGAGCCGCTGCCGATTGATGAAGCACCCCGAGGCAGAATCGGAGTTCCGCGTGTATTAAACATGTATGAAAACTATCCGTTCTGGTTTACATTCCTGACCGAACTCGGATTTCAGGTCGTGCTCTCACCCAGTTCGACACATAAGATCTATGAGCTCGGTATCGAGTCGATCCCAAGTGAATCAGAATGTTATCCTGCCAAGCTCGTGCACGGGCATATTGCATGGCTGATCAGGCAGGGCGTTCCGGCCATCTTCTATCCCTCTCTGTTTTATGAGAGAAATGAAACTCCGGATGCCAATAATCATTATAATTGTCCGATTGTAACCTCCTATCCGGAAAACATCAAAAATAATATGGATGAAATCCAGCATGGTGATGTGCGGTTTATCAATCCATTCATGTCATTTCGGGATGAGGCAGTGATCGCTGACCGGCTCAAGGAGGCTTTTCCGGAGATATCAGATAATGATATCGTGATCGCAGTTCATGCCGGATGGACAGAGCTTGAAAATGCCCATCATGATATTCAGTCAAAGGGAGAAGAGGTACTGCGCTATCTTGAGGAAACAGGAAGACGCGGTATTGTTCTGGCCGGCAGGCCCTATCATATCGACCCGGAGATCAATCACGGCATTCCTGAACTGATTACTTCCTATGATGTAGCTGTACTCACAGAGGATTCCGTGGCGCATCTGGCACCGGTAGAACGTCCCCTGCGTGTATCTGATCAGTGGATGTACCATACCAGACTGTATAATGCAGCAAATTTCGTCAGAACCCGAGACGATCTGGAGCTTGTACAGCTGAATTCATTTGGCTGTGGACTGGATGCCGTTACGACAGATCAGGTCAGCGAGATTCTGACCGGCTCTGATAAAATCTATACATGCCTGAAAATCGACGAAGTGAACAACCTTGGAGCAGCCAGGATCCGTATTCGCTCCCTGCTCTCAGCCATTAAAGTACGTGAGCGCAAACAGATGAAGCGTGAAATACATTCCTCTGCATATCATCGCCGGGTTTTCACAGAAGAAATGCGTAAAAATTATACCATTCTGTGTCCGCAGATGTCCCCGATTCATTTTGATGTTATGCAGCCTGCATTTGAAGCATCCGGATACCACTTTGTCCTGCTGCAGAATGCCACAAAGGATGCCATTAATGTCGGTTTGAAATATGTCAATAATGATGCTTGTTATCCCTCTCTGCTTGTAGTCGGACAGATCATGGAAGCAATCCTGTCCGGTGAATATGATCTGAACCGTACCGCTGTTATGATGTCACAGACAGGCGGCGGATGTCGTGCGACGAATTATATTGCCTTTATCCGGCGTGCGCTTGCCATGGCCGGTTATCCTCAGGTACCCGTTATTTCTCTGAGTTTTGTAGGACTAGAAAGCAATCCTGGATTTAAAATTGATGCAAAGCTGCTATCCCGCGCACTCTGTGCTGTTGAGTTCGGTGATATTTTCATGCGCTGCCTCTACCATACACGGCCTTATGAGGCCGTACCCGGTTCTGCTGATGCGCTGCACATGAAATGGCAGAAAATCTGCCGTGAGTTTGTCGGCGGCAGTCGATTCAGTCTATTGAAATACGGAAGAATGTGCAGACAAATTATTCGTGATTTTGACGCCCTTCCCATCAAAGAAGATCTGAAGAAGCCACGTGTCGGAATCGTTGGTGAGATTTTAGTCAAGTTCTCTCCGACTGCAAATAATGACCTTGTGAAGCTGTTGGAGTCAGAGGGTGCAGAGGCTGTTGTCCCTGAGCTGATTGATTTCCTGCTGTACTGCTTCTATAACCAGATTTATAAAGCAAAAAATTTCGGTACCTCCAAAAAAGATGCCCGAAACAGCAAACTCTATATCTGGGCATTGGAGCGATTTCGTTCTCCTGCCGTCAAAGCCTTTCAAAAAAGCCGGCGCTTTGCACCTCCATCCTCGATCTACTCAACCGCGGATCAGGCCTCTGCCATTGTATCTCTTGGAAACCAGACCGGTGAAGGATGGTTCCTGACTGGCGAGATGTTGGAGCTGATCCATGCCGGAGTCAACAATATCGTCTGCACACAGCCGTTTGCCTGTCTCCCGAACCATGTTGTCGGAAAAGGTGTCATCAAGGAGCTGCGTCATCGCTATCCACTCTCCAATATCGTAGCGATTGATTACGATCCGGGAGCCAGTGAAGTGAATCAGCTGAACCGCATCAAGCTGATGCTGTCTACGGCTCATAAAAATATCGATCAGAATTCATAAAAAACCATCTGTCATATGGAAGCATATATGACAGATGGTTTTCTATTTACGTGTATTCAGATAAGCTTCTATACTCTTGAGTAATTCCCTGAATTCAAATATATAATCCTGAGTATTTGCGGCAATATACTGGTTGTCCTCATTCAGACAGGCCTGCTCCAGCTTTTCTGCCTTACCGGCCAGCTCTACAGCTCCGATGCCCTTGCATGCAGAGTCCATAGCATGTGTAAATATCCTGAAGCGCATTCTGTCATAATGCTGATAAAAATCTTCCAGATCCTTGACCATGTCCTTCATATCCTTCAGGAAATTATGAAGCAGTGCAAGATACATTGTCTCGTTATCACCAATGTATTTTGATGCGAGCTTTTCATCTATGCCTTTGATTCCAAAGCTTGTGGGCAGTGTCGGTATTTCCTCCTCTGGCACAGTCTCCTGTTGCTTATCTGCCGTCACACGATTCCACAGCCATCTTGTCAGAATATCACTTAAACTCTTAACAGAAACCGGCTTTGAAAGGAAATCATTAAACCGTACCTTCAAAAACTCTGTCAGACTGTCTTCAATACTGGTCGATGTACAGAACACGATCGGTACAATGCTGAAATAATCGCCATCCATCGCCCGGATCTGCTTTGTTGTCTCTACGCCATCCATATCCGGCATCATATGATCGATAAAGATCATATCATATCTGTGACCATTCTCCAGCAGCTGTATCGCTTCCTCGCCGCTGTATGCCCGTTCCGTCTGCATCTGAAACGGTTTCATGACACTCTCTAACAGCTTCAGAGTGGATGGACTGTCATCCACCAGCAGGATTTTAGCACCCTCCGTCACTGCTATATTTTCCGTAATATTGGATTCCGGTGTTGTCTCTTCTGCCGCAAGTTCATGATTTGGTGCCTGACCCACATTGTCTAACCGGTATACTGTCACAATATAGGTGAAAACTTCTCCGTAGGCATCATATACATTCTGAACCGTCAGGTTGCATCTTCTCCCTGTCGGATTGTATATTCCTGTTACAGAGTAAGCCCCCGTATGCGGTGTGAAAAAATCCTTCGCAGTTCCTCCGCTGAAAGTAAATAAATCCGTCATCAGTCTTCCTATGAGAGGATCTTTTTCTTCCACTGACGCAATCACAGCACATTTATTCATGAAAACTACCATGCCTTCATCATCGCAGACCACAACCGGCTCATTGCTGTTCGATTCCAGCACCTCAGAATAATCCTTTTCACATATTTCCAGTGCATCATGACTAAAATATGCCTTTTTCAGACACCAGACTGTCACCACCATGAATAACGATCGAAACGGAATCACCTTGAGATTCATAAAATACATGATGGTCTCTCCCGCATCTGCCACCAGAGTCAAGATACATACAATCATGATCAGCTGATAGATTACCCGTTCCCTCTTTCTGGAACGTCTGTTTCTATAAGAAAACACCATGGAAATAATATAATAAACATAGAGCAGGCATAGGATTGCCATCACAACAATTCTAAACGGCGGCTCGTACAACTGACCCCTTTCCCATGATTCTATATGTCTCAGTCCGCCCTGCAGCATGACATCTACAATATAATAAATGATGCCCAGATATAATACAATCGATGTATACAGGGTGGTCTTCTTCGCATCCGTATCCAGCAGAAACGCAAGCAGATAGACCGTGATACCCATAAATGCAATACCCGTGCACCAGGCAACCGCCTCCAGAGTGTGACGTGTGATACTCTCTTGCATGACAACGATGGCTGAATAACAAACATTGTTGATCATACCTGCCAGACACAGATAAAAAAACATTCTGATATGGATATTCTTATTTGATGTCTTGCTGATAAAATCCATTCCCTGTGCAATGGTCATAATACTGACACATAGTAATAATCCACATATTATGATTGATAACATGACTGACTCCCCCTCTTACACCGGATATCATCCACGGTTCAGCATTTGTATAAATTCTTCTTCTGATATCACAGGTACTCCAAGCTCTTTTGCTTTTTTATTTTTCGATGATCCTGATGTTGTATCATTGTTGATCAGATAATCTGTCTTGGCCGTTACACTGCCGGTTGCTTTGCCGCCTGCCTGCTCGATTACTTCCTTTAATGCATCCCGGTTCGTATAGTGTTCTACGCTCCCTGTGATGACAAAAGTCAGTCCCTGCAGTGACTGTGCAGCCTGATCCGTTTCCGGCTTTTCGATTTCCAATTCTCTGCATAAATGCTCAAAGGATGTCCTGTTGGCAGGATCTTCAAAGTACTCTGTAAAGGATCGTGCAATGATCTCTCCTACCCCGTCTATCGCGCTCAGTTCTTCTACCGTTGCCCGCTGCAGCCTGTCCAGATCATAGTCCAGTTCCTTACATATCATTTTAGCATTCGCCAGTCCCACATTCAAGATGCCGATTCCGTAAATCAGACGCGGCAGTGTCGTATGACGGGCTGTTTCTATGCTGCTCAGCAGATTGATGTAAGATTTCTCTCCAAATCCTTCTGTCTGGACAATCTGTTCCTTATGTTCAGACAGCTTGAAAATATCGGCAAATTCATGAATCAGTCCCATTGCAATGAACTTCTCCAGAGTGGCCTCTGACAAGCCATCAATGTTCAATGCATTTCTGCTGACCAGCAATGTGAAGGCTTTGATTTTCTTTGCAGGGCAGCCTGGATTCACGCAGTACAAAGTCTGTACCTCTCCTACATGCTTGATTTCTGTATTCTCTCCACAGGCGGGACACTTTTCAGGGATGTCCTGCAGTCCGCTCTGAGTCAAATTTTCAGCGATTTGCGGAATGATCATGTTTGCCTTATAGACTGTTATGGTATCACCGATTCCAAGTCTTAAAGCCTTCATAATACTGATATTGTGTACAGAAGCCCTGCTGACTGTGGTTCCCTCCAGCTCAACCGGTTCAAATATGGCTACGGGATTGATCAGTCCTGTCCGGCTGGGACTCCATTCTATCTCCAGCAGTCTTGTTTCCCGCAGTTCATCCTGCCACTTAAAGGCTATGGAATCCCGTGGAAACTTCGCCGTCGTTCCAAGTGATTTCCCGTACTCCAACTCCTCATAGGAAAGCACCAGTCCGTCTGACGGTACTTCATTATCTTGAATAGCATCTGCAAAGTACTGGATGGTATCTAAGATATTTTTCTCATCTACATGTCTGTATTCCACTACAGTAAACCCCTGTCTGCGCAGAAATTCAAACTGTTCGCTTCTGGAATCATGGAACTCCACATGTTCTGCCTTTACGAGTGAAAATGCATAAAACTGTACATTACGCTTCGCAGTGATTTCATTATTCAGCTGGCGCACCGAACCACTGCAGAGATTACGTGGATTTTTATATTTTGCTTCTGCTTCTTCTATCTCTTCATTGATTTTGTTGAAATCCGCATAGGTAATCACGGCCTCACCACGTAGAATCAGTTCTTCCTGATAGGGAATATGAAGCGGTATATTTTTAAATACGCGTGCATTATTGGTAATGACCTCACCGATTTCTCCGTTACCTCTCGTAACCGCCTTAAACAGCTCCCCGTCACGATAAGTCAGCACGATCGTCAAGCCGTCCAGCTTCCACGACAGCAGTGCCTCTCTGCCGTTCAGCCATTCTCTGAGAGCCTCTCTGTCTTTCGTTTTATCAAGTGAAAGCATGGGCTTTTCATGTCGTTCCTTGGGCAGTTCATCAACAGACTCATATCCGACCTGTCTGCTCGGACTGTCTGCATAGACCATCCCTGTTTTCTCTTCCAGTTCGAGCAGTTCATCATAAAGTCTGTCATAGTCAAAATTGCTCATGATCTCTGTATCATCCTGATAATACGCTCTGGATGCCTTATTTAAGATCTGTATCAATTCCCTGATACGCGTGATGTCTTCCTGCTGTCCATTTATCTGATTGTTATTTTTGTCTGTCTCCATAGTCATTGACTGCTCCTGATTGATATTATATTGATTGATTTTCTGCTGATTGGCTGATCTTATTGGTGATTGCTAGATTGGTTTTATTATGATTGTTTTTTCATTTATGTGTTTGTGTTGTTATTTATCTGTCTGCTTTATTATAATTCTATTTGCTTTGTTACAGTTCTGCTTGTCTTGAACAAGGTGTTTCATCTTTAGGCATTCTTCTTGTGTCAGCTCTCTATATTGGCCTGCCTTGAGTTTCCCAAGTTCAATATTCATGACACGCACCCTGACCAGCTTCATCACCCGGTAGCCATGCTGTTCACACATTCGTCTGATCTGCCTGTTCAGTCCCTGCGTCAGTATAATACGAAACGAAGTTTCAGTCAGTTTTTCTGTCTGACATGCTCTGGTTGTGACATCCAGTTCTTCCAGATAAACACCTGCCTGCATCTTTTCCAGAAAATCCTTTGTCACTGCTTTATCAACAGAAACGATATACTCCTTTTCATGACCGTTTGCTCCCCGCATCATCTGATGCTGCAGTTCTCCGTCATTTGTCATGATGACAAGTCCTTCTGACTCTTTATCCAGCCTGCCGCAATACGTAATGCGAACGGGGTAATGTATATAATCAATGATATTCTTCTTTTCCCTTTTCTCAGAGGTACATACGATTCCTCTCGGTTTATAAAAGGCAAGGTAAACTTTTTCTTCCCTGATTCCTATCGTTTTTCCGTCACACGTCACCGTTTGTCCAGCCTCAATCTTCATCCCCGTCACTGCAGGCTGCCCATCCACCATGACTCTTCCCTGCTCAATCAGGCGATCTGCTTCACGTCGCGAGCAGATGCCGGCCTCCGCCAGATATTTATTTAACCGTATGGATTCTTCCTGCATCATGACCTCCGTATCGTTGTCAGAACTCTCCCCTCTACACTAGGAGTATCGCAACGAGAACTCTCCCCTCTCCATTAGGGGTGTCATCGTTCGGGGTGGGTTCCCTTCGGGAAACCCCGAACATATTCATTGCTTCGCAACGAGAACTCTCCCCTAATAGTATCATGAATGTTTGGGTTTCACAATCGAGATTTTGTACTCTTGGTGGTTTACATAATGCAATATTCATGTAGATTCCCTCCTTTTTAGCTGCTTAATTCAATTATGTCGGTATAATGGACAAGAGTAACCTGCAAACATAGATTAAATTCCAAAACATGGCTTCCCAATCAGCCAATCTCCTTGCTTTGGACAAGCTATGTCTCTGCCACTTGATAAGCATTCCAAACATCACAAGATTTCCAAACTTTTTGGAATGCTTATCATCACTATTCGCCCCACTTCTCCAAAGAAGAGCTTCCTTGTATCTATAATGATAGCTGTTTGGAATCGCCATCAGTAATACATCACATCAGTTGTCCAATATAGGCCAGCTACGAAAAGCTGATCAGTTATTGAACAACAAGCTATTATAAATCAAGTGATTCAAACTATGTGAAAGAGATCATTCACTGTTCATAGAAAAAAGTTCTGGAAGAGAGTTTTCTCTCAACCAGAACCCTTTATTTTATATAAGTTTGGCAGCAATCCCTGTACAAAATGAATTGCGAAACGATTTGTGTGCAGCAACTGACTGCTTCAGCTGACACCCACAATATCAGCCAGTATGCTGACGCAGCGGTCAATGCCAAGTGAACTGCTGTCCAGACAGATATCGAAATGAGTGCTGTCACCCCATTTATAGCCGGAATGGGTAGTATAAAAGCCACTGCGGCGTTTGTCGGTTTTCTTGAGTACCTCGACAGCTTCTTCATGGGTCAGCTTTTCATTCTGGATAGAACGCTGAATGCGAAAATCTGTGTCGGCATGAATGAATACTTTCAGACAGTCAGGGTGATCTTTCAATATATAACCGGCGCATCTGCCGACAATGACACAAGGGTCAGCTGCCGTTACTTCTTCAATGATATTTTTTTCTTCATAGAAGAGTCTGTCAACCAGAGGCATATTATTAATATTTCTGGAAGAACCACCAAATGGTGTCTGGGATAGATTGAAAATAATACTGTTCGGCCCTGTTTCTTCAAGATCAGAAATATAGATATGCGGAATCTCCAGCCGTTTTGCTGCCATAACCAAAATATTGTGGTCGTAGAGCTTATAGTTCAGAGCCTTGGCAAGACGCCTTCCAATCTCATTGCCACCGCTGCAGTATTGACGCTCAATCGTGATATACTGATACATTTCAATCGCCCCTTTCATCATTTTGTACATTGTGACTCACTATATTCAAAGTTTTGATCAATTCATTGGATTAGTATTGATTTAATTGTAACTATATTATAGCAGAAATCAGTATAATTGTATAGGCGAAAACGTCATTACAGCCACATTGTCAGTTATCAATAAAATCAATGCGATTATAATCAACCAATAAGCAGCAATGCATTTTCCAAAAATCAATTACAGATTAGGCTTATACATCCTCATAGCCCTCAGAACCATATTGGCCCATTCAGGAGAGGCTTTTGCAAGGTGATTGATGACGCGTTGAATAATATCACGCTTACAGGTACAGAGTTCAACAGCGATGTTATCGGCCAGGTGTGCTTTCTCCTCCGGAGAATAAGAGAGATATTGCAGACCCGCCTGATAGAAATCATTTTGCTTTGTAATGGGTGTGCGTCCTATATATCCTTCAATATACTCCGGTTTTGCCTGCGGAATATCTGCCGGACATGGACGGTTGTTATTTAGTGAGTTCGGAGAATAATTAATTGGCTCAGGGTCGAACAGATAAGTCATTTCACCATCTCTCTGATTATTATCCACAGGAGAGATAGAACGATTCACCGGCAGCTGTGCAAAGTTGGCACCAATACGGTAGCGCTGCGTATCAAGGTAGGAGAAAGAACGTCCCTGGAGCATTTTATCTGCTGACAAGGCAACACCCGGTACGATGTTACCCGGACAGAAAGCAGATTGTTCTACCTCAGCGAAAAAGTTCTCAGGATTTTTATTCAAAGTCATCATGCCGACTTTGATCAGAGGAAAACGATCCTCAGGCCACGTCTTGGTATCATCCAGTGGATCAAAAGGCAAATCATCCAGATCACAAGTCTGCATGATTTGCACACACAGCTCATACCGTGGAAATTTTCCGCATTTGATTGTTTCATATAAATTACGGACTGCTATATCAGGGTCAGATCCGGCGAGTCTCTCGGCCTCCTGACGTGTAATGGTCTCCAGTCCCTGCATTGTCTTCCAGTGATACTTAATATAGAACCGCTCTCCATTTGCATTGATCCAGATGTAAGTGTTGACTCCAAATCCGTCAATGTGTGAGTAATCCTTGATCGTACCACGGTCAGAATAAAGCCATGCAATCATATGGGTTGATTCGGGCGTCAGCGAAATAAAGTCCCAGAAACGTTCAGGATCCTTCAGATTGGTGTTTGGTGCAGGCTTTAAGGAGTGGATGACATCAGGAAACTTGATACCATCACGAATAAAAAATACAGGCAGGTCATTGCCGACGATGTCATAGATGCCCTGATTCGTATAGAATTTGACTGCGAACCCTCGTGGATCACGCACTGTATCCGCAGATCCTTTGGAGCCGATGACGGTAGAAAACCGGACAAAAACTTTTGTTGTATGATTTGCACCTTGTAGAAAATCAGCAAATGTATACTTGCTCATGCATTGGTATGTCGTGAACTGTCCAAAGGCACCGGCACCCTTGGCATGTACGACACGCTCCGGTACACGTTCTCTGTCAAAGTGAGCAATTTTATCAATCTGATGGATATCCTCCAGCAGTACCGGGCCTTCAGGGCCTACAGTCAGCGAATTCATATCATTTGGGACAGGTCGTCCCAGTGAATCTGTCATCATATTATGAGATTCCTTTAATCATTGTTCTATAGATAGAGTATGAATTTTAGGGCATTTTGTGAATGATTTTCCTTATATCAGTTTAAATCACTTTATTGATAATAGCTTGTTGTTCAATAACCGATCAGTTTGGCGCAGCTGGCCTATATTGGACAACTGATGTGATGCATTACTGATGGCGACTCCAAACAACTATCATTCTGATACAAGAAAGCTCTTCTTTGGAGAAGTAGAGGTAAATAGTGATGATAAGCATTCCAAAAAGTTCGAAAATCTTGTGATGTTTGGAATGCTTATCAAGTGGCAGAGACATGACTTGTCCAAAGCAAGGAGATTGGCGACAAAAAAATCAGGTTTTGGAATGCAATCATGAATATATGAGAGGTGTTGTCCAAAAAGTGGTTAGCCCCGAAAATTTAAAAATAAGTTGCTAAGATAAGAGTGACTATATAATACGCATATTACTTGCGTATTATAATCTCGTTCTCGCAATATAGTCCATTTTCTTTTGGTAATAATCAACAAAGTGCAAAAACAAAAGTGCCGCATTTGATCCATTTCTGACCTCATGCGGCACTTCATTATTTATACATTTTTTACTCTTATACGATACCCTGTGCTGTCATAGCCTCTGCTACTTTTAAGAAGCCTGCAATATTGGCACCGGCTACGTAGTTGCCTGCCATGCCGTACTTCTTAGCTGCATCGTCTAGATTGTGGAAGATATTTACCATGATGGTCTGAAGCTTGCTGTCAACCTCTTCGAAGGTCCAGCTCAGTCTCTCTGAATTCTGGCTCATCTCCAGTGCACTTGTTGCAACACCGCCTGCATTGGCAGCCTTGCCCGGTACAAACTTCACGCCGTTCTGCTGTAAGTACTGAGTTGCCTCAAGTGTGGTAGGCATGTTAGCACCTTCACATACTGCATATACACCATTTGCTACCAGTGTCTTGGCATCGTCCAGATTCAGTTCATTCTGAGTTGCACAAGGAAGTGCTACGTCAACCTTGACTGTCCATACGCCTTTGCCTTCATGATACTGTGCGCTCTTTCTTGCTGCTGCATATTCTGTCAGTCTTGCACGCTTTACTTCCTTAACTTCCTTCAGGAGTTCTACATCAATTCCTTCCGGATCATAAATCCAGCCTGTTGAATCAGAAACTGTTACCACCTTGGCTCCTAACTGCTCTGCCTTCTGTGCAGCGTAGATTGCTACATTTCCTGAACCAGAGATGGATACTGTCTTGCCCTTGATGTCAGAGCCATTGCATTTTAACATTTCTTCTGTTAAGTATAATAAACCATAGCCTGTTGCCTCTGTTCTGGCAAGTGAACCGCCATAGGTAAGACCCTTACCGGTCAGAACACCTTCATATAAATTGCGGATTTTCTTATACTGTCCGAACATATATCCGATTTCTCTTGCGCCTGTTCCGATATCACCTGCGGGTACATCTGTATCTGCTCCGATGTATTTGCATAACTCTGTCATAAAGCTCTGGCAGAAAGCCATAACCTCTCTGTCTGACTTGCCCTTGGGATCAAAATCAGAACCGCCCTTACCGCCGCCGATTGGAAGACCTGTCAGAGAATTCTTAAAGATCTGCTCAAAGCCTAAGAATTTGATAATGCCAAGGTTTACGGAAGGATGAAGTCTGAGACCACCCTTGTAAGGTCCGATTGCAGAATTGAACTGTACACGGAAGCCGTTGTTGACCTGAACCTGTCCCTTATCATCTACCCACGGAACTCTGAACAGAATCTGTCTCTCCGGTGTAACAATTCTCTCAAGCAATGCATCTTTTCTGTATGCATCCTCATTTGCTTCGATTACGACTCTTAATGATTCCAGTACCTCTTTGACTGCCTGATGGAATTCCGGCTGTGACGGATTCTTCTCTACCACCATGCTAAACACTTCATCAACGTATGACATTTTAATTCCTCCTATTTGATAGAATATATAATTGGTTGCTTCCCCGCTTGTCAATACATTACATTTTTTATGTACCAACAAAAAAAGACATCTGTAGGCATAGAAACCCTATGCCTGTAGACGCCTTTGCCTAATGCAGATTATATAACGTCTTATTTAAATTGACAAGTACTTTTTTAAAATTTTTTTCATTTATTAAAGATACTGCTTCAAACGCTCTATGCTCTTCTCTTCAAAATCCATCAATTCCTTAGCGATTTCCATAGCAAACTTCCCTGCTGTATCATTATGATTCACCGCTTTGCACATATCTGTGATTCCCCGGTTGCTGCCCTGGATCATCAGCTCCGCGATGTGACTTGTGCTTTTATTCATGGCGGTATTCATGTGAATGCCTGCCTTCAGCATACCTGTCCCGACAGAACTGGCCTGCCCCGGACGTTCTCCCGCCTCCTGCAGCATGCCTCGTGCTCTGTTTCTGTATTCTGTATATTTCAAAGCCTGTCTGTTCAGATCCAGCATCAGTCTGTCATCATATACCTTCTCACCGATCGTTTGTATTGCCTCCAGACCCATCTGTGCATTTTTCTGAACTTCACGCAATACATTTCTGTCTTCTCTCGTCATAGATTCCATCCGCCTCCACTTTATATCTGTATTTATTTTCTATTATCTGCTTCAATCTATTTTTTATTCATTTGCAGCGATTCAAAGCCATGCAGATTTTATTTGAAATTGTGCTGAATGTGTGCATTCATTTAAGAATCAAGAGCACACCACAAAAAAGAATCCGGAAAATCCCGGATTCTTCTTATTACAAGCTGTTGATACGCTCAGTCTATTCTACAAAATCTGCTTTCACATAAGCTGTTGAACCTTTGTAGTCGATCTTGCACCAGCCGTTTGATTTTTCAATCAGGTCAAACTGCTCGCCACGATAGGCAACGCCCAGTTTATTTCCTGTTTCGCTTGCGGACTCTCTGATATTCACTGTATCCTTAACAGTAATCTTGCCGGACGTAGTCGCTGTCGTTGCAGACCCTGAATCAGTTGCTCCTGCTTCATCTGTACTCTCAGCATCTGTCCCGGCATCTCCTGCTGCGGCATCTCCTGCCTCACCACCGGCTGCTTCTACTACTTCCAGAAATTCTGTCTTAATATATGCCTCTGTTCCGTTATAATCGATCTTGCTCCAGCCATTCTCAAGAGCCTCCAGCTGTGTAAAGGTATCACCGATTTCAGCCTTTCCCAGTGCATCTGACTCGGTACTTGCTGACTTTCTGATATTGACCTTATCAACTGTCTTCACCGTAATCACGCTCGGAACCTCCTCCACAGGAGTCTCCTCCACCGGCTGTGCTGCTTCTGCCTGTGCATTCAGTGCATTCTTAACTGCTGTATTGATTTCATCCGGTAATCCCGCAACCAGTGTTGCAAGTGCCGGATCGGAAGCTACAGCATCATCATACTTTGTCTGAACCTCTTTTAACAGCTCAACAACATCATCCTGTACAGCCAAAGCCTTAAAATACTCCTCCGTCTGTCCATCTGCCGCCTCTTTGTTAATATAAAGCGCACCTGCTTCATTTGTACACACATAAACAGATGTCAATGCAGGAGCCAGCGTATCAATATCCTTGAACTTAATATCATATCCTACGATTGCAAGATAGGAATTCGGTTCGGGGCCGATCTTTGTGTAAACCTTATAATTCTGAAATCCGTCATAATGCTTGGCTGTTTCCTGTATACGAAATCTTTCTTCTTCGGTCATGGTATTGCTTAATGATGCCATTGTATCAGCATCTCCGGCAGCCATTGCAGAACAGTAATTCTCTAAAAGCGTATTCACTGCAGGATATGCATCCACCTCATATTTATCAGTAGGTACTTCAACGCTGCTTTCTGTGGCAGCATCAGCTGCTTCACTATCAGCCTGTGATGTCTTTTTCTTACCATTCAATGCAAATACAATCAATAGGACAACCAATACAACGAACAGACCGCCCACGATAAAATAACGATAATACTTTGCAAAGAACTCTCTTATCCCGTTATTTGCCATGCCCATATTATAATACATCCTTTCATATGACTTGTCCGAAATAACTGCCCTGTTACGAATAACAGGGCTATGCACCCGAGAGGATTCGAACCCCCGACACATGGCACCGGAAACCACTGCTCTATCCCCTGAGCTACGAGTGCTCATGCGAAATCAGTATTCCAATTTCGCACATGTTTAATGATACCATAGCATAGAGAAAAATTCAAATGAAAATATTGTGTTTATTACAAAATTGTTACATACTCATGACTTCCTGTCTGTCCCGCGAATAATAATAAACATGATCCGCCAGTATTTCTTCTGCCTGCACCTGCGACGCATTGACCTCCTGAACCATCTGTGTCAGGCGTTCATATCCGCGTCGCTCACATGTCGGTATGAGGATTACCTCATGTATACTGCTCGGAATAATAAACAGATCCTGATCAATCTGATCTGCAAATTCTGCCAGAACATCCTGATACAGCAGACAGGCGGCACCATTGACCTTCTCCCTGTTTGATAATACATACATGGGGATCTCTCCGTCCATTCCACTGACCTTATGCAGAATCGACTCTGCAAACTCTACGATCTCCTCCTCATCCGGGTAATCTGTGCCGATGTCTGTTGACAGCTCCGCACGCAGTCGATCTACGAGCATTTCTCTCATGATCTCCTCCATACCTTTGATCTGATACCCCAGTATTTTCTTTGTATTTCTCTTGGCCGCCAGATACAGATCCTCTGTCGTTACATGCCAGAGCTCCATATGTTTGTTGTGTACCAGAATGGTTGCTGATCCAATCTCATCATGCAGAACGATACAGTAAAATACAATTGCCAGATCCAGATACTGCACATGAGGAATCTCCATCAGCAGTTCCTCATTCTTTTCCAGACTGACCAGCTTATACAGCAGCCGTTCACTGACCTTTTGATAATCGGTAAAAAAATCGATGTTGATGCCCGTATCCAGTCTGCTGCTCTCATACTGCCTGATGATCTCAACAATGATATCGCTCAGTTCCCGTCCCTTATTGTATGCTGCATAGTATCCCTCCAGATAAATCGTCGGAGAGATGTTTCTGTCCTTGGGGATGATTGCAAGTCCATGCAGTCTGACAGCATTATTCTTGAGCACTGTTTCTTCAGTAACCTTTGCGGTGTCTCCCACATATTCCTCTATACTGTTCTTAATCTGTCTGATAAAATCGTTGTATTCCATACCTGTTACCTTCCCTTTCATTGTGGATCGGGCAACAGGAGCATTCCTTGTGACAAGAACACTTTCCTAATCAAAAAACAATAGGAAAGGCTCGCTTTCCTATTGTCATCACAAAGAAAAATAACGGTATGCATGTCCAGCTTATACTCTGGATAAATACTCACCTGTTCTGGTATCAATCTTAATCACATCATTCTGATCAACAAACAGAGGTACATATACTGTAGCGCCTGTCTCAACTACTGCTGGCTTGGTTGCACCCTGTGCTGTATCTCCTTTGAAGCCCGGCTCTGTCTCTGTAATCTCCAGTTCCACGAACAGGGGCGGCTCGATTGCAAATACGTTTCCGTTGTGTGAGCACACCTTAACCATTTCGTTTTCCTTGACAAACTTCAGTGCATCGCCTACTGACTCTGCTGATAATGCGATCTGCTCGTATGTCTCCATATTCATGAAGTTATACAAGTCACCGTCTGCATATAAATACTGCATGTCGTTTCTATCGATACGTGCGGCCGGAAACTTCTCCGTCGGTCTGAATGTCTTCTCAACCACACCGCCACTCTTGATATTTTTTAACTTTGTTCTGACAAAGGCTGCTCCTTTGCCCGGTTTTACGTGTTGAAACTCAATAATCTGATAGATATTATTATCCATCTCAAGTGTCAAGCCATTTCTAAAATCGCCTGCTGATATCATGTAGATATTCCTCCTTAATACGTTCCGTTAATAATTCCTTACTAGTTTATACTATATGACATCATATTTCAACAACTTTTTTTATTGAAATCAATCAGCCAGTCAATTGCCTCGATATATCCGTTAAAGCCATGTCCCTTGATTAAGAGATTGCATGCTGCAGCTGTAACGGTTTTGTGTCTCCATTCCTCCGGCCGCTCTGTGATATCTGAAATATGTACCTCTACCTTCGGTGTCGGCACAGAATTTAATGCATCCATCAATGCATAGCTATAGTGTCCGTAAGCTCCCGGGTTGATTACGATACCCTTGACTTCCTCTTCATAGTAGCTTTCCTGTATTTTATCAATGATTGCACCTTCATAATTACTCTGAAATGTCTCTACCAGAATATTTTCCTTGGCGCCTTTTTTTGCAATCATCTGACACAGAAAGTCATAATCCTCCCTGCCGTACACATCTACCTCCCGAATCCCCAAGAAGTTCAAATTAGGTCCGTTGATAATCAATATCTTCATAATATCTCTTCCCTTCTGTTATTGTAAACGTATGATTTCCTGCACGATTTCCTCAACTGTCATATGATCTGCTGCAATCGTAATATCCGCCAGCGACTGATAAGTCGGTGCCCGGAGTGCCAGCAGCTTATAGATCATCTCGGTCGCATCATCACCTGATAACAGTGGTCTGTCTGAGTTTCCCTTCAGTCTGTTGATCACTGTCTGCTCGCTTACTTTCAAGTATACCACTTTTCCGCACTTTTTCAAATATTTATGATTGCTGCCTGTCATCGGCAGTCCTCCGCCGACAGAAAGGACAGTGTGATCCATGGTTCCTGACACCTCTTCCATGATCAGTGTTTCAAGCTGTCTGAAATATCCCTCCCCGTTCTGGGCAAAGATATCAGCGACAGTCATAGACTCTCCCGCCTCGATCAGCTGATCTGTATCAGCAAACGTATAGCCCAGCGTCTGTGCCAGCAGCTGTCCCACCGTTGTCTTTCCGGAGCCCATAAATCCAATCAGTACGATATTGTTCATCCGATCAATCCTTTCTCAGTCAGTTCCCCCAGCAGTTCCTTCACCACTTGATCTGGTACTGTATGCCCGGTCCACAGCTCATAGGATGCAATTGCCTGACCGATCAGCATCATGCTGCCATTCACGGCCTTTGCCCCTTCCGCCTCTGCCAGCTTCATAAACCTTGTCTGTCTGGGCGTATAAATCAGATCTACGGCACATTTCAACTGTCTGTAAAACTCCCGGGATTCTGTCACTGCTTCATCCGTGTTCGGAAACAGCCCTACAGAAGTACATTGAAATGCTATATATCCATTCCCCTGCAGCCTCTCAAGCTCCTCCAGTCCCAGTACCCGTATCTCCGGCCCGGCTGATGTCCCACTGCCGATGCCATTTTGCACTGCCTCTGCAAGTGCTCTTGCTTTTTCTTGATTCCGGTTGATCAGATACAGCTCACAGGCTCCATCTGATGCACACATCATAGCCGCCGCCCTCGCAGCGCCTCCGGCACCCAGGATTACCACACGTTCGCCTGCTACAGTAATTCCCGCTTCCCGCAGCTCACGTCTAAGTCCGGTTACGTCAGTGTTGTACCCCTTGAAACCATGCTCTGTCCGTACCAGTGTGTTGACCGCACCGATCTTGGCTGCCTCATCGTCGATATCAGTCAGGGCCTCCATGACTGCGCTTTTATACGGAACCGTCACATTCATGCCTGCTATTCCAAGTGCATAAGCGCCTTTCACCGCCGTATGAATATCATTTTGAACCTCAAACGGCAGATAAGCCAGATTGTCTCCCATCTGCTCTGCCAGAAAATGATGGATGACCGGTGACATCGTATGTCTCACAGGATTGCCGATGATTCCAAGTACCCGCGTATTTCCGTCTATTTCATGCATGTCTGTACCCTCTTTTTATAAAAATGCAATACAATTCTTTCTAATACTCTCTTTAATACGATCTGTATTTCTTCCTTCGGATGGATTGGTTTTACCAGTATGTTGCGTATTCCGGCATTTTTAGCACCCCAGACATCGGTAAATAACTGGTCTCCGATCAAAATCGTTGTATCTGCATCACAATTCATTTGTTCCATAGCCTTCAGGTAGCCTGCAGCACCCGGCTTATTGGCCTTATGAATATACTCTGCCTGCACTACATCATTAAACATCTTCACACGTGGCTCCTTATTATTGGATAACAGCAGAATCCTGAACCCCAGTTCCTTCAAATGTGCAAACAACGCTATGCTTCTTTCATCCGCCGGAGCCCCATGGGGAACAAGCGTGTTGTCAATATCAAAAATAATTCCCCTGTAGCCCTCCTGATAAAGACTGTCATAATCAATCACATACGCTGACTCCATATAAGCATCCGGATAGAAAGCGGCAAAGAATCCGTTTTTCCCCGGTTTTGTCTCATTCAGCACGATTGCAATGAAAATCAGTGTACAGCCGATCACCATCTTTCCGCTCATGACCTCATGCAGAAAAATAGCAGAGCATAACACACCAAATACAGACTCCGTTGACATCAACAGCGATGCCGTCGCCGGTTTCAGATATTTCTGACATACATTTTGCAGCAGAAAAGCAATCATTGTAGAGAACAGTCCAAGATACAGCATGGAAATAATCACGGAGCTGTTTTGAACGGCTTCCACAGGAAATGCTCCGCCTGCCGTCAAAGCCGCAATCCATGAATAAACCGCTGCAAACACCATCTGCAGTACGGCAATCAGTACGGGATCATCTGTTTCTGTATACTGATCAATATAAATAATCTGAAATGCAAAGAGAATTCCACATGCCAGAGTCAGGATATCTCCTATATTGACGCTGAGGTCTCCCTCCAATGTCAGAAGTCCGATTCCGGCAATCGCAATAAATGCCGATATCACACAATATCGATCCGGCTTTCTTTTTTTTAAAATCCATCCCAGAAATGGAACCACAACCACATATACAGTCGTCAGGAAAGCATTCTTTCCCGCTGTGGTATAGTCACATCCGATTGTCTGTACCAGATAGGCTGCAAACAGAAAAAAACCTACGATTGCTCCATGTAATAATATCTTTTGATTGATCTTCCTCATCCGCCTGATAAAGACAAGTGACAGCATAACTCCGGCTATTGTAAATCGAAATGCCAGCATATAGATCGGTGGAACATAATCCAGTGAATTTTTCACAACTACAAATGCAAAGCCCCATACAAATGCAGTCACCAGCAACCCGAACCCTGCAAACAATTTTACTTTTCTAGTAACAATCTGACCCATTTTATATCATACTCCCTTACCTGATTATCAACTCATTCTATCAAATCAAGTCATTTCTGTAAACCACAAAGTCATTTCGGACACGCACATACAAAAGGACAAACCAAATATCGGTTTGTCCTTCGAAAGAGGGATTATTTAAAACATTTCTGCCGGAAACTTCTGAAATACAAGGCCATCCTCGTCATTGACGATATTGCTTCCTGACCCCACAAAGTATTGATACTGCTCCAGCATGGAGTCCTTTCTCATATCTGAAATAGCCTTTTCTACATCCAGGCCTGCAAGCGAACTGTCACGGCCTACCAGATTGATATCCTCATCGCGGTTAAACTTTAAGGAAATATCCTGTAGGTCTGAGGCTGCTGTTCTGTCAGCCAGTCCTGATTCCTGTACCGGTGATAATGTAGATAGAACTTCCTGATTTTGTACTTCCTGTTGTCTTTGGGCTTCTCTGTCTCTGACACCCGGCTGTTGCGCACCCACATCTGTCTTTGGGACATCCTGTCCTGCGATGGGGATTCTGCTGAGTGCATTCTGTGACTGATAGCTTTGGAATAAATCATATTGACCATTCAATCCGTTGATTGCCATATGAATCATTCCTCCTTTGTAATAAATTGATTAACATAATCTGTTACCATTAATTATACTATAACCGATTTGTCTTTGCAATCAATTTATCGACATAAAAAGGAGTTTTCTTAACCGCTTCACTAAAAATTCACATAGTACTTTCTTCCATGGAAATCCCTGCTGAATACAGTAATTGTTTCGTATATTCATGCTGCGGATGGAAATAAACATCATCTGTGCTGCCCTGCTCCACGATCCTGCCGCCTCTCATGACCATCACGCGGGTGCATAGCTGATATACCACCTTCAGATCATGGGATATAAAAAGCATGGCGATTCCCAGATCATGATTGATCTGCTTCAAAAGCTCTATGATCTGTGCCTGTACCGTCACATCCAGGGCTGATACCGGTTCATCTGCAATCAGCAGCTGGGGGTTCAGTACCAGAGCTTCTGCAATACAGACTCTCTGCCGCTGTCCTCCTGACAGTTCATTTGGGTATCGTTCTCCGAATTTTTCGTCCAGTCCGACTCTGCGCAATCTGCGCAGTACCTTGGCATTTCTCTCTTCCTCTGTCATCCCGCCTCTGATGCGAAGCGGTTCTTCGATGATCCAGCCCACTTTTTTTGCAGGATTCAGCGAGCCATACGGATCCTGAAATACCATCTGCGGATGTTCGGAGTGATGGAGGATGTTTCCGTCAATATCCTTGACCATTCCGAGGATGGCTTTTCCCAGTGTCGACTTTCCACAGCCGCTCTCCCCGACCAGACCTACGATTTCCCCTCTTTCCATATGAAAGGAAACATCATGCAGGATCTGCTTCCGTGCTTTTGCATCGGCGAACAGTCTTTCCTTCTCTTTGTAATATGCATTTAAATGACTGACTTCCAGAATCAGATTATCCATATATTTCAGTTCTCACTTTTCCAACAATGTTATCTCATCTCAAAGTTTCTGACAATCTTCGGTATTGCCTTGATCAGATTCTGTGTATACAGCTCCTGCGGGTGATGAAAGATCTGTTCTGTTTCACCCTGTTCCACGATTCTGCCCTGATACATCACAAGGACGCGCTCGCACAGCTGCTTTACCAGACTCAGATCATGGGATATAAAAAGAATCGCCGTATTCTGCTTATGATTAATGCGCTTCAACAGCTCTATGATCTGTGCCTGCACCGTCACATCCAACGCCGTTGTCGGCTCATCAGCAATCATCAGCTTGGGTTTACAGATCACAGCAGCCGCAATCATCACTCTCTGGCGCATACCACCTGACAGCTCATGCGGATACATATGGTATACCTTCTCCGGCTCTGGAAGCTCCACATCTGACAGTGCCTCAATCGCCTTTTCATATCGCTCCGTCTTTGTCATGCCGGTATGGATACGCAAGCTCTCCTCCACCTGCCAGCCAATCTTCCTGACCGGATTCAGAGATGTCATAGGCTCCTGAAAGATCATGCTGATTTCATTGCCCTGCAGACTGCGCAGCTTTGCACGCTCACATGTCAAAAGTTCCGTTCCGTTAAAAACAATCTGTCCCCTCTTCTGCATGTCATGTCGTGACAGCAGCCCGGCAATCGCCAGTGCACTCATCGTCTTGCCTGATCCGGACTCTCCGACAATGCCTACGATATCCCCCGGATCCATGTGCAGATCAAAGTCATATACGACCGTTTCCGGTATCAGATGATCATGAAATTCAATATTCAGATCTACAACATCCAGCATTAGTACCTTCCTTTCAGACCTTCAGACAATAATGCAAATCCAAGAATCAGCAGTACGATCATCAATCCCGGAAACAACGCACACCATGGGGCTGAAAACAAAAATGCCTGTGACTCTGACAGCATTCTGCCCAGACTTGCATCCGGCGGCTGTACTCCGATTCCGAGAAAACTCATGCTTGCTTCTGCCAGCACAGCATTGTTAAAACCGATGATCACCGATGACAATAAAACAGGCCATGCATTTGGCAGTATATGAACAAACATAATGCGAACCGCACCGGCTCCCATCAGTTTTGCACTCTGTACATAATCCAGATTTCTGTAATGGATGAATTCTCCGCGCACAATACGTGCAAAGCTCGGAATGAATACAATTCCCAATGCAATAATGACATTATACTTTCCGCTTCCCATGATACTGATAAAGACAAGTGCCACCAGGATGCTTGGAAATGCCAGAACGGCATCATTGAACCGCATCAGGATCTCATCCGCCACACCTCCATAATAGCCGGTCACTGCACCGAGCACAGTTCCGGTTCCGGCACCGATGCCAATCGTGCACAAGGCAATCAGCAGCGTGGTTCCTGTGCCCTTCAGGATGCGGCTAAAGATATCACGTCCGAAATTATCGCATCCCATCAGATGCCGGAGTGATACCCCCGCAAATTTGTCCGCAGGGTTCATGGCATCCGGGTCATAGGGTGTATAAAAAATCCCCACGATGACTAACAGCACAATGAGTGCCGTCAGGACTGCTCCGATATAAAAGCTATAGTCTCTTTTTTTCAGTTTCACGCTCTACTGTCCCCTCACTCTTGGATCCAGAATCTGATAAACAATGTCTACTACATAATTAATGATAATCACAATGACTGCAATGCATACAATAATAGCCTGTACCACAGGATAATCACGATTGGAAATGGACGTGATCAGCAGTCTGCCAAGACCCGGTATGGAAAATACCTGTTCGATAATGATGGAGCCTGCCACGATATCTGCCAGTGTCATTCCCAAAAAGGTAACAACCGGTATCATCGCGTTCTTCAGTACATGATGATACAGTACGCCATTGGTTCGGTTGCCTCTGCTGTAGGCTGTACGCACATAATCCAGCTGCATTTCTGATAATAATGATCCCTGCAGCATTTTCGTTGCCATGGCAAGTTTCGGCACCGCTATGGCCACTGCCGGGAAGAATAAATACCCGATAAAACCTCCTATATTGGACGTATAGGACACAAAGCCGCCCGGTGTAAACCATCGGAGAACAATTCCAAATAAATAGGTAAACAAAATACCCATGAAGAACGGCGGAACTGACATCGCGATCTGATTGAGAACATTGACAGCCTTGGTGACTGGCTTGTCTTTATGCTTTGCTGTATAGATGCCCAAAGGCACAGCGCCTGCTACAATCATGATAAAGGACATCAGTGTCAGTGTCAGTGTGATCGGAAGTTTACCTGCCAGCATACTGCTGACGGACATATGATAGCTGTAGGACTCACCCATATCTCCAAAAAAGAAATCTCCAAGCCATGACAGATACCGCACCGGCATCGGACGGTTTAGTCCCAGCTTGTCCTGTAATGCTGCGATCTTTTCAGGTGTAGCCTGTGTTCCCAGCATTTTGATTGCCGGATCTCCCGGAATGATCTGAAATGCAAAAAAGGCGAGAAGTGAGACCAGCAGTAAAGTTAGTATAAAAGTAACTGACTTCTTTACAACATATCTCATCTTCTTCACCTCTTTTGAAAGACTTACTTCTGGGTTTGTTCCTTCAATCTGATCTTGCTCATATCCTGTACATACAACGGATAAAATTCATATCCCTCATACTTGCTGTTCAGTGCTACAAACTCTGCCATATCCTGAATATAAACATTCGCGGCATCCTCTGTCAGAATCGTCTCGAGCTGCTTATAAAGCTCTGTCTGCTGCTCTGCATCATTGCAGGTAATGGCATTCGCATAGACCTTGTCATACTCCGGATTGTTAAAGTTGATAAAATTATTGCCGGCCGTCGATTCAAAACGATCCAGCAAAGCTCTTGCTGTCAATTCCGCTGCGTCCACTCCGATGACTGTAGACTCGTAGTTGCGGTCTGCATAGACATCTGACAGCCAGCTGCTCCACTCTATCAGCTCTATACTTGCATCAATATTGATTGCCTTTAATTGCTCCACAAGCACCTGTGCTGTGTCAATATGAGGCTGGTAGTTGCTGGGTACTGTGATGGTCATGGAAAATCCGTTTTCATACCCGGCTTCCTTCATCAGCTCCTTTGCTTTGTCCAGATCCTGATTATATACATCTGCAAGCTCCGGTATATAATACTTGCCAAACGCCGGGAACATCGAGCTTCCGATTTCCGTTCCCTTACCATCGAATGTCAGGTCAAAAATCTCCTGCTGGTTCACTGCATAGCACATTGCCTGACGTACTCTGACATCATCGAACGGCTTCACCGCATTGTTCAGATAAAGTGCCTGTACCAGATTCATCGTGCCTTCATAGATATCAAATTGATCATCCAGCTCATTGATCTGTGCCGAGGTCAGTCTCGCATACATATCGATTGAGCCGCCTCGCAGATCCATCACGATCGTATCCGTATTCGGGCATACCTTGAAAATCACATTTTCAATATATGCAGGTGTGCCCCAGTAGTCATCAAACCGTTTTACAACAAAGTTCTCCTGTGGAGAACGTGATACATACAGATACGGTCCTGTACCGATCGGCTCCGTATCGGGGCTTGCATTGTCTGCCGGCAGAATTGCCGTTGTCATGTAGGACAGAAAATCGTTATTTGGTTCCTTTAGTACGATTTCAATCGTCCTGTCATCAGGCGTTTCAATACGCTCAATATTAGAATACGCCTCTACCAACGGATCTCCGTCTGTGGTATCGGCGCATTTTTCTATGCTGTATTTCACGTCCTCTACCGTAACGGGATTTCCATTGTGGAACTTGATGCCCTCTCTCAAGGTGAATGTAAATGTCTTCTCATCCTCTGATACTGCATATTCGCTCGCTACTGCAGGGATTAAATTACCATCTGAATCAGGCTTTACAAGGCCCTCATAAATGTTAAATAATACTTCCTTAGTTCCTGCCGCAACTGCTACGTGTGGGTCAAGACTGTCTTCCAGGTCCTGTGGAATACCTACCACAATCTGTGAAGAATCACTTGCCTTATCACCTGAGCATCCGCCCAGTGCAATAGTCAGTGTGAGTAACACCATCACCATGAGAGCATTTGTCATGCTCTTTTTCATGTGTGTTATCTCCTCTTCTAAAAAATAGTATAAAAATGGTGTATTGTATAATACCGTAACATTGTATACAATACACCACCTATTCGTCAAGTACTTTGTTAAAAAAAAATCAATCTTTTTATTCCAATACTTTTTTCAGCTCATCCATAAAGGTATTGATGTCCTTGAATTCTCTGTAAACAGAAGCAAATCTGACATATGCAACTGCCTCCAGATCCTTCAGCTTGTTCATCACCAGTTCTCCGATCACGGCACTGGATACTTCCTTTTCTTCTCTGCTGAAAATGTCTGTTTCTACTTCATCGATCAACTGTGTGATCTGTGCTGCCGATATCGGTCTCTTGTGGCACGCACGCAATACTCCTGCTTCGATCTTAGAGCGGTCATAGGTTTCTCTGTTATTATCCTTCTTAATAATAATCAAAGGAATAGTCTCAACCTTCTCATAAGTTGTAAATCTCTTATCGCATTCATCGCATACACGCCGACGACGAATGGAATTATTGTCGTCCGCCGGACGACTGTCAATGACTCTCGTATTCTCGTGGCCACAAAATGGACATTTCATCGTATCTCCCTCTCATTCTCTCTTTTGTTTTTGCCATAATATGATACAACACCCTTACCTGTTCAGTATAATCCAAGATGTAGTATTATGTCAACTCTAACTTTCCATATATATGCCAATTTATTATATTTTCAGAGACATGGTTTACGTTTTTCCGATTTTATGTTGATTACAGGTTATCGTTCCGGAATATCCACTAATATGATGTCCGGACCGATCTGCTTGATCTGACAGAATGGAATGACGCAGTCACTGTCTGAGCAGAACAATGTGCAGATGCTTTTTCGTTCAGGCACGATAATATCCCTGACACATCCTGTACAGACATCTATTTCCAGATCCCCGATATACCCGATCTTCTTGCAGCTTTTGATATTGACAACTTCTTTTTCCTTTAGCTCTGACAATCTCATCAAAAGCACCTCTATCCTCTTTAATATATACTATGCAGTCAGATAATTTTTCATTACCTTCAAAGCATTTTTCTCCAGTCTGCTGACCTGTGCCTGTGATATGCCGATATAGTCTGCCACCTCCATCTGTGTCTTGCCTTCAAAGAACCGCAGCTGTATGATTTCATGTTCACGACTGCTCAGTTTTTTCATTGCTTCGCTCAAAGACAACTGTTCTATCCAGTTTTCTTCCTTATTCTTTTTATCGCTGATCTGATCCATGACATAAAGGGTATCTCCGCCCTCTGTGTATACCGGTTCGTAGAGGCTCATCGGGTTCTGTATGGCATCCAGGGCAAATACCACATCCTCCTTGGATATGCCGATCTCTGCAGCGATCTCTACAATCGTGGGTTCCTTGAGATTCCTCTTGGTCAATCCCTCTTTTGCATAAATGGCTTTATATGCTGTGTCCTTGAGAGATCTGCTCACACGTATGGTATGGTTATCGCGCAGAAATCTTCTGATCTCACCAATGATCATAGGCACTGCATAGGTACTGAATTTCACATTCAGGGTAGAATCAAAATTATCAATTGCCTTGATCAGTCCGATACAGCCGATCTGGAACAGATCATCCACATTTTCATTGCTGCCCGAAAACCGCTTGATCACACTGAGTACCAGCCTCAGATTTCCTTTGATATATTCCTCTCTTGCCGTATGGTCTCCTGCTTGTATCTTCGCAAATAATGCTTCCTTCTCCTGTGTCTTCAGCAGCGGGAGCTTAGACGTATTCACCCCGCATATTTCGACTTTTCCTTGCACCATTTTGTGAACGCCTCCTATCTAATAAAATCATTCACAAAACGGTCTGAAAATATTCACCAAAAGTACAAACTATTCGAATCTCACGATCTCCTTTTTCAATCGTTTGATGATCTTCTTTTCCAGTCTGGAAATGTAGGACTGGGAGATGCCAAGCAAGGTGGCAACCTCCTTTTGGGTCAGCTCCTCTCCACTGTCTGATTCGAGTCCATATCTGAGATTTACAATTGTCCTTTCACGGTCGGACAGCTTGTCAATGGCCCTGTTCAAAAGATTTCTTTCCACTTCATTTTCAATGTCCTTGTATATCACATCCTCTTCTGTCCCTAAAATATCCGACAGCAGCAGCTCATTGCCATCCCAGTCTACATTCAGCGGCTCATCAATAGACACCTCCAGCTTTGTCTTTGAATTGCGTCTCAAATACATCAGTATTTCATTTTCTATACAGCGTGAAGCATAAGTCGCCAGTTTGATTTTCTTGTCCCTGTCGAATGTATTAATCGCCTTGATCAGGCCAATGGTTCCTATTGATATCAGATCCTCTACACCGACTCCTGTATTATCAAACTTCTTTGCTATGTACACGACCAGTCTCAGGTTGTGTTCAATTAATATGGTTTTGGCCTCCTGATCATACTCTGTCCCGAGATCATCTATCACCTCACACTCTTCATCCGCCTCCAGCGGAGCCGGCAGTACCTCTGCCCCGCCTATATAGTGAATCTCACCCGGTTCCCCTCCGAGCAATGTAGATTTTGCGATCATTTTAAACCGGAAGCAACCCGGCATTGCTATTTTAAACAGCATATGTTCTCCTCCTATCAAATCGTTATGTTCGGGTGCAGGATCATCTCATATTTCCCGTTCCTCGAAACCTTCTGTTCACAGATCCCTATGACCGGATTGCTGATGATCATTGTTTCCTCGTTCATCCATACCTGCATCTGATCAGCCGTAAAGCCATGCAGGATGCCGCCCGGATTTCCAACAGAATAGTATGGGATGACACGGTAGTTTTCAGGTCGTTCACAGTAATGCAGCTTTACGGCCTGAGCCTGTTCCAGTATACAGACAGGCTTTCCACTGATAGGCTCTGTCAGCATATTTCCGGTATCGTACAATCCGTTGACTTCAGTCTCATACCCCCGATATGTGAGTTTTACCCGATACACGCTTCCTTCCCTGCGCCAAATACGTTTCCACAGGTCATACACACCCAGACCGGCCAGATACGATACTCCTGTCAGTATCAGAAATCCGGTCATATCTATGCGTCTTTCCCCCACAAAAAAAGGAGTCTGACAGATCCACTCCATAAAACCGCCCAATACAAATGTGAAACCATACGCCAGAACCAATGCCTTCACGTACAGATGCCATTTCCTGATACGGAAAACAAACCAGATGACCAGCCATCTTCCGCACAGATGCGCAATCATCAGTTTGAACAGGTACGGCATCGCCGGCATCATATATACGATGCAGACCATGAGACTGGCAAATACACAACCGGCTGCGAGCCTGATATGACTCGTTCGATACTTCAGAATTTTAGACAGCATCGAGAGTACTATGTATTCCGGCAGCAGATTCACAAGAAAGATCATATCAATATATATCTCATACATAGATCCATTTTGTCTGCCTCCTCTCGCTGCGATATTGTTGTCCCGTTCATTTACTATAAATCATTTTCTCTGCGATATTTGTCAAACGATGGTGTGCACACAAAAAAACCGTCCGGGAAACCCCAGACGGTTTTGATGATTTGATTATTTATTATTTTTCAGAAAATCCGGAATCTTGATTGCCTTGGATTCGATCTTGCTCTCGATAGGAGCCTGCGGTCTCTGCACTCCGCCGAACTGATTCATCGGAGTCGGAATCGGCTGCTGAACCTGCTGCTGACGCTGCATAGGCTGTCCCATTCCCATACCGCCCATAGGCTGTGCGCCGCCCTGCATCATTCCCATATTGCCCGGCTGCTGCATCGGAGGCTGCTGTCCCATTCCCATGCCGCCCATAGGCTGATGCATCGGCTGCTGTCCCATAGGTGCCTGTCCTGCTCCACCCATTGGTGCTGCATTGTGTGTCGGCGGCTGCGTTCCAAAGCCTGTCGCCATACCACCCTGACGCTGTGAATATGTATAACCTGTAGAATATCTGTTCATAGCGGACTGTGCTGCTGATACAGACTGCTGCATATCCAGACCTGTTGCAATTACGGTAATCGTGCAGGCATCTGACATTCTGTCATCATACATGGCACCGAATATAATATTGGCTGTGTCTCCTGACAGATCCTGTACATAGCTGACTGCATCATTGGCATCCATCAATGTGATATCGCCTGATACGTTGATGATCACATGTGAAGCTCCTGATATCGTTGTCTCCAGCAGCGGACTGGCAACTGCCTGTTTCACTGCCTCCAGAGCCTTATCGTCACCCTTTGCAAAACCGATACCGATATGAGCGACACCCTTATCCTGCATAACCGTCTGTACATCGGCAAAGTCCAGATTGATCAGAGCTGGAACATTAATCAGATCAGTGATGCCCTGTACTGCCTGCTGCAGCACTTCATCTGCCTTCTTTAATGCCTCCGGCATGGTTGTCCTTCTGTCAACGATCTCTAACAGCTTATCATTCGGGATAACGATCAGTGTATCTACATTCTCTTTTAACTTCTCAATACCACTGACAGCGTTGACCATACGTGTCTTTGCCTCGAATTTAAATGGCTTGGTCACTACGCCTACAGTCAGAATACCCATATCCTTTGCTACCTGTGCCACAACCGGAGCTGCACCTGTACCGGTACCGCCGCCCATTCCACAGGTTACGAATACCATATCTGCTCCCTTAATCGCACTTGTAATCTCTTCAATACTTTCCTCTGCAGCCTTCTCACCGATTTCCGGCTTGGCACCTGCTCCGAGTCCTTTTGTCAGCTTGTCCCCTATCTGTAACAGTCTGGGAGACTTGCATAACTGCAGAGCCTGCTTATCTGTATTGATTCCGATAAACTCAACTCCTGCTATATTTTCATCGATCATTCTATTTACTGCGTTATTACCTGCTCCACCGACCCCTATTACTATAATCTTTGCAGCAGACTCAGCCTCGTTCGTTTTTATTTCAAGCAAGGTTACTTCCTCCTTCTTATGCCGACGCTTATATTTATTTATACTCCTACTTATAATACAATCATATTGATACTATCATATAATTTTTTTAGCGATTTATCAACCTAAATTTAAAAATTTCTTATATTTTTTGTATATTTTGCAACAATTCATCCAGTTTTAATCCTTTTGAAACGTGAATGTCTCATTATCACCGGAGTAATTTTCCATATGAAGTGTTCCGCTCAGCCCGTTCAGCTTGGGCAGCAGGTACTGAAGCTTGTTGATTTTCTCGTCCAGATTCTCACTTGTTCCAAGATAGATCCTGGCACTTTTAAAGTATAGCGTAATATGATCGCTTGTGTCAAAGTAAATTCTATCCGTTGTAACTCCATATTTTGTTAGCAGCTGTGTGATGTTCAATATCAGTTTGAAAACAGACTCATCCTCCACCGGCAGCTTTTCATGCAGTACAACATGATCAAAGGTCAGTCCGGTTACAAACGGGATTCCCGACATCTGCTCTGTGGAGCTTTCAACGATAATACCATCCTTGTCAAAATACAAATACCTGCCCAGAAATTCCACGTAACCGGCAACTGCTTTTTCATATACATGAATCACCAAAGTATCCGTAGATTTCAGCTCTACCTCCATTTTTTCAATAAACGGTATATCCTCGATAGACTGGTTTCTGTATTTAAAGTAATAGTACAAGGTGCTGTTGCCAAACTTCCCGTCCAGCACCATTGCCTCTATTTCCTCATCCGTATAATGTTCATTTCCATCGACCTGAACAGCCGTCACTGTATAATTTGCCTTCAAGATGGCGACTAACAATCCCACTGCGACGAATACAATAGCCGATATGAGAAATATTTTCTGTATTCTGCTCATGGTTCATCCCTGTCTATAAATACTTGATTGAAGCCGAAAGCTCCTTCAGATCCTTCACGATATCCTCATGACCGCGTTTGATAAAATGCGCATTTTCCACGATTGTCGTCTGCTGGGCCATCAGTCCTGCTATTACCAGTGCTGCCCCACCCCGCAGCTCACTTGCCTGCAGTGTTGTGCCCTGTAGTCTCGGAACGCTCTCGATCACAGCTTCTCTGTCCTGTATTGTAATATGAGCGCCCATTTTTTGCAACTCACCAACGATTTTATAGCGTTCCTCAAATATCGTTTCCAAAATCCTGCTCGTACCGTCTGCCGTTGTCAGTACTGTCATGAGCTGTGACTGCAGATCGGTGGGAAAGCCCGGATATTCCTTTGTTTCAAGATATTCAACTGCATGAACAGCCTGTTCGGCATCTATCACCAACCCGATCCTGTCTGCATGTCTGATTCTGCTGACTCTGGCGCCCATACTCTGGATAATTTTAATGAATGCATCCATTTGATGAATCGGCGCATCATACAAAATGGTGCTGCCCCGCGTCGCCACTGTAGCCAGCGAATAGGTCCCTGCCACAATTCTGTCTGCCGGTATCTCATACGTCGTCTGCTGCAGTCTCCTGACACCGTTGATTTCGATCGTCTCCGTACCGGCTCCTGTGATTCTGGCTCCTGCATGATTTAAATAATCGCACAATGCCGCTATTTCCGGTTCTCTAGCGGCTCCGTTGATCCTCGTCCTGCCTCGCGCTGTTACTGCCGCCAGTATGATATTCTCCGTTGTACCCACGCTAGGCAGTGCAAGATCCAGCGTAGCCCCTGTGAGTCCGGATGTCTGCGCACTCAAGGTCTTCTCATGCGTCTCAATATGCACATTCATCGTCTGCAGTGCAGCGATATGCATGTCAATCGGACGCTTTCCGATGATACATCCTCCCGGATACGGTACCTGTACCCTTCCGTTTCTTCCGAGCACAGAGCCCAGCAGAATAATGGAAGAACGCATCTTTCCGGCATACTGTTCTGCAATTTCATATCCGTCGCAGTCAGCTGCATCAATCACCAGAACATCTTCATCCTCCCAGAAGACCGTGCATCCTATCTCTCTGAGAATATGAAGCATATATATAATATCCAGAATCTTCGGGCAACGATAAAGTCTTGTTTTGCCCTTTACAAGCACTGTCGCTGCCAGAATCGGCAGTGCAGCATTTTTTGATCCCTGTATCCTTGTTTCCCCGTATAAGGGTCTTCCTCCGCATACCATAATAGAATCCAAGCTGTTCCCTCATACAAACAACACTTATTCTATTTATATGCGTTTTTCAGACAATCGTGCCTGTTACCGTTCGCTATTTTTCGAGCTTGATGCTGCGCGATACACTGAGCACCATTCCGATCTCGATCAGCAGGAACACAACCGAGGAGCCTCCATAACTGATAAACGGAAGTGTAATACCTGTATTCGGAATCGAATTTGTTACAACCGCAATATTCAGTATGACCTGTATCGACATGTGTGCCATGGTTCCTACTACTAACAGTGCCCCAAATAAATCCTGGGCATTATTTGCGATGACCATGAATCTCCAGATCAGCAGCATAAACAGAATGATGACAGCAATGGCTCCGAACAGTCCCAGCTCTTCACAGATGATGGAAAAGATCATATCATTCTGCGCCTCAGGCAGGAACCCCAGCTTCTGCATACTCTGTCCCAGCCCCTTCCCGAACAGTCCGCCTGAGCCGATCGCATAGAGTGCCTGCAGTGTCTGGAATCCGCTTCCGCTGGACTACGCTTCCGGATTCAGCCATGCCTTGATACGGGAAAATCGATACGACATATCCTCCGGGATGATCCCCTTGGCAATTGCCAGTACCATGACTGCGGATACAAAGATCACACACAATGCGCCCAACACATAGCCTTTGTAATCAGGACTTGCCACAAACAGCATCATCAGTACGATTCCAAAAATAATGATTGCGGAGCTCAGATTACTCGTGATGATCAGTATCTCTCCGGAAATAGGCACAGCCCAGAATACTGTGAATAAAAAGCCTTTTTTATTCCTGATTCTGGTTCCCATCTTACATACCAGTGACGCGAAAAATATAATCATGCCGACCTTTGCAACCTCTGCCGGCTGCAGTGACATACCGCCCAGATTCAGCCATCTTCTGGCTCCATTGGCGGAATAGCCTAACGGTGTCATAACCAGTGCGATCATAACTGCTGATACGATATAAGCCAGCATGGCAAAACGTTCCCAGATATGATAATCTACACAGGCCACAATGACCATGACGATGACACCCAGTATCGTTGCCTTGATCTGCTTCTTTAAATAAAATGCAGAGTCTCCAAAATCAAGGTTTGCCTCATAGGAGCTCGTACTGTAGAGCATGACAAGACCAAAGCATATTAAAAAGATGACAATAAACAACAGTGTATAGTCAAAAAAGAATTTCTGTTTCGTTCGTTGTCTTCTGACTCCATCACGTCTTCCAGCCATGCACCATTCACTCCCCGAGTTTGTTTACCAGTTCCTTGAAGATTCTTCCACGTTCTTCGTAGTTTTTGAACATACCCCAGCTGGCACATGCCGGTGATAATAAAACCGCATCCCCCGCAGAGGCCTTTTCTGAAATATACGCCATAGCTTCTTCCAGACTTTCTTCAAAGACAATGCTTTGAAAGCCGTGTGCCCTCGCACAGTCTGCAATGGCAGTTCTGGTCGCACCCAGCAGGATCAGTTCCTTGACCTTTCCGTCAAATGCCTCGATCCATTCATCATAGGTTGCTCCCTTGTCATATCCGCCGCCGATCAGGTATGTCGGCTTTACCATTGCCTGTATTCCTTTGATGGCTGCATCTACATTGGTACCCTTGGAATCATTATAGTAGTCAACACCGCGTTTCGTCGCTACAAACTCGATTCTGTGTTCCACAGCATGAAAGACCTTCACTGCTGCAATGATGGTATCCATCGGAACCCCATATGCATCGGTCATTGCCATCGCTGCCATGATGTTCTCATAGCTGTGTGTGCCTAACAGCAATGTATCATGTATATTCAGTAATGCTTCTGACACTCCGTTTGCAGCCTTATAGATGATGTCATCCTGTAAATAGAACCCGTCCTGCAGCGCTCTTGCTGAACTGAAGTATACCACCTTCGCTTTTGTGTGTTCTCCGAAGGAACGCGTCACTTCATCTTCATAATTTAAGACAATTGTCTCATTTGCAGTCTGGTTCATTGCGATTTTTTCTTTGACTGCTATATAGTTTTCCAGTGAATGATGTCTGTCAATATGATCCGGAGTAATATTCAAAATAGCACTGACAGCCGGTCTGAACTGTTCTATCGTTTCCAGCTGAAAGCTGCTGATTTCTGCTACTGTTACAGAGTCAGGTGCCGTATTCAGAACCTCTCCCGTATATGGACTGCCGATGTTGCCCACGACAAATGTGTGTCCGTTTGCCGCCTGCATGATCTCACCTGTCAGAGCTGTTGTCGTTGTTTTTCCGTTTGTTCCGGTGATGGCGATCACATGCCCCTGTTCAAATGCATAAGCAAGTTCGATCTCACCCCATACCTTGATGCCACGGCCTGCGAAGCGCCTGACAAATGTGCTGTCGACAGGAACCCCCGGACTCAGAACCAGACGTTCTATGGAGTTTTCCACGTCTTCCGGCAGCTCTCCAATGTATACAGGTACCTGTCGATCCGTACCCAGCTTCTCTCTGATATCGTCTGCGTTCAGTTTTTCATTCCCGTCATACAGGATCGGGATTGCCTGTGCTTTTAACAGTAGCCTGACTGCACCGATACCGCTGATACCTGTACCGATTACCAGTACTGTCTGATTCTTCAATATGTTATTCATATGCTACCTCTGTTCAATCTATTATAATGCCATCAGCCCGATCAGGCATAATACAGCCGTCACGATTGAAAATACCGCTACTACTCTGGTTTCTGACCAGCCGCAAAGCTCAAAATGATGATGGATCGGTGCCATCTTGAAAATTCTCTTTCCACCTGATATCTTAAAATATCCCACCTGCAGCATAACAGAAACTACTTCCATCAGATAGATAAACGCAACGATCAGCAGGAACAACGGCATCTGCAGCACATATGCTGTGGCCGCCACAAAACCTCCCAGTGCCAATGAGCCGGTATCTCCCATAAAGACGCTTGCAGGATACACATTAAACAACAGGAACCCAAGCAGTGCTCCGACTACAGCCAGAGTGATCGGCTCGATACCGCTGGAAACTCCGATTGCCACGACAGAGAAAAAGGTTGCGATCAGAACCGTTACACTGGATGCAAGACCGTCCAGACCATCTGTGAAATTTGCACCGTTGACAGTCCCCAGCACAACGATGAATAAAAGAGGTATGTTAAAGATTCCAAAATCAATGTATTGATCCGGCATAAAAGGGATCTTCATAGCGAGGTCTATCTGTGCCACATTCACTACATAATATGCAAATACTCCGGTCACAACGATCTGCAGCAGCATCTTCTGCCATGCACGCAGTCCCATAGAGCGTTTCAGCACCACCTTGATATAGTCATCCAGAAAGCCGATCAGGCCAAATCCAAGCGTCATAAATAAAATCGGCAGTATCTTGGGATCATTCCTGATATAAATCAAGGATGTGATAACAACCGCACTCAGGATGATGACACCTCCCATTGTCGGAGTACCGCTTTTCTTTAAATGTGTCTGGGGTCCGTCATCCCGCACAGTCTGCCCCACCTTCAGCTTCCTTAAATACGGAATCACAAATGGTCCGAGCAGTACACTGATCACAAATGCAATGATTACAGGAATAAAAATTGTATTGTTCATCTTTTCACCTCTATATATACTTCTTTCGTGACCGAAGTCAGCCTAGGATAGTATAAGACTTTTCCTCAAATTTATCAACCGCTTTATTCCTCTGTATTCTCGGGTATTTCGACTTGTTTCTCGATCTGCAGATACGGAAGGATATTCTCAAACAGTTCCCTCACGAGCGGTGCCGCTATCGTTCCCCCATAATAAATTCCCTTTGGATGATTGATGATCAGCAATACAAGAACCTGTGGATCATCCGTCGGTGCAAAACCGATAAAGGAAGATATATATTTGCCGCTTCCCCTTGGCAGTGTCTGACTCGTTGCCGTTTTTCCTCCGATCATATAGCCCGGTACTGCTGCATTTCTCCCGGTGCCCTCTGATACGACCTTTTCCAGCATATACTGCATTTTTTCAGAGGTTTCAGACGATATGATCCTGACATGATCCTGATATTGAAATTCCTTGACAGTCTTTTGCTCCTGATCGAGCACCTCCATTGCAAAATGTGGAGTCACTCTGGTTCCACCATTTACGATGGAGCTGACTGTTGTTGCCAGCTGGATCGGTGTGATCTGGAAGGACTGTCCGAAGGATACGGTTGCCAGCTCTACTAGCCCGATATTTTCTTTTTGGTGCATGATCGTACCCGCTTCTCCGGGCAAATCGATTCCCGTTTTCTGCAGCAGTCCAAACTTTCTGAAATAATCATAAAAATCATTGGCTCCGATTCTAAGTCCCACTGCGACAAAGACCGGATTGCAGGAATTCATGGTTGCCTGCAGAAACGTCTGTGAACCATGACCTGCAATTTTATGGCACCGGATCCTGCGATCCTCCACCACTGTATAGCCGGGGCAGTGAAATCCGTCGTCCATAGTGACAACTCCCGCCTCAAAGCCTGCAGCTGCCGTGATGATCTTAAACGTCGAGCCCGGCTCATAGGTATCATTCATGCAGCCGTTACGCCACATCTGGTTCAAAAGATCCTGCTGGTCATCCGCGCTCAGTCCCGCAGTTTCCGTCTGCAGCGCATAGGGTTCATTCAGATTGAACTCGGGAACATTGACCATCGACAGCACTTCCCCGTCAGATGGATTCATGACAATCACGCTCACACTGTCTGCCTGCTTTTGTACCATGGCCTTCTCAGCGATCTGCTGTGCATACTTCTGTATATTGATATCCATGCTGATTCGCAGATCATTTCCATCTACCGGTTCTATCCGATCCTCACCAGCCTCTGGCAGTTCCACACCTCTCGCATCTGTCAGAGCTAATATCTTGCCGTTTTTTCCTTTCAGATACTCCTCATAGATGACTTCCAGTCCAATGATTCCCTGATTGTCACCGCCTGTAAAGCCCAGGACCTTTGAAGCGCATTCCTCATATGGATAGTAACGTTTATAATCCTCATCCACCTTAACACCTGACAAATTACACAGGCGGACGGCATCTCCTGTTTTTTTATCTACATTTGCCTTGACCCGTTCAATCGAAGATACTTTTTCCACTCTTTTTCTGACTGACTCTTCTGAAAGATTAAGCAGCTGTGAAAGTGTTGCGATCACTTTCTCAGGCTCTCTGATCTGGCTATGTATGACGGACACTGTGCAAACCGTTCGGTTCGCTGCAAGCACCTCTCCATTCCGGTCCAGTATCCTGCCGCGCGCCGCCTTGATATCCCGTTCCCGTTCATGCAGTGCCTGTGCCTCACTCGTATAATAATCTGAGCAGCAGATCATCAGGTACGTCAGCCGTCCCGTCAGAATCAGCAGTGCAATGATACAGGCGCATGTATAGAATACGATCTTTTTTCTGTATGCTGTTTTATTCCTTAACATACAATACCTCGTAAGAGCTGTTATAATAGCTTATTAACATTCTTACAAGGTTATGTATATTCCTTCAATATCAATTCTCATTACAGACCCTGCAGGTCTGAAACAGTCGTATCAATCGGCTGACCGGTCTGCGGATCTAAGACAAGCCCGGTAGATGGATCAATCGGATATCCTGTTGCTGGATCATACTGGATTTCGGGTTCCGGTGTTGGTGTCGGAGTTGTCTGCTCTCCGGATGTATCGCCTTCTGTTCCCTCTGTATTTTCCTCAGGTGCCGGGGTCGGGGTTGCCTGCTCTCCGGATGCTCCGGCTGAGAAGCTCTGCTGGGACTCCGCCAGTGCTGCCTGTTCTTCCTCGGTCAGTGTCTCTGTCTGATAAATCTTCATATAGGGCAGAACCTCTGTCAGGATATCCTTGGCCAGTACAGTTGCATACTTTGCATTTGGCTGATAGGCTACATTCGGTTCATCAATGACAACATAAATAGCAAGCTGCGGATTTTCTGCCGGAGCAAATCCGATAAAGGAAACAACATAGTTTTCTGTTCCACGCGGATACTTTTCTGCTGTTCCGGTTTTACCGCCAATCAGATAACCTGCAGGACGTGCACTGTGGCCTGTACCATTGACAACAGCGCTGACACACATTTCTCTGATTTTATCTGATGTTTCAGATGAAATGGTCTGCTTCAGTACACGAGGCTCTATGACCTCTACCGTGGCTCCGTCTGCCGTCAGGATCTCGCTGACCATATGCGGCTGATAATATTCACCACCATTGATCAGAGAGCAAAAGCCTGTGATCATCTGTATCATAGTCGCATTGAAGCCCTGTCCAAAGGAGCCGATTGCAAGGTCAGTCGGTGTCATAGTAGACTCATCAAATACGACTGTTGTTGTCAGCGTCTCACCGGTCAGATCGATATTGGTCTTTAGTCCGAAATTAAATAATTTATTATATTTCACAAATGTAGAGCGGCCAATTGTCGCACCAATCTTCATCAATGCCACGTTACAGGACTGTTCTATCGCTCCGGTCAGAGTCAATGTACCATGTCCGAGTCTGTTATTACAATGAATCTTGTGATCGCCCACTTCCATGACGCCATTGCATTCATAGGTTTCATTTCCGGTCAGCTCGCCTGTCTCCAGTCCTGCCGCGATTGTAAACGGCTTTGCTGTAGAGCCCGGCTCATAGGTATCCGAGATGCAGAAATTCTTCCAGAGGGCAGCCAGTGCTTCCATTTGTGCATCCTCTTTTGCTTTTGCCGCTTTCTCTTCCGCTGTCATTTCCTTGACTGCATTATCGGATACGCTGCCTCCACGTTCTGCTGCGACGTCAGCTAACTCATCATTTCCGGTTCCTCCTGCATGTTCAGGATTTGCTCCGTCTCCTTCAGGAGCCGTGTTTTCGTCTGTTCCCTCCGAATCGTCGGCCGGCGTTGTTCCGTCTGTGTTTTCTGAACTGTCTGCAGGTGTTGTTTCATCCGTATTTTCTGGATCTTCAGTCGTTTCTTCCTCAGGAAGCTTGATTCTGGATAAATCGCGTGGATTATTCAGATCATAAACCGGATAGCTGGCCATAGCCAGTACTTCTCCATTGTTCGGATCCATGATGATGACACCTGTATTAGAGCTTCCTTCGCCCTCGCGGTATTCATCCTTATGTTCTTCATTAAATGCAAGAATATGTTTTTCTACAATACTCTGTATGTTGACATCTAGTGTCGTCACAAGGGTTTGTCCATCCTCAGCCGACTTAATGGTTCGCTCCAGATTCTCATCGTCATTCAGATAACCGTACTCTCTTCCGTTGATTCCGTTCAGACGATCATTATAATACTCTTCCAGTCCATAGGTTCCGAGATTATCACCCTGTACGAATCCAATCACATCGCACGCCAGAGTATCATACGGATACCTTCTCTGATAGTCATTTTCCAGCCAGATACCCTTCACATCCGGATACTCTGTTGTGTTTGCCAGAATTTCCATCAGGGAGCTGACACTGTCATAGGGCTGTTTCTTTGCCACGATACGATACTGGGACGTCGGATTATTGATCATATAATTTCTGATCTCTTCCTCTGTATACTCAAACTTTGCACCTGACTGCAGCAGTGTCCTGAGTGATGTTTCCAGATACTTTCCTTCCTCTGCCGTCATGGCCTTTGTATCAATGACAATATTATATACTTTTTCACTGACTGCTATTTTAGATCCTTTGCGGTCTACGATATCACCACGCTTGGCCGGTAACGTGATGCTGTCATATTTCTGCTGAGACAAAACCTGTTTTTTATACTTTTCGCCATCGTTTCTGCTGATTTTCATCAGACGGAGATTTAACGCAGCAAAAGCCGCCAGTACCAATATAAACAGTACTACCAGCTTCTTTTGCATTTTTATAGAAAATTTCTGCTGTTGTTCCCCTTCTCGTTCCCTGCGTTTCAACGAAATAATCTCCTACTCATCTATATCGATATATTGTCTCACATAATCGCCCTCTTCGCTGTTATATGTGACAATCTGATCTTCCTTTGCATACTGCATACCCAGTTCATCCATTGCCTGCTTCTTAATGGTTTCGATTCCGACAGAGCCCTTGATTCTGCTCTCTGTTTCGTCATTTTCCGTTTTGAGTTCATTGTAGCGGCTCTCCAGGACAGCAATGTTTTTCACTCTGTTTGTTATATCGGACTGCAGCTGTAAATACTGAATACAAAAATAGCCTGTTACAATCATTGCCAGCGTAAGAAATAAGATATACCCCGGATTCATATTAGCTGCTTTTTCCCGGTTCTTTCTGGTCGTATTGCTCAGTCTTTTTGGTGCTTTGGTTCTCTCTCCGGCAGGTATATATTCCGGCTGTACCTTTCTGACTGTATTTCCATCTACATAGGTGTCTCTTCTGTATGAAGTTTGTCTTCCCTGACGTCTTGTTGCCATACTGCAACCTCCCCCTATTTTTCACTCTTCATGAAAGAGACTTACTGGTCATTCCGTTCAAATACCCTCAGTTTTGCGCTCTTTGACCGGCTGTTTTCTTCCATTTCCGCCTCACTCGGAAGAATTGGTTTTCTGGTGACCACTCGTCCTTTTGATACGTTGCCACATACGCATACCGGAAAATCCGGTGGACACGTGCAGGGATTTTCATTTTTTTTGAAAATCGTCTTGACGATCCTGTCTTCCAGAGAATGAAATGTGATAATGCAGATTCTTCCTCCCGGATTTAGCAGTGCGATCATATCATCCAGTGTATCCCGTAATACATCCAATTCCTGATTGAGTTCAATGCGAATTGCCTGAAATGTTTTTTTTGCCGGATGTCCCATCGTCTTTTGAACCTTCATCGGTATGGCTGCCTTAATAACCTCTACCAGCTCTCCTGTCGATGTGATTTCTTTTTGTCCTCTGGCTTTTACGATGTGTTTTGCGATATTCTTGGCGAACTGATCCTCGCCATAATCTCTGATGATACGGTAAAGCTCCATCTCAGAGTAACCATTGATGATATCCTTTGCCGTCATTTCATTTCTTCTGTCCATCCTCATATCAAGAGGCGCGTCTTCTTTATAGCTAAAGCCTCTCTCCACGGTGTCTATCTGGTAGGAGGATACTCCAAGATCCAGTACGATCCCGTCTACTCTGTCGATTCCAACATGCTGCAGTTCTTCTCTGATGTTGCAGTAATTGCTTCTGATGTAAGTGATATTCCTGGTCGTTTCAAATTCCTTCAGACGGCTTCCGGCGGCTTGAAGCGCCGCGTCGTCTTGATCTATCCCTATGAATCTCCCCAGATTCGATAGCCTTTGCAAGACCTCGTAAGCATGTCCGCCGCCGCCTAATGTTCCATCAACATAGGTTCCCTCGGGACGGATGCTCAAATTCTCGATTGTCTCGCCTAACAATACAGATTTGTGTTCAAAGCTCATAGTCCATACCTCTTTCCCCAAATTGGTCTTTCCTATATTCCGAGCCCCAAATCTGCCATTCTCTCTGCGATTCCGTCCATGTCTTCATAGACTGCCTCGCCTAAGTAACGTTCTTTGCTCCAAACTTCAATTCTGCTGCCGACGCCGGCAAGTACTGTATCCTTGTCAAGTCCTGCGAATTCCCTTAAATTCGCCGGAAGAAGGATACGGCCTTGCTTGTCCACCTCGACACTTGCTGCTCCTGCTAAGAAGAATCTCACAAACTGTCTTGCGTCTTTGCTGGTAAGTGGTAATCCCTTGAGTGTCTCTTCGAAAGCCTGCCATTCTTCGTTATCATACACAAAAAGGCATCCGTCCAAACCCTTCGTAACAACAAATTCGTCCCCTAGCTGTTCTCTGAACTTTGACGGAATAATGAGTCTGCCCTTAGCATCGATTGTATGGTTGTATTCACCCATGAACATAACGAAGCACCTTCTCATTTCTTCCTTGGTCTTTGCTGACACCACTTTCTACCACTTGGCACCACTTTTCACCACTTATGAGTAAATATTAACCCCTTTTTGATAAAAATGCAACCTTTTTTTATGATTTAAGCAAATAAAAAACGCCCGATTTACGGGCGTTTCAAGCGTTTTTACAGGCATATGGCACAAGATGTTGTGTCGTTTGTGATTCATGCTTTGTTTTGTATCAATATATAGTTTTTATTGAAATTTCTGTGAATCCATAAAATAATAGGGTTCTGTTTCCCCTGCAGCATTTGATTGGTGATGATCACACATTAAAACGGAATAAAATCACATCTCCATCCTTCACTACATAGTCCTTGCCTTCCAATCCGACAAGTCCCTTTTCCTTTGCTGCGGATAAGGAGCCGCACTCCAAAAGATCTTTATAGTTAACTACCTCAGCACGGATAAATCCGCGTTCAAAATCCGTATGGATCTTTCCGGCTGCCTGTGGCGCTTTCATACCATTCTTGATCGTCCATGCGCGCGTCTCATCCTCACCTGATGTCAGAAATGACAGCAGACCAAGCAGCTGATAGCTTGCCTTGATCATCTTCTCAAGGCCTGACTCTTTCAGTCCCAGATCCTCTAAAAACATTGCCTTTTCTTCGTCATCCAGCTCTGCGATCTCCTGCTCGATCTGCGCACAGATCACGAACACCTCACTGCTTGTCTCAGCCGCGTACTTGCGTACTGCCGCCACATGTGCATTGGTTGTGCCGTCATCTGCCAGATCATCCTCTCCCACATTTGCTGCAAAAATGACAGGCTTTGCGGTCAATAGATTATAGGAAGAAACCAGTGCTTCCTCATCTTCATCTGTCGGCTCATATGTAATCGCCAGTCTGCCGTCCTCCAGATGTGCAATCAAACGCTTTAGCAGCTCTACCTCAGCAGCAATCTTCTTATCATTCAGCGCCGCTCTGCCTGCCTTAGCTACACGACGCTCCAGTATCTCGATATCAGAAAAGATCAGTTCCAGATTGATGGTCTCAATGTCCCGAACCGGATCTACACTGCCGTCTACATGAACGACATTCGTATCCTCAAAGCATCTGACCACATGTACAATGGCATCCACCTCACGGATGTTGCTTAAGAACTGATTGCCCAGTCCCTCTCCCTTGGATGCTCCCTTTACAAGTCCTGCAATATCTACGAATTCAATCACCGCAGGTGTTACCTTCTTAGAATGATACAAATCTCCCAACAGCTTCAGACGTTCATCCGGTACTGTGACGATTCCCACATTCGGGTCGATTGTACAGAACGGATAATTGGCTGATTCTGCGCCTGCCTTTGTCAAAGAATTAAACAGTGTACTTTTGCCTACGTTTGGCAGTCCAACAATACCTAATTTCATTTCCACACTTACCTATTCAAAAAGCCTTGTAATAACAGACTTCTTGCCTTCCCTGATTTTCAATGAGCCTATTATAGCACACTCAAAATACTTTGAAAATGCCTTTCTTGCCAGATTGTTATTCCGGATGTGGACATTACTCCTGTGTGGATTCCTGCAGTTTTTCTGCAATAACCTGATACATCAGCTGCGGATCAACCGGCTTCGCGATATGCCCGTTCATGCCGGCATCCAGACAATTTTGAATATCTTCGGCATAAGTGTTTGCCGTTAATGCAATAATGGGAATTCTGGCTGCATCCGTTCTTTTCAGTGCTCTGATCTCTCTTGTTGCCGTCACTCCATCCATCACAGGCATGCGGATATCCATCAGGATCAAGTCAAACGTTCCTGCCTCTTCCTTTTGAAAGAGCTCCAGACCATCCCTGCCATTTTGAGCAACCGTTACATGACAGTCATGCTTTTCCAGCAATACAGTCGTAATCTCAGCATTCAGTGGCTGATCCTCACACAGCAGAATGTGTTTATGACAGAGTATATTCCATAATTCTGTCTTCTGTTCCTCCCCACTGTCTGTCTCCGAGATTGCCGGAGTCACCTCTGCCATCTCAAAATCCAGACTCACGATGACGGTTGTTCCTTCTCCCTGCACACTCTCTACCCGAATCCTTCCGCCCATCAGATCAATCAGATTTTTAACAATCGATAATCCAAGGCCGGGGCCTCCGTATTGGGTCGTCACAGAGTTCTGCTCCTGTGCGAAGGGCTGGAACAGATGCTGTTTGATAAACTCCTCGCTCATACCGATCCCGGTGTCCTTTACCCGAAAACAATAGTGTGATATTTTGCCATCTGTTCCGGTACACTCCATATAGAACTGAATCGTTCCGTTCTCCGGAGTGAACTTGATCGCATTTGAAATCAGATTGATAAAAATCTGCTGCAGCCTGAGTGTATCAGCGTAGAGCATACTGTCCATATCAATATTGTGATTGCATAATATCAATTGTATCCTTTTCTCTTCTGCTGACGATTTCATCATCAATGAAATATCCTGAACAACATCTCCAAACCGTACTGCACGGTATGATAATTTCAGCTTTCCGGCATCCAGTGTCTGGATATCCAGCGTGTCATTGATCAACCGAAGCATATACTGCCCGGATTCCCTGATCCGTGAGAAATTATGATGCAGTGTATCTACGTCATTTTCCTGCATGGATATTTCGGCCATACCAAGAATGCCGTTCATTGGTGTTCGCATGTCATGACTCATTCTGGAGTAAAAATCAAAATAAAGCCGGCTTTCCTTTAACCTCATATTCTGAAAATGAAAATAAAGAAATACCACCACCAGTGCCAGCAATGTCACTGAAAAGACCATCATCAGAACGGTGATCATTCTTTTGGCTCTTGTCTGATAGAGATCAATATCCATATCAATTCCCAACAGACCGGCAAAATGTCCTTCCGCCGTATAGACAGGTGCATAACCGGTGATAAAGTTTCCCCATGCATCCTGACTGTAATCTCCAAAGGCAGCCTGTTCCCTAAGTCCCCTTCGCTGTGTATCTGTCAGATGGGTATACCGGTAAATATCTTCTCTCTGCGCTACCTCGAACCGACCGTTGTCATCAATCTTCCCGTTCAGCAGCCAGATTCCATCCAGCGCTGTTCCTTCGTCATAACCAAAAAAGTCAGCATAATCATGTTCTGCTATATACTTCATATCCTCTTGTGAAAGCTCTGCCAGAAGATAAACATTTCTGATACCCGCATTGAAAGCAATCCCATTGCCAACATCCATCAGACGTTTATTAATCGAATCCACTTCCATCTCATTAAATGTCAGTGACTTCATATAAGCCACTTCGGCATCTGTTATCTGAAAATTATTTTTCACAAGCAGTGCAAAATCAACAGCCATATTCTTATTTGCCTGCAGCAGCTGATCACTGATAAACTTACTTCCGCCAAAAAGACCGATTCCTGCAATCAGGATCAGCGTGACGGTCAATATCCATATATGTTTCCTGTTTTTATTCCGGTGATTCTTTTCTCTGTTCATGATATTGCCTCGTTTTCATGATTGATAAGCTCTGCCAGTGTATGCAGCAGCTGCCGGCTGTCAACCGGCTTTGCCAGATGTTCGTTCATACCCGCATCCAGACAGGCCTGCACATCTGTATCATAAGCATTGGCTGTCAATGCTATGATAGGGATACTGTACAGATCTTCCCGTTCTTCGGTAGCCCTGATTGCCTTAGCAGCATCCAATCCGTTCATGACCGGCATCCGCACATCCATCAGTACCGCATCATAATATCCCGGTTCAGAGCTTCTCAGCATATCAACCCCGATCTTTCCGTTCTCTGCTGTTTCAATGATGATGTCCTCGCGTTCCAGCAGGCGAACTATGATCTTGGTATTCAAGGGCTGATCCTCGCAGAGCAGCACACGTCTGCCCCTCAGATTGAAATCATGACAGTTTCTTGAATCAGTCTGCAGCATCTGATCCGAAAGATCTGTTTCAAGCTGTACATAAAATGTAGTTCCTTTTCCAACAGCACTTTCTACGCGAATGGAGCCGCCCATGATTTCCACAAGATTCTTTACAATCGCAAGCCCGAGACCTGTTCCCGGCATCTGCTGTTCTTCCTGTCTGTCCTCCTGTGAAAAAGCAGAAAACATATTCTTTTGAAATTCGTCGCTCATACCGATGCCATCATCGCTGACCGAAAAATTCAGCTGTGCTCTGTCTGTTTTGATCTTTGTTACAGTGATGTCCAAAGCTACATGTCCGTTTTCTGGTGAAAATTTCACTGCATTTGATAAGAGATTAAAGAAAATCTGGTTTAATCTCATTTTGTCAATGCAAAGTACAAGATTTTCTGGCTCGCATTTCAGTGTAAACAGAATGTTTTTAGAGATACACATAGGTAAAATAATCGCATTGATATAAGACTTGAATTCTGCATATGGGTAGGCTCCCGGATGCAGTTCCATTTTCCCGCTTTCTACCTTATTCATATCCAGAATATCGTTGACCAGTCCAAGAAGAAAGGCACTTGATGCACGAATATCATCAAGATATTCTTTTGTAGCGGGCGGATTGTCCTCATGTATGGCAAGCTCCGTCATACCATTGATGACATTGATCGGTGTACGGATATCATGGCTCATACGTGAAAGGAAATCTGTTTTCGCCTCGCTTGCAACCTGTGCCTCCTTTGTTCTGTGGCTCAGCTTGCGATTGATAAACATTACAAATGCAATATCTACAAGAAACAGCAGACCAAAAAGCACTACAAATAGAATAAAACGATTACCAAAACGATAATCATTATGAAAAGAATCTAAAGGTACGATGCTCAAAATATACCAGTCACTGTCCTGTACCGTAACGATTGTATAAGCACAATCCTGATTGCGGTTATTATGATAGAATAAAACATCATTATAATCCGGCTGCTGCAGTTTCTCTGACAGCTCCTTTACCCTCTCCTTCGTAAAGCTGTCATTATACAGAGCCATATAATCCATAAAATTTGTTCCTTGGAACTGCTCATTAGAAATCACATAATTACCGGCACGGTCTACAATGATGCTGGAATAATCAAAATAGGTCAGCGTACTCAGGTCATGATTGCTTGCAAGAAGATCTCTGATGTATGTGTTTTTCAATAGAAGCATCAACGTTTTATACTCATACCCGTTCTCTGTCCGCAGACGAACAACACTGGTAATGGCAGATACCTTTTCTAATGCAGGGGATGAATCAGTGAATTCGCTTGTACAATGCACTTCTCCGATGGTTTCTTCAGACGCTGCACAGAAAATCTTCGCGAGCTCAGGATAAGCCTGTGCACTATAACTGAATCTGCTGTTTTTCGCATCTCCCGGAATATAGGCAGAAAAGCCACGTGATGCGCCTGCCTGGTTATCTAATTGACTGTCCACAAGTTCCCATCGGCATGTCGTATCCTGTAAGTCATAAAGATCATCCAAAAAGGCAACCAGCTGCTCTTCTGTCATTCCGATGTTGTGATACTGATTTGCGCAGGCGGCGATTTTCCGAATTTCCTTTGTATGGTGTGCATATTCCAGCTCGATTTTTTCTGCTGATGCATCCGTCAGCGTACGAATATTCTCAATATTCTGTGAAAAGGAGGTGTCCTCAGCACTAATCAGAGCAGTTCTGACAGATAACACAACACAGGTAATCAAAATGACATTGATAACCGCCACGATAACCCTGATACTATTTGAGTAGTTCCTCACCTTATCCATGCTAATCCACCCTATATTTTGCGAACTCATTTTCGGTATCATCCATAAAATAATCAAACGTACAGTATGCATAGCCCGGCTTTGCAGGATCAGCCTCACCTACCGATTCCGGATAGATAACAGTCTCTCCATTGCCCAGATACAAAAACTCTTTGCCCTCGGCATCTGTTTCATACTGAATATTTCCATTTGCATCAAGATTCAGATTCACCATATATTTCTGTGCATTACACTTCAGTATGGTCACAAGAGATGCAGCAAGCGGGTCAAATCCATTATAATCATCAGAGAACAGGATCTGACCGCAGAGAGCAATATCCTGCTCTGCATCCAATCCGTATTGTTTCGCAGCCACCTGCATTGCGTCCGTTGTATTGGGAATGATATTTGCTTCCTCTGCATAAATCTTGTTCTGCTCCGGTTGGAAAATAAAATTCACAAATTCTCTGATCCAGACCAGATTTTCGCTGTTTTTATTGGCACAGATTCCATAATAGGGTGTGACATAAGCAGGAGAAACACTGCCTTCATCATTCATCGGAGAGCAGATAAATACATACTCGGTCTGCAGCTCATACTCATCAATCAGCGTATCAAGCGTTGTTCCCATGGAGCTGATATAGGGCATAAATACTACATATCCATAACCGTTTTCCGGCTTGGTCACTTCAAATGTATTCTCATCCGTTTGCAGTCCCAAAAAGCTCTGTGCCTGTCCCAGTTCAGTTGTAAGTGTAAAATATCCGTTTTCTTCTGCCGCTTTATAATCGATATACCGGTTGGTTGCAAGTGTATAATATTTACGAAGGATATCCTCAAATAATGTACTGACACCCTCTTCAGCCGTACTCATTCTGCGTAGAGCCGTTTCATCATGTACTACCGGATTGACTGCCGATGCAAGACCCAGACTGTAGGCCGCTGTACTGACTCCTCCCTGAATGGGAATCAGACCGTTCTGCTTCAGTGTCTCACAACAGGATAGCAGTTCCGTATAATTTGTTGGTACAGATAAACCATAGGTATCCAGGAGCGTTTTGTTGACAAAGACTCCCCTCGTCTCTCCACCTAATGGATAACTATAGATATATTCTGTTTCTGCTCCATCGGAATTGATATACGCATGACGATAATTATTGGAAATATCTGATGATGTGCCAGAAAAGTCAATTTCCGTATCTGCCGCATAGTTATAGAAATAGTCGTCCGGCATCTCTCCGGTCGGTATCTTCTCTCCGCTTTCTTCATCCTTCATCATATACTCCTCGTTCAGAATCCCCTTCTGCAGAATCATATCCAGACGATTATCCTTAAAGAGCTGTACTGCATTCGTGTCATAGTCCTCTACATACTGCAGGTTGACACTGACATTCGGATACTGTGTCATAAAGGAATTGGCAACCGTATTGAGTGCCTTGTTCGTTTCATAGGGAATCGCAATGGTCAAGGTTACCTTTTGATTCGTATCCAGATTGGAAACGGTGGTATGATACGCTCCCGACTTTCCACAACCACAGAGCATACACATTAAAAATAGTCCTGTTGTCATCAAGATATGTTTTTTCATTGCGCTATCTCTCCTTCTTTTGAAATCACCTGATCAATTGTTGCATAAAGAATATCCGTATCAATTGGCTTGGCGATATGGCCATTCATACCGGCAGACAGTGCCGTAGATACATCCTCCGTAAAAGCGTTTGCTGTCATCGCGTAGATCGGGATCACAGATGCGTCCGGACGTTCTAATGCACGTATGGCACGTGCTGCGGCATAGCCATCCATTTCCGGCATCTGCACATCCATCAGGATCAGATCATAGGTATCCGGATCTGCCTCTGAAAACATCTCCAGTGCTCTGCGTCCGTTCTCAGCATGATCCACCTCCAGATGAACCATATTCAGAAGCTCTGTTGCGATTTCGGCATTCAGCACCTGATCCTCTGCAAGGAGCACTCTATGCCCCGTAAAATCATAAGAATCCTTTGCAGGCTTTCTGGTCTGAATGGCTCCGTTTGTCAATGGCATCAGTGCATCGTACAGGGTAGACTGGAACAGTGGCTTGGAGACGAAATGATCTGCGCCTGCTGTCTTTGCCTGATCGGTAACCTCGTTCAGGTCATATGCAGATACAATGATAATCATCGTCTTATCCTGTTCTTTCTCACGAATATGACGAGTCAGTTCAACGCCATCCATACCTGCCATCTTCCAATCAGCCAGACAGACATCGTATGGTGTCTGATTCTTATCCGCCTCATCAATCATCCTGAGTGCTTCTTCACCGGATTTTGCAGAATCATACATCACCCCAAGTCTTTTCAATACAATCGAAGCATATTCCAGTGCAGATGGATCATCATCCACCACAAGTATACGAATGGAGGAAAGTGACTGGCTCTCCTCATTGACCTGATTTGCAGCCACTTCAAACGGAATATCCACGGTAAAAGTAGTACCCTTACCCTTCTCGCTTTCTACCTTGATTGCTCCATGCATCAAATCTACCAGATTCTTAGCGATGGAAAGTCCGAGTCCGCTGCCTCCATGCAGCTGCGCCGTACTTGCAGATTCCTGTTCGAATGGCTTGAACAGTCTCTGAATCATCTCTTCACTCATTCCACAGCCGGTATCCGCAACCTGAATACACAGAAATGCTGTATTCTCCCGACGGGCATCTTCCGTAACGCTGACGGTAATGGTGCCGCCCTTTTCCGTAAATTTATATGCATTTGACACAAGATTCAACAGGATCTGGTTCAAGCGCAGGCTGTCGCCGATTAGGATCTCATCCTCAATGTCAACCTTGAAATCAAATATAATTCCCTTTGACTCACATTGTGGATAGTAGATGGTACTGATTCCAGTCAGTACATGCTTGATATCAAACTCCTCATTTGCAACCTTGAGCTTATTTCCCTCTATGGCGGACATATCTAATACATCATTGATGATATTCAAAAGCACCTTGGATGAAGTGTCAATCTTGCTCAGATAGTCTTCCACCTTTTCCGGCTCTTTTTTATGCTGTCTTGCAATCGTCGTCAGACCCACAATGGCATTCATAGGTGTTCGTATTTCATGCGACATACGGGAAAGGAACTGTCCCTTGGCGGCATTTGCCTGCTCCGCCTGTGCCACAGCATCGGACAGCAGGGCATTTTTCTTTTGCAATGCAATCTCTGAATGCTTTCTGACCACTGCCACTCGCGTAATTAAGATAAAACAAACTGTCACAAGAAATGCTATCATCATAATCGGCATCCACAGCTTTGTCAGATAATCAATCGCAGTATAGTGATACTGGGTCGCAAATGTGTGTTCAATCAGACTGGCACTCAGCATGGTGTCATCCAACGCCTCGATCGACTTGTTGAAGATGGACAACAGTACAGGATCACTGTCCCGTCTCATAACCATGGCAGTGTGTTCCTCCATGATCTCTACAGGCAGGACTTCCAGTTCGTCATATTTGGGGCGTTGCAACAGCTGCCCCAGTAAATAGGTATTCTGGATAAAAAGATCCGCATGACCGGCAGCAACCTGATTCAGGCACTCCTCACTTGTGTCATACCCTACGATCTCCATGTTGGGATAGTCAGATGACAATCTCTTAATCAGCGCCTGAAAAGAAGTAGATACAGCCACCTTCAAAGGGCCTGTCATATCCACATTGCTTCCTTTCCGGCCAACCGGAACAACAGCACTGTTCATAAATGCAGTCGTCGGAACAAGCGTCTCGTTTGTGACAAAATTGTCACGTTCTATGCCGCATATCACATCATACTTTCCTGTTTCAAAAAGTTCCGGCGTTGTCTTGGCAATATCCATCGGCTGATAACTGAATTTCAGTCCGGTTTCCTTGGCAATGGACTCCAGCACATCGTAGCAGATGCCTGTAAATTCTCCGGTAGATACATCATAAGAGGAAAAAGGCGGACGCTCCTGCATCAGGCCAACACGAATCACATTGCCCTCGGCAATATAGTCCCGCTCCTCTGCTGTCAGCCGCAGAGCTTCACTGGCTGCGGTATTGCCGTAGTATTTCTGGTAAAGCTCCTGTTCAAAATCCATACTGGTTTTAATTTCCTGCAGTGCTGTATTCAGTTTCTCCATATAGGGAGATCCTTTATAAGAAATGATGTAATACGGACCTGCACTGTATTCAGCCAATAGTGTATAACCGGTTAAGCTTGCCATATTCTCACTCAGCATGGCATCAATCTCGCCCTTTTCCAAGGCTTCCATCATTTCTGCCTCTGAATCATAATCCACGATCTGGCAGGAAAATCCGTGTTTTTCAGAATATTGATGAAACAGCGGTGTCGTCGCAGAGGCTTTCACCGCCCCTACTGTCAGTCCGTTAAATTTATCAAAATCCTCAAATTCAAGCTGCTGATTATCCGGCAGCGTATAGAGCAGCCCCTGTGTATAGCCCAGTGGAAGCTGTGTATAGTCGTAATTTTTCGCACGTTCCTCTGTATACTGGGCATTGCAGAGAAGATCAATCTCACCATTTTTCAACTCTTCCATCAGTTCAGGCCACGTTCCATATACATACTCGTACTGAAAGCCTGTATACTCAGAAATTTTATTCAGATACTCCACTGCATATCCTGTATATTCACCGTCAGAATTCTGTGCAATAAAGCCATGATAGTCAATATAGCCCACCTTGAGTGTGATATCTTCATGCTCTGCAGCTGTCACCTGTACAGGATGGAACCATATCAATCCCATCATTGTCATAAGCAGCAGCACGATATCCTTTTTCCAATTGTGTTTTCTATCCATCTCAGTTCACGCTTTCTTCTGTATATGCTGTCCCAGCTGCAACCCTGTTAAAACAAAATTTTCTGATACTGCTTCCGCATTTCCAACAGTGCCTTAAATTTTTTCGTCAGATGATCACAGCTGCCGGCACGCAACGGTTCTACAATTTCAGCAGCCAGCTGATACATTGGCGTCAGCCCCACATTGCCGAGCAGTCCCTTCAATGCATGTGCATAATCAAATGCCGCCTCCACATCCTTTTCCTTCAGAGCCTTATTGAGCCCGTCAAATCCCGGATGATCCAACACCTCCTGCAAACATTCCATATAAAACTCCTCATCATCAGCCATACGTTTGAGTGCTTCTGTCGTATCGCAGCCCATATTATGAAGCTTTTCAATTTTCTTTTCCATGAAACTCCTCCTTTACTGCACAGTATGCAGTATCATATAATGCCTCTGCCTTCTGGAGCATTGCTAACAACGAACGATCCTTTACACCTGCACGTAAAGCCTCAACCAGTTCACATATTTGATCAAAATACGCAGCAATACTGAGGTTACCTGCTCCTCCCTTGAGATTATGTGCAATTTTAAAAGCAGAATCATAGTCCTCGTCCTCCAGTGCCTGACGCAGCATCGGAAGATCATTCTGATCAAAAAACTTCAAAAGATATTTTTCATAAATCTGTGGTGTTCCTCCAAATCGGTAAACTCCTTCTTCATATTGAATACCTGCTTGGATCAATGCCTCTTTATTCATTATTTTTCTGCTCCTTTGACAGTAAGATTTGTGCAGCAAGCATTTCAAAAAGCGCATCCGGCTTGAATGGCTTGGCAAGATGTGCATTCATCCCTGCTTCCTTTGTCATCCTGGTATCTTCGTCATATGCATTTGCCGACAATGCAATAATTGGTACACACGCTGCATCAGATCTTTTTAGCTTTCGTATTTCTTTTGTTGCTGTCAGACCGTCCATGACCGGCATTCGGATATCCATCAAAATCGCATGATAATATCCCACCGGAGATTCCTGAAATTTCTCCAGTCCGGCCTTACCATTTTCCGCCCAAGTCACTTCACATCTTTGTATCTCCAGTATCTTCTTGGTAATCTTTGCATTCAGCGGCTGATCTTCGCATAACAGGATATGCCGTCCGGCAAGATTTTGAATGGCAAGCGTCTGTTCCTGCGTCACCGCCGGACGTTGTGCCAGAGGAAAGTTGATATATACAGTTACCTCTGTACCCTGATTTTCTATACTCTCTACCGTAATGGTTCCATCCATTAGTTCTACGAGCTGCTTCACAATCGGCAAACCGAGTCCTGTTCCGTTATTCGCATCTATATGACCGCGATTCTCCTGCCGGAAGGTTTCAAATATATGCGGTAAAAAGTCTTGACTGATCCCGATCCCATTATCTTTGATCACAAACCTGTCCCGAATGACCGTCTCTGTCTGAGAGACCAACTGCATGATAAAATCAATCCTGCCTCCGTCTGGTGTGAATTTGATTGCATTGCTTAATAAATTGATAAAAATCTGTTTGACACGCTGCTCATCAAGCAGCATATACTGCCACTCAATATCAATTTTCTCAAAATGAAAATCTATATTTTTTTCTTTGAGCAGTGGCATGACCATTTCTATAATGGATGAAAACAGGAGCTCCTCATTGCAGATCTTCGGCTCTAACACCATCTTCCCGCTTTCAATACGGCTGACATCCAGCACATCATTGATCAGCTGCAGCAGATATTCTCCTGACTCCTGCAGCTGCAGGATCTGCTGTTTCAGCACTGTCATATCTGTCTGTTCCGACATCAGATAGGCCAATCCGAGAATCCCGTTCAACGGCGTGCGCATATCATGGCTCATATTGGACATGAATTCACTCTTTGCCTGATTTGCTGCATTGGCAACATCCGCCGATTCCTGCAAGATTCGACGTTGTTCCTTTTCTGTGTCATAGACATCTGTAACATCGCGCCGTGCTATCACAAAGTCGGCATGTGTATCATCAATGTAAAATGCCCTCATCACTTTGTAAGCAACCTCATCCCCACTCAGCTGCTTTCGATAGGTCACTATGATTTCGCCTTCCTCGTCAAGTCGTCTCAAAACCTCCTGCAGATTAGCAAATTCCATACATTTTTGCTGATCCTCCGGACATACAGAGCTTGCAATCATAGCTTTTAGTATGGAGTCAAAGCATGCGTTTTCCCAGCTCTGCGATTCCGTCTGACTGCCCTTTCCGCGTACCAGATGACATTTACCGGTTCTGGCATTCACCATGATAATGTAGTCAATTTCATCATCCACCAGACTGTCAATGGCGATACGATCCTTTTTTTCAAGATCGATATCATGGCAATATTCATACATCATCACATCCCCGGATATCGGATCACACAGGATGTCCATTGTCGTTTTGACCCAGTGAACAGAACCATCTGCCAGCCGGCGGCGAAATTCATATACTTTGCTGGTTCCGCCACTTTCATAATATTTCAATAATGCATCACGATCATGTACTGCTATAAATTTCTGACGATTCTCTTCATCCGCATAATAAGGTGCACTGTTGCCTGTTGAAACAGCGATACTGGTTCCGTCAATGGCTGTGGGCATGTTGCGTGAAACACGTTTATGTGAAATCACACGATCCTTTGTCAGGTTCGTCACTACATAACCAAGCAATGCCTCCCGATTGGAAAATGGTTTCTGACGTTCCAGCTCAATACGGGATTCCAGCCGCTTTTTACTGCTGCGAAGCTGCTCCTCAGTCTGTTTGAGCTCTGTAATATCTGTCAGATATTCAATGATGGCAGGCTTGCCGTTCCAGTCTGTTTCTTTTGCATGAACCAGATGGGTACATCCCAGATCCGGTGTATAGATCTCCACTGCCTGTCCTGTCTCTATAGCGGAATGCAGTATGCAGTCCTCGCAAGGCGATGTGCGGTGGTGCATCACATCGTAGCAGGTGCGTCCAAGATAACTGCAGGGCTCTGCTTTCAGCGTCTCAAACCCAGCTTTATTGATATAATAGAGTTCGTAAGTCATTCTGTCTATAATATAGATCCCGGTATTGGTCGCATCCAGAATATTGATCTGTGACGAAAACTGCTGGGATGCAGGCGTAAAGATGGCTTGAATCAGCGGTTTGCCGTCATCTGTCCTTCCATACTTCGAAAAAACACCATTGATCCATATATAGCTGCCATCCTTGTGTGGTGAACGATAGGTCAGTGAGGTTGACTCTCCCCGGAGCATTGCTGCTTCCACAGTTGAACGCAGCATACTCACATCAGCCTCATAGACAGAGGCTCCGATATTCCCTGCATATAGAGCCTTATATTCCTCTACTGTCATGCCCAGAAGCTTTGCAACTCCTGCTGAGACAAATTCAGGATAGAAATGATTACCTTCCACCCGAAAGGTTGCAATGCCTCCATTCATGGAGGATAACAGTTGCTCTACCAGCTGCAGACGATCATGAATGAGATAGCTCTCATCCGCATATCGTCCGGAATCTGCAACAGAAATGTGAATGGAAAACAGTTTGCTTTCCCCTTTTTCCACTCCTGCATATGCAGAAACCCGCATGCACACCGGTGCACTATCCCCTTCCAGTACCACCTTGACCATGGCAACGCTGGAAGACTCACAGCACATCATCAATGTATCATCGACTATTTCTACATGATAGGACATATTCATATGTGCGTTTTCTTTTTTTAAATAGAAAAGAGCTTGTGCGCGATCCCTGATTTGTCTTTTATCCGATGTGCCGATCACACAGACATGCTCAGATAACAGCATGGCCGCCTTCTCGGCATCCCTCTCATAAAATTCTGCCTGACACAGCTCCTGAAGCAGTTCCAGTGCATTTTTCATATTATGTCCTCAATCATAAAGTGTCGTATTACAGATAACCTCCATAACATGCTTTACACGTGCTACGACGATCTCCTTCTGGAACGGTTTTGTAATATAGTCATATGCGCCCTCATGAAAAGCCTCCACCTGATCAGCTACCGTATCATTCGCTGTAATCATGATTTTCGGAATTGCATTCAGATCCTCATCTTCCCTGCAGTAGCGTAAAAACTCCATGCCGCTCATGCCCGGCATCACATTGTCTACCAGCATGAGTCTGACCTTGTTCTTATTATGTCGAAGATAAGCCAGTGCCTCCTCAGCACTTTCGCACATTTGAATATGATAAAACATCTTAAAGTTCTCGAGCAGAACTGCACGGTCAAATTCATTATCATCAATCACGAGAATCGTTAAATTATGCCGCGGTGCTGCACAGTCCGCAGATGACTCTGACGTTCTGCCGTTTTCTTCTCCAACCAGACTGTCTATATATTTTTCTTCATACTCTGCAGCCGGAATCGGTCTCGAATAGAAAAATCCCTGTACGCAGTCACAGCCGGCTCCCTCCAGAAAGTCCCGCTGCTGTCTCGTCTCTACACCTTCTACTACGACATGCATGCCCAGCCAGTTCGCCATCTTGATGACACTGGACAGGATGATCTCTGCCCGTCCGACCTCCTCGCCTATGGGCAGGAACTTCATATCTACCTTCAGCACATCCATGTCGATTTCCTTCAGCGTATTCAATGATGAGTAACCACTTCCGAAATCATCCATCAGAATCGTAAAGCCCGCTTCATGCAGAGCAGCGATTGTCTCCTTCATCAGCCCCGGGTTGGTCATATATGCACTTTCTGTAATCTCCAGCTGCAGCAGATAGGGAGGAATCTCAAACTCCTTCACGAGTCCCTTCAGCAATTCAGGCAGCTGCGGATTATATAAACTGATGCGGGATATATTGACAGATACAGGATATGGTTGAATGCCCATACCCAGCCACTTTTTCAGAAGTGCGCAGGTTTTCTTCCACACATAGTAATCTAACTTGGAAATAAAACCGTTGCGTTCAAAAACCGGTATGAAAACACCCGGTGAAACCAGGCCTTTTTCAGGATGCAGCCAACGAATCAACGCCTCAGCGCCGCAGGCTCTTTCTACCGTCAGATCAAATTTAGGCTGCAGATAGACTACAAATTGCTCTTCATCCAGAGCCTTCTGCATTTCTGCCGTAATTGCCAGCTCCTCAGTCAGCCGCTGCACGGATGTCTCATCATAATAAGCCAGATGCTGGTCATATCTGTCCTTGCACTTTTGTGAAGCCATATTGGCACGCAGATAATAATCGTCTGCACCCAGTGTCCGGTCTTCCATGCGGCAGACACCAACTGAAATTTCCAGTCTGTAATCCTCACGATAAGCTAAAACAGCAGCCTGCAGTTCTTCCACCTTGCTGTCCAATACACTGACGTCATCGTCGTATGAAGCACAGATGCAAAATACATCAGCATTCATACGTCCACAAACAGAATATTGACAGGTACCGGCAATACTCTCAATTTTATCCGCCAGAAACTTCAAGAGTTTGTTTCCTTCCCCCTCTCCAAAAGAAGTATTAAAGAGAGAGAAATGGTCAATATCGACACGGATAAAAAGGAACTCCTCATCTGCATGCTTCTGAAACAGCAAGTTGGTCTCAGCAAACATTTTGCTGCGGGAATACAGTCCTGTCAGTTCATCATGTTCTGAAAGATACTGCAGTCTCTCAAAGCCGGCGAGCTGACTTCTTGCGACAGCATTGTTCAGACGTGTCAGGAGGATCTGTGGATTAAAGGGCTTGGTAATAAAATCCCACGCTCCTTTGTTTAATGCCTGCTGTTCAGATTTATCATCGACGGCACTCGTAATCACGATTACTGGCAGCTCCTCGATCTTTGCCTCCTGCATTTTTGCAAGAACGGCATAGCCATCCATGACCGGCATTCTGAGATCCAGCAAAACAGCCGAGAATTCAGCATATCTCACTGAAAGAATGTCCCATGCATCTGCTCCGTTGGAGGCTTCGGCAATTTCGTATTGATCCTCCAGAAACTTTGTCAGTATTTTGCGGTTGACCGGTTCATCCTCTACAATCAGGATTGTCCTTTTGTTCTTTATCATTCGTCACCTCTTTCTGCCAATGGCATCTTCCATCAGCGTTCTTGATCCTCATTATAATCCATAGTTTGAAACTGGCAATAAAACGTGCTCTTCTCGGTGTCTTTTTTGATTAGTTTTCCATGGAGATGCAGAAGCTGATATTCTCCATCATATACGCGCATATGTAAGTTCACATCAACATCTCTTTTCTCTCTCAGTGCTGTCCTGATCTCTTCCCACATACATATCTGGTCATCCGGATGGATCAGACAAAGATCAGACTTTCCGTCTTTCAGCAGCGTCCTTCTGCGTTCCTCTCCAATCATCTTATAGAGATGTCCGTTCATAAAGACTAACTCCATATGATGATCATAATATACATTATAAATTCCGACACCATGTGGAATATCATTGGTCAGTTCATATAAAGCATTGATTTCTGCATCCCTTCTTGTAACATCGCTCAAATAGATGACATATACTTTACATCCTTTCATTTTGGATGTTTTTCCGTGAATATGAAGAATCCGTCCGGTTTCCGGAATTGTAACCGTTGTATCCAGGCAATCCTTCTCAGCCATCTCCTTCATCGGACAAAACGGGCACGGTACATCTAATCCCCCCAAAGTAATGATAGCAACGCTTGTCTGACTGATCCGGAAGTCTGCGCTCACCAACCGTTTGATTACGTTCACGAGCATATCTTGCAGCAGATTTTTCTGCCTGTCTGTTTGCATATAATATTTTATAGGTATCTGCTTCGATCACATAAAGCGCATTGGTCGAGCTGTCAGCCAGCTGAAATAAAAAATCCTTGTCAATATCGGGAAATCCATAAGGTCTTGCAGACCTACCTCTTTTCATGTCAGGTTTTAGAATGTCATATAAATAGTCATAGCATTCCTCTGATACCTCACCTTTTTGAGCAATTTCAAGAATGCTTCTGGCATTATCACGACTTGGAAAGCCCTTTCCATTCTCCCACCGGTTCACAGTCAGAAAAGATTTATGAACCATGTCAGCCAGATCCATCTGGGTAATTCCAAGTTCCAGTCTCATCTGTCTTAATGCTTCCTGAAGACTCATTACGATCCACCTCTTATTCAAAAACGATATATTAAATGATATATATATTTTATTATATACTTCTTAAATGGTATGTCAACGTTTTACTATGGAAAGGAATGGAAAGGAATGGATGTACAAGAAATTTGTACCATTTTTTTGACAAATACAATGTCAACGAGTAAAATGTAGTTTGTGACTGTCACCGATACGGACAGTTACCTGTACCAGACAACCGGATACGACGAAAGGAACTTATAGATTATGGAAAGAGTACTCTTATTTTACCCTCCCGGACCGCTGTTTCAGCGCGGAGAGGATCGCTGCCAGCAAAACGTAGATGATGGTTCCGCACAGGCTATGCGTGCCTGCAACGATCTCGGCTATGCAGCAGCCATTTTGTTAAAAAAGGATTATGAAGTCAAGCTTCGTGACTATCAGACACAAAAGGATACACTGGAGGATCTGTATCATGACATGGAAACATTTCAGCCGGATCTGATCATGATCAGTGTGACGAATACGACGATCTTTGAAGACATCAAGCTGGTGGCTGAATTAAAGAAGAAATATAACCCCGTTGTTGTTTTAAAGGGTGCGATTTTCTATGCGCCGGAGCAGGCAATGTTAGATCTGCTGGATCTCTCCTGCGTAGATTATATGATCGGCGGTGAGGTCGACTTTGCCATCGGTGAGGTCGCTGATTATGCGCTGCGTCATCAGGGAGAGGTATCCTCCATCCTGAGCATTTTATATAAGGATGCTGACGGAAAGCTGCAGCAGACTGCATTTCATACATGGGGGCAGGATCTGGATCAGATGCCGTTCCCTGCAAGACATCTGATGAATAATGCACTCTATACAAGACCTGACACAGATGCACCCATGGCTACGATCCAAACAGCCCGTGGCTGTCCTTCTACCTGTACCTTTTGTCTGACTCCTGAGATCTCCGGCAAATGCGTCCGGTTCAGAAGCCCTCAGAATGTGATGGAAGAATTGACTGAGTGCTACGAAAAGCATGGCATCAAGGACTTTTTCTTTAAGGCTGACACCTTTACCATCAATGCAAAATGGGTCAAGGAAATGTGTGAGCTGATCATCAACTCTCCGCTTCATGGTAAGATTCAATTCACAGCCAATTCACGCGTCCGTCCGCTCGCTAAGGAAACACTGCAGCTGATGAAGGAAGCCGGCTGTTTCATGGTAGCCTTCGGTTTCGAGTCGGGTTCTCAGGAAATTCTGGATTCCATCCGCAAGGGCACGACTGTAGAGGAAAACCTGCAGGCGGCAAAATGGTGTCATGAGGTTGGCATTCCTTTCTGGGGATTTTTCGTAATCGGATTTCCAGAAGAGAAAAAAGAACATATTTTGCAGACAAAGAAGCTGATTCTCAAAGCGGATCCTGATTTCATCGAAGTCACAATTGCACTGCCGTTCTACGGAACACCGCTTTATGATACCTGTAAGGAGAATCACCTGATTGCCGAGAATGTACTCGGAAGCGATTTCTTCCACTCCAGCATGACAGGCACCAAATATCTGTCTCTGGACGAGCTAATGAAGCTGCGCCGCAATATCCTGCTCTCCTTCTATCTGCGTCCGACCTATATCTTCAGGAAAATGGGACAGTGCATCAAGCATCCGAGTATTTTTGCAAACTATGTAAAGTACGGCATTAAGCTGGTACTGAATCTGTTTAAATAAATAAACGAATAAAGCTCCGCATTCATGATCAAGAATGCGGAGCTTTTCATTTTATTGATCTAATTCCCTCAAGAGTTCTGCGTACAGCTTCTCTCGCGCTGTCGCAGACTTTTCAAGAATGATATAATCAGTGCCGGCATTGATTGCTGCCTGGCCATCCTTGCTCATACGGTCTCCGATCATGATGATCTCTGACGGCTGAAAATGATTTTCCTCCATGATCACCCGCAGTCCCTTAGGATCAGGTTTCAGGCTCATAATACTCTCATCCAGTGCAGAATATTGTTTGTCTGCCTTAATATCCAGTGCACGCAGCTTATCCGTGACCGGGTAATCCGAGTAAATCATCACGGGAATACCCTTGACATGAATGGCATTGATCAGATCCACCAAGGCTTCATCCCTGCATTCCGGCAGGATTGTTAACGGCTTCTCGTACATCCATTTTTCCACTGCAGCCTGTACACGCTCCGGCGGCATTTTCATTTCTCTGCCGACATAGCTGTACTGTGCCTCATCTAACTGCAGTTCTGTTTTGCCCACAGCAAGCTCATCCCATCGCTCCCGCACCTTACGGAATTTTCTGATTGCCAAAAGCTCCTTCAGTCTCCAGAAATGTGTACAGTAGTATCCTACCAGACGACAGGCCATCATCATGCGCAGCTTTGTCTGAAAATACAAAGTGCCGTCAAGATCAAATATGACGGCACGGTATTTACTTAATATTTGTTTTTTAGAAAGCTTCATTTTACACTCCGATCAGCCTGATATCTACCCAGTAGTTCAATGCCGGAATATTCACAAATGTCAGCACAATAAATAATAAAATCAAAAAGGCAATATAGGCTAACAGCTTTTTCTCCTTATACAGCTTTTCCGGCTTCTGCACTGCAGAATCCTCTTTAAAGCTGATATAGAAATAAGCACAGAACAGTCCAAATATAAATGGCATGCCGATCAGATACTCGATTCTGTACTTGATCATAAAGATACCACAGAAAAATGTGGATGCCATCGCATAAAAGAATGCTGATACCAACAGCAGATGCTCGCTGTAATACTTGAAGGATTTCCGGTAAAGTCCTGCCTGCTCCGGATTTCCAATCATACGGTATTCCGCATAGCGCTTGATTGCCATTAAAAAAGCTCCGCCCATCCAGTAGCCGATCAGAATCGAGCTGGGTGGCTGCAGCTCACTGTTGATGATAAACCAGCCCAACAGCAGACGAATCATATTATTGACAGATTCGGACAGAACATCCAGATAAGGAATATCCTTGGTACGAATCGGTTTCACATTATACAAAATTCCCATAATCAAAAGCCACAGCTCTGTATACAAAAAGGCTCTGGAAATCAATAAGGAGCAGCCGATCCCTGCCAGTGCAAAAATCGCATACTCTACCATAACGAGTGAAAACTTCATATTTTCGGAAACCACCGGACGGTACTTTTTTGTCGGATGGTACTTATCAAAGTCTGCATCCAGCCACTCATTGATGACATAATTCGCCGAGGCGATAAAGCAGGTTGCAAAAAAGCCTATGATAAATTTCCAGATGTATGAAAGATCAAATGTAAAGTCTGTTAATAATACGGCTATGACAACACCGGGCACAATAAACGCATTCTTAACCCAGTGATCCAGTCTGGCTATCTTTATATAATTTTTCATTTTGTCATTCCCCTTTATTCCGGTCTTCCCTTTTATCTGTTTGTCTGACTCTGTTCAAATGCTTCCAGTCTTTTCTGGAAATAAACTGTATTATCTGTAATATCTCCTCTGAAAACAGAGGAACCGGTTACGATTACATTCGCGCCTGCCTCGAGTACAATATGCAGATTGTCTCTTGTAATACCGCCGTCTACCTGTATATCTGTATGCAGCCCCCGGCTGCCCAGCATCTCTCGCAGCTCCCGGATCTTTTCTGTACAGGAATCCATATATTTCTGTCCGCCAAAGCCAGGCTCTACGGTCATAATCAGGAACATATCTGCCAGATCAAGGACCGGCAGCAGCTGATCTGCAGGAGTCTTCGGACTGATTGATACTCCCGCACGCAGCCCTTTTGCACGAATCAGCTCCAATGTCTTTCTCAGTGGTTTGCAGGCTTCCTGATGAATCGTGATGCCATCTGCTCCACACGCAATAAATTCCTCGATGTAGCGTTCCGGTTCCTGTATCATCAAATGCACATCGAAGAATTTCTGAGTCACTTTTCTGATTGACTGAATGACCGGCATCCCAAATGAAATGCTGGGTACGAATATCCCATCCATCACATCTATATGAATATATTCTGCGCCTGCCATATCTGCTTTTTCAATCTCCTCACCGAGCTTTGAAAAATCAGCAGCAAGAATGGATGGTGACAATATATAGTGCATGTTAATATCTCCTTCGTTCCTTGATTTCCTCATAGATCTGCATATAGTTCTCATATCTGGTTCTGCTGATTCTGCCGGTCTCAACCGCATGCTTGACCGCACAGTCCGGTTCATTGATGTGTGCACATCCGCCAAATCTGCAGTCCGGTTCATACGCAGTAAACTCGGCATAATATCCTGCCAGCTCCTCTTTTTGCAGTTCCGGTGCCTCCAGACTGCTAAAGCCCGGTGTATCTATGATAAACGTATCCTCATTCACAGGAATCAGTTCCGCATGTCTGGTAGTATGTTTTCCGCGCTCTACCTTTTCGCTGATTGCTCCGGTCTGCATCCTGACCGTTCCCTGCATCAGATTGATCAGAGAGGATTTCCCCACTCCTGACGGTCCGGATACTGTTACGGTCTTATGAGCGATTTTCTGTATCAGTTCAGCAATTCCGGTCTTCTCATGCGCACTTGTGAATAGAATTTCATAACCGCAGTCTGCATAGATCCCACGCATGGCATCTAACTCCTCACGGGATGCCAGATCCATTTTATTAAAACAGATCAAGACAGGAAGCCCCTGCATTTTGTATCGCAGCATCAGCCGGTCCAGCAGATTCAGGTTTGGCTCCGGTCTGACCATGGCAAAAATCAACAGTGCACAATCCACATTGGCCACTGTCGGACGCAGTAAAGTGTTTTTCCGCGCCTTCAAGCCCACTATATTGCCTGTCATCTGCGTCTCATCTAATACTTCTATCTCTGCGACATCACCTACCAAAGGCTTCATCTGGTCATGTCTGAAAATTCCCTTTGCCTTACATTCATACATTCCGTGCTCCGGAACATATACATAATAAAACCCGGCGATTCCTTTTGTGATTTTTCCGGTCATACACTATTCCTTTGTAAACGTAACTGCGACCGGTGCCGAATTTGCCCATTGTCCGTCAGTCTTTAGATAAGTCACGGTAATGGCTCCTGACTCGCTGCCTACGATGCCGCTGTGATTCAATGCAAACGGGAAGCTGCTGGTCGTATAGCGTGCCAGCTCTACACCGAGATTGTTCGTCAGCACAACGATTGCCTCTGATCCGGCACTGTAGTCACCGGGTGCACCGACACTATAATTACAGCTGTAGCCTACCGGTCCCAGACTGAGTACAAAGTCTACACTCGTGCCCTCTGCCACCGTCATACCTGCCGTATAGCTCTGGCTGACTACCAGTCCCACTGTGACTGTATCGCTGTTTTCTTCCCCGATTGTAGTCCATTTCAATCCTGCTGCTGTCAGTGCCGCCTTCGCTGCCGTCTCATCCAGTCCCAGCAGATTCGGCACTGTAATTTCTGATGCCGCCGTTCCTGAACAGACTGTCACGGTTACCGTACTGCCGGCAGCTGCACTTGACCCACTCTGCGGATTCTGTGTGATGACACTGCCCTTCGCAACAGAATCACTCTCTGCTGTTTCCTTGACCATGATAAAGCCCTCTGCCTCCAGAGCAACCTTTGCTTCAGCCTCTGTCTTGCCGACAACCGACGGTACCATCACTCCGTTTGTACCGGAGCTGACGACCAGATTGATGGTTGTATTCTTGGCTACCTTACTGTCCGCTGCTACATCCTGTGTCATGACAATATCCTGACCATATTTATCAGATGCCTCGTATGACTCTGCAACAGCCAGTCCCAGACCATTCAATGTATTCTTTGCCTCTGTTAAGGAGATCCCGATGACATTTGGCATCGTAACCTCTTCTGCAGCCTCAGTTTCTGTTGCTGTCTCCGGGTCTGATGGTGTGGCATTGAAAAGACCCAGAACCTTACCGACAAGAAACAGGGCTACCAGTCCGATGATAATCGCCGTAATAATCGTAAGAACCGTCATGACCTTTTCCATCTTCGGATCTACATCATCCTCGTAATCTTCATCTTCCTCATCTTCTTCGTAATAGTCACGTCTTGTATTCGTCTTCTTCGGAGGCGCACTCTTTTTATGATTTGCTGCATTTCTCTTAGAAGGAGTCTGTTTTCTGCCTCTGCTCTCTTCCTCTTCAGCACGGCTTCTCCTGCTCTCTCTCGGGATATATTCCTGTACCGGCTCTTCTTCATAGTAATCCGGTTCGATTCTCTGTCTGCCATATCCTGCAGCGGGCTCCTGCATCATCATGGACTGTGGCTGCTGCTCATAACCGCCGTAATTCTCATAGGACTGCTGTTTGATTGCCATCCTGTCGCCATCTGAGATGGCCTTTGTGCCCTCACTGCCGGGCATGGGGATCATCTTGACGAAGTCCTCATCCGGACTGATCAGAGAACGCTTCAGATCCTGTATCAACTCTGCCACATTGGCATATCTGCGATCCGGATTCTTCTGTGTACATTTAAAAATAATCTGCTCGACACTGACCGGGATCTCTGCCACATAGTCTCTGGGTGACGGGATCTCATTCTGGATATGCTGAATAGCGATGGATACCGTCGTCTCTCCGTCAAACGGAACCCGCCCTGTCAGCATCTCAAACATCGTAATGCCAAGCGAATATATATCACTCTTTGCATCACTGTAACCGCCTCTTGCCTGTTCCGGTGATGTATAATGCACTGACCCCATCGCATGGGATGTGATGGTATCGCTGGTGGCTGCTCTGGCAATGCCGAAGTCTGCTACCTTGACCTTTCCTTCCTTGGATATGATAATATTCTGAGGCTTGATGTCTCTATGGATGATTCCGTTGTTATGTGCGGCCTCGATACCCATGGATACCTGTATTGCAATGCTGATGGCTTCCTTGACTGACAGTCTCAGCTTCTTTTCAATATAGTTTTTCAGTGTGATGCCCTCAACGAGTTCCATCACAAAATAGTGGATGCCGTCCTCTTCTCCAACATCATACACATTTACGATATTCGGATGCATCAGTCCTGCTGCAGACTGTGCCTCCACCCTGAATTTGCTGACAAAGTTCTTATTGGCTGAGAACTCTGCCTTCAGCACCTTTACGGCGACGAATCTGTTCAGCTTATGATCCTTTGCCTTATATACATCTGACATACCGCCGGTGCCGATGATATCGATGATTTCATATCTGTCACTGATTATTGTCCCCGGTCTTAACATACACTCACCTCATCTGCAAACGGTTCTATAATGATGACTCCAATATTATCCTTGCCGCCATTATTGTTTGCTGCCTTGATTAATTCCTCCGCCTTTCCTGCAACATCACGCTGACCCTTCATTATCCTGCAAATGTCACTGTCCTCCAGCATATTTGTCAGGCCGTCGGTACACATTAATATCGTATCTTCCCTTTTCAGATCGATTTCAAAGAAATCTATTTCTATCTCTTCTGCCGCTCCGATTGCCCTTGTAATAATATTTTTATCAGGATGCGTCCTTGCAGACTCCCTGTCTATCTCTCCGATTCTGACCATTTCCTCCACCAGGGAATGATCTCTGGTAACCTGTCTGATCTCCTGATCCATAATATACAGCCGGCTGTCTCCAACATTGGCCACATACAGACATTCGCCTATAATCGTTGCCACTACAACTGTCGTTCCCATGCCGCGCAGTGCTTCTTCCGCTTCGGATTTACGTCTGATAGAACTATTTGCATTCTGTATTGCCTGCTTGATGATTCTCACCGGTTCTGTTTCAGCTGCATCCGAAATCGTCTGCACAATCACCTCTACTGTATGCTTAGATGCAAAATCACCGGCATTGTGTCCTCCCATACCGTCTGCTACCACGAACAGATTCGGAAGATTTCCGATCGGAGCCTCACACGAATACACATAATCCTGATTCAATTTTCTTTTTCGTCCGATGTCAGTCATTGAAAAAGTCTTCAGCATGACGTAATATCTCCTCTCTCCTGACCTTCCTGTACAGATATCATCAAAACAGCCTTCCACTTATTTTATCACATAAGCATTGCACCTATACATTAGCATATTTTAGCACAATCAATGAAAAAGAACAAGGAGCAATCAACCGGCGGCCTGCTGCCCGCTCAGCCCTCCATGTATCTTCTTCTCAGCTGACCACAGGCACCGTCTATGTCCCGGCCCATTTCCCGCCTGATGGTGGCATTGATCTTGTTTTGTTCCAGCTTTTTCTGAAACCTGATAACGTCTGCATGCTTAGATTCCTGATAACTGCGCTCTTTAACAGGATTGACGGGAATCAGGTTGACATGGCAGTTCATACCCCTGATGAGGCTGATCAGCTCAGACGCATCCTGATCGGTATCGTTCACCCCTCCGACCAGACTGTATTCAAATGTGATTCTGCGTCCCGTCCGGCTGAAATAAAAGTCACAGGCATCCATGACCTCTGCAAGAGAATACCGGTTTGCAATCGGCATCAGTTCTTTTCTTTTCTCATCTGTCGCCGCATGCAGGGACAATGCCAGTGTCATCTGCAGATGTTCCTCTGCCAGTTCACGCATCCTCGGAACCAGTCCACAGGTGGATACGGTCAGATTCCGCTGGCTGATGTTGAGTCCATGCTCATCGGTCAGCATATGGATGTATTTCAATAATGTATCATAATTATCAAGTGGTTCACCGGATCCCATCACCACTACATTGGAAACCCGTTCCTTTGTATACCGTGTGATCTCATAAATCTGGGACAGCATCTCACCTGCCGTCAGATTCCGTTCCAGTCCATCTATGGTGGAAGCGCAGAATCGGCAGCCCATACGACAGCCGACCTGCGAAGAGATGCAGACTGAGTTGCCATGCTGATACTGCATCCACACGCTCTCGATCATATTGCCGTCCTGCAGAGAAAATAAGAACTTTCTCGTCCCGTCAATCTGCGATTCCTGCACGGTTACGACCTTCACTCCATGTAGTGCATAGCGCTGCTGCAACTCCTCCCGGAGTTTTTTTGACAGATTTGTCATGTCGTCAAAGTCCGTCACAAGCTTACTGTGCAGCCATTCATAGATCTGAGCCGCCCGAAAGGGCTTCTCTCCCATTGATGCCATATCACTTTTCAGTTCTTCAAATGTCAGTGATAATATATCTGTTTTCTCCATGCTCTCATCCTAACCGCTATTTGTTTCTGATCAGTCTGGCCATAAAAAAGCCATCTGTGTCATGTTCTCCTGGCAGTAACTGCAGATACCCCTGTCTGGTTGTCTCACTGTGCAGCTCCTCCGGCAGATAGGAATCGATCGAATCCAGCTGGTAAGCATAATGGTTCACAAACCACATCAGATTATCCACATTTTCCTCCTGATTCACGGTACAGGTGCTGTAGATCAGGATTCCGCCCGGTTTTACATAGTCCTGTACTGTACCCAGGATCTCTCTCTGCAGTGCCGCCAGTTCTCCCAGCTGCTGCTCTGACAGATGATACTTGATATCACTTTTTCGTCCGATAACGCCCAGACCTGAACAGGGCAGATCGGCAATCAGAATATCTGCCTTCTCTATGGATGCCTCATCATGTACCAGAGCATCCTGTACAACTGCTTCTATATTATGCAGCTGGCACCTTTCTATATTGTCCTTGATGAATTGTGTCTTGTTTTCTGACAGATCTCTGGCAGCTACATGTCCTGTTCCCTGTAATTGGTCTGCGATACAGATTGCTTTGCCGCCGGGTGCTGCACATACATCTATCACATGGCTTTCCGGCTTCACACCGGCTATCTCTCCAATCAGCATGGAACTGACATCCTGTACCTGAAACAGTCCCTGCCGGAACGACTGCAGGGCGCCCAGATGATCATATCCGCTGATCTCATATGCCCCCTCCGGATAAAGAAGTCTCGTGACCTTCACATGCTCCTGTTCCAGCTGCTGTTCCAGCTCTGCCGGGCTCACACGGCTCTGGTTACAGCGGATGGTTGTACGGCTGCTTTGTAAAAATGACTGCAGCATCTTCTCTGTCATGTCAAATCCATATTCCGTCATCCATTTCTCTACGATCCATTCCGGCATGGAATAGGTCACTGATAAATACTGCTTTGGCTGCTCCTTCGCATCGGGGTATTGGATCTGAGCCTTGCTGCGTTCGATATTGCGCAGTACACCGTTCACAAATCCCTTCAGATTGTGAAAGTGCTTTTTCTCTGCAAGCTTGACTGCTTCATTACACACCGCCGAGGCCGGTACAGAATCCATGAAAAAGAGCTGGTAAACACTCATACGCAGAATGCATAGGATTACCGGCTTCATTTTTGCTGTTTTGGTTTTGGAAAACTGATCAATGATGTAATCCAGCAGAATACGGTTTTCTATGGTTCCCTCCGTCACCCGCTTGATAAAAGCACGCTCCTGCTGATCCAGATACTGATACTTTTCCAGTACATCCCGCAGTAGGATATGTGCATATTGACGGTCATTCTGCTGTATCTCAAGCAAAATCCCCAGGATCAGTTCTCTGATATTGATACCCTTAGTCACGCCTTCTGCCTCCGCCAAACAACAATATGAGTCGTAACAGCTGCAAAATAGAAGCTGCCGCTGCTGCAACATACGTTAAGGCCGCTGCCCGAAGCACTCTTCCGGCATTGTCCAGTTCTCCTGTTCCGAGGATTCCACCGCTTTCCAATACCGCCAGTGCTCTGCGGGAAGCATTGAACTCTACCGGAAGCGTAACAATCTGAAACAAAACAGATATGGCAAACACCCAGATACCGATTGTAATCAGTCCTGAGAATGCACTAAATATCAAACCGAGTAAAATAATCGGGATGCCAAGTCTGGAACCGATATTCGCAGCCGGTACCAGTGTGGTGCGCACACGCAGAGGGAGGTAATCCTTCTGATCCTGTATGGCATGCCCACACTCATGTGCTGCTACACCAATGGCAGCTACTGAAGCAGAGCCATAAACACGGTCAGACAGACGGATCATTTTTCGTCTGGAATCATAATGATCTGTCAGATCACCTGACACCTGCTCTATGCCGACATCATAGATACCTGACATCCGCAGGATCTTCTCTGCTGCCTCCGCGCCTGTCATACCTGACGCGCATCTGACATGTGAATACTTAGAATAAGTTGCTTTCACTCTGGCTGATGCCCAGATTGAAAGAATCGCTCCGATCAGCACCAGCAGATAAGTGCTGTCCATATAATAGAAAAAAGGATTATAATACATTATGCCATTCCTCCTTACTCTTCAAATGCAGTGCCGGCTGTCACAGGGTATCCCAACAGGAAGCATGCCGTATCCATTCTCTTCTTGCCCTCCAGCTGAACCTCGAGCAGTTCCAAAAGTCCATCGCCTGTGTTGACAATAATGGATTGCTTTGTCACCTCTGCCACCGTACCGGGAGTACCTGTTGCTTCTCTGTCCAGTACCTTTGCTCTCCAGATCTTAAATGTCTTACCATTTAAGTAGGTATATGCACTTGGCCATGAATTCAGACCGCGTATCAGACGTTCAATTTCTACAGCACTTTTACTGAAACGGATATGACCCATTTCTTTTGTCAGTCTCTTTGCATAGGTTGCCTGCGTACTGTCCTGTACAGTTGCATGAAGCTCACCATGCTCGATGACAGCAAGCACATCCGTACATAGAACTGCTCCGGCAGCTGCCAGCTTATCATGCATGGAATCACCTGTATCCTCGGGTGTGATTGGAACGACTGTCTTCAGGATCATATCACCCGTATCCATGCCCTCGTTCATCTGCATGATTGTTACGCCCGTTTCCTGCTCACCATTGATCACAGACCACTGAATCGGTGCTGCGCCTCTGTATTTCGGCAGCAAAGAGGCATGCACATTGATACATCCATACCTCGGCATATCCAGTATTTCCTTGGACAGGATCTGCCCGAATGCAGCAACCACAAAAATATCAGCATCCAGTGTTCTCAGCTCTTCCACCGCTTCCGGTGCTTTGATGCGTTCCGGCTGCAGTACTTGTATCCCATGCTCCAGAGCACATTCTTTCACGGGAGAAAACTGTACTTCCTTCCCCCGTCCCTTTTGTTTGTCCGGCTGTGTCACAACTGCTGTTACCGTATGAGGACTCTCAATCAATGCATTCAATATACTCACTGCGAAGTCCGGGGTTCCCATAAATACGATTTTCACTCGTCCTCGTCCTCCTCGTCATCGCCATAGACATCTCTGACATCCATCAGTTTTCCCTCTACCCTGTCTACGTACAGCTTTCCGTCCAGATGTTCCAGTTCGTGGCAGATTGCACGTGCGAGCAGCTGTGTTCCTTCTAATTCATATGGCTGCATATCTTCGTTTAATGCAACCGCCTTGACATAGTCCGGTCTTGTCACAACTCCGGTTTTACCGGGTACACTCAGACACCCCTCATTTCCAGTCTGCTCACCGGAGGTCTCCACGATTCTCGGATTTACGAGTACATGCGGCCCGTCTCCCGCATCTATGACAACGATTCTTTTTAAAATACCTACCTGAGGAGCAGCCAGTCCGGCTCCCTCCGCTTCATACATTGTCTCCAGCATATCGTCGATCAGTGTCCGTAAACGAGGTGTCATCTCTGTAACCTCTTTGCATACCTTTGTCAGTACCGGATCGCCGATTTCTCTGATTGTTCTGATTGCCATCTAAAAAACCTCCGTTAGTAAGAATTCATCGGGTCAAAGTCAAGCTGTACTCTGATCTCTTTTATTTCATCTGTTTCTATATACTGTTCCAGTCTGTCCTTGCACATCGTCAGAGTATTATAATCTGCCGATTTCACATAAATCATTCGACGATAGACATCGCTTATTTTTTTTATAGAAGCTTCTGCAGGTCCAATGACAGAAAAAGCAGTATTTATTATAGCATATTCCGGCGAATGATTCATCTTTTTTGTGAGATCACGCAGTGCAGCTGCCAGCCGTTCACTGTACTGCTCTGTCTGTTCCTCATCTGCACCCTCAGTCAGCACTGCAAGCATATGGCCTGCCGGCGGATAATTCATCAGTGTCCGATAGCCGATTTCCTCCTGATAAAAGCTTTTATAATCCTGATTGGCAGCTGTTATGATGCTGTAATGCTCCGGGTGATAGGTCTGGATCACGACTTCGCCGGGCTTCTGTTCCCTGCCTGCCCGTCCGGCTGCCTGTGTCAGCAGCTGAAAGGTTCTCTCTGCCGCACGGTAATCATTCACATTCAGTGAAAGATCCGCTGCCAGTATCCCAACCAGTGTGACATTTGGAAAGTCATGTCCCTTCACGATCATCTGTGTTCCGACCAGAATGTCTGCTTCCTGATTGGCAAATGCACTCAGTATCCTTTCATGGCCATCCTTATGGCGTGTCGTATCCAGGTCCATACGCAGCACTCCGGCCTGTGGAAATGCCTTTCGGATTGCCTGTTCGACCTGCTGTGTTCCTGCCTTCATGCCTCCGATGTACTTAGAACCACACTTTGGACACGTCTTCACCTGCGGCTGTTCATACCCACAGTAATGACATACCAGCTTCTGATTCTCATGTGCGGAGAGAGAGACATCGCAATGCGGACATTTCATCACATGACCACAGGCGCGGCACGATACAAAGCCCGCGTACCCTCGTCTGTTCAGAAACAGCATCGTCTGTTCATGCTTATTCAGCCTGTCTTCAATCAGCTCCTGCAGCCGCTCGCTGAAAATGGAACGATTGCCTCTGTGCAGCTCCTCCCGCAGATCCACAGTATAAACCTGTGGCAAAGATGCATTGACCGCACGCTTCGACAGCTCATACAGCTGATATTCCCCGTTTTGAGCCTTATAGTAAGACTCCACAGACGGTGTTGCTGATCCCAGTATCACAGATGCTCCGTGCAGTGCCGCGAGCTCTATTGCCGTCTCCCTTGCATGGTATTTCGGCATCGTATCACTTTTATAGGCACCCTCATGTTCCTCATCTATGACAATCAGACCAATATTGGCAAACGGCGTAAAGAGTGCTGATCTGGGGCCAATCATCACATCCAGCATTCCTTTTTTGGCACGTTCAAACTGATCATACTTCTCACCGTCAGACAGCTTGGAATGCAGCGTAGATACCCGGTCACCAAATCTTTTATAAAATCGCATGACGGTCTGATAGGTCAGGGCGATCTCCGGAATCAGGACAATGGCCTGCCTCCCAGACCGCACTGTTTCCTCAATCAGATCCATGTATACTTCCGTCTTTCCGCTGCCGGTCACCCCGTAGAGCAGATAAGTTTTATGAATCTGTGCTCTCATATCCTGCCGGATTGCATCAGCTACCTGCTGCTGCATCGGATTTAAGACACAGCCCTTGTGTTCCTGCTCCGTATGTGCGACGGGATTACGATAGATCTGTTCTGTCCCGATTTTCAGGATCCCCTGCTCCTCAAAAGCCCTGATCGTGGCAGGCGAGATATTCAGCTTTGTCGTCACCAGGTCATACATCAGTACATTTTCTTTGATCAGCTCCGCAAGCAGTCTCTCGCGTGCCGTCTGATGTTTTGCATGATAATAGGCGAGCTGGCTGTTGGCCTCCTGCACCTCTAATGCCAGAAACAGATATTTCTTTTCTTTTGGTTTCATCTGTTTCTTAATTGGCAGTACCGTTTTCAATGCCGTAATCATAGTGGCTCCGTAGTTCTGTTTCATCCACCATGCCAGACGGATCAGCTTTGACTCCACAAGCGTATCATCCGTAATCACGCTGTGAATGCTCTTCATGCGTTCTTCCGGAAACTCTGCACAGTCGGTTGTTTCCAGTATATAGCCCTTTATCATCCTGTTTCCTTTGCCAAAAGGGACAAAAACCAAGGCACCCGGTTGCAGGCTGCCTTGTAATCGATCCGGAATCAGATATTGAAATGTCTTATCCAGCTTCTCATGTGATATATCTACGATAATATTGGCGTACTTTCCATTCATGTGACAAGAATACCACAAAATGATACTGATTTCAAACCATATCACCGCCCTGCCGGTGACACCGTCGATGGGAAAAATTGTTCTTTTTTGAGTACAATCTTTTTTCGTGAAACAAAACTGTATATTCTATCGTTCATCATAATAGGTACTATGGAATCATTATTTGTGATACATGACAAAAGTAACTTCACATTTTCTGTCGTATCAAGTAAAATAAAAAGCAATGTGGTTATTGACATATTAATTTTTATGTATTATTGTACTACTGTATTATTGTTTTAATACAATCGTATGAATTGATTGGATATCAATCCATAATCAGGAGGAATCAAGTTTGGAAGCTTTAATTACAATTCGGGATATGTGCAAGATCTATAACCCCGGAGAAAACGAAGTGCGTGCACTCGATCACATCAATCTGACCATTAATCGCGGCGAATATGTTGCCATCATCGGTCAGTCCGGAAGCGGTAAATCCACCTTAATGAATATGCTTGGCTGTCTGGATGTTCCGACCAGCGGAGATTACTATCTGAACGGTTCTGACGTAGCCTCTCTCGAGGACGATGAACTCTCGGACATCCGAAACCATGAAATAGGCTTTATCTTTCAGGGCTTCAACCTGATTGCCGGTCTGACAGCTCTGGAAAATGTAGAACTGCCGTTAATGTACCGTGGCGTTTCCAAGACCAAGCGTGAAAAGCTCTCGATTGATGCATTAAATAAAGTAGGACTCGGCAAGCGAATGACACACAAGCCTGCTGAAATGTCCGGCGGACAACAGCAGCGTGTAGCCATCGCAAGAGCCATTGCCCAGGCTCCTCCTATCATACTGGCAGATGAGCCGACCGGTAATCTGGATACCCATTCCACAAAGGAGATCATCACCATCCTGAAGGAATTACATAAAGAAGGCAGAACCGTGATCCTGATTACACATGACAACGAAATTGCCGCACAGGCAAAACGAGTCGTAAAAATACGCGACGGAAAGATAGAAAAAGATTATAGTAACGAAGACGAGGGAGAAGAACAATGAAATTAGGAAAGAACAACAAACAAATTGAGACATCTGCAGAGACTGATCAGGAATTACGCCCTGCAGAAGGACCGGATGAATCCGGTATTACTGTGGATCCCGAGCTGGAAGTCGTTGAGCTGGTACCAAAGAAAAAAGATCCCGCAAAAGCGCGTAAAAAGAAAAAAATCGTACGCCGCTGCATCATAGGTGGTGTTCTGGTCGTTATTATTGTTTTGATTATCTACGGAAATGTGACTGCCAAAAATGCAGTTCCGATGGTCGGTGTCGCAGACCTGACTATGGGTGATGTGGAGGAAACCATATCCTCCAGCGGTTTTATTACAAGTGAAAAAACAAAAACCTACTTCGCTCCCGCTAACGTTACCATCGGCGAGATTGCACTGAAAGCCGGAGATCGTGTCAATAAAGATGACAAACTACTCTCCTTTGATACCTCAGAGCTGACGATAGAAACGGAAAAAACAGCTCTGACTGCAGAGTCAGCTGACGAAAACTATCAGCAGTCTCTATATACAAGCGCCAAGGCAGAACAAGACTATGCGATTGCAAAGGCAAATGTGGATACCTATAAATTATTGATTGCTTTACAGCGTAACTATATCAATGATATCAATGCTGCCATCTCAGGAAAAACCAACAATCTTGCCCAGAGTGCACAGTGCATCAAGGATGGTATTGCAAAGCAGATCAATTCTAAAAATGATGAAATCACAGGCAAAAGAAAAGAATTAAATGATCTTGCCAAGGACAATAGCGGTGCTGTCATCGATAAGAGTCGTTCCACACAGTTAAATAATGAAATTCTGGATCTCCAGAATGAAACCAGTAAGCTTTCTTCTTCCGAAGCACATGTATTTTATGTAGTAGATACCATTGCAGAAAGCAGACAGCTGGCAGATGCCCAGAGTCTGCTGTCAGATATGCAGTCATATCTCTCCAAAGACGAAGCCAAGATGGAAGCTGCTGAAAAAGCAAAGCTGGATGCACATGCACGTGAAAAACTCAAGATAGACAACCAGATCCAGCAGATTTCTGCTGAGTCAGCACAGGAAACTCTGTCAAAAGCAACAGAAGGCATCTTCGCCGACTTTAACGGTATTATCTCTGATCTGACAGCCATCAGCGGCAGCCCTGTCGTAAAGGGCGGTCAGCTGCTGACCCTTCAGAGTGTTGATGATGTCATGGTCAGTGTCCCGATCTCAAAATACAATCTGTCAAAGGTTGCTATCGGACAGTCTGCTGATATCACCATTGCAGGAAATACCTATCACGGAACCGTGACCCGTATCAATGGAATTGCTACAAAGAATGAGTCAGGTACACCTGTCATTAATGCAGAGGTACATATTGATGATGCAGACCAGCAGATTTTCCTTGGCATCGAGGCTAAGGTCATCATCCATACTGCCTCCTCTACAAACGTACTGCTTGCACCGGTTGAGGCTATTAATACGGATAATGAAGGTCAGTTCTGCTATGTGATTGAAAATGATACTTTAACCCGCAAAAACGTTGTCACAGGTGTATCCTCTGATACCATGATTGAGATCAAGGAAGGACTCAAGCCTGATAATCAGGTTGTAAATGACTATACAATGACACTGACTGACGGCATGGCTGCAAAGCCTCTGCCGGTTATGACGGATAACGCTGAGGGCGGTGATGCTGCTGATACTACAGATAGTACAGAGGCTGGCACCGATTCTGAGGAAGGCACTGACACAAATGACAGTTCCGACTCAGAAGATACTACAGAAACAGACGATACTGCTGCTGATACCTCAGTTTCACTGAGTGCCGGAGCATCTACGGTAACAGAATAAAAACAGGAGCTTATTATGGCACAGTTTATGGAATATGTAAAAATGGCTCTTCAGAATCTGCGTTCCAACAAGGGACGCTCTCTTCTGACCATGCTGGGTATCATCATCGGTATCTCTTCTGTTATCATGATCATATCCATCGGAAACGGAGTCAAAGGCAGTATCAGTGCTGATCTGAACAAAATGTCCAGCGGACAGATTGGTGTCAGTGTTGATGAAACGAAAAAGAAAGATAACGCCTTCTACTTTAATCAGGTGGATATGGATACAATCGAAAATAATGTTTCTCATGTCAAGGGTGTCACGCCGGGAAGCAATTACCGCTTCTGGCCTACAGTGACAAGCCCGAAGGCTACAAATCAGGAAGCCATGCTCTATGTCGGCACAGAGGCCTTTCAATATGCTTACCCACAGCCGATTATGAAAGGTGCTTACTTCACCAAGGAAGATGTCGACAGCGGTGCGCCGGTTTGCGTGCTGACGGAAATGGGTGCCAGGACATTGTTTGGCACTACAGATAATATCATTGGTATGCCGATTGAAATCAATCTCTGGGGCATGACAGCTGATTTAACGGTTGTCGGCATCGAGAAAGACAGCGAATCTTCTACTATGAATATGATGACAGGTGCAAATCAGACAATCATGATCCAGTCTCCCTATACCATGATGTCAACGCTCTTTGGATGGGAAATGGATGAGTTCGACAGCTTCTTTATCTTCTCCGAGGCGCCCGAATATTCGAAAACCATCAGTACTTCAGTTGTGAAAATTCTGGAAGCCAGATATGATGTCCGCGGAGAAGGATTTTTTATCATTAACAACTCAGATGATTCACTTGGACAGATCCTGGATATTTTATCTTATATCACAATTTTTATTGTATTTGTTGCTTCTATCTCACTGCTGGTTGGCGGTATTGGCGTTATGAATATCATGCTTGTTTCCGTTACGGAACGTACACAGGAAATCGGTATCAGAAAAGCACTCGGAGCAAAAACAAATGCCATTATGACACAGTTTCTTGCCGAAGCGGCCATGATCACTCTTGTAGGAGGCATCATCGGTATTTTTCTTGGTGTTCTCGGAGCCTTCGGAATATGCAGTCTGCTGACATCGCTGAAGGTACTGGAATGTTCCGCCAAGGTAACATTTTCGACTGTATTGATTGCAAGCGTCTTCTCTTCCGCCGTTGGTATCTTCTTTGGTATCTACCCGGCTAAGAAGGCAGCAAGATTAAGTCCGATCGAAGCATTGAGACATGAGTAACATAGAACCGGAATCGAGGAAATATAATGACTCAGATATTTGAATATATTAAAATGGCATTGAAAAATCTAAAGAGTAATAAGGGACGTTCCCTTCTGACCATGCTCGGCATTATTATCGGTATCTCCTCCGTCATCATGATCATCTCCATCGGTAACGGAATCAAAGGCAGTATTGATGATACTCTGAAGGATTTCATGGGCGGTCAGCTCTACGTTTATCTGGATTCAAAAAAGCAAAAAGAAAATATGATCGAACTGACTCCCGAAGATTTTGAAGCAATCGAAGAAAAGGTTCCTCATGTGAAAGCCGTCACTCCTGAGTACTGGCATTACGGCACTGTCACAGGGGCAAAAGGAGTGGATAAAGATGCCACCGTAAAAGGTGGTATGGCCGGTTATGAATTCATGGTGAAGGAGCCGATCATCAAAGGTTCCTACTTTACAAAAGACGATGTTGATGCCGCTGAGAAGGTCTGTGTCCTCAGTGAAGCCGGTGCAAAAGCACTGTTCGGTACTACCGACAACATCATCGGTATGCCTGTTGATGTCACACTCTATGGACTGTCTACACAGTTAAGAGTCATCGGTATCAGACAGGATTCCTCCTCTGCCATGTTAAACATGATGACCGGCGCTGACACGCGTTATACTGTTGAAATACCATATACGGTATTTGGTTCTTCATTTGGCTTCTGGGTAGAAACATTTGATGGTGCTTACATCATCGGCGAAAGTGCCCAGTATTCAAAGGAGATTTACTCAGCTACCATCAATCTGCTGGAAGCACGGTATGATGCCCGTGGTGAAGGATACTTTGTACTGCAGGATTTGAATGATCAGATTTCTACCATTACCACCGTTCTGGACGGTATCACTGTTTTCGTTGTATTTGTCGCTTCTATCGCACTGTTAGTCGGCGGTATCGGTGTTATGAACATCATGCTTGTTTCCGTTACAGAACGCACACGTGAAATCGGTATCAGAAAAGCGCTTGGGGCAAAAACAAATGCGATCATGATGCAGTTCCTGTCAGAAGCTGCAATGATCACATTGGTTGGTGGTGTTATCGGTATTGTTCTTGGTGTATTCGGTGCAGTCGGGATCTGTAATCTGCTGACCTCGCTTGACTTTATAGAATGCAGTGCCAAGGTAGAGCCCTCTACAGTGATTATAGCCAGTCTGTTTTCCTCTGCCGTCGGTATCTTCTTTGGTATCTATCCGGCAAAAAAAGCGGCACATCTGAGTCCGATTGAAGCACTCAGACACGAGTAATTAAAGATCACTCGATAAAATATCCTGAATGATATTTCTTTCATCCATCGGATACTTCTGTCCCTTGATCTCCTGATAGTCTTCATGACCCTTACCCGCGAGTACGATCACGTCTCCGGGCTGCCCGTTATGAATCACATATGCGATTGCCTCCCGGCGGTCGCATATTTCTATATATTCTCCTGCTGTTTTCTGGATACCGGTCCGAATATCCGCAATGATGTCCTCCGGTTCCTCAAAACGTGGATTATCCGAAGTAATCACTGTCAGATCTGCCAGTCTCCCGGATACCTCCCCCATCTCGTAACGGCGTAATTTAGACCTGTTTCCGCCGCAGCCAAACATACAGACGATTCGCTTTGGATTGTACTCTCTCAGCGTCGTCAACAGGCTTTCCAGAGCCATGGCATTGTGTGCATAATCGATCATGAGTGCAAAGTCATCAGACACCTTCACCATTTCGATTCTGCCCTTGACCTGTGCCTCACGAAGTGCACGGACAATGTCGGATCGATCGATCTGAAAATGACGGCACACCGCAATTGCTGCAAGTGCATTGTAAACACTGAATTTGCCCGGTGTATCAACCGTAACCTCCAGACTGATCAGTCCCTGCGTACGGAAAGACACACCCAGATACCCGGGAGCCGATACCAGTTCGATATCCTTTGCCACAAGATCTGCCCCGTCCTGCAGACCATAGCTCTCAAGGCGGCAGGTATGACCCTCTGTCACCTGTTTTGCATGTACATCATCCGCATTGACAATCCCTACTTTGCACTGGCGAAACAGCAGACCCTTGCATGCCATATATTCTTCAAAGCTGGCATGTTCGTTCGGTCCGATGTGATCCGGTTCTATATTGGTAAAGATGCCAAGTTCAAACTCTATCGCCTGTGTACGGTGCATCATCAGTCCCTGGGAGGATACCTCCATCACGACGATCTCAATGCCGGCATCTGCCATACGTTTAAAATATTCCTGCAGCACATAGGACTCCGGTGTCGTATTGGCTGCCGGAATATGCTCCTCACCGATCACAGCCTCAATCGTTCCGATTAACCCTACCCTGTATCCTGCGTTTTCCAGAATGGACTTGATCAGATAGGTCGTCGTTGTCTTCCCTTTCGTGCCTGTGATGCCGATGATTTTCATCCTGCGTGCCGGATATCCGAAATATGCCGCACTGATATGTGCCATGGCATATCTGGTATCTGCTACACGAATAACAGTCACATCTGCCGGTACTGCTACCTGTTTTTCAACAATCAGTACTGCTGCTCCATTTGCCGCCGCCTCCGATGCGATGCTGTGACCATCAAAATTTGCGCCCACGATACAAATAAACAGACAGTCCTTTTCAATCTTGCGGGAATCGTAAACCACCTTATCCACTTCCCGTTCAGTCGTGCCCTGTATACATTCATATTCAAATCCCTGCAGTAATTCCTTAAGCTGTCTCATATCATATCCTCTTCTCTTCTATGCTTCATTATTCATAATATATTCTTCCAGCATCCTGGCTGCATCTCCAACCCTGTCTACACAGGGACGCTTTTGATAGTATTCCGGTGTGCGCTCCTCCGGAACCGGTGGATCCTGCTTTTGCTGCAGTCCCAGCAGCTCTCTGCATACGATCGAACCATTCTGTCCCTTGAAGACATTGGCTAACTCCTGGATTCTGGCATAATGCTCCGCCTTCTCATCCTTAGCCTTTGGATCACTGTAGCCATACTTGATTCCTGCCGCCATAAACATACCGCTGACAGCACCGCACACCTCGCGCAGACGTCCCATACCGCCTCCAAATGAGGAGGACAGCTTCAGTGCCGTTTCCTGATCCACTCCCAGTTCATCGCTAAAGGCACAAAACACTGCCTGTGCACAGTTGTAGCCCTCCAAAAACAGCTGTCTTGCTTTTTCTTCATGAGTACCCATCATTCATCCTCCTGTGTGACTCCGGTCTCATTTACATCAATGGCCCGAATATCTTTGATATGCTTCCTATGATCCTCTGTATGATCGGAATCCTGTCCATTTCCTTTTGTGTCATCAGAATACTCTTCTGTTTTGTTTTCTGAAAATCCTGTTCTATGTCATCAATGACGCTGTTCTTGTATGCATATACTGCACACTCGAAATGATGATACAGACTTCTGTAGTCAAGGTTGATAGAGCCTACAACCGCCTTTTCATCATCGCTTACAAATGACTTTGCATGCAGAAAGCCCGGTTCATATTCATAAACCCTCACGCCTGCAAGATTCAGCGTTTCATAATAAGTCCTTGCGATATAGAACGGGATTGTTTTATCCGGTACATGCGGCAGGATCAATTCCACCTCCACACCTCGTTTTGCTGCAAAGCACAGTGCGGAGAGCATTTCATGATCCAGAATCAGATATGGGGTCATAATGTGCACATACCTGCGGGATTTATTCAACAGATCTCTGTAGATATCCTCTGCAACATCCTCATCGTTGGTGGGTCCGTCTCCATAAGGTACGATATAGCCCTCTGCGTCCTTGATGGTATCCTGTGTCACATGGAAATACGCTTCATCTCCACCATGTCTTGGTTCTGATGCATTCCACATCTGCAGATACATAGCCGTCATGCTTTTGACTGCATCGCCCTCTATACGGATAGCTGTGTCCTTCCAGTGTCCGTACAGATTCTTTTCATTGATATATTCATCTGCCAGATTGATACCGCCTGTAAATCCTATTTTCCCATCTACGACAATGATCTTTCTGTGATCCCTGTTGTTCTGGTGCGTGGATAAAAACGGTCTGATTGGTGCATACATCTTGGCCTTCAGACCCATCCTGCGCAGACGCTTTGGATAGCTGTACGGCAGGCATGCAACCGTGCATGTTCCATCATACATAACGCGTACCTCTACACCGGCTTCTGCTTTTTTCTTCAGTATCTCCAGTACCGTATTCCACATAATCCCTTCAGAGATAATAAAAAACTCAATAAATATAAACTTCTCTGCCCGCTCCAAAGCATCCTGAATCGCGACAAAAGCCTCTTCTCCGGATGCATAATACTTTGCAGCAGTATTCTGATAAGTCGGGAATTTTCCTGTATGCTCCAAATAGTATGATAAATCTGAGAAATGCGGTTCTTTGGTCTCCAGCTCATTGCGGATCTTAGGCTCAGTTTCCAGATATTTTTCTGTATCTGCACAGGTTCTTTGCATTTCCTTCTTTAACCCGATTGCTCCCGGATTGATCTTTACGAATAAATACAGTAAAACTCCAAACAAAGGAAAGACACACAAAGGAACCATCCATGCAAGCTTGAACTCCGGACGACCATTCATATTGATCATGTATACAACCAATACAGCACTTAATATGTTGAAACCTATGATATAATATTCACGATATGGATTCAGATAATAAAAGACTCCGAAGAGAACCAATATTTGAATTAATAATAAAAGAAAGGTAATCATTGTCCGGCTGAAGAGAATACGGAATAACAATCTTCGGCTTTTATGTCTTACCTTTGCTGATATATGATCGCTCATGACTTCACCTGCCAGTCTACTCTATAGGGATATCAGTCCTCTATTTCAAACAGTGGTATAAAACCGACCATCTCCATTGTATTTCTCACTGTCTCACTCAAATGTCTCAGGACGACTCCGCTGCCGATCTCATTGCCAATTTTTTTGGCGCGCAAAATCACGCCCAGACCAGAACTGCTGATATACGGAACATCCTTAAAATCAAATGTGATCTTTTTAGGGCTGTCCTTACGGCACGCCTCTACCGCATCCATGAAAGCCTGAGCCACCGGCGTATCTATCGCCCCTGATAGTTTGATGATGGTCTCATAATTATGTGTCTCTTTCTCCACTGTCATTTGTCACAAGCCTCCTTCTTCCCCAAGTAAGCTTAAAGTACTAACTCTGTATATTATACATGATAATTCACATCTTGTTAAGAGAAACTTTTTAGAGTAAAAACCAATTTATCAAAAGAGAAATCCCACGGATGTTTCACCGTGGGATTAAATCTCTTATGAGGGGGGAGATAGTGAGTGCGTCTGAAAATCAAATTTTCTATTTTTCTACTTTGCAGTAAATACGCCATTTGCAAGGCTTTTATATTTCAAACCTGTTACTTTTTTGTTACTTGTTTGTCAGTTCTAACCCATATTTATTTATCCGTATTTAATTTTTGTATAATTATCCATGCTCATTTAATCCACCATTGAGTATGCTCAACTTTCCAGATATAATACTAATGAGGTGATAATTCATGAATAATCAGACATGCTCTCTTCCAGAAGATCTCCCCTGTCCTCATAGATCAGATAAGACATGCACCATAGTAAATACTAAGTGCGGATTCTACGAAGAAGCCAAGTCAGAAGTAAAGTATGAACGTAAAGAGAAGTGGTTTGAAAAATATTATAGAAAGTAAAAAGAGCCGATTGATTATCTTTGTCGGCTCTCTGTATTTTATATTTTTTTGAATAACATTGTCTGTATTTTCTCCCAGTACTCTGTTAATCCCGGTTCATAATCCATTACATTAACTATATCCTGTATCTCTTTCTGATTTCCATATGATAAATAAAATGATTTATCCGATCCCGTTTTTTGCAGAGATTTAATTGTTGTCCCACATATTTGATTTAGCATACTGTTAATTCCGCCTAGCATCTTCTCTGTTCCATATACACGGATTCTGACTTTTTTATATTTCTTTCCCCTGTCTCCACTATATGCCGTTTGCCAATCAGCTCTTGAATGTATTTCGAGATAGGCCTTTAGAAAATCAATACCGGCTGATTCCGGAATTGTCCTATCTGCGTCATTTCTTTTTCCGTATCCTATGTCACACAAACTCTTTATATCAACGGAATACATTTTTAATACGTACTGCGGTTTTCCGTTTATTATTTGTCCGTATACCGTATTACAAGTTGATTGAGCTACCTGATCTAAAAAAAATTTGTTTTGATGTCGCACAACAATTGCATTCTCTGTACATGATGATGTTGCAAAAATAATACCAAGCTGGTAGTCATTAAATGTTATCATCATAAACCTCTAATTCTATTCCCGGAATAATATCTGGATTAACTCTATAATATGGAAATACATCAATAGGCTCAATATGCAGTAATCTATGTATATACGATGATGATTTTGTGCCTAAAGGACAATTATGTGTCCACCAATATAGAGCCAGAGACATACTCCCACCAGGGCGCGCTGCGCTTGCATCATTATCAAGCATATGTATGATAGACTGTTTTAAATCATCTACATCATCATCACTAAATCCCGTTAGACCCGCGAGTTGTGGAAAAATAGAACCATACGACACATACACACCCTTATCCACTATATATTTTAATCCAAATGTACTTGAATCCTTTTTAAATGGATCGTCATCAATCAAATCATTGTTGATGCATTTGGTTATATTTACTGTGTGTATATCAATCAAATCCAAGCTTCTGGCGGTCCCGACTGTCACAGGGCCGCGTACCCCTATAGATATACTCCCGGACTTTGTTTTTAATGCAAACACTTGTCCAAATGTCCTGACATCTATCCACTTTGAGCATGCATGTTTTACAAACTCTTGATCATCTTTTTTCTTTATAAACTCTGCTAAAATATTGTCCGACTCGACTTTTTCTTTGATTGATACTTTACCGATAGAATTACAATCTCCTATATTAAGTACATTCTGGCCATCAATGGCCATCTGATTTCTGATTTTGTGCTTTACACACACGTCTGTCATCAGACCATAACCATCATAATCCTGTCTCGGTCTGTTTCCTCCTGTCGGGTCTCCATTTGGGTTACATCTTTCTGCCGTCATAACAATTGCAAAATCAATTTTATTCATTTTCTTCCCCCTCAAATACCGTGTAAGCTACCAATGCAACAAGGTAGTCCGCTACTTTATTGTCCCCGCTTTCCCAGTCCTGCAGAGTACGTCTGGGGATCCCGTATGTCTCATAAAAACTTATCTGAGACAATCCAAGCATACTCCGCAAGTACCTTATTGACAGTTTACTCAGATTATAAATTCTTGTCAAAATTTCTGCTACTTTACTGGCATCATCAGTTGGTGAATATTTATCCATCCAATCCTGCCATCCACGTTCTGCGATGTACATATCTACATCATTGTAATCCTTTGCTTCATCATAAAACTTTTTAAACAAATCATACTTCATAGTTTTCCCTCCATTGTTAATCCTCCCCGGTTTCCCGGGGAGCTGATTATTATCTACATGTTCTGATATTCAGTTGTTTTCTGTACCATTTCTTCATACTTCTTTATTGTATCTTCTTTTGATACTCTGTGACTTACAACTTTATCATGATAATCCTGATCTGCGAATTTTTCAGCTTCATTTTTATCTTCGAAGCAGGCTGTTAAATCTCTGTCTACTCCCCATGTTCTGAAGTTAACTGTATAAAATGTTCTTGATGTTGTCATATTTTTCTTCCTGTGCTACAATGTAGCTACCTTTCTTATTGATTGGTGCCGTCCTGGTTAACTTAGCGGTTGTTGGGACGGCTTTGTTATTTGTTAATATAAACATAGCACGTTATACGTGCTATGTCAACACTTATTTTAAAATTATTTAAGAAAAAAAGAGCCGAAGGATTATCTCCATCGGCTCCCTGTATCTCGTAATAAATCATATATTTCCACGTCACTATTAACTATATCTATCCATTATGTGACTACATATCACAGATAAGTGCTCTCCGTGTGATCTGTCCACAAATTCTATCCGGCTCAATTTTTGCTGATTGCTGAAATGCTTCCAGAGCTGCATCCGTTATGGCTTCAAATGATCCATGTACATTCACCGGAATATTGTAGCCGGCTTCGATCAATTCAAACTGCAACCATCTGACATCTTGTCCCACCATACCAATATACAGATTTCGTACCGGTTCAATATATGGGTTCTTGGTCTTCCACGTCCCGGGCACTTTCTTTGTAATGTCATATGACAGTTCTCTGAATGTCAATCCATACTGCCACTTGGTTGCGGCAACCTTTTGCTTGACGGTTCCATAATTAATACCCTTTGCCTCAACGTCAAAAAGCACTGATCCGTTACCGAGATAAACACCTACATGACCAGATTTCCACAGCGCCGTTCCTGGAGCCATGTCAGCTATAGCTGATATTGGTAGCCGCGTATATGCCGCAGAATACATCTGCGCGGATCCAATTACCTTACCGGTGTACGCGCTGATCAGCCCACTGCAATCTGTCGCAATCTGCCCGATGTACCTGCAGGCCTTTGTTATGTACGCTGCAGTATAGATGTTTGGATACGCTTTGGCCAGACGTTTGATCTTTTCCTCTGTCACGATCTCCATCTTAAATCCATATACATACGGTGTACCTATCTTACTGACTGCATAATCAGCCAATCCTTGCCCTGTAAGCATATTAATCACCACCTGTCTTGCTGATCTGTGTGATCAGCTGCATAACCTTGTCGTATCCAACCATAGCTCCTAACCAGTTACCTGCAGCCAGCAAAAACATCATAATAATATTTAATGCTGAAAACGGAATATCCAGTAACAGATATGCCACAGCAGATACTGATAATCCGATTACAATTGCTACTACCAGTGCAATCATATTTGAGGAGTATGTCAGCTGCTTATCCTCAAATACCTTTTTTAATGCCTGCGTCATCATAGCGGTGATTGCTGCACAAATCGTTAATAATCCTAAAAATAATTCTAGTGTCATTACACTACCTCCTGTTCTAGGGCTTCAGCCCTGTTGACGTCCTTAAACTTCCTACAGTTTTCTACTTTTGACTTCCACACAATAAATCCTGTGTGAATACCTAATTCCGTGAATGCAGCAGTATCTACCGTACAGATTGGTGATAGATCTGTGATTCCTAACTTCCCTGAGAAGATCACAATCGTAAATGTCGCAATTGTCGTTGCCGTCACAAAGATCACATTGTACAGATACAGCTTGTCCATCTTGCCCCATTTCTTAGGCCGATATAAATCAAGTCTGGATTTTCCTGTAAAATACATATCAGCCGCCCACATTAGGAGTGCACCGGTGCACATCCCAATCACGAAAATTATCACGCTCATTCTTTTTGCACTCCCTCAACTTTATCCATGCGCTTATGTAATGACTTGATACTGTTTTCCGCTACTGCCAAGCGTTCCCCCTGTGCATTCACTCTCTCAGTGGTTGTCCTATTTTCAACTTTGATTTCTTTTAGGTCATCCGATATGGACTCTAACTTGACTATCACAGCGGTACTCCTCTCGCTTCCCGCTTTAGCTTCGTCTTTATCATCCTTGTTGTTCTTTCTCATTGCCTGAAATACGTTGAATGCCAGCGACGCAATTGCAATAATTACTGCCGCTGTTAGTTCTATTGTCATTGGTTTTTCCTCCTGCTGTCTCGAATTGATATTGTTATCCCTGTCACCATACAAATTACTGTAAAACATGAAAAGATTAGTATAGACGTATTCTCAATTACTACTTTCATCATCTTTTCCGCACCTTCTCTCGAATGCTCCGTAGCTTATCTTTTAAAACATCAATTAACCCCTTTTCATATTCTTCTTTAATTTCTGGCGCTTCTCTTTGTTGGAATCCGCCCAAAGAATTGTTTCCATACAAATCCTCATAATTCATAGATTCATCTCCCCTCGTAAAAAGGCTTGATTAGTATTTCTACTAACCAAGCCTTCACAATCGCCTTTTGGATTTAATTATCCGCATTCAACTTTTCTTCGACTGCTGCCCTCCATCTCTCTGGGACATCTTTTAAATACATCTTTCCTGATTTAATTCTCTTAACATAAAAGGCCACCATATTTACACCTCCCCAGCTACCAGATTAGCTAATTCTTCTATGGCTGCATCTTGTGTCTCCTGATCCTCCTGAATCTTTGTTACCGTTTTTTCGATAACTGTTGGCTTACTCAGTGTCACAGTGGTAATGTTGTGAGCCTCCTCTGCAAATCCGCTCACTGTAGTATCATCCTCAGTTGTGTAATCAGTATCAGTAACTACATTGTACCTTGTGCTGACTGTATCAAGTTTTGTAAAGCCTGCATATGCCATCAGTAACGATTCTGATTCTGCCAATCCCGTCTGATCTACTGACATCACTTCAATTTTTCTCACGTTGTCAGTATTCATCTTTGCAACTAGGACTCCCAGATCAACATCATGCACTGAAAATGATAATACTGTATCCGTTGCATTTAAGCTCTTGATGTCATACTCTTGTCCGTCTACTAATTTAATTCTTTCCATGTTCTCATTCTCCTTCTTTTTATTATTTATCTGAAAAGCTATCTGCTTTTTCATTCATATTTATCAACTAAAATAAGACCATAAAGTTTTACTCTACAGTCAATTTTATCTATTATTCTATTTATAATTCAATCCCACTATATAGCAATTTA
>JAUNSO010000043.1 GCA_030539165.1 bacterium
ATTACCATACAAGTCTTATCCGACACAATATGACATAATGCACAAAATGATTTTCCTGTTTTTCTATGGTCTTGTGTTTTGGACATCAGACCAGCGAAAAGCGCACTACCGCATCCAATCCGTGGCATCATATAAGTACAGGAAGTTTGTTTTGGACAACTGATGATGTATAAACGCAATAACAGATCCACGATTTTACATAATTTATGTAGATCGTGGATCTGTTATCATGAAAACGGACACTTTATTGTCCAAACTTGTAATTATATTCAGTTAATATCATTCGTTTGGATGATCTATTGTGTTTGCAGCATCCTTATTATCCAAATCTGCACTGCCCATCCTCTTTTTTTTCAAAATGTGCTATCCCGATAATCATCCTCCGCTTCTTCAAAGCACACCATCCCGCGCTCATTTTCTGCTTCTTCAAAGTGCGCTATCCCGCTGTTCATCATCAGATCGTCTTCTTAAAATATCTTGCCGTAATTGTTTCTGAGTCTGCGATCATCTCTGCGGGAGTTCCTGTGAATACGACCTCTCCGCCTGCTGTTCCGCCATCGGGGCCGATGTCGATGATATAGTCAGCCTGCTTCATCACATCAATGTTGTGTTCGATAATGATAACGGTATTTCCTCTCTTCACAAATCCATCCAGCAGCTTCATGATATTTTTGATATCAGAAGCATGCAGACCGGTCGTTGGCTCGTCCAGCACATAAATGTTGCCCTTCTTATCCAGATACTTCGCCAGCTTGATCCTCTGACGCTCGCCGCCGGACAGAGTGGATAGCGGCTGACCCAGAGACAGATATGACAATCCCACTTCAACCATTGCATGCAGATATTTTCTGATCTTCGGACAATCCTGAAAGAATTCCTCTGCCTCCTCTGCCGTCATCTCCAGTATATCCACAATATTCTTTCCATGATACTGATAAGACAGAGCCTGCTCACTGAAATGCTTTCCGTCACACGCCTCACACACGGTTGTCACCGGATCCATAAATACCAGTTCTGTTACGATAACGCCTCTGCCCTTGCAGACCGGACATGCGCCCTTACTGTTTGCGGAGAAGAAAGATGCGCTCACACTATTTTCTGTAGCCAGTAGTTTTCGGATTTCATCAAAGAATCCTAAAAATGTAGCCGGAGTCGACCGCCCGGTCGCTGTGACTGCCGATTGATCGACCAGTACAACTCTGTCCTCATATTCCTGCGCAAATATATCCCTGATCAGACTGCTCTTTCCGGAGCCAGCAACACCTGTCACTACTGTCAGTACATTCAGGGGTACATCTACCGATACATTTTTCAAATTATGAAGATTTGCATTCCTGATCGGCAGAAATTCCTTAGGCACCCTTGGATTTGCTTTGATCGGTACCTGCTCCAGCATCGCATCTCCTGTCAGTGTGCCTGACTTCAGCAGCCCCTCATAGTCACCCTGATACAGAATCTGTCCGCCGCCTCTTCCCGCCAGCGGTCCGACATCAACGACCTCATCCGCAATTGAAATGACATCCTTGTCATGTTCGACAACCAACACTGTATTTCCTTTATCCCGCAGACTGCGCAGCAGCTTCGTCATACGATGCACATCGCGCGGATGCATACCCGTACTGGGCTCGTCAAATATATATGTCATCCCTGTCAGCGCACTGCCCATATAACGTACCAGCTTCAGACGCTGTGCTTCTCCTCCTGACAAGGATGCCGATTCCCGGTTCATGGACAGATACGGCAGTCCGATATCAATCAGACGCGTCAGAGATGTCACCAGAGTGTCTACCAAGGTTGCCGCACGTGGGTCACTGATAGTCTGCAGTACCTCCCTCAGCTGCGTAAACTCCATATCACACATTTCGTCAATCGAGTAACCTGCCACTTTACAGCCAAGTGCAGCTGCACTCAGACGTTTTCCGTTGCAGCACGGGCAGTTCTTCTCTTTGACCAGCCTCGTCAGACGTTTCATCGAGTAATCACCACTCTCAGACAGATCTCGTTTCAAAATCAGACGATTCATCTGGTTGTAGATGCCCTCAACTGATTTGTGTACTCTCTTTCCATCCCTCTCATAAGCACCATACAGCAGCAGATTGCGCTCCTGCTCAGAATAATCTCGATACTTCTTGTCTGGATCAAACAGACCGCTCTCCGTATACAGCTTCCAGTACCAGTTGCCCACATGAAATGCCGGCAGATCCAGCATGTTCTCATTTAAACTTTTATCCGGATCAATGACCGGTGTTATATCCAGTTTCATTACCTTACCGATACCGGAACACTCTGGGCACATTCCATTCGGATCATTAAATGAAAAGTAAGATGCAGTTCCGACATACGGTGCTCCAATTCGTGAATACAGCAGTCTCAGCACAGAATACATATCACTGATCGTTCCGACTGTTGATCTGGCGTTTCCGCCCAATCTCTTCTGGTCTACGATCACAGATGCAGACAGATTCTCTATCCTGTCTACCTTCGGTTTCTGAAACTTCGGCAATCTGCCCCTGATAAATGCCGTATATGTCTCATTCATCTGTCGCTGACTCTCTGCCGCTATCGTATCAAACACGATACTTGACTTACCGGATCCCGATACTCCGGTAAAAACTACAATCTTTTCTTTTGGAATTTCCAAAGAAACATTTTTCAGATTGTTCTGTCGCAATCCCTGAATCACAATTCTGTCCTGATGTGCCATTCTGCTTTTCCTCACTTTCATCTGTGTGACGACTCGAAGCACCTACCTGATTAATCTCTTTGTTTCACTGCTCATGTGCTTCATTTCGATCTCATTTTCTCTTTGCATAACTCATTGTACTTCCACGTTAAAAATAATTCTCGACTTTTTTTGCACAGAATTGTCCAAAATCCACTCTCAGTAATAAGTAAAAATACAAAAAGCAGGTGAAAAACCTGTAAAGATGCAAATCAGTGGCAAAACCTAAGCTCCGCCTATACTGCAGGCGGAGCTCATTATTATGTAAACCATCACGCAAAATCAAATAACGAAATCTGGTTCTTCTCGGGGATTTCTCCGAGAAGTCCGAGGTCATACATATAATCTACAACCGTCATGCTGACCTTGCTCCTCTGGTAGAAGTCCTCCTTTGAGAGGAAGGGGCCTCCCTTGACGGCCTCTACAACAGCATCTGCCGCATTCTCGCCCATGCCGTCAATGCTCGTAAGTGGCGGCATGATCTTACCGTCAACGATCTGACAGTACCTTGCACTGACCGTAAAAATGTCTATCGGAGTGAACTCGTATCCACGTGCATACATCTCCTGTGCAATCTTCATATCCTTGATGGTACCCTGCTCCTTCGGAGTCAGCGTATCCTCACGCTTTTTATAATCATCCATGTAGTATTCCAGACGATCCCTGCCCTGACACATAATATCATAATTAAAGCCCGTTGCACGGATGCTGAAAAATGCAGAATAATAAGCAAGCGGATAATTAATCTTATAATATGCAATACGCCATGCCATCATAACATAGGCCGCTGCATGTGCCTTCGGGAACATGTACTTGATCTTTTTACAAGACCAGATATACCAGTCCGGTACTCCTGCTGCCGTCATCGCTTCTTCCCACTCAGGCTTCAATCCCTTGCCCTTACGGACAGCCTCCATGATTGTAAAAGCCAGAGAGCTTTCCACGCCCATCTGAATCAAATAGAGCATGATATCATCACGCGTACAGATAGCCGTAGAAATCGTTGCTTTCCCTTCCTGAATCAGTGTCTGCGCATTTCCGAGCCATACATCCGTTCCGTGACCCAGTCCTGAAATACGGATCAGATCAGAAAATGACTTCGGCTGTGCGTCCAATAACATCTGTATGACAAAGTCCGTTCCAAACTCCGGCACTCCCAGAGAACCCAGCGGACAGCCGCCGATGTCACTCGGTCTGATTCCAAGTGCCTCTGTATTCATAAAAAGAGACATGACACCCTTGTCATCAAGTGGTACCTGTTGTGGATCCGTTCCCGTCAGATCCTGCAGCATACGAATCATCGTCGGATCATCATGTCCGAGAATATCCAGCTTCAGCAGATTATGATCAATCGAGTGATAATCAAAATGCGTCGTAATGATATCTGACTTCATATCATTTGCCGGATGCTGTACCGGTGTAAAGGTATCAATTTCTTCTCCATGAGGCAATACAATGATACCGCCCGGGTGCTGTCCTGTCGTTCTGCGGACTCCTGTGCATCCGACGGTAATACGGTTGATTTCACAGGAACGCTTCTTAATTCCACGTTCCTCATAATATTTCTGCACATACCCGTATGCCGTCTTGTCTGCAAGTGTGCCTATCGTTCCGGCCTTAAAGGTATGTCCCTCGCCAAAAATAACCTCTGTATACTTATGCGCCTTTGCCTGATAATCGCCCGAAAAATTCAAGTCAATATCCGGCTCCTTGTCCCCTTTGAAGCCAAGGAATGTTTCAAACGGAATGTCAAATCCGTTCTTTTTTAACTTTGCTCCACAGTTCGGGCACTCCTTATCCGGCATATCACAGCCCGCTTTTCCCGCATACGCTTTGACATCATCTGATGTAAAATCAGAATAATGACATTCCGAACAATAGTAATGCGGTGACAGAGGATTAACCTCTGTAATTCCGGACATCGTTGCCACGAACGAAGATCCGACAGAGCCACGCGAGCCGACCAGATAACCATCCTCATTGGATTTATGTACGAGCTTCTGTGCGATCATGTACATAACGGCAAATCCGTTCTTGATGATGGAATTCAGTTCCTTCTCCAGACGTTCCGTAACCTGGACAGGCAGATCATCACCATAGATTTCATGTGCCTTCTGGTAACACATATCCGTCAGCGTCTTATCAGAGTCTTCTATGACCGGCGGACACTTATCCGGGCGCACCGGTGAGATCTTCTCTACCATATCATTAATCAGATTTGTATTTGTGATAACGACTTCTTCCGCTTTATCACTGCCAAGATACTGAAATTCCGCCAGCATCTCCTCTGTTGTACGCAAGAACAGAGGAGCCTGATCATCTGCATCCTTGAACCCCTTGCCTGCCATGATGATACGACGATAGATTTCGTCCTCCGGATCCATAAAATGTACATCACAGGTTGCTACGACCGGTTTCTTAAACTGTTCACCCAGAGCGACTATTTTTTTATTGATATTCTCTATATCCTCCATTGTATTCACGGAAGACTTTTCATCCCTTAACAGGAAGGCGTTATTCCCTAGCGGCTGAATCTCCAGATAATCATAGAAATTCACGATTCTTGCAATATCCGCATCCGGCTTTCCGTCCAGAATGGCGCGATAGAGTTCTCCCTGTTCGCAGGCAGAGCCAATGATCAGGCCCTCTCGAAGCCTGCTCAGCTCGCTCTTCGGAATACGCGGACGCATATGATAATATTTCAAATGTGACATAGACACCAGACGATACAGATTCACACGCCCGATCTCGTTTTTCGCAAGCAAAATCACGTGGTAGCTTGGCAGCTTCATAACCATCTGCTCTGAAGTGCTGCACATTGTATTGATCTGCTGCAGTGTTGTATGACCCTTTTCAATAAGCATTTTCTGAAAATGCAGAAATATCTCCGCAGTCGCGCCCGCATCGTCTACCGCCCTGTGATGATTCTCTAAAGAAATCTTCAGTTCCTTTGCCACATTATCAAGCTTATACTTCGAAATATTCGGCAGTAGAACTCTAGCCAGTCCGACCGTATCCACAGAGGTGAATTCCCGCTCCATCCCGACTAAAAAGGCATTGTGTTCCAAAAAGCTCATGTCAAAGGAAGCATTATGCGCTACCAGCACTGCATCTCCGATAAACTCCAGAAATTCCGGCAGCACCGTTTCTATGGTATCTGCATCCTGTACCATGGCATCATTGATGCCGGTCAGATTTTCGATCCGGAATGGAATCGGTACCTCCGGGTTGACAAAGTAAGAAAACTTGTCCAGTATCTTTCCACCCTGTACCTTCACGGCTCCGATTTCTATGATTTTATTCTTAAATGGCGAAAAGCCGGTCGTCTCCAGATCAAATACAACAAAAGTATCCTCCAGTGTCCTCTCTCCGGGGTTAATGACGATATCCTTCAGGTCATCAACGAGATAGCCCTCCATACCGTAAATGACCTTAATATCATTTTCGTCACCCTTATTAATCTTATCCAATGTATGCAGTGCATCCGGAAATGCCTGGACAACACCGTGATCGGTCACAGCAATCGCCTTATGTCCCCATTTCTTTGCACGTTTGATCAGATCTGAGACCTCACTGACACCATCCATATCACTCATTTTGGTATGGCAGTGCAGCTCTACCCGCTTCTCCGGGCTGTTATCCATTCTGCTCGTTGTAAAGTCCGGTATCGTCATGATCCCTACAATATATCCCAGCATCAGTTCCTTTGAGAAGCTGTCCAGATTTGCGACTCCTTTGATTTTGATAAATGCACCCGCCTTCAGCTTATCTGACAGTTCCTCTTTCACATCCGGCTGTACAAAAATCTTGGAAGAAATGGTGTCTGTAAAATCCGTTATATCAAATGTAATCAGGAACTTCTCATTCTTCAGTTCTCTGCTTTCCACACGGATGATTTCGCCACGTACTGTTACCTCACCGATCTCGCCAAGCAGCTGATCGATCGGTATCGCATCATCATCAAAATCTCTTCCATAAATAACATCCGGATTATCTGAGCGTCTGGCAGGATTACCGCTTCGTCTTTGAAATCCACCACTGCCGCCGTTCTTTTTATCAAAACCGGTCTTTTTATCATATCCACTCTTTTTGTCTGCACCGTTCTTCTTGTCTGCTTCGCCGCCTGCTGCACCGTTTTGTTCTGCAGCCTGCGTATCCTCCTCTGTCTGAAGATTGGATGCTATCTGTGTGATCTGCTCCTGCACCTTCAGCTGCGCATTGGCTCTTGCCTTACTCGGAGCCGCATTTTTATATGCAATCCGGATATCTGTCTGCAGTCCGCAGCGTTCATTGATCATCTGATTCAGAATCTGCAGCAATCCCTCGGAGCGCTTCTGCGCTATGAGCGTATCCTCTATCGTCAAAAGCATGACCTGCTCCTCCGGATACTCAATTGTCGCATGATAAAAGAGATTATAATCAAAATGATTATAATCCTTTAATTCCATACGGATGCTCTCCCCATACACCTCCATCAGATTCTCAGGTGTATACTGGCTGGAAAGCGTAAAATGCTCCATAATCTTCACCTGCATCTTGGCACCTGCAAACAGCTGGTTTTTGATTTCACGCTCAACAGCCCTGATGTTCTGCTTTGTAATCAGGTGGTCACTGTGCAGATAGATCTTCAGGATATCTTTATGGCTCGTGGATACGACTCGCTCCACCTCCACGCCGGAAAAAAGCATGGAAAGCTCACTATTTAATTTCAACGTCACAAAGACTTCAAAAAATGGTTTTGTCATTTATTCATTGCCCCAGTTTTCCAGCTCACTTCTAAGTGTTCCCAGCAGTTCTGCCTCTGGAACCTTTTTGATGATCTCACCCTTTTTCATAAGCAGACCCTCTCCGATGCCGCCTGCAATACCAAGATCTGCTTCTTTGCCTTCTCCCGGCCCATTGACCACGCAGCCCATCACAGCCACCTTGATATCCAGATCAAAATCCGCCACCATCTTCTCCACCTCATTGGCAAGTGAGATCAGATCGATCCTCGTTCTGCCGCAGGTCGGGCATGATACGACCTCGATACCACCCTTGCGCAGTCCCAACGTCCTGAGGATCAGTCTGGCAGACTTGACCTCCTCCACCGGATCACCGGTCAGAGAAACACGAATCGTATCACCTATCCCCTGATTCAGTATAATGCCAAGACCGACAGCCGACTTGATATTACCGGACTGTACGGTTCCTGATTCTGTAATGCCCACATGCAGCGGATAGTCTGACACCGGCGCAAGAAGCTCATGCGCTTTTACACACATCATAACATCAGAGGATTTAATAGAGATCACCAGATTGTCGTACCCCAGAGCTTCTATCATATGTACCTTGTCAAGTGCACTTTCAACAATGCCCTCCGTCGTCACTCCATGGTATTTCTCAACCAGTTCCTTTTCAAGAGAACCACTGTTGACACCGACACGGATCGGGATATTTCTTTCCTTTGCCGCATTTACAACTGCTGCAACTCTCTCTTTACTGCCGATATTTCCGGGATTGATGCGGATTTTGTCTGCTCCGTTTTCGATAGCTGCAATTGCCAGTTTATAATCAAAGTGAATATCTGCGACCAAAGGAATGCTGATCTGTTTTTTAATCTCGCGGATGGCTTTCGCTGCTTCCTCTGTCGGGACTGTCGAGCGGATAATATCGCATCCTGCTGCCTCAAGTCTTTTGATCTGAGCAACTGTCGCCTCTATATCCTCTGTTCGTGTATTGGTCATGGACTGTATCAAAACCGGGCTGCCGCCTCCGATTACGCGGTTGCCGATCTGGATTTTCTTTGTATGATCTCTGTACATATCATTTCCTCTCTCTCTGCTGACTCACTACGTCTAATTTATCATGCACTCTTTTTTCTGTCAATATAGCGCCAAGCCCCGAAAATCGCCGCTCCTGACACCAGAATGCCGCATATCAGGCAGATTCTGAACACCATATTTTTTTTCATTTTTTCTTGATTTTTCACCTGCATGTCCGTCTTCATTTGCTCGCCTAACGGGACTTCAGAGGACTGAATGCTGACCGTGCTCTCTGTTGCTCCATCCTCTTTCCCTAATACATGCATCTTGCCGGCTGCACCCATCCCGCCAGACTTGTCTGCCTCAGCAGTGAATTCTGTATCCTGTGCAGATGTAATGATAAACTCCGCTGTCTCCACTGCCATATTTCCGGCCTCGTCCACAGCCTCTACAGACAGGATATATTTTCCGGGCTTTGTAATGGCCTTTTGCTCATCAAACAGCTGTTGGTTTACATAAATTCTATATTGAACTGCCGTCAGATCTGTAATAAATCTGTCAAAATCAGCAGGCAGCACAAATTTCTCCTGACTGCTCTTATCAATGGTATCCAGATAGCCAATCTGCGGCGGTGTCGCATCATAAATAAATGAAAGCTGTTTCTCACTTCTATTTCCCACTGCATCCTCTGCCTGCATTCTGATCAGATATCGCCCTTCCTCCGTCACCGCATATTCCAATTCTGAGTGTTCACCCGTACACGCGAACTTTGGCAGTGCTACTGTCATATTGATGATATCCATACCAACACAGGAGCCTGATAATGTCACTGTCTCCATATTATAAAACAATTCTTCCGTCTCGAATCTCAAAGCCGGTGCACGTGCTGTAATCCCACGTTCAGACATACCCGAAATCAATGTTGTCGGAGCATTCCGATCAATCAGAAAGCTAAGCTCACTGCCGGATGTATGCCCCGCTGTATCCACAGCATCTACCTTCACATGATAAATCCCGTCTTCACCAAACGTATAGGACTGTACTGTTTTCTTGGCAAGGCTTGTCCACGGAGTTACCCCATAGTCTGCCTGTTTTCCCGGAGTCTCTTTCTTCACCTGTATGCTCACATGAGCATTCTCGAAAAATTCCTCCTCCACTTCTATCAACAGTTCTTTTTCTGTACAATATCGTCCGTCCCGTTCCGGTCCCTGCATGCGTATCACAGGAGCTGTCACATCTACGCTGAAGACAAGCCTGAACTCCTCACTGACATTTCCTGCTTTGTCCTTCGCGTAAATGCTCACGGTATAGACTCCGTCCTGATCAAATCGTCTTGTAAAAGATGTCTGTACCGCCGTGAGCGGACTAACTGTGTGTTCCACCACCTGTGTTGCCCCTTCATATCGCCTGCTGATATCAATGACGGCTTCTGCTGTTTCGTAGATGGCCTCTGACACCAGCATATCCATACTGCAGGCAGTTGCCAGCAGCTGCCCTTCTGTGATTCCGGCTACACTGACCTGAGGTGCTGTTTTATCTAAGTAATATTTCTTCTTGATGACCGTACTGTTTCCGGCCAGATCTGCAGCATATAGTTCAAACTCCAGACCGTCGGAGGGTGTCTCCCGCTCCAGCTGAAACGACACCCCGGCTCTATGATCTTCCTGTGGACTCAGTCTGCTCTGTTCCCACAGCAATTCATCCTGCATGCTGCATATGATCACCCTGATATCACTCAGATTGTCAGCTGCCACAGCCTCACACAGGATATCCTCCCGCTGCCACTCCTCCAGATCCAGTTCCGACTTTATTTCAAGTACGGGTGGCGTCCTGTCAAAGCAGATACGATACTGCCTGCTGAGGATTTCCTGTCCCTTCTGGTCTTTCATGCCAAACAGCAGTGTATGCATCCCTTCCTGCAGGTCAATGCGTACACCTGTGTCACTCATCTCCTGCCACTTTGCAGTTTCCGGTTCCGTATCCGCTGACCAGAAATACAGCCAGGCCTCCTGTTCCGATTTTTCTTGCCCTGATTCTTCCGGCTCCGGTTCTTCTATCTTCGTTTGATTTTCCGGCACCACAGGAATGAATATTTGTGCTGTATTCACATAAAGAATCTCATCTGGCTGAAGCCGCTTGGGAACACCCTGCTCATCTCGGACCATCATATCCAGATAGACCTGTGAATCAGCCACAGCCCCCGTTTCGCCTGTACCCGGCTTTTCGATTTCATCCGCAACCGGCTTTTCGATTCCGGCATATGCATGCTCGTCTGTTGTGACTAGTAATACAATAGAAAACAATATAATATAAATTATTTTTTTCAATTTCCTCTCTCCTCCATTATCTGCTCTGCCTGTATCCTGATACGTTCAAATCGCGGATCTGCAGTGACTCTCTCCTGATGCAATACATCCTCATAGACTTGTTGTAATTCCTTTCGGTAATCCGATGTCTCGTTTTCCACAAGGCCAGTCAAAAGCTCCAGATAAGATAAATACAACTCTGTCGGAATCTCCTGCAATTCCTCCGTACCCTGCCTGTAGCATGACAGCGCTTCCTCCGGACTTTCTGTCTGTGCATAGATCCGCCCCAGATCACATAATAAAGCTGCCTTTTCATCCTCTGTTCCTTCGTCCTGATTCCTGAGCCGTTCCCCATAGCCTGCAGCCACGATCATATTTTCCAATGCTCCTGCCCTGTTATTCTGCAGCTTTTGCTGCCCCATCAGACGATATTGCAAAAATAATTGCCGACAGTATTCTGCGTACAGCCAGCTGCATTCTTCCCGACTCATCTCTCCATACTGTTTGATTTCCATACAATGTTCCAAATCCGACAGTCCCTTTTCCAGCAGTCCGGCTGCCTCCTCTGCTGCCTCATCTTCCCGAAAAGGTGCATACAGACAACTCAGCTCCAACAGTTTGTCATATTTCTCTCGAGATTCGCTGTTACATAAATCACTATGGAGAACCCCCTGCACATATTGTTTCAGTTCCTCATAATCTTCAAAAAATCGAATTGCCTCGGTCTCTGATGGCATATCCGATGCACGTACCATCCGATCTGCTGCCTCGTATGCTGCTTTGGTCTCATTTTCTGCCGGACTTAGTCCTGTCGGAAGAGAGTCAAATGCCTTTCTGTCAAGTGTCCGGCTGCCCCACATGATCAGCATTGCCGCCAAAACGACTGCAAAACATCCGGCTCTTATTTTTTTCCGTCTGTTATCTGGATATTTTACCTGATAGAGCACCTTTAATGCACTACAAAGTCTTTCCGCACTCTGATAGCGCCATTTGGGTGCCGTGCGTGTACATTTTTTCAGAATACGCCTCAATCCAAAGCCAGCCGTAATCTGCTGTTTGTCACACAAATATACAAAGGTCTTACCAAAAGCATAGAGATCTGCCCGCCCGTCCAATGGTCTGCATACCCTTCCTGCTCCATCCCCATACTGTTCCGGAGCTGCAAATCCTTTTGATCCATAAGCACGTTCTAAGGCTTGTCCGCACAGATCGGTTCCTATTGATTTTGATGTAATTACCGGATTATGAATTGCGATTCCAAAATCAATCAGATGCAGCTTCTGCTCCTGATCAATCATGATATTACCGGGCTTAATATCGCGATGAATGACAGGAGTGCTTCTCCTATGCAGATAATTGACTGCCTCTGCAAGCTCTATCCCCCACTGAATCACTTGCTTCTCTGTGATCGTCCGACTCTCTCTGACTGTCTTTGAACATACCCTGGATGCCCTGATGCATTCGCACGCAATTTGCTCTAACGTCTTTCCTTCTATATACTCACATACAAGATACTCTCTCTGATCTTCATAAATGATCTCTGCTGCATGCATAATATGCTCATGTCTGATCTGCAGCAGCAGTTCTGCTTCTCTATGATTGTTCCCTGTAATCTCCTTGATTGCACGGTTCTGATGCGTACGCAGATCTACTGCCAGATAGACAGCCCCGTTTGCACCGTGTCCGATTTCATGCGAAAGCAGATAGTATCCCCCCAGCACCATGCCAGTCATAGACACTTCTTCTTAGTCTCCTCCTTCCCTGATCTTCCTGATATTGTTTCTGTTGTGAATGCTCGGCGAATATGCCGATTGGAATTGAAAAACTCATAAAAAAATATGAATTAGATACTAATCATAGTATACTAATTCATATTATGTGTCAATGTCGATTTTATCCGGTCACTACCGGAACAGCCTCATGATATCATTAAATAAAACAAAAACCATCAAAATCATCAGTAATGCGAAGCCGACGAAGTTCACCATGCCTTCTTTTTCCGGGTTGACCTGCTTTCGCCTGATGACCTCTACGATCAGGAACAGCAGCCTGCCCCCGTCCAGCGCAGGTATCGGCAGCAGATTCATCACACCCAGATTTGCTGAGATCAGCACCGCAATCTCAAGCATGGATATCACAATCGCCATCGTGCCCGCCGGTTCTACTGCTTTATAGATCATGCCGACTGCCTGTGTCATACCGACCGGTCCCATCACCTCATCCTTGGTGAATTTCCCCTGAATCAGCATTTTAAGGCTCATAAGTGTTGACTTAATAGAATAGCCAACCTCATAACCGCTGTATTGAATCACACGCAGGGGAGACGGATTCGGATCGAACAAGCCACCATATATACCATACAGATATCTTCCGCTCTCCTCATCATATGCCTGGTCAAGCTTCGTCTGATATTTTTGTCCATCCCGCTCATACGTCAAATCAACTGACTGATTCTGATTGATATAAGAATAAAAAGTCACTTCACGATATATATGAATGTTGTCATGATTCATCTTCACAATCACGTCGCCTGCCTGCAGTCCCGCAGCCTCAGCAGGGGAACCACTCTGTACCTCCCGTATAACTGCCGGATCATAACCACGTGCGTTGATCATAAATAAAGATAATAGGAATGCCAGGATAAAATTAAATATTGGGCCTGCCAGAACAGTTGCAATTCTAGCCCACACACTGGCTTTATTAAATGCATTCTCTGATGGATTTTCAGGATCACCCTCGTCAAAAACACATGCTCCGCCAAACGGAATCAGATTCAGCGCATACTTCGTGCCATCCTTTGTATAGCTGAGTAAGGAAGGACCAAATCCGATGGCAAATTCCTTCACGGCTATCCCATTCATCTTGGCAAGTAGAAAATGTCCAAATTCATGTGCGATCACGATCACACAGAACATCAATATTGCAATTACGATATTCAAAAATGCCACCTGCTCTCAATCATTTCATAAGTTGCTGCTTCTGTAGCCAGTATCTCATCTACGTCAGGCGCAGCTATGACTCTGTGTTCTGTCATGGCGGCCTCGATCATCTCAGGTATGGTCAGAAAGTCTATCCTTCTTTGCAGGAACAGTCCCACTGCCTTTTCATTCGCTGCATTATAAACCGTAGGCATGGAACCGCCCGCCGTTGCTGCATCATATGCCAGTTTCAGACCACGGAAGGTCTTCGTATCCGGTTCTTCAAATGTCATACTGTGCAATTTAAAAAAGTCAACACGCTTTTCCCCTAACGGCATCCTGTCCGGATAGTATAATGCATATAAAATAGGAAGCTTCATATCAGGCATGCCAAGCTGTGCAATGATCGCTCCATCCACATACTGCACCATAGAATGAATGATGCTCTGCGGATGCACCACGACCTGTATCTGATCCAGATCCGCGCCAAACAGCCACTTTGCTTCCATGACCTCCAGACCTTTATTGACCAACGTCGCTGAATCTATCGTGATCTTCTGCCCCATAGACCAGTTCGGATGCTTTAAAGCATCCTCCACCTTCATGGATTTCAATTCTTCATATGTTTTTCCCCGGAAAGGGCCGCCGGATGCTGTCAGCAGGATCTTCTCCATCTGGGCACGATTCTCTCCGTGCAGAGACTGAAAAATCGCACTGTGTTCACTGTCGACAGGCAGTATGGAAACGCCATGCTTTTTTGCCAGCGGCATAATGATATGCCCTGCCGTCACAAGTGTTTCCTTGTTAGCCAGCGCTATATCCTTACCGGCCTCTATCGCGGCAATTGTCGGACGTATCCCGATCATCCCCACGATGGCTGTTACCAGAACATCTGCTTCCTCAAGAACCGCAACCGCCAGCAGACCTTCCATCCCTGCATATACCTTAACAGGCAGATCAGCCACCTTGATGCGCAGTGCCTCTGCTGCCTTTTCATCCCATAATGCCACAACCTTCGGAGAAAACTCTCTGATCTGCTGCTCCAGCAGCTCCACACTTCTGCCAGCCGCCAATGCTACGACCTCCAGATCACGATTTTCTCGAACGATCTCGAGCGTCTGTGTCCCGATGGATCCCGTCGAACCCAATATCGCAATTCTCTTCATACCTGTATTTCCTTCTTTTCCTTTGTCTTCCCGCTACTGTATACTGATAAATATCACAGCCAGGAAATAAATCATCGGTGCCGTAAAGATCACGCTGTCAAAGCGGTCCAGTATCCCGCCGTGCCCCGGTATCAGCTTCCCGTAATCCTTCAAATCATAATTTCTCTTAATTGCAGAGGCTGCCAGATCCCCGATCTGTGCTACCACAGCACCGACAGCTCCAATCAGCACAAAGCTCCACGTAATGACCTGATTCGTAACAGCCTGCTCTACCACAAAGTAAGCAAACAATCCTGCGACAATGGCCGCTCCGATGACTCCTCCGACAGAACCCTCTATGGACTTCTTCGGGCTGAGCTTCGGTGCCAGCTTATGCTTTCCGATCAGCATACCTGTACAGTACGCGCAGGTATCGTTCATCCATGAACTGATAAAAATCAGCCATACAATATAATTTCCATATGGCAGCATTCTGGTCAGGTAAATAAAGGACAGCATCACAGGCACATATACGATACCAAAAAATGCCGCCATTACTTCTCCGGCTGTATGCTTCGGAAATGAAAACACATAGACAAACATCAGCAGAATCAGCAGGGAAATCAATGTCAGCAGTAAAAACTGTTCTGCTGCAGGTGACATCAATATCACATAGTATACAAGCATCCCCCAGAATCCCACCACTTCCAGTGCATTGATCTTGGGCTCTGCCTTTTTTACACCGGTCGCCCTGTAGAATTCAAACAAACCGATTGCAGACACAATGCATAATACCAGTGCCAGAGGGTATCCTCCCGCAATCGTAAATCCCAATGCCAATATCACTATGATAATGCCGCTGATCAGCCTTGTTACAAACATCGTGCCATCCTCCCGGTATTTTTATTCTTTTACTGCTCCAAAACGTCGGTCTCTACTATTATATACCTCAATTGCCTTAATTAGTTCTTCTTTTGAAAAATCCGGCCAATGTACATCCGCAAAGTAAAACTCCGCATAAGCCAGCTGCCATAGCAGAAAATTAGAGATTCTCTGCTCCCCGCTCGTGCGGATCAGCAGATCAGGATCCGGCAGTCCGGCAGTATCCAGATATTGTTCAAACACAGCTTCTGTCACCGGGGTCTTCTCTATCACACCGGACTCACGATCATCAATCAGATGATTCATGGCACGCATCAGTTCATCCTTGCTTCCATAATTCAATGCGATCTGAAAATGCAGCCCGTCATTGTCCTTGGTTGCCTCCTCCAGCTCTGCGATACGCAGGCGAATGTCCTCGTCCAGACCACTTTTATCGCCCAGCACCTTCACGCACATCCGGTTTTTCGCAGCAGTTTTGAGACAGGTTTTCATGTAATTACGCAGCAGCTTCATCAATGCGTCAACCTCATCCTTAGGACGTGTCCAGTTCTCTGTAGAAAATGCATAGACTGTCAGATAATTCACACCCATCTTATATGCCTCTTCACAGATGACTTCTACATTTTTACTGCCCTGGGCATGCCCATAATTTCTCGGCATTCCCTTACTCTTCGCCCATCTGCCGTTTCCGTCCAGAATAATGGCAATATGATTAGGAACATTCATGTTTTCACCCCTTAAAAAATGAGAGGACACGACCTTGGATAATGTCATGTCCCCCTCTATTCACTTTATGACTGTTCATCAGACCTTCAGGATATCCTCTGACTTCTCATCCACCAGTTTATCGATTTCCTTGATAAACTTATCTGTCAGCTTTTGCAGCTGATCCTCCAGATCCTTGATCTCATCCTCAGACACATCTTCCTTGGACAGCTTCTTGAAGGCTTCATTACCATCACGTCTTGCATTTCTCACAGCGACCTTGTTGGCTTCACCCTTCTTCTTGACGTCCTTGACCAGTTCTTTTCTTCGTTCCTCTGTCAGCTCCGGAAATACCAGACGAATGGTCTGCCCGTCATTCGTAGGATTAATACCGATATCCGATGTCAGGATCGCTCTTTCTATTTCCTTCAGCAGATTTTTCTCCCACGGAGCGATCTGGATCATACGCGGCTCCGGTACAGATACGTTGCTTACCTGCTGGATCGGTGTAGGAGTACCGTAATAATCCACTCTGACTCTGTCCAGAACATGCGGATTGGCTCTTCCTGCACGGATCGTTGCAAACTCAGCGAGCAAATTGTCATACGCTTTCTGCATCTTAGATTCATATACCTGTATTTTTTCATTCATGGTTTCTACCCCCTACACAGTGACTTTTGTGCCGTTAAAACTACCCTTTATGGTGTTAACAATACTGTTCTTCTCGTTCAGTCCGAATACCAGCATCGGCATTTTGTTTTCCATTGCCAGAATGGATGCTGTCAGATCGACAACCTGCAGCTTCTTTTCTATCACTTCATTGATAGAGACCTCATCATATTTCTTTGCATCCGGGTTGGTACGCGGATCTGAATCATAGACTCCGTCTACAGCCTTTGCCAGCAAAATCGCCTCAGCATCTACTTCTATGGCTCTCAGCACCACTCCTGTATCTGTAGAAAAATACGGATGTCCGGTTCCACCTGCAAAGAAAACGACAAATCCCTTTGCAAAATACTTATTCACTCTGTCCTTTGAAAAAAGCTTCGTAAAAGAACCACATTCAAACGGTGTCAGTACAGAAGTCATCATACCGACTGAACGAAAGATCTCGGATACATAAATACAGTTCATGATGGTTGCCAGCATACCGATCTGATCTGCCTTGGTACGATCGATATTCTCACTGGTGCGGCCTCTCCAGAAGTTACCGCCGCCAATCACAATTCCTACCTGTATCCCGTCATCGACCAGTTCCTTCACCTGCAGTGCCACATCACGTACGGTCGGTTCGTCAAATCCGGTCTTCTTATCTCCGGCCAGTGCTTCACCGCTTAATTTTAATAATACTCTTTTCATATCAACATCTTCCTGTCTATTTTTTTGCTTTTGATGCTGCCTTTACATCCTCTTCAAAGAAATTGGTAGGACTCACCTCTGCATAGCACTGTGAACACATACCTTCGATCACTGCGCCATTATTGATCTGAATAGATTTGGATTTGATATTACCCATGATAATTGCTGTTGTATCTAAAATAACAGGGCCCTGCACATCGATATCACCCTTCACAGCACCGGCAAGTACTGCTGACTTTGCTGTAATATTACCCTTTACAACTGAGCTCTGACCGATCTTGACCGGACCTGTACTCACGATCTCACCAACGATCTTGGCTGTGTCTGCATATACATCTGCTGCTTTGGAATTTCCCTTGATGGATCCTGTGATCTCCAGTTTACCCTTTACATCCACGTCACCTTCAATGGAACCTACAATCTCAAGAGATCCTGTTGTTGTGATATCTCCCTTGATGACCATCCCTGCTGTGATCAGACCTGTTTCATCTGATGCTCTGTCCTCGTCTTCCAATACTGCCTTTTCCTCTTCCATCACCTGTGCTACCTCCTGCTCTATGACTGGTTCTTCTGCCGGTATAACCGGTATTTCTTCCTTTATTTCTATTTCCTCGACGGTTTCTTCCTGTACTTCCGGGATTTCTTCAATAACAGGTTCAGAAACAGGCTCCGGTACGTACTCTTCCGGCTCTGCTGCCGGTTCCGGAACAGAATCAAAAGCCGGCTGATAACTCTCTGCTGCTTCATCCTTCTCGATATTGATGTTCTCGATATTGTTCAGCATCTCCTCAATGCTCGGCTCATTATCGTCCTCATCATCTGTCAGAGTGTCCACTGTCAGTGTATCCACCATCTGGATATCCTCAGGTGTACCTGCTGCAGCTTCTTCCGGCATCAGTTCATTGACTGCCTGTGATAAATCTTCTTTGAAATCCTTAAAAAAACTCATCTCTTTTTCCTCCGTTAATTGTATGTTGTAATATTATTTTTCACGTTATTCCAGAATATGCTGAATCGGCATTGTCGTATCATCGATTGTCACAATCGGCAGCTCCTGCTCCTGCAGTGCCTCTATGATTTCCGGCAGTGCTTCCACCGTAGTGGACTTGTCTCCGATATCATGCAGCAGGATCATCGTTTCCTCATTTTCATCGATTCGGTAAAGGGAATTTCGCACGATATCATCCTTCGGAAGCAGATGTGTCGATGCATCACCGGAAGAGATGTTCCAGTCATAATAAGTAATTCCCTTTGCAGTCAGATAGTCTATAAAATAGCCCATGCTGACAGGTGAAACCGTATTGCTGCTCCCGCCCGGAAAGCGATACAGCTTTGGTATGACACCCGTTTCATCATACAGAAGTGTTTCCAGTCTGCTCAAATCCGTGGCAAATGCATCTACAGATGCATAAATATCCTGATATTTATGGGAATAAGAGTGCATTCCCAGCACATGACCTTCCTCTATGATACGCCGGTACATCTTCCTCAGCTCCGGATCTTCTGTTCCGATCACGAAGAAATTAGCCTTTACGCCGTATCTGTTCAAAATATCCAAAATATCATCTGTGTAATAGCTTGGTCCGTCATCAAATGTCAGATAAACCTTGCGCGGCCACTTCTCGTGCTGCAGTTCATCGACTATGATCGGCTCTTGCTGCTCCGGCTCCTGTGTCTCCGGTTCCGTATAATCTGCTACAGTCATCTCCATGGGCGCCGTCTTTTCTTCAAGCTCGACTGCCATGAGTGTTTCAGCTGCCCGTGTCTCGTATAATTCCTGTACCTGCTGTTCCAGCACATGAACCCTGCGCAGCAGAAATATACACAAAATCATTGGTAATACAATCAACGTAACCACAGCAGCGATAATGATCCGTTTGATCCGTCTTACTCTGACGCTTCGAGCCGCAGACTGCGTACTTTCACGCCCATCCATCATCTATCGCCTTCTTTTCTCGATACTATTAATGATTGTATCACAACTTATGAATTATGAAAACTATTATTCTTAGATACTAAGAATATTATGAAACATGCTGCAATGATAAATCCAATACCACCTATAACACCTGTTGGTGCCGGTCCGATAAACGGATTGCCGCCATCCTTTGAAAAGATGATGCCCGCCTGTGCGAACCCGTTTAGAGCCCCATGTCCGATGACTCCGGGAATACAGCTCTTTGTCCTGAGACATAAATAAGAGAAAATGGTGCCCATAACAATACAGAAAATACACATACTGAGGATTCCAAGATAAGGAGCGCCGGCATAGTCAGTTCCGTAGTTATGTCCCATGGCGATCAGTGGAGCATGCCACAGTCCCCAGATCAGTCCGGATATCAGTGCCATTGGTGCAAAAGACATTTTCTCTGACAGCTTCGGCACCAGGTAGCCTCTCCAGCCCCATTCCTCTCCGAAACAGGTAATGCAGTTTAAAACCGGTGCAATCACGACTGCCGTAACCAGCTGGCTGATCGTTGCGATTCTCAGCTGCTGCGTGGTAAACTGAATGCCCTGATCCGCATAGATCTGTATCGCATTGCTCATCTGTGAATCATATTCTCCCGGAAAGATCAGGAAGTAAATGACAGCACCTATGACCGTCATCACTGCAGGCCCAAACCATGCAATCAGATAATACTTGATATTGCCCTTCATACGTGGAGCGATCCAGGCATCTGCAAACCCTTCATGCGTCACCAGTCTCGTGATGACTACACCCAGTGCAGGAATCAGCATCACTCCCATCGTGACAGCCTGTGCAATAGAGTTCTGTACGACATCATCTGATCCGATCAGATTGCGCAGTATACAGATCTCTACAAGATACGTAATCAGAAAAGTAATCCCGACATAGATCAGGATTCTCTTCACCCCTTCATTTTCCTTCATTCTCCTCAGCTCCTATACGATCCGTTTCATCATCGTCAGCTGATTGCGCTGACCTCTATACTCATACCTCAGATCATCCATACTTTTTTTAACCATAAAAATACCCAGGCCGCCAATCTCCCGCTCACTTGCGGATAAGGTCACGTCCGGATCTTCCTTGGTTAATGGATTATATGGTATGCCGGAGTCAATAAAGCGTATACACGCTACTCCGTCGCGGATATCACACTCCACCATGACATCCCCTGTTTTTCCCTCATATGCATACCGGATAATGTTGGACAAAATTTCATCAATTGCCACTTCAATCTGTATCCTGGCCTTCATGGAGCACTGATTTGCTTCCAGAATTTCAGATACAAATCCCGTCACCTTATTCATTTCCTCGATTTTGGCTGACACTACAATTGACTGCATAGATTTGCTCCTCAACACTGCTCTTACTGGATCGTTAAGATATCAACAAAGCCTGTTACCTCAAACACTTCCATAATGGTATCATTCACATTGGTAATGATCATGGAGCCCTGCTGATTCATCTGTTTCTGGGTAGCAAGCAGTACACGTAATCCTGCTGATGATAAATACTCCAGACTGCCAAAGTCAAATACAAGTGTCTTCACGTCGTTCAGCACACCTTTTAATTCCTCTTCTAACTGTGGGGTCGTGGTGGTATCCAGTCGTCCCTCTAAGGTCAGAGTTAATTTGTCACCGTCATTTGCTTTTGTAATTGTCATAATATGACCATCCTTTCATGATAAATTCACTTTATATATTATACATGAATTAAAAACCCTTGTAAATGTTGTTTTACATTTTTTAGTTTTTTAGTTTAATACTGATCTCGCCTGAGGATAACGTTGCTTCTGTTCCGTCTTCATATCTCACCAACAGCTGACAGTCATCATCAATTCCAAGTACCAGTGCTTTTCTTGTCTGTGTGCCGGACAGCACATTGACCTGTCTGCCGATTGCCATGCTTCTCTTCCTGTATGCCTCTGTATAGTCAGTCCTGTCCAGTTCCGCATAATATGTCATAAAATGATTGATCAATCCAGCTGCAAGACGATTCTTGAGATCACTTTGCGGCGTATCATATAAGGCGCCTGCGATCTGTTGCAGCTCTGCCGGAAAGCCTCCCTGTGGAGAATACACGTTGATGCCGATTCCCATGATGGCATATTCCAGTGATCCGCTTTCCATATCTATGGACGCCTCTGTCAATATGCCGCATATCTTTTTATCCTGTATAAAAATATCATTGACCCATTTGATCTGTGCTGTCTCGTCTGATACTTCCTCGATGGCCTCGCACATAGCAACAGCCGCAATCGTGGTGATCCTGACTGCCTGCTCCGATGTATAGTGAACCGGTCTCAGCAGCAGGCTCATATAGATACCGGAGCCGCATGGTGACGCAAAGCTGCGCCCTCTTCTGCCCCTTCCCTCCGTCTGTTCATTGGCGATGACGATGCTGCCCTCCGGTGCTCCTGCCGCCGCCATTTCCCGCACCACTGTCATCGTCGAGCTCACAACAGGCAGTACCTGCACATCGACATCCTTGCATACAGGCAGCAGATACTTTTGGATGCCCTGTGGTGACAGGATGTCGGTCTTTTCCGACAGGCAATAGCCCTTGTTCGGAACCGCATCTATAGAATATCCGTCTGCCTGCAGCACCTTGACTGCCTTCCATACAGCTGCCCTGGATACGGACAGCTTTTGTGCGAGTTCCTCACCGGAAAAATAAATTCCTTTATTTGATTCAAACAATTCCAGCACTTGATTCTTGACTGCCATTTCATATATCTCCCTGTTTCCTTGATGTCTCAGTAATCACATTATAGCAGTTTTTTTCTATGATTGCATTATATTCCGGCTTTGGATTCGGCACTGCTTCTAAGAAGCCTCTTTGTCCAAAAGGCAAGAAAAAGCTTCCTTAGCCAGATGGCCGGGAAGCTTTTTCTGAGTTATGACTTGTCTGTATAGATGAGTAGAAACGCATAGCCCTCCATATCGAGTGTCGTTGTGAAGGTGGTGTCGCTCGTATCAAGATCGGTAAACACCTTCGTATTACCGTTTCTGTCTATACCGATGATGGCAAAGATGCGTCCGCTCTTCTGATATGCGGTCGGGATGCCCAAGGTAAAGGTGCCTGTCTTCTTGTTGTAGGAGGTCTTACCATCTTCCAGCATATTGAAGCTGAAGGCTTCTCTGTAACCAAACGGAGTTGCTGCCTTCATCGCATAGCGGCAAAGAAAGCCCTGCTGCTCCTTGACTACCAATATACCGCTGGGGTTCGTCGGATAGCTCCATGTAAGCACATCCGGATTCTCCTCCTGCTTCTTGTTCGACTGCTGCGGCTGCTCCTCTTTCTCTTCCTTCTTCTGCGGCTCTGGAGTGGGAGTCGGTGATGGAGATGGTGTCGGATTCACAAGTGCCGGAAGACGTAGATAATGATAGACGGGATTTGTGCTATTATACAGCGTTGTAATCTCTGCTGCAGTTTTCGTCACTGCCGTTGCCTTGCTGTCACCGATGCTGCCGTAGGTGATTGGCGGATTTATGGCAAAGTTGCATACACCCTCTTCCTTTATGATGGGTGCTGAGCCTCCGCCTGTACTCAGTTCCAGTATGCCGTTATTTATGGTACAGTCTGTAGTACTGGCACTACTTTCACCCATCCATAAAGCAGTGCTAGTCCCATCTGTTGCTTGATTGGCCTTACAGTTTACTGTACCTCCATTTTGTGTAAAAGATACCATACACCTCATAGCTTTTGCATTGCTCGCACATTGATTCTCTACACTAAGCGTTCCACTGTCTACACGGAGATTATTACAAGCCAGTCCAAGTTGCCCTTCCTGCTGAATCACATTGAAAGACCCATTCCCGGAAATAACACAATTTGCAGTTGCAATATCACATGCCACATCATAACCACTTAATGTGTTATCAATGGTACATACTCCATTTAATATGATATTAACTGTCCCCCCATTATTTACCGAATTAGGTGGTAATATCTTAATCGCTTTGAACTGATTCGTATTTATAAACTCTAAATTCAAGTTAATGCCTGCATCTCTATTTAAACGTAATTTACTTATATTAATTCCATCAAAGCAGATATAGGTAACTTTATTTGAGTACGAACTAAACATATTATTAATTTCTTGTGACCCATTACCGCCTTTAAACACAATTTTATCCGTTACTGGAATATTGTCTTCTACTAGACCTCCAGAAACAATAATCTTAATGGTATCCTGATTGTAACCATCCTCTATAGTAACAGTTCCGTTCGTTCCAAGATCAAATGTATGTGTCTCTGCCTTCACCACATCTGGCATCACCGCCAAATATCCAATCATCACCACTGCCATCACACACAGCGTCTGAATGATTCTGCTCACCTTTTTCTTTCCCGGCATTTTGTAGTCCTCGCTTTCTGCTGTTTGGAATTTATCATCGTACAAAAAATCCCTGATCATAATCTGCTACGATTATCATAAGGGATTTTGGATTGCTTTGGAAGTGATATTTGAGGTCATAAAATATATGTTTTAATATACGAATCGCTTGATGTCAGCCTTCTTCGAGATGCCAAGCTTTTCATAAATCACGGATACGAGATTCCGGATTCTGCCGACGGAGAGGCAGAGCTGTGATGCTGCCTGTTCGTAGGTCTTTCCCTCTTTTAACAATACGGCAAGCTGATATTCCTTCGTCGTTAAGAGCAGAGAGGCATTGTCCTTCGCGTATTCATTGTGAAAGAACAGCCAGTTCTTCAGCGTTCCCTCAATATGGGCAAGCACTGCCTGTTCAAAGGCAGGATTGCTTTTCTTGAGTGCGATTTCTAAAAGACCGCCAACCCATGTGGTATATTCGCCAAGCGGTGATACAAAGCCTCCGTCTGCACAGAGTTCCACGCTCTGGTGCAGATAGTCCTGCGTCTGATCCATCTGACCGAGTGCGTAATAAGCACAGGCACAGAAGCAGGTCAGATAAATGTCTACAAGCGTAAATGCATCCTCTCTCCGATAGAGATTGCGAGCCGTCTGTGCTGCTGCTAACATTCCGTTCTGCTCCTTCATGCTTTGCAGATATTTAATCTGCATAAAGACAAGCATTGGTCTGGCATCTATCGGAAATGCCGTAAAGTCGCTATTTCTAAGCCAGGTGGGTGCCATGTGCGGTGCATTCATGCATACCGCTGCAAGTACCGGCACCAGAGAAGCTGCCAGCCGTGTGTCAGATGATCTGGTATGCTGCTCGAGCTTCTTAACTGACTGCGTGATTTGCTTGAACAGGGTGTAATCACGTGTTGCCATAGCTGCGCAGATTGTAATATCCGCTGCGCACAGATAGGTAGCATCCTCCTTGGACACGCCTGCAAAGTAGGACTTTACTGCATCAAAGTCTCCACGCAGATAAGCAAGTTCCGCCGCATACTGCGACCGCTGTCCATCATCCGGAAGAGTTGAAAGAACCGCGTCCGGATTCTCCTTTGGCATGGGAATGACCGCAGACAAAAGAACGCAGGTCAGATAAGCAGGTTCGCTTTGCTTTGCTGCTGACTGCACTCCCTTGGCAGACGCCGTCTCTGCCTGTCTTGATACTTGACCGCTGTTCCGCCTCGTTCTGCGCAGATCCTCGGGCTTTTCTGCATCAGACGGAATCATCCATGCCCGCTCCAGTCTCTTTGCGCCCGGAATCCTCCCCGCCTTGCAATGCTCCTGTACAACCCGTACATGCGTATTCCATTTTTCTGCTGCCTGTTTTGCAGATATATAGTCCATATTGACGCACCTTGATTATTTTACTCGTTATTGCGAGTTTTATTGTGTCTCTGATTCCCGTTTCATTTTTGGTATGCCGTCTCCCTCTGTCAGGGCTTTCTTTGCAAGCTTGTCTGCTTCTTCATTATATTGATTGCCTGTATGAGCGGCTATTTTACGAAACGTAATCTGCATTTTCTTCCGGTGTTCCTTCATGAAGGCAGCATATTTCTGCGTCAGGTCATTCTTCGCCTTCCATGCTCCGGTTGCCCACATCTCGATTCCGGTATAGTCATAGCAGATTTCCACTGCCCCGTATCCGTTGACCTCACACCACTTGACTGCATACATGGAACCAAGCATTTCTCCTGTTACATTGCGCAGTGCTGCTGATTCGGGGTTATTGCCGTTGCCGGATTCACGGATGATCTCGCCCTCCGAGGTCAGGAGTACACAGCCAAATGCATAGACGGATTTCTTTGCATCAAAGCTGCCATCCACATACGCGACGATCTGACCGGGTGCCGGTTTGATGTCCTCCGTGCCTGCGACATAGCCCTCTGCCTCTTTTTTTGTCGAAAAGCTCTTGTACTGCGCCCCAGGATAGCCATCTACTGCTTCCCTGCATGCCTCCCATGTATCAAAGACACCTGTGATTCTTCCTTTTCTGACTGCATATAGCTTCCTCTTTGCCATTTCGGTCTCCTGATTCACTTATACGATATTCTTAACATCACCGGACTGAATGGCGGCTATGTTCTGTTTGATTCTCTCTGTCGGGAAATCCCACCACTTCATTTCGAGCAGCGCTTCAATGGTATCCTCTGAGAAACGCTTCTTAATCGGCTTCGCTGGAACTCCGCCCACGATCGTATAAGGCGGTACGTCCTTCGTCACTACTGCACGCGTTCCGATGATGGCTCCGTCACCTATTGTGACGCCTGCCATGACAACAGCCTCATAACCAATCCATACATCATTTCCGATTACAATATCGCCTCTGTGATCCCATGCCCCTGCAATGTCTTTCGAATCCAGCTCCCACTCGTCAAAGAAAAGTGGAAACGGATAGGTAGACAGGGACTTCATTGCATGAAATGCGCTGGCAAACATGAATTTTGCCCCACATGCGATGGAACAGAATTTCCCAATTTTCAGCTTATCCTTGTTGACCGGATAATGATACAATACATTATTGCTCTGAAACTCCTTCGGGTCGTGTACGAAATCATTGTACATTGTAAAGTCCCCGATCTCTATATTGGGACTGTCAATCACATTTTTCAAATAAATCGTCTGCGGGTCATGCGGACGCGGATAAATCTTATCTTGCTTTAACATCTAACTCTTCCTCTCTTTTAGTCACAGGTCTGATTCACAAAATCCATATGATACAGCTTCTCCCAGTGGTTGATGTTCAAAATTCCCTTGGTGAGATGAATGGCAAGGTACACGCAGTCCTTGCAGGAATCGTTATTAGCCATATCATACCATGCTTCAAATGTCTTATGCAGCTTCTCTCTGATGCGGGCATTCTTCTCATCCATCGCCCAGCCAAGGTTCTCACCGATTGCGCTTGCATTGAACATTTCCGCACTGGATGCAATTGAAATCTCTGCATTCTGCTCAATCTGCAGCATTTTATTAGACTTCGCATTCGTAACCGCATAGAAGGTGCCGTCCTCATAATAACAGTCCACAACACGAACGCTCGGACACGGCTCCCCTGCCGCAGTCTTTTCAAGTGATATGGTCGCAAGCGAAATCAAATTGTCTTTGTAATTTCCAAATGCCTCTTCCATTAACTTCATGCCTTCTTCATATTTACTCATCCTATTGCCCTCCCAAATCATCCTTCTTCATATAATACCATTTTATTGTAAATATGTCACCTTGGTTTGCAATGACTGCAGTTTGGATTTTAAAACTCGATTTACACACCCAATTTACATATGTAGATTTGTTGGTGGGTCTACGATAACTGCTGTTCTGATTTCGAGACTAGATTTGCACACCATATTTACATATGCTGATTTGTTGGTGGGTCTA
>JAUNSO010000044.1 GCA_030539165.1 bacterium
TTCATGGCTGCCATATTATGAGTAATAACCATCCTTGATTCCCCCACTCACGGTATTCGTCTTTTGTAATGCTGACTTTCCTTGTCCTGTTTCATGTTTGATCAGTCCCAATGTCCTGTCACTTCTACTGTCACATTGCCCTCACACACCGGACATGTTATATCTTCCAGATCTATCAATTCGTACTTACCGCCACACCTTTTGCAGCTTGATACATATCTGTTTTCTTGATCATCGGTTCCCTTTACTGTCAATTCATAAAAAACTTCCAGTGCCCTGCATTCCATACACCGACCCGGTTTGTTTACACAAGAGCTTTTCCGACAGCCATGTTCCGATATCCATTCCTCTATTTCCTTTTGTATCTGATAGGAGAAGTTCTTCTTGGCAATCTCCAGATTGCCCCCCATGATTCCGGCACCCAGAAGAAATCTCTTACTATAATCACATTTCTGACATTTAATTGTTCTCATTTCTCCCATGGCGCTTCTCCTTAAAAAACTTGTACATTATTTTTATCGACACAATTCCCCAATTAATTTACATTATTTATATAAAATGCTGTCTAAATAAAAATTCCAAAGAAACAAGATTTTCTCATTTCTTCGGAATCTGAATTTATACCGCCCTGTCTGAACTCACTGCTCCATCTGTCTGCCCAGAAAACCTGCTGCCGACAGCACAAGCTTCTGCTCTACCTCACTCATCTTGACCCCGTCATCCTTGGAATAAATAATCACGGCACCGATTGCATCTCCTTCACTGATAATCGGCGCAATCACCTGTCCCACGGCTTCCTCCGCATAATCCTCTGCGACTGGCACAAACTTCTTCTCATCCTTTTTTGCCATGACGACATCACGACTCTCGATCACATCCTCCAGCTGCTGGCTGATGGACTTGCCGATCATGCCCTTTCCTCCGCCGGCTGCCGCAATGATCTGATCCCGGTCTGCGACGCATACCACATGACCTGATGTCTGTGCCAGACTCTCTGCGTATTGCTGTGCAAATAAAGCCAGTTCTCCGATTGGTGAATACTTCTTTAAAATAATCTCGCCTTCATGATCCGTAAAAATTTCGAGTGGTTCACCCTCCCTGATCCTGAGTGTCCTCCTGATCTCCTTCGGAATCACCACACGTCCCAAATCATCTATTCTTCTCACAATTCCTGTTGCTTTCATATCAATAAAAACCTCCGTATACATTAATAGTTTCGCATTGTTCTGCTACTATTATCTGTAAACGGAGGTGTTTTATACCTTATAAATCGAATTCTTTACAACAGACCTTTATCTGTTTTTTTCACATGTTTAAATACCTCTTCGAATCTGTTGAGTGACTCATCAATGATTTCAGGAGTATCTGCAAGTGAAGTATACAATCTGCTGCCCGCAAGCGTTACAATACCGTTCTTCATATACGCTGCTCCCATTCTTTCCATGGAGTCCTTACGAACATACATCATATCCTTATGCTTCAACAGGCCAAGCGCTGATTTGACAAAGCTCATAGAGGAGAAATCAAAGCTCATAGCTCCGGTACATTCCAGATGTACAATCGAGCCCTGGTTGTATGCAACAAACGGCAGTCCGTACTTGTCGACCAGCCCCTTTAGACCATCACACAGTCTATCTCCCATCTTTCCTGCTACTTCACAGGCATTGGTACGCTCTATCTCCTTGATTGCAGTATAACCGGCGAGTGAAGACAGCGGATTGGCTGCCAGTGTTCCGCCTACATAGGCTCTGTGTTTTCCGGTTGCAAGTCCTGCTGCCATCAGCTGTGCGTATTCTTTCTTGCCGCCAACGCCGCCTGCTGCCGGATAACCGCCTGCTACAATCTTTCCGAAAATCGTAAGATCCGGTACCACATCAAAATATCCCTGCGCTCCGCCAAGTGCCACACGGAAGCCTGTAACCACCTCATCAAATATTAATAATGCACCATACTGATCACACAGCTTACGCACGTTTTTGTTATAATCCTTTGCCACCGGACGTGTTCCACTCTCAGGACCTACCGGCTCGATGAGGACAGCTGCTGTGCCTCCCTTGAGACGGTTGCGCTTCAGCATTTTCTCAAGCATATCCAGATCATTCGGGCGTACCTCATCTGTCAGTTTATATGCACCTCCCGGAATTCCATGTGACTCCAGTAAAGCACGGCTGCCCGGAATCTTGAGTCCGTATACCAGCTGATCTGACCAGCCATGATATGCTCCGCCGATCTTGATCACACGCTTATGCTCCGTTGCTATCCTTGCGATACGCAGTGAAGCCATTACTGCCTCTGTTCCTGAGCCAAGCATTCTGAACATTTCCACATTTGGCATGTGCTTATTGATTTCCTTTGCAATCATCAGCTCGGCTTCATGCAACAGACCCGTAACAGGACCGCAGGTATTAAGCAGTTCAACAACCTTTTCTCGAATGACCGGATAATTACTGCCTAAGATAGTAGGGCCGCCTGCCTGCAGAAAATCGATATACTGATTTCCATCCTTATCATACAAATAAGCACCCTCTGCTTTTGCCATACAAATCGGAAACGGCTTATTAAACGCGAGATTATGCTGTACGCCTCCCGGTATGTAGTTCTTTGCTTCCTCAAATACTGCCTTTGAGCCGGCACATTGTTCATCAAAATACTTCATAACAACATTCTGATAATAATCATCATCGACCTCCCAGATTTCCTGGCTTGTCAACTTTTTCAGTCTTGCATTGATTTCTGCAGGGTCATCCCATCTGCTGATTGCACAATTGTTCATTTACTTATCCTCCTGTATTTTTTGATTTTCTTGCTCTGCCTGCTTTGCTGCAAGCGTATTGGTGTCTATGCTCTTTCTGAATACTACATAACGGTCATATAAATACTCCGTCGTAAAGTTCAGCAGCATATTGATCAGCGTTACCAGATATTCATTCCACATACACGTTTCTGCAAGGTAATTTCCCAGCAGTGTACTGACTGGTGTAAATACACAATAGAACAATGCTACCTTGATCATAGCAACCGGTACATTTGAAGCCGATTGGAAGGTATATCTTCGATTGAGCGTAAAGTTCCACAATACAGATAATACGAGCGCAATCAGATAACACGGCCAATAGCTCCATTTTGTAAACTCATTTAAAACTGCAAATGCCACAAGCTCTATGACACCTGCTGAAACCGAGAACAGAAAGAACTTCACCATACGCAGCGTTTCTTTCCTTTTTTCTCTCTTTGCCTCTTCCATCGCTTCACCTCTGATTCTGTTATTTTTGTTTTGAATACTTCTGTTGATATACAAACCGCATCAATGCCACATCAATATATGGCAGTTTCCCTTTTACACCCAAGGCCTCTGTATGCAATGCAGAAACACAAGCCTTTTCAACCAATAGACACAGTGCATCTCTGTCATCGTCTGTCTCTGCTTTGACAATCGCACCTATCCCCGATACCAGAACAGCATCTGTATGCTTCAACCCATTAACGATATCTTCAGGATCATTCTGCACAATGGGAATTTTGTGTCCGATCATCTGCGCCATATCATCGAGCTGTGCGATGATAGGCATTTTCCCGTTTGCTGCTTTGAGCACTGCAGCGTCATTGGTCAATCCGACAAAAGAATAGGCTGCTCCAAGCTCTTTCATGATTGCTGTGGCATCCCCTGCCGTATATTCGTTTTCCTTTGGCTGTCCCCTTAGACTTCTTTCGCAGATTTTCTCTAATAATATAGCCTTTGCAAATGCATCTTCTCTGTCCGTTCCGCAGATCAAAGCCCCATGATGCGCCATCAATACAACATTGGCTCCTGTTTCCAGAACACTTCTGACATTTTTACTTAGCGTTCCTGTTCCCGGGAGTCCATATCCGGCCAGAGCAATTCCGCCCAGAATCAGCCTTTCCTCTTCTGTCATATGCATATTTTCAACATTCGCAAGTCCTAATGCCGTTGCATAATTCTGATGTGTATGTATGACAAATCCTGCATTCTTATGAGTCTGGTATGCTGCCGTATGGATTCCGCGTTCACCGGAGGGTTTATGATTTCCCTGCCAGGTACCGTCATCCATATTCATGATGACAATATCCTCTGCCTTCATATGCATATAATCCAGCCCACTCGGGGTGATAGCATAGCTATGATCGTTGATCCTGCAGCTTACATTGCCCCATGTTCTTGCTACCAGCCTTTGTTCCAACAGCTGCTTTCCTGTTTCCGCCACAACCTGACGAATTTCATTTGTTTCCATACTGTTCCTCCGCTCTACTGCTTCTCATTTAGGATTCTGAAGTTTTCTTTATTTGTCTGGTATAGCTTTTTAAAGACAATAAAATTTCTGTCATATAGCGCCTTGTATTTCAAATCAGGAGTAAACACCTGCTCCGCCTTGACCAGTTCTTTGACACAATCCAGTGAGCTGATCTCACCCGTTCCGACTCCTACGAGCAGAGCTGCTCCAACTGCTCCGACATCCTGTGAACCACTTACCGTCTCTATAGTCCTTCCAGTGATATTGGCAAGGATCTGACATGTCAGTTCCGATAGGGCTCCACCGCCTACAAAGCGTATCGTATCGGAGGTTTTGATCTTTTGATCCTGACATTCCAGCATCCATCGCAGATGATAACAGATTCCCTCTAATACCGCCCTGATCATCTCCGTTTTCCCCGTATCAAGCTTGATATTAAAGAACATCCCGGATGCATTCGGGTCTTCAAACGGGCATCTGTTACCATGCAGCCATGGAGTAAATATCACCTCACCTGCACCGGGGGCCGCATTCTTCACGGTATCTGTCAGATAATCATACAGGCTTTCATAGACACTCTCCTGACTCTGTGCCACATCTGTTTTTTCCAGATAGATTCCGATCTCATCCAGTGCCAGATGCTCCTTGACCCATTCAAAACATTTTCCGGCTGTTTCCATTTCGGCAAAATAGTTAAATCTTCCGGTCTGTGCTCCCACAATTGCGGCTATCATTCTGTTAATATCCACCACCTGCCGGTCAGTCACTGTGGATACCCAGCCTGAGGTTCCTGAGTAAATATGAGTATCTCCCGGTATGGTACATCCTGCTCCGACTCCGATGATCGTGGCATCTCCACCCCCTCCGAATACCGGAGTTCCCACAGTCAGCCCCAGCTCTGCAGCTGCCTTTTCTGTCAGTCTGCCTGCCTGCTCTGTACATTCTATCAATCGCGGCAGGTGCTCCGGCTTCACTCCATACATATGACACAACGCATCATTCCAGCCCTCCCTGCCGGGACGCGTGTCATACAGGAATGTCGCATAGGCCGAATCTCTTGTCATGACAAACTCACCTGTACATCGGCAGATCAGGTATTCCTTCACATCCAGCCACTTATGTACTCTTGCAAACAATTCAGGTTCATTTTTCTCAACCCATTTATACTTCCAAAGAGGATCCTTCACGCTGGTAGAAGCTGCGTGATTGATACTCAGACTTTTCAAAAGCTTCCATACGTTGCATCCTGATACCTTGATCCCGTTTCCCATACAATCATGAAACTCGCTCACAGCACGCTGATCCATGTAGCTCATTGGTCTTCTGACTGCATTGCCCTGTTCATCGACAAGCACAATACCCTGCATTTGTGAACAGAAAGAAATCCCGGCGATTTGCTCTGGCTTAATCTCTATTTTTTCAAACAGCTCTTTTGTGGTATCGCACATTGCTCTCCACCACTCATCACAGTCCTGCTCCGCACCGCCGTTTTCAAAGATATACAGTCCATAGCTTCCATAAGCACTTGCTGCCAGTCTGATATCCCGATCGATTTCATAGAGACATGTTTTGACTCCTGTTGTACCAAAATCGTATGCGACTACATATATCATATGCGCTCCTTATCTGCCCTGCCCCCAAGGCGTAACCCGTCACAGCCCCAATGCTGCACTCATAAAGCTCATCATTTCCTTGATCATTTTCTCGTCATCATCAAGGATATCCTCTCCACAATATATTTTCATACGCTCCTTGTAATAATCACAGCAATATGAGAACTGCAGCATCATCAGCAGATTATCAAAAAAGAACGCAAACATACGACAGTCCATATCTGAACGAACCTTACCCGTATCCTTCGCGTTCTCAAGCAGTGTGGTGTATACTGCTGATGACATACTCTCTATTTCCTCTGCAAGCACTGCTGCATATTTCCTGCAGCTGCCGGAGGTGATTTCATTATACATGACATAGTAATTGGAATGCTTTCTTGAATGCTCGACCAGAGCACATATGACACCGTGCATGCTTTCCTGCAGATCAGAACTGCAGCCCGCAGCGGTATCCAGAACATCGCGCAGCAGATTCAGACTGAACCGGACGCACGCTAAAAAGAAACTGTCCTTATCTCCGTAATATTTATAAATGACGCCTACACTGACCCCGGCTTTTTTGGCAATCTCATTGATATTTGCCCGATCCAGACCTGTCACAGCAAACTCATCAATACCGGTTTCCAGTATATGCGTCATTCTGTCTTCATCAAATTTCTTAAACATGCCTTCTCCACCTTCCCCATAGGTGTGCACGTGAATCATCACTCACGTGTTGAGATTATCATAGCACATGTTCAGAAAAATAGCAATTGTTTATAATGACGTTACAACAGATTTTGATTTCCACTTTCCCTGGCGATACCGTATAATACTTGCTATCGCTGTAATGATCCATGTAAAACCGGTAGAGTACCAAATCCCCCAGACGCCAATCATCGGAATCGTAACCAGACAGATCGGGAATATAATCCTGCCTGCCAGCTCTACAAATCCATTGATCATTGCATAGAAAGCATCTCCCGAACCATTCAGCAGACCCCTTGTCGTATAGATCATACCAAGAGGGAAATACATCGTGCTGGTGATCTGCAGCGCCTTGACACCCAGATCAATCACTGCCTGATCATCTACAAACAGTCTCATGATATAGTATCCGAAGGACCATGCGAGTATCATCATCACAATACTGAATACTAACACAAGCAGTGTACTCTTGCGATATCCCTGTTTCACACGCTCCATTTTATTCGCTCCGATATTCTGTCCGGTAAATGTCGAAATCGCTGCTCCGATAGAATTAAAAGGCTGCTGTACCAGCTGTTCGATTCTGGATGTTGCAGTATATGCTGCTACAACACTCTCACCAAAACCATTGACCACCGCCTGTAATATAATACAGGATACCGAAATCAGCGCTGTCTGAGCAGCAATCGGAACTCCAAGGGCAATACACCGCTTTACGATTTCCGGATCGTATACAAAATACTGTTTCTCTATTGTAAAATACGGGATCTTGATCTTGGCAAAAATGATGGAGCCTGCAGCTGCTATCACCTGTGCAATAATGGTTGCATAGGCAACGCCCCGTACACCCATTCCGAAATTAATTACGAACAGCAGATCCAGCGCTACGTTGATGACACTGGCTACCACAAGGAAAATCAGCGGTGTTTTAGAATCACCCAATGCTCTCAGTACTGCCGAGATCGCATTATATGCTGCCACTGCTATGATACCTGCACATGCGATCTGCATATAAGCCACTGCATCATCCATGATTGCCGCCGGTGTTCGTAAAAGAGTTAAAAACGGACGTGCCAGTATCACACCCAATATACTCATAATAATTCCCGTCACTGCCGTAACATAAATTGTATTGGCAATCGTACGTTTGACATACTCATCATCGCCTGCACCGAAATACTGTGAAATCAATATTCCTATGCCGACTGACATACCCATGCACAGAGAAAAAAACAGAAAATTAATAGACCCTGTCGCGCCGACTGCCGCCAGTGCATTTGAGCCTACATAATTACCTACTACTATGGAATCCACCATATTATAAAATTGTTGAAATATATTACCGATCAACATCGGTATCGAGAACTTGACTAACAGTGAAATTTCTTTGCCGTTTGTCATATCCTGTACATACTTGCCTGCCATATTGACCACCCTTACCCAGTCTGCACTACTGTGCAAATCTATCATTCCGTATGATGAAACTATAACAAGGCAAGACCGGAACTACTATAACAGTATTCTATAAAAATATAACAAATCTATTCTGTCTTATTGCGATTCTTGATTTTTTCTGCGATTGCGATCACCTTATCCTGATTCTTCATCAGCAATATAATAATCAGCCACAGCAGCGCAATTGTAATGACACTGAATAAATAATCTCCTGACAGCAGAAAATGTCCTGTCATACAGGCAGTGATAATCGGAAACAGACTTCCCAGTGCCACTGCGGCTGCAAAGCCCTGATAGGACAGTTGTGACTGTGCCGCCAGATAGGGAATGATTCCATTGGGAACACCCGGCATCAGGCATCCCAATGCCACTGCAAAGCCCGGATTGACCGCCTGCAGTTTTTCGGTAAACCGGTTTCCTTTAAATCTGGAAGATATTTTGTCAACAAAGGATCCGCCTACATGCCTGGCAACTGTAAATACCACAATATTAGCTCCCACATAACCAACATAGCAGAACAAAGAAGCTCGGAACATGCCATAGACCGCTCCTGCAGCAATCTGGATCGGCATTCCCGGTATCACAATGGAAACAACCTGCAGAAACTGAAGCAAAACGGTACATAAGAATCCATCCCATCGGCCTGCATCGGCCAAATACGCCTCTATCTGTTTCTCATTTCCACTCTTCAGCACTGTAAGCAATCCGGGTATCATCGTTCCAAAAGACCTGTAAAGGAGAAACACCACTGCCGCTGTAATTAAAATTATAGTGATCACTTTGATGATTTTATCTTTCAAATCGAGTCCTCTCATTCAAACGCCTTGTTATCTTGCCGTCAATACAACAGCCGTACGCGGTCCGATCATAATCGTACGCCCGGTCATGGCTTTATCTTGGTGGCTTACAATCTGACTGCTTGCATAAGTATCCACCTCATAATGCCAGTTCAAACCGCCATTCAACTCCGGAAGTGTCACACACTGCGGCTCCCAATAGGCATTGATTGCCGCATAAACAATGTCATCCTTTTTCTTATCCCTCGTTCTGCCTGCAAACATCACCCCGATCAGTTTGCTTTCCCAGTCAAACTCTTTCTGCCAGGGCTCAACTCCATGTGTGCTGACAGGTGGAAATCCTAAGGAACAGCACCCTGTATCACGTCTGATCACTTCATGCTCTTGGCGAAAATGTATCATATGTTTAAAAAATTCATACAAATTCGCATTTTTCTCTTTCAGACTCCAGTCTACCCAGGAAATGATATTATCCTGACAATATGCATTATTATTTCCAAACTGTGTATTTCCAAATTCATCACCGGCAAAAAACATAGGTGTTCCTCTGCTGCACATCAATGCCACGCAGGCATTTCGAATCATCCTCCACCGCAACTTCATAACCTCCGGATCGTCTGTCTCCCCCTCAAAGCCGCAGTTCCAACTGTAATTATTATTATCACCATCTGTATTGTTCCATCCGTTTACTTCATTGTGTTTCCTATTGTAGGAATACAGATCATATAAAGTAAAGCCATCATGACAATCCAAAAAGTTCACAGATGCATTACGTCCGCGAATTTCAGGTGGATACAAATCTCCAGAGCCTGTCAGACGAAGGGCAGCTGCCTGCGCCTTGCCGTCATCTCCCTTTAAAAAAGAGCGCAGATCATCTCTGTATCTGCCATTCCACTCTGCCCATCTGTTCCATGAAGGAAAACTGCCTACCTGATACAGTCCGCCTGCATCCCATGCCTCTGCAATCAGCTTCGTATCACCCAGTATCGGATCAAATGCCAGACTTTGCAGGATCGGTGGCTGGTTCATGGGAGAGCCGTCCTCATTTCGTCCCAAAATCGAAGCAAGATCGAACCGGAAGCCATCTACACGATAATTGACAACCCAGTACCGCAGACATTCCAGTATCATGTCCTGTACTATCGGGTTATTACAGTTCAGGGTATTGCCGCAGCCACTGAAATTATAGTAATGCCCGTCCGGTGTCAGAAGATAGTATATATTATTATCCACACCCTTGAAGGAATAGAACGGTCCATTCTCATTACCTTCTCCTGTATGATTGAAGACCACATCCAAAATCACCTCGATGCCTTCTTCATTCAGGGATTTAATCAGATCCTTTAACTCATTTCCCTCCCTGTTAAATTCAAGAGAGGAGCTGTAGCAGGTATTCGGTGCAAAAAAAGAAGTTGTATTATAACCCCAGCATTCGTACAGCATGTTGCCGTCTATCTCCCTGCTGTTATTTGTCTCATCAAATTCAAATACAGGCATCAGTTCCACGCAGTTAATCCCTAACTCCTTCAGGTAAGGGATTTTCTCCTTGACACCTGCATAGGTACCGGGAAACTCTACGCCGGAAGAGTCTGCTCTGGTAAATGCACGCACATGCAGCTCATAGATTATCAGATCCTCCATCGGGATCAACGGCTGTTTTGCTCGTCCCCATTCAAAGGTGTTTCTGACCACACGTGCTTTGAAAAAATCATTGTTTCCGGTCGGTTTGCCCCAGGTACTCTGACCGACAACCGCACGTGCATATGGATCCAAAATATATTTATTCTTATCAAAGATCAGACCCTTTTCCGGTTCATTGGGCCCATAAATTCGATATGCATATTCAAACTCCTCAATATTCAGATCGAACACCATCATGGAAAATACTTTTCCGATTCTATACGCCGCCGGGAATGGAATGACTGCATAAGGTACCATTTCTTTCCTCTTAAACAGACAAAGTTCCACACTGGTCGCATGATGTGAATGAATGGTGAAGCTGACGGCATTTGGCATCGCCACTGCACCATTTAGAGAATAAAATCCGGGACGAATCTTGAAGCCCGCCACCACGTCCAGTGGTTTTAAGCGTTCCTCACTTCTGACTAAGGCTTGCTGCATACAGTCTCTCCTTTATGAAGTATATTTCTTTTTGCAATAGATACCCATCAAAAGTATTCCAATTGATTCCGTGATATGAAAGATCAATGCCGGAATCACCAGCCCCAGCTGAGACCCATTTGGCAGCACGACCGGAATCATGTCTTCCGTTCCGTAACATGCTATATAGCTGATGCTTAATATTAAACAGATCAATACGAGCCACTTATCTCTCAGTATCGCTCCAGTAATAATGATTCCCATAATCAATCCAATAAACATAGGTGCATACTTAAACACATGCGTGCTCGCATAGAATGTTCCGTACTCGTAGGGAGACAGATCACTCATCATCTCATGTACCAGCATTCCATAATAATAACTCGATATATAATACAAAATCTGAACTCCGATCGTTACAAATCCCCAGATCACGATCATGACCCTGTCCAAATCATTTTTCCCACGTATGATAATGATTACAAACAATAGAACAATGGCTGTTTCCAATGCCATCTTGACATATGGTTCAATAATGGAAAGTGACTGGTACAATGTCACAAAATGTTCTGTAATAACAACCTTTAATAAAATCCTAATCACTGCCACAGAAATTTCTACCAGTACGTTCACGATTCCAAGTAATATCATAAAGGTCGGAAAATGTTTCATTTTCTGGCTTGTGTTCATACACACCTCTTTCAAGCCGATAAGCTGTTATTTTTATTATACACGAAAATAAAGAATAAATATACGATAAAAGGAGACAATTCTCTCGAACTGTCTCCTTATGAAATACAATTCTAATGCGCAATCTTACTTATGCTTTGCCGTTAGAACCAAGTACATCTACGATCTTATGAGCAACCATATCCTTAACTGCCTGACGAGCCGGTTTCAGATACTGACGCGGGTCAAAATGATCCGGATGCTCTGCAAAATACTTACGAATGTTTCCAGTCATAGCAAGACGGATATCAGAATCGATGTTGATCTTGCAAACAGCTAACTCAGCTGCATGACGAAGCTGCTCTTCCGGAATACCAACTGCATCCGGCATGTTTCCGCCGTACTGGTTAACCATCTTAACGAATTCCTGAGGAACTGAAGATGAACCATGAAGAACGATCGGGAAACCAGGTAATCTCTTGATACACTCTTCCAGAACGTCGAAACGAAGTGGAGGCGGAACAAGAACACCCTTTTCATTACGTGTACACTGATCAGCAGTGAACTTATATGCGCCATGAGAAGTTCCGATTGCGATTGCAAGTGAATCACAGCCTGTCTTATCAACGAACTCTTCTACTTCTTCCGGACGTGTATAGCTTTCATTTCCTGCTTCTACAACAACCTCATCCTCGATACCTGCTAAGGTTCCAAGTTCTGCCTCTACGACTACGCCGTGTGCATGTGCATACTCAACAACCTGCTTTGTCAGAGCGATGTTATCCTCAAAAGACTTGGAAGAAGCATCGATCATAACAGATGTGAATCCGCCGTCGATACAAGACTTGCAGAGTTCATAGCTGTCACCATGATCCAGATGAAGTGCGATGGGAATCTGGGGATTCTCTGCTACAGCAGCCTCAACCAGTTTTACCAGATAAGTGTGATTGGCATAAGCACGTGCACCCTTTGATACCTGAAGGATTACAGGGCTGTTCAGTTCGCCGGCTGCTTCTGTAATACCCTGAACGATTTCCATGTTGTTAACATTGAAAGCACCAATAGCGTATCCGCCGTCATATGCCTTCTTAAACATTTCAGTAGTTGTTACTAATGACATAATAATTCATCCTTTCTATTATAATAATCCATTTTTGTTCAAGCCCTATTATATCTCACAAATTTGTTTTTGTATAGAGATTTTTTACCAGACAGTGCATATCTTCTAAGATTTCACGTGATCTGACCAACATTTCCTCGGCACTTGACGCCATACCCTTGCGTATCTGATACAGGAAATATGGCTTTGCCACCACCTTCAGCGACAGCATACCCTGATAACGACTGATGAACTCCGGAATCTGCTCGTTCTCATAGGCTGCGTGCTCATAGACACTGAATTTAATGGTTCTTCCTTCACACTTGATCTCTGTTACGAATACTTCTTTTGCCAGTACACGTAAATACGCAATCTCAAGCAGATTCTCCACAGGCTTCGGTACTGTTCCGAAACGATCCGTCAGCTCCTCTGTCATGTCTTCACGTTCCTGCTCGCTCTCAATGCCCGCAATTCGTTTATATACATCTATCTTCTGGAACTCATTTACGATATAGGTTTCCGGAATATAGGCATCTATATTCACATCCACAGAAACAGAATACTCCTCCTGCGTAGCGATACCCTTTTTCTTTTTCACTGCCTCATTGAGCATCTTACAGTACAGATCGTATCCGACCGCCTCCATATGTCCACTCTGCTTTTCTCCCAGCAAATTACCGGCACCACGAATCTCAAGATCCCTCATGGCGATTTTGAAACCGCTTCCCAGCTCTGTAAACTCTCTGATCGCCTGCAGACGCTTTTCCGCAATCTCTTTTAATAACTTATCCTTTTTATACATTAAAAATGCATAAGCAGTCCGATTGGAACGTCCCACACGGCCACGCAGCTGATACAGCTGTGCAAGTCCCATATTATCAGAATCATGAATGATCATCGTATTGACATTTGAAATATCCAGTCCTGTTTCTATGATCGTCGTTGAAACAAGCACATCAATGTCTCCGTTGATAAAGTCAAACATAATGCGTTCCAGCTCATTTTCCTTCATCTGACCATGAGCATATGCCACATTGGCCTCCGGTACCAGCCTGCGGATCACCGCTGTCATATCTGCAATCGTGTTGACACGATTATAAACATAGAATACCTGTCCGTTTCTTGCAAGCTCTCTGCTGATTGCTTCGCGGATCATCTCTTCATTATATTCCATGACAAATGTCTGAATCGGCATTCTGTCCATTGGTGCCTCTTCCAGTACACTCATATCTCTGATCCCGATCAGACTCATATGCAGTGTTCTGGGGATCGGCGTTGCTGTCAGCGTCAATACATCTACGCTTTCCTTCAGCTTCTTAATCTTCTCTTTATGTGTCACACCAAACCGCTGTTCTTCATCAATGATCAGCAGTCCCAGATCCTTAAAGCCCACATCCGCTGAAAGCACACGATGTGTACCAATCACAATGTCCACCATGCCCTTTTTCAGATCAGACACTGTCTTTTTTTGTTCTGTTGCCGTGCGAAATCTTGAAAGCAGATCTATCTTGACAGGATAATCCTTCATCCTCTGCACAAATGTATTAAAATGCTGCTGCGCCAATATCGTTGTAGGCACCAGATAAACGACCTGTTTACCCTCCTGTACTGCCTTAAACGCTGCACGGATCGCAATTTCCGTCTTACCGTAGCCAACATCGCCACAAATCAGACGATCCATGATCTTAGAGCTTTCCATATCATGCTTGGTTGCTTCTATTGCCAGCAGCTGATCCTCTGTCTCTTCAAACGGAAACATCTCTTCAAATTCACTCTGCCATACCGTATCCTTACCATATATATAACCTTTTTTTTCTGTTCTGGCGGCGTATAGCTCTACAAGATCTGCTGCCACTACATCGACTGCATTTCTGATGCGGCTCTTTGTTTTGATCCAGTCGGCAGTTCCCAGTTTATTCAGCTTGGGTTTCCGTGCATCCTTTGAGGCATACTTCTGTATGACATCCAGACCTGTTGCCGGAATATACAGATTCCCGTTATCACGATACTCGATCTTGATATAGTCTTTTGTAACCTTGTCAATCTCTACCTGCTCAATGCCTTTATAAATACCGAGTCCATGATTTTCATGTACAACATAATCACCTACAGACAGCTCTGTAAAGTCCTGAATTTTCTGACCTTCATAGGTCTTTCTCTTCTTCCGCTTCTTTTTCTCTGCTGTAAAAATATCACTTTCAGATATGACGACAAACTTGATCATCGGATATTCGTAGCCTTGAGAAATACGCCCATACATCAGCATGATCTCGCCCGGCTTCACCTCATGATCCTTGTCCTCCGTGTAGAAGCTGCTCAGCTCCTGCTCCCTTATATCTTCGGCCAGACGCTTTGCTCTGGTTCTGGAGCCGGATAACAAAATCACACGATATCCATTTTTCCTATATCTTTTCAAGTCAGTGATCAATGCATCAAAGCTGTTATTATAGGAATTCATCGCTCTTGCTTCAATCGTGTACTTGGCTGAGGCCTTATAAATTCCCTGTTTGACTGACAGTGTTGCGAGTGCAGCTGCTCTCTTTTGCGCCAAAAGAGCGAAAACTTCCTCTTTTGAATATAAGATATCCATCTGTCCCGGAAGCAGATACCCCTTCAGCAGTCTGTTCCCCATACTCTCACGAAATTCCAGCTCCACTGTATCACATTTTTCAGCCAGTCTTGCCGGTTCATCCAAAAAGAACACTGCATTGTCTCCGAAATAATCCAGAAATGAAATCTGATGATCATAGAAATAGTGAGAGAAGCTCTCAATATTGCATGACGTTGACAGCTCCAGCAGCTGTTCCCGCATGGTTGCTGCGATTTCCCGCATGCGATGCGCCTCTTCCGTCTTGAATTCCCTGCGCAGTTCCTCTGATGCCTTCTTTGCATCCTGCTCTATTCTCAGGACACCTTCCTCCAGCTCATTCCTTGTTAAAATCGTCTCTGTAGCCGGATAAACAGAAACTGTTTCCAGCACCTCCACCGAACGCTGGGACAATACATCAAACATACGGATCGACTCTATTTCATCTCCCCATAGCTCTATACGGATCGGATTTTCCTCCGTCAGTGGAAAGATATCAATGATGCCGCCCCTGACGCAAAATTGACCGCTTGCTTCTACCTGGTATACCTTTTCATACCCCAATGATACCAGCTGCTCCGAAAGCTCAGCCTCGTCCACAGTTTCTTCTCTGCACAGGTCAATCACGTTCTCCCTGATGACCTCAAGTGGCACGATGTGCTCCATAAAGGCATCGATCGTCGTAACGATTGTCACTGGCTTGTTCTCCAGAATTGCTTTCAAACAGTCGATTCTCTGCTTTGTGATCAGATTGCCGTGAATATCTGCCTGATAGAAAATCAGATCCTTGGCCGGATACAGCTTGGTCTCAGGATCATAAAATCTGTAATTTTCGTAGATTTCCTTTGCTTTTTGTTCATTATAAGTAACGATGATTTTATACTGAAAACCATCGCTGAGTCCATACATCATATGCAGCTTTTGAGGACCTGCACATCCTGAGATTTCTATGATTCCCTTGGATTTTCTGAGTCCTGCGCCGGCTTCTTCATATTCTGCCAGCTGTTTCAGAGGTTCTGTTAATGCCTCCACCTGATCACCTATTCTTCTACTGCATTCTTCTTATTATATTGGTTCATCGCCTTATCTATTCCCTCGGTGATGATCATTTTAACCGCTTCTGTTGCCTGAATCATGGTTCCGTCCATAATCTCACGTTCACTGCCTGAAAAATGACCCAGCACATAGTCTGCCAGATCATAGCCCTTCGGCTTTTCTCCAACTCCGACCCTGATCCTCATAAAGTTCTCTGTCCCCAGCTGAGAAATAATGCTCTTCATGCCGTTATGTCCGCCTGCTGTGCCATGCTTACGAACCCGCAGCATGCCAAGATCCAGACTGACATCGTCAAAAATCACAATCAACTCTGTCTCCACGTTTATTTTATAATAGTCCACCAGTTCACGAATGCTCTCGCCACTCAGGTTCATATAGGTCTGCGGCATCGCCAGAACGACCTTCTGTCCTTCGATCATACCTTTACCGCACAGAGCCTTGTGTTTCTTTGTTTCTGCCGCAATGTTATATTTATCTGATAACACATCGATCACGTCAAACCCGATATTGTGTCTGGTATTTTTATATTCACTCTTTGGATTGCCCAGTCCCGCAATGATATACATATCTGCTTTGTCTCCTTATCAGTATTTTTCATTATAGCATATTGCAAAAACCGCGGAAAGAAATATTTTCTTTCCGCGGCTCTTTTCTGAACTGGTCTGGTATTATTCTGTTGCAGCAGGCTCTTCCTGAAGCGCTCTCTCATAGCTCTCCAGTATGATTTTCTGAAGTGTCTCTCTTGTCCCGGAATTGATAGGGTGTGCGATATCGCGATATTCACCATCGGACGCCTTGCGGCTGGGCATTGCTATAAACAGTCCCTTTTCGCCCTCGATTACTTTTATGTCATGAACTACAAATTCATCATCCAACGTAATCGAAACCACAGCCTTCATTTTGCCTTCTTTTGCCACTTTTCTTACGCGTACATCTGTAATCTTCATCGTATCGTCTCCCTTCTCGGTCAGCAAGCCCTTCTGCCTGCCTATGGAACTGATTTCTCACAGTTACAATACATACCTTTCATTCTTCTCCAGCACGATTTTAATGTCATCCTCCCCGCAATAATAAGAATTCGCACGTATTGTATCACGGCTTTCTACAATACAATTCTCAATATGCGTATTATCTCCTATATAAACATCATTTAATATAATGGAGTTTTTGATAAAGCAGTTATTTCCTACAAAAACCTTCTTGAAGATTACCGAATCCTCTACCGTACCGTTTACGATACAGCCACTGCTGATCAGTGAGTTCCGGATATTTGCCCCTACATTGTACTTGGCAGGCGGCAGATCATCCACCTTGGAGTATACATCCGGATACTGCTTGAAAAAGTAATTTCTGATCTCTGGCTTCAGAAAATCCATATTGGTCTTGAAATAGTCCTCCACTGACGCAATATTGCTCCAGTAATCCTTGATCTTATACGCAAAGATACGCTTCATATTCTTATAACGGATCAATACGTCACGGACAAAGTCATATCTGTCTTCTTCTGCGCATTTCTCGATCAGTTCGATGAGCTGTCTTCTTCTGATTACATAAATACCGCAGGAGATCGTGTTAGATCTCGCTACCATCGGCTTTTCTTCAAATTCTTCGATACGGCATTCCTCGTTCATCTTGACGATTCCGAATCTCTCTACATCCTCCTCCGGTCCGATGTCCTTACAGATAACTGTAATGTCAGCCTTCTTCTCTATGTGATACTCCAGCACTTTATTGTAATCCATCTTATAAATGCCGTCTCCTGAGGCAATCACCACATAAGGCTCATGAGAACTCTTCAAAAAATTCAGATTCTGAAAAATAGCATCTGCCGTACCACGATACCAGGAACTGTTTTCCTGTGTTACCGTAGGTGTAAATACAAACAAGCCGCCCTGTTTACGTCCGAAGTCCCACCATTTTGAAGAGCTCAGGTGCTCATTCAGACTTCTGGCGTTGTACTGTGTAAAGACAGCCACCCTCTGGATATGTGAATTGCTCATATTGCTCAAAGCAAAGTCGATACTTCTATAGCTGCCTGCCACGGGCATTGCCGATATGGCTCTTTTCTTAGATAATTCCTTCATTCTGAAGCTGTTGCCGCCTGCTAATACGATTCCTATTGCTCTCATGCTTCGTCACCTGCCTTAATCAATGATTTTCCACTTGGGAGTAAACCGTTCTGGTAATCAGACGGTTCTGTTTTGCCTGAGATGACCGTATTCTTTCCAACATTGATTCCTGCAGGAATTTCAGAATTCTCTCCAATGGTCACAAGTCCGTTTGCATAGATATTCGGGTCAGTCTCATTAGGCACTTCATCCCCTATTCCCAGATGAACATTGTTCTGAACGACAACATTTTCTGCAATAATTGCTTTATTCAGTTCGCAGTTATCTCCAACCACTACCTCATTCATGATAATAGAGTCCCGGACAACCGTATTCTTACCTATCGTTACGCCACACCCGATGACAGAGTTATAAATCTTGCCATAAATATTGGCACCCTCACCAATGATACACTTTTCTACGACACTGTCTCCGGATATGTACTGCGGAGGCAGGATGTCACTCTTCGTATAGATCTTCCAGTACTCTTCATATAAATTAAACTCAGGAATGATATCAATCAGCTCCATATTTGCTTCCCAATAGGAATTGAGCGTTCCGACATCCTTCCAATATCCATTATATTCATAAGCGAAGAGTCGTCCGCCATTCTCATGACAGTACGGAATCACATGCTTGCCAAAGTCCAGCGCCGGCTGCTCAGCCTTTGCAATCAGTGCCTGCTTTAATGTCTTCCAGTTAAATATGTAAATACCCATGGATGCAAGGTTGCTGCGCGGATTCTCCGGTTTTTCTTCAAAATCTACAATTTTTCTGTTTTCATCTGTGATGACAATACCAAATCGCTTGGCTTCCTCGAGCGGTACCGGCATTGCTGCTAGTGTTACGTCAGCATTATTTGCCTTATGGAAGTCCAGCATGACTTCATAGTCCATCTTGTATATATGATCTCCTGATAATATCAGTACATATTCAGGATTAAAGGTTTCCATATAGTCCATGTTCTGGTAAATAGCATTGGCCGTGCCCGTATACCATTCACTGTTTCCTGTCTTTTCGTATGGCGGAAGCACTGTTACACCGCCGATATTTCTGTCCAAATCCCACGGAATACCGATTCCGATATGGGTATTCAGCCTTAATGGCTGATACTGTGTCAGCACGCCGACCGTGTCTACGCCTGAATTGATACAATTGCTGAGCGGGAAATCAATAATTCTGTATTTTCCGCCAAATGATACCGCCGGTTTTGCTACTTTCGATGTCAGAACACCTAGCCTGCTGCCTTGTCCTCCTGCGAGCAGCATCGCTATCATTTCCTTTTTAATCATGCTATCACCTCTGAACTATTTTTTTGTGTATTGCACTACATTAGTATAACATACTTTCCCCGTAAGGTGAACAATTATTACAATAACTTGTTGGTTTTTTGTTCATTTTGTTACAATTTAACCATTTATGGTATATTTATGCATACATTTTAAAGTTTATCGCTTTTCTTTTTTCTGTTGTTTTTTTCTTCGGAATGGTATACTGTATTTTATGAGCAGAAATCAGGAATTTTAATATATATAAATATAGAAACGAAAGGAACCTATTTATGTATCAGATTAACTTTAAACAGCCTGTTCATATACACTTTATCGGTATCGGCGGCATCAGCATGAGCGGTCTTGCTGAGATTCTCCTGCGTGAGGGTTTTCAGATTTCCGGCTCGGATAATAAGCAGTCTGAGCTGACCGAGCATCTAGAAAAAGAAGGGGCTAAGATATATTATGGACAAAGAGCCTCAAATATTCAGGACAATTTGGATCTGGTAGTCTATACCGCAGCAATTCATGCAGACAATCCAGAATATGCCGAGGTCATCCGGCGTGGATTTCCGACATTGACCCGTGCCGAGCTCCTGGGACAGATCATGAAAAACTACGGTACCCCTATCGCAATCTCTGGAACACATGGTAAAACAACTACCACCTCTATGATTTCACAGATACTATTGGAGGCAGATACAGATCCTACGCTTTCCGTAGGCGGAATCTTAAAAGCAATCAACGGCAATTTCAGGATCGGTCAGTCAGATCTGTTCGTAACGGAGGCCTGTGAGTATACCAATAGCTTTTTAAGCTTTTTCCCTAAAATCGGAATCATATTAAATATAGAAGAAGATCATCTGGACTTTTTCAAAGATATCAATGATATACGCCATTCCTTCCATGAATTTGCCAAGCTTCTTCCTGATGACGGGACTCTGATTATCAATGCAGACATTGACCATTATGAAGAGATTACCGCGGGTCTGTCATGCAAAGTCATCACATTTGCGCTTCATAAAGAAGCAGACTATATGGCTTCCAATATCATATACCACGAGGATGCCTGCCCGACCTTTGAGCTGCGCAGAAACGGAAATCTGACCGATACAGTTTCACTTCACGTACCCGGAGAGCACAATGTAGCAAATGCGCTGGCGGCAATTGCTCTTGCAGATCTCTTATCTGTGGATGCATTGATCGTAAAAAAAGCACTTATGACTTTTTCCGGAACTGACAGACGGTTTGAGTACAAGGGTGAAATCGGTGGTGTGACCATTATAGATGACTATGCTCATCATCCTACAGAGATCAAAGCCACCCTGTCAGCAGTGAAAAATTATCCTCATCAAACTGCATGGTGTGTCTTCCAGCCCCATACCTATACACGTACCAAAGCATTTCTGCAGGAATTTGCAGATGCCCTGACACTGGCTGATAAGGTTGTTCTGGCCGATATCTACGCCGCCAGAGAAACAGATACTTTGGGAATCAGTTCCCGGGATCTGCAGCAGGAAATCCAAAAAAGAGGAACCGATGCATACTATTTCTCCTCTTTTGATGAAATTGAAAATTTTTTATTGGAAAATTGTATTCACGGTGACCTGTTGATAACTATGGGTGCCGGAGATATCGTTAAAGTCGGCGAAAGTCTGCTTGGTCAATAGCTTATCCACATTATCCACATGGTTTTTTGAAAAAATTCAAAAATCCATGTGGATTTTAAATTTACATAATCATTTACCCTCTTTTTTAGACTTACCACCAACCACAGGGCTTTTATCCAAAAGCATAATTTTATGATTATTTTTTGTCCACATTATCCACACCATCCACAATTCCCGAAAGCCGCATATTTACTGGATTTATGAGCAAAATAAGTGTTTCATTTTCTAAAGCGATGTGCTATAATTCATTTTGCTCGGGTAAGACCCGGCATGCTTTTGAGAGGGCTTCCGGTTATGAGATTTCGTTTTTCATAATACGAATAACAGAACAGGTGAGATCATGGGTGAGATAACGCTATACAGTGATTGTAATATAGATGCAACACTTGTATCCAACAAATTTATTGACGAATACATGAAGGATGCGAATGATGCACAGATTAAGATTTATTTATTCTTATTAAGATGCATGTCTGCAAATAGTCCTATTTCTGTATCCATCATAGCTGATTATTTTAATTACACTGAAAAGGATGTTATCCGTGCACTGAAGTACTGGGAAAAGAGCAGGATTTTGTCATTAGATTTTGATACCTCCAAAAATCTGGTCGGTATCCGTATCCATGACCTGAATGCCAACAAAAAACCAGCTGCTGTTTCTGATACTCCTGCTGCTGTATTGATTGAAAAACCGGTTCTTCTTCAAAAAGACAATATTCTTCAGTTACCTGCAAAGCCTTCTTATTCTCTGGACAAGCTGGCTGCCTTTAAGAGTAAGGAAGATATCTCCCAGCTGCTCTTTATCGCTGAACAGTACATAGGTAAGACACTCAGCAGTACTGAGATTTCCTCTCTTTTATATATGTATGATTCTCTCGGTTTCTCTGCCGAGTTGATTGAATATCTGATTGAGTATTGTGTAAATAATAAGAAGAAAAGCATGCGTTATATGGAAACAGTTGCCCTAGCCTGGGCAGAGAGCGGCATCAGTACCGTAGATGAAGCCAAGGAAAATGTCGGCATGTATCGCAAGGAAATATATGAAATCTTAAAAGCACTTGGTCTTTCAGGCAGAAATCCGGTTGAGCCGGAAATGGTCTTTATCAAAAAATGGATCGATGTATATGGTTTTGATACTCCTATTATCATTGAGGCCTGCAACAGAACGATGAAGTCTACACACAAGTCCAGCTTTGAGTATGCAGATACCATCTTAAAGAGCTGGAAGCAGAGCAATGTAAAGCACTATGCTGACATTCAGGCTCTGGATGACAAGTTCAACAGTACTAAGGCGCAGGCTGCCGTCAGAAATACCAGTTCCAAGGAGAGTCCTGTATCCACCGTCGGAGCAGGAAACAAATTCAATAACTTTAACCAACGCTCCTATGATTATTCCGAACTGGAAAAGGAGATTCTCAGCAACTGATTGTTTAGGGAGATAAGCCATGGCACTCACGAATACACAGTATGATACTATTTTCAGAGATTATGAAAAGGTCCAGCTGCAGAACAGACATCTGCTGGAGGAACATCGGGATGAGGTCTATGAACTGATTCCGGAATATAAAGATATTGATTCTACAATTGCCAGACTGGCAATGGAACAGGGTAAAAGATATGTGTCGGGAGATGCTGAAGCACTCTCTGAAATGCGTAAAGAGCTGACCAAACTGACCGGTCGAAAAAAGCTATTGCTGAATGAATATGGCTTTCCGCTTGACTACCTTTCTCCAATCTATAACTGTCCGGACTGTAAAGACACCGGCTATGTAAATGGAAAGAAGTGTCACTGTTTTCAGCAGGCCATCATTCGTCTGCTATATACACAGTCTAATATGGAAGGAGTTCTCTCTGAAGAGAACTTTGACAATTTCACATATGAGTATTATAATCAGACCGAAGCTGCGCTTATGGGCAGGATCGTAAATGAATGCAAGGCATTCATCAACACATTTGATCAGGATTATCGGAATCTTTTTTTCTATGGAAATGTCGGTGTCGGTAAGACCTTTTTAACCAACTGTATCGCTAAAGAGCTATTAGAAAGCGGTCATTCTGTTATTTATTTTACTGCTTTTCAATTGTTTGATGCTCTTGCCAAAAAGACATTTCGGTCGTATGATGTGTCTGAAGAGATTAATAATGTCTATGAGCATATTTTTAACTGTGATTTACTGATTATTGACGATCTGGGAACAGAAACGACGAATTCCTTCGTTTCTTCTCAGCTGTTTCTGATTTTAAATGAGAGAAATCTGCGAAAGAAATCTACGATTATTTCCACGAATCTTTCATTGGAGAATCTGTCCAGACAGTACTCCGAACGAACCTTTTCGAGAATCTCCGGATACTATCAGCTATACAAGTTTGATGTGGAGGATATCCGGTTAAAGAAAAAATTTAACAAAGTCGGTCATGAAAGCAGTACCTGCTGAATGCCGGAAAGTGAGGACATTTATGCCAAAGCGCGAAGAAAAGCGTAATCTTGAAACAATCCCCGTAGGTTCTCTGGGTATGATTCCTCTGGAGGGCTGTAAAGCACTCGGAGAGAAAATCGATCAGTACCTTGTGGATTGGCGAACCGAACGGGAAAATGAACACAAATCCAGTTTGGCTTTTTCGGGCTATCAGAGAAGTACTTATATATTAGACGCCAAGGTTTCCCGTTTCGGAACCGGCGAAGCAAAAGGTATTATTAACGAATCTGTTCGTGGTTCTGACCTGTATCTGCTTGTAGATGTAGGGAACTACAGCTTGACCTATTCACTATGCGGACATGAAAATCACATGTCTCCGGATGATCATTATCAGGATCTGAAGCGTGTCATAGCTGCTGTAGGTGGTAAAGCCAGAAGGATTACGGTAATCATGCCTTTTCTTTATGAGAGCAGACAGCACAAGAGAAATGCCAGGGAATCTCTGGACTGTGCGATCGCTTTACAGGAGCTGGTGCATATGGGTGTTGATAATATCATTACCTTTGATGCGCATGATGCACGTGTGCAGAATGCAATTCCTTTGCATGGCTTTGAAACAGTACAGCCTGCTTACCAGTTTATCAAGGGACTGCTCAGAGGAGTACCGGATCTGACACTTGATGCCGATCATATGATGGTGGTCAGCCCTGATGAGGGTGGTATGAGCCGTGCAATTTACATCGCCAATGTTCTTGGACTGGATATGGGTATGTTCTATAAGAGAAGAGACTATACGAAGATTGTAAATGGTCATAATCCGATTATTTCTCATGAATTTTTGGGCAGTTCTATCGAAGGCAAGGATGTCCTGGTAATTGATGATATGATTTCATCCGGTGAGAGTGTACTGGACGTTGCCAGACAGCTGAAACAGAGAAATGCCGGTCGTATCTTTATCGCTTCTACCTTTGGACTCTTTACGAATGGTTTGAAGAAGTTTGATCTGGCGTATGAGACAGGCATCATTGACAGAGTTTTAACGACGAATCTGGTATACCAGACTCCGGAGCTGCTGGACAGACCGTATTATATTAACTGTGATATGAGTAAGTATATTGCGTACTTGATTGATACTTTGAACCATGATGCATCCATTAGTGATCTGCTGAATCCGAGTGAGAGAATACAGACGTTGGTGGCTGCGTATAAGAATCATGAAGTGAATGCGGCGCATGTGGAGAAAGCGGGATTGTAGTTGAGGAAGTAATACGCCGGCAGGGAGATGTGAAGGACGGACGCGGAACAGGCAGCCCTTTGGCACCGATACTCGACTCGACGCGTCGTCCCCTTCAGCCATAAGCAAAAAGACATGGAAGATTGGCTTCCATGTCTTTTTATGTCTTCAGGCTCCTTTGGCTTGACCTCGTCTCGTGTCGGTGCCAAAGGGCTGCCTGTTTCGCTGTGTATTTAGGACTCTCCCTGCCGGCTGACTTTCTCAACCACGGATGGAGGAGATTTATGAAGACGGTTGGCTTCAACGCCCTCGCTTCGCATTGGGCGGTGGGGTTAGACGGCGGAGCTGTTTAGGTATTTCTCTTGCTCGGGGGTTAGGGTGTCTATGTGTTTGCCGAGGAAGGATAGTTTGCGGACTGCTACGTCGTTGTCTACTGCTCGGGGGACATCGATTAGTTTTTCGGTGAGCTCGGATGCGTGTTCTACGAGGTACTTGGCACTGAGGGCCTGGATGGCAAAGCTCATGTCCATGATTTCTGCTGGGTGTCCGTCTCCTGCGGCGAGGTTTACTAAGCGGCCTTCTGCAAGGATGAAGATCCACTGGCCTGTCGGGAGCTTGTAGCCCATGATATTCTTGCGCATTTCGCGGGTTTCTACGGCTATTTTTCTGAGACCTGCCATGTCGATTTCGCAGTCGAAGTGTCCTGCATTGCAAAGGATGGCTCCGTCTTTCATGACTGCGAAGTCTTCTGCGTCGATGACCTTGTCGCAGCCTGTTACGGTTACGAAGAAGTCTCCTACTTTTGCTGCTTCATTCATTGGCATTACATCGAATCCGTCCATAACTGCTTCGATGGCTTTTACCGGGTCAATTTCTGTGATGATGACACGGGCGCCGAGACCCTTGGCTCTCATGGCTACACCCTTGCCGCACCAGCCATAGCCTGCTACAACAACTCTCTTGCCGGCTACGATCAGGTTCGTGGTTCTGTTGATGCCGTCCCATACGGACTGGCCTGTACCGTAACGATTGTCGAAGAAGTGCTTGCAGTCTGCATTATTGACCTTTACCATCGGGAACTTGAGTGTCTTGTCTCTGTTCATGGCCTCCAGTCTGAGGATTCCTGTTGTGGTCTCTTCGCAGCCGCCGATTACGTTCGGAATTAAATCTACGAATTCTGTATGCATCATATTGACAAGGTCTCCGCCATCATCGATGATGATGTTCGGGCCTACCTTTAATACGTTGCGGATATGTGTGTTGTATTCTTCTGGTGTGCAGTCGTACCATGCATGTACTTCAAGGCCTGCGGCTACAAGTGCTGCTGCTACGTCGTCCTGTGTGGATAATGGATTGGAGCCTGTAATATACATGTCTGCTCCGCCTGCTGCCAGTACCTTGCACAGGTATGCAGTCTTTGCTTCCAGATGTACGGACAATGCTACCTTCTTGCCTGCAAATGGTTTGGTCTCTGAGAATTCCTTTTCGAGGGTTCGAAGCAGGTCACAGTTTCTCTTGACCCATTCGATTTTTCTTTCGCCTGACTCGGCTAAGTTGATGTCTCTGATTTCACTACTCATGTTTCTTTCCTCCGGTTTCAAAGTGTTTTTTTCAATGCCCGCTATGGGTATCGTCTCTCAGCCGAATTTTTAAAACGATGGTCGGTCACCTTTCATCGTGCCGTCCGGAATCAGCTCCGTCCGGTATCTATTCTGTCGATGCAGGAATCTTTTCCGGCACCAACTTGATATTATCACAACTATGGAGGAGTAGGCAAGTTAATATAGATGTTCAGATGGTATTTTT
>JAUNSO010000045.1 GCA_030539165.1 bacterium
GATTTATTCTGTCCGGCTCAGAAAGGATTTCAAAATTCTTTCATTCTGTGGATAGGTTGCCGCTTCATACATGCCTGTGATGATGTCATGGCTTTGCTTCTGTGTTGCCTCGGCACGGGATGTCCATGCAGAATCAGCGATGGATGCCGGAAGGAAACGCAGTCCATGTGCGTATACCTCGTAATCGCATACCTGAAGATAAGCCTGTTCCAGCTCCCAGAAAGGAGCATAGGCTTCCTGCCGGAGATTAATATTGCAGGTAATGCTTTCTGAAAACCTGTCAAACTGACCTCGCTCGCACAACCGCTCCAAACGAGTCAGATTTGCAGAAGTGCTGCTGTATTCTCTCTGATCCATTGAATTCTGAAGAGACCATTGAAGTATATAAATCATCACGCCTAGCATACAGGCGCAGATCATGATTTTCATAATGATTTTTCCCGGATGTTTGATCATTTTGACTCACCGTCCTTCACTGCATAGGTCTCAACTGCATTTTGGATATACTCTTCAGATTTACCCATCAGGTAGTCTTCTGTTTCCGTTGTCAGATATGTACTCCCCTGTTCATGGCATTGCCTGATCCTCTGCAGATCCTCTGTATCAAGTCCCATTAATGCCTGCAGTGAGTCCCATATAACAGGGCTGTACGCCTCCATATAGTTTTGCTCTGCCTCAGACAATGATTCCCCGGTAAATGTGGGATACAGACAACGATACGCCCTTTCATAGACCGGTTCGATGTGATAGCTTTCCGGCATTTCTCCGCTCTGTATTTGATTCAGGAGCTGATTTCGCGCATTGATAAAGGACTGGTAATTACATGCCAGAAGCGCAATTCTGCTGTATTCCTGATACTTCTGTCCCGTCAGATCATAGTCCGTCATATAAGTGTACAGACGAAAATACTCCCCCTGATCATATAGCTCCTGCATAACCTTCTCACTGTCTGGCGGAGCCATCAGATGATTTCCATCCGAAAAGAAAAAAATCCAAAAACTGATTCCTGTTACCAGAACGACAACAACCGCAAGTACCAGGATTGTCCGATTCAGTACACGATTGATGATTCCCTCCCGTGAGGCTTCCAGTACTTCCTTTTCCAACTCTTTATTCTGTTCTCTTTTCGCACGGATTATCTGTAAAAACCGGATGCCGCCCGGATTCTTTGTGCCGCAATAGGGGCATTTCAAGGCTTCTGCCTCTACTTCTCCACCGCAGTTTCTGCATTTCATGGGGCATATACCTCCCTCCACTGCATGTAAATTTCATCGATATACGGAACCAGTGATTCATTCTCGGCAAGCTCTAACTGTATCAATTCATCGATTCTCGCATCCTCAAATAAAAACTCAGTCCGGAATCGTTCGATACATGTTTCCCGCAAATCAAGAACCGGCTGCAGATCATTATAGGTTCCGTACTGCGTTGTAATTTCATCAATACTCTGCACTGCACGGATCAGTCCACGGATTGCCCACTCCATGTCTGTATAGATCTGTTTCTTCTGATTGTCGACAGACCATTGGTCAAAGTAGTCGCCCTCTGTCATCTGATGAAGCTGTCCGATTGACTCCATCGCAAATGTGTAGTCACGGTATGCATATTTGATGCTCTGGTACTTGCCAGCCGTTCTCCCACTGACATCCTCCTGATCCATGTATACCGTCATTGCCTGCAAATCTCCCAGTGCATATAGACGTTCGATTTCTGCTAACTGCTTCTGCGCCTTATTGTGCTGCAGGCGTGACACGATTACCGAACCTGCCAATATTAATACAAGCACAAGTAGCAAGACCCCCATTGCCATTCCTACGTATCTTAACATCTTTCCGGTAGAATGCTTGAGAACCTTCTCCGGAAGCTTCTTGATTTCTTCTGCTTCCTGATCAAGCGAATGCAGCTTTTGCTCCTTTCGCTTCTCTGCCATAATTTCATTTTCCCTGCCGCAGAAGGGGCACCTCAGATCGTTCTCCTGATACTCTCCGCCGCAATTAGTACATATCATTCCGGTAATCTCCTTGCCTTGTTCTTGTCTCTCTGGTTGACATAATATTAATTCTGTTAAAACGTGAACATCATGATATCTGGATATGGTACAAATGGCTCCGGCACCTCTGCATGGGTTCCAATCAGCTTCTCCATCCAGACCATGTTGTACCAGCGTCCGAATTTGTAACCGCACTTGTGAAATTCGCCAACTGTCGTATAGCCCATGTGTGCGTGGAACTTCGGACTGTTCTTTGTGAGGTATTCGTCCTCGATTTCCGGATATGCGATGCAGGCATTCATGTTGTTGATGTGCTGCAGGGCAGAGATTCTCTCAAGCTCCCGGTATAGAGCTCTGCCGATTCCGCACCTTTCTAGGTCATTTCTGACATACACAGTTGTCTCCACTGACCAGCTGTAGGCTGCGCGGGGCTTGAAGGCTCCTGTATAAGCGTAGCCGACAATCTCACCATTTCTCTCTGCAACGATATAGGGATACCTCTCCAGTGTCCTTCTGATTCTGCCTTGAAATTCTTCTATACCCGGCACCTCATACTCAAATGTGATTGCCGTATTTTGTACATACGGCGCATAGATGTTCAGAAGCTGCTTCGCATCCTCCGGCTTGGCTGTTCTGATTTTGATATTTTCTTTGTTTACCTGTTCCATGTTATATCTCCTTATAATTCTGCATTTTCCGGTGGTCTCATAACGAGCAGGCGCAGGATCTGCTGCTCCCAGTCCTCATCCCATGTGACATTCTTCATGACACTGATGGCAGTCAAGCCGTGAACATATGCCCAAAGCTGGATGATCTCAATCTCCAGACTCAGCTTGTCCGGCTTGACACCGCTGCTTTCGTTAAATTCCAGAACCATGGATTTGAACAGCTCATAAGGTGGAAAATTATCTGGGGCATGCTCCAGTGACAGATTGATCTTCATACACGGCTGTGAAAAAAGAAACGGAAAGTAGTGGGGATTCCGGTGAAAGAACAGGACATACTCCCGTCCTACCATCAATACCTTCTCCTCACCGCTGCCCTGTCCGGATGCGCGGGTCAGGCACTTCATAAACGCATCCGTCACATATTCCCGCATGGCATTCAGCATATCTTCCTTATCAGTAAAATGCGCGTAAGGCGCCGCGTTACTCACGCCGCACCTTGCTGCTACCTTGCGAAGAGATAAATGCTCCTCTCCGACCTCATTTACCATCTCAATCCCTGCTTCTATGAGGGCTACCTTCAGATTACCATGGTGATACTTTTTCTCTTCTATCATCACTCACCCCTTACACTTCTATTGACCTAGTTTCTCTACCTTTTCTCTCATGACCTCCAGCACCTGATCATTTTCCTCCCATAAAGGGCTGTGTGCAGAGTCCTCGAAGATATATAACTCCTTCTCAGGTGCATCGAGATTCTCATAAAGCTTCTCTACCATATTCACAGGACAGGTATAATCGTATTTTCCACTGATGAAACAGACCGGAATCTGTACAGGGTGTTCATCCTTATAGCTGATATCATCATCGTCATACGGTGTATCACGATTCAGCATCTTGCCCCGCCAGTAATCAATTTTCTCTCCAAAAGTATAACACTTTGAAAGCATTTGAGGGAAAAATATCTCACGTGCATCCGAACGCATCTCTCTGGTTGTTGCGCAGCCTGCCATCAGCAGGACGCCTTCCCAATCACTTCCGATTCTTTCAGGCTTCTTCGCAATTGGCTGTCCGTTCTCTATTGTAATCAGAGACTCCAGACGTTTCAAGCCTTTTTTATTTCCCTGCTCCTCAAATGTCTTCTTCACGAAGTCATATCCTGCCTGATAACGCTTCACATCCTTTGATACTGCCTGTCCCATGGCGAAGTAACAATAGAAATCCTCCGGATCATCCTGTGCCAGTCTGAAGCCAAGCTTGCTGCCTCCGGAATGTGCCATCAGATAGACCTTATCCTTCCCAAACCGTTCCTTCAGATAATCTGCCACCTGCGAAGCATCCGCTTCCAAACGCTTGGTTGTAATGTCCTCCTTCTTAATAGAGGAGTCATAGGAAAGACCTTCTCCTGCCCAGTCCCACCAGCAGACTGTGAAATCCTCCTCCAGCTTGTTCGGATAGTACTCATTCAGCCAGTATTGCGGTACACCGGGACCACCTGAAATAAAGAGCAGTACCGGATTGTCTACACTCTTACCGCGAATAATCAGTCCGTTTTCACGGTCTCCTACCTGAATACGACAGCGTTCTGCCACACTGCCCTCAAGCACATCGCCATTCTCATCATAAAACGGTTCAATCTCCGCTCTTCCTGTTACTGCTGCTGCACCGAAAAAGATTCCACATCCCATTACCAAGATCAATACTGCAGTTCCAATCACCCAAATCATCCTCTTCACCCATACCTTCCGACTCATCTTCATTTCTTTCTTCATCCTTCTAACATCCATTTCTTGCATATCGTTTTGCGAATCTGCATATTTTATCAGGCTTGATCACGTTGTTTGCAATCTTTACACTGTTAAGTTGATATCATATTATCATCCAATCTTTACGCTGTAAAGTTACATTTGTCATAACCTTACTTTCTACTTAACTTTTTCGTAATTTATATTGGCAATCGTAATTCTCTTGTGCTATAATTCAAGGTAGTACAAATTTCCTATTTACTGTTACTTACTGATTATCTGTCCAGCTTTGAGGGAAGTACTATATGAAAACTTTATATTACAAAATTAAAGATTTTCTATTTCGTGATGTCAAGCGTGAGAATGAAGCGAAGGATACTGCCATTCTCCTGCGTCTCTTGACCTTGCTCTCGACTGTTTACTATATCTTATTAGTAGTCGTTTCATTTCGTTGCCTTCCTGTATGGAGCATTCTATTTGCAGTCGCTTCCATCGTCTTAATGATTGTGATATTCAGCTCTTCCTATCGTGACAAAACAGCTATCTGTCTATATTCCTACAGTGCTGTTTCCGCAATATTTTTCTCTGTTTTTGCTTTGATTTCCGGTACAAATTTTGGCTTTCAGTACATAGCACTCTTCAGTATCTTTCTTGTATTCTTCCGGACAGAAGGAACGCTTGCCTATAAATACACCTATGCAATTACCACCGGTATTCTGATTGCTGTCATCACACTGATTGCAGGAACGCATGATTATGCCAAGATCGATCAGTCCTTTGTATTTAAGTTTATCCTGATGCTCAATGTTGTCTATGCCATGATCGTAGCGATTATGATATCCAGATTCTTCTGTCTGAAGTTCTCTGCATCAGAGCATAAGATCCTGCAATACTCAAAGAAGCTGGAGCAGCTGGCATCCGTCGATGCTCTGACCGGACTGCAGAACCGTCGTTCCATGATGCAGCATCTGGAAAAGCTCGCAAAAAATTATGAGAATTCAGAAATCCCGTTCTCCATCGTCATAGCCGATATTGACCATTTCAAAAGCGTCAATGATACCTATGGTCATGACACCGGCGATTATGTCCTGAAAAAGCTTGCAGAAGTATTCAGAGGCTTTATGGCAGAGCGCGGACATGTAGCCCGCTGGGGCGGAGAAGAGTTTCTATTTACATTTGAGGGAAATAACGCGGATTATATCTTTGTAGAATTAAACAACCTGAAAACCTTGATCAAGGATACCAGATTTCACTTTAATGACTTTGACCTGAATATCACTATGACCTTTGGTCTGGAGGAATTTGATTCAGGTGCCGGTTTGCTGAATGTTATTTCTAAGGCTGATCAGAAATTGTATATCGGCAAAGAACAAGGACGTAACAGGGTCATCTATTAATACCGGATCAGTCCAGAAACGAGATTGGAACCTGCATCTGAAAACTGATATGCCTATCACTTCTGACTACCTCTATCGCGGCCGTCATCACCGACAGCATCTCCTGTAGCATTTTATCACAGCTCACTTCCAACGGATCTGGCAGAGTCACTACAGGTGCCTCTGATGGGTAGTCTATATTGATTTCGAGATATATCCTCGTATTTGTCATATAGCTTGATATCACTTCCACTTCACAGTTCTTTACGTTTCGTGATGCGTACTTTACGGAATCCCAAATCAATGCCTTCACATTTGCAACCATCACTCGCGGAATGTCCCCGATCAGACAGCTCTCAATATCATTGACTTTTACATGCTTCAGTTTGAGCATGTCTTCTCTGACTGCATCCTCGAATTTTCCTACATCCATGCTGGTCGTTGTCTGCGCTCTGATCACACCCTCCAGCATATCTCCTGCGAACTCAAACAGCAGCTTTTTTTCTTCGGATGTCCTGCTGCCCTGCAGACAATCAGTCGTTACACGCAGCAATGTATTCAGAATCGCATTCAGTTTATAGTAACTATGCTGCTGGAACTTCAGGGAATCCTTCATCTTTGCAAGTGTAATGTCAAATTCTTTGCTTTCCAGTGCCAGTGCACCCTCCCGCTGCAGCTGCTCAAAGCGGATCTCTGCGTACTCCATGGCATCCTCTATCTGTTCAACAATTTCCTCTGTATCCCATGGTGCCACAAATATTTTATAGATACCATGCCGGTTAATCAGTTTGGTCAACAGCTCTGCATTCGGATAGTCTGTAAAGATTGCCAGAACCGTTGCAGGAAACCTCTCAGAGCACTCCTTGACCACCTCACGCAGTCTCATATCAGGAATGTTAATATCCAGCATCAGGAGCGGTGCATCCTGCCGTGTCATCAGATTCAGTGCTTCCCCCGCAGTCACACAGTGAAACACCTCATAGCCGCTTCCTGCGATTCCTTCTATGATTGATCTGGCGATTTCTTCATTCTGCTGTACATAGATGATGTTCTTAACCATATGCTCCGTCTCCTCAAGTGGCTGTACTGCCGCAAGCCCCAATATTTCTTAATCAAAAACAGCCGCAGGAAATGATTTCCCACGGCTGCACATGCATTCCCTATTTCGTTAATAATAACATGATTTCATTGCTGCGTGCAACAAATTTTGTCATTGCCTCCGGAGACAGCGGCTGATTGGACATACGTGCCAGATCGTAGAGCTGTTCGCAGATAACAGGAATGTTCTTTGCCTTCTTATGCTCGAAGATATACTGTACCAGCGGATGCTTTGCATTCAGTACCAGAGTTTCACCCTCTGCCCCAAACATATCACCGCCCATATTCATGCCGGGCATGCTGTACATCTTCATCATATCCTGCATACGTCTGCTTTCCTCTGAGATGGTCAGGACAGAGGATACTGACTCATCCTTCAGCTTCTCTACCTTAACCTCCAGCTTGTCATTGGAAAGAGCCTTTCTGAATATGTCTGTCAGGGATTTTGCCTGGCTCTCTGCATCCTTCTTATCTTCCTCTGAGATTTCCTCCTTGAAGGAATCTGTCAGATCGGCATCGATTCTCTGGAACTTGATGTCTTCATTCTTTGACTCCAGCTGTGAGATAAACGGCTGATCAATATTGTGTGTCAGGATGACAGCGTCCATGTTCTGTGCCTTAAACATATTGATATACTGGCTCTGCTGCTGTTCATCGGTTACATAGTAGATGACCTTGCGAGGTTCTTTCTCTGCCGGTTCTTCATCCGGATTCTCAGCTGCGTCATTTTCCTTCTCATCTACAACCTCTGCCTCTACCTTCTCACCTGTAGCCTCATCAGTCGCTGACTCAGCAGCCTTTTCCTCTGCTGTCTTGATCTCCAGACACTCCGGCAGCGTCTCATATTTGCCGTCCAGATTCTTGAACAGGATGTAATCTGTCATCTTATCACAGAATTTATCATCCTTGAGGCAGCCGAATTTGATAAACGGGCTGATGTCATCCCAGTATTTCTCATATTCTTCCTTCTCTGTCTTGCACATGCCTGACAGCTTGTCCGCTACCTTCTTGGAAATATACTCAGAAATCTTCTTTACAAATCCGTCATTCTGCAGTGCGCTTCTCGATACATTCAACGGCAGATCCGGGCAATCAATGACACCCTTTAACAGCATCAAAAACTCCGGGATGACTTCCTTGATATTATCTGCGATAAATACCTGATTATTGTACAGTTTGATCGTTCCCTCAATAGACTCATATTCCATATTGATCTTCGGGAAATACAGAATACCCTTCAGATTGAACGGATAGTCCATATTCAAATGAATCCAGAACAGGGGTTCCTTGTAGTCCATAAATACCCGTCTGTAGAACTCCAGATACTCATCCTTTGTACAATCATTTGGATGCTTGGTCCACAACGGAGTGGTATCATTCAAAGCAACCGGTCTTTTAATGATCTTGACCTTCTCTTCTTCTGCTTCCTTATCTTTGGTCTTCTTCGTTGCAGGAATCGTCTCAACCACAACGTCCTTATCTGTCTTCTCAGATGCAGGTATCGTCTCATACTCTGTCTCTGCATTTGCCTTGCTCAGGAAAATAGGTACAGGCATGAAAGAACAATACTTTTTGATGATCTCACGTGCTCTGTATTCATTACAGAACTCCAGACTTTCTTCATTTAAGAATAATGTAATCTCGGTTCCGACAGTCGTTCTGCTGCCATCCTCGATCGTGTAATCTGTGTTGCCGTCGCATTCCCAATGTACTGCCTTTGCGTCCTTCTGTGAGGATAATGTATCAATATGGACATCCTCTGCTACCATGAATGCTGAATAAAATCCCAATCCGAAGTGACCGATGATTTGATCCTCATTTGTCTTGTCTTTATACTTCTCAAGGAAAGCCTCTGCTCCTGAAAATGCAATCTGTGTGATATACTCCTCAACTTCATCTGCGGTCATACCGATACCATTATCGATGAATTTCAGTGTCTTCTCCTCGGGATTTACAATGACCTCAATCTTGCTCTCATAATCATCCGGAAAACTGTATTCCCCCATCACCTCCAGCTTTTTCAGCTTCGTAATCGCATCACAGCCATTCGAAATCAATTCTCTGAAAAATATGTCATGGTCAGAGTACAACCACTTCTTGATGATTGGAAACAAATTTTCACTGTTAATAGATAAATTACCTTTCTTTGCTGCCATTTTCTACACTTCCTTTTATTATTATTCTCTATGTACACAGGATTGCCGTCCGGCAGTCCGGTACTGTCTAAATAAGATTGTAGTTGAGAGAAAATGAATTGTCAAGAGAAAATTAGCACTCAATCGCCTTGAGTGCTAATAATTCATAATTATTTAATATTTTATTTAGATTCGCTTTCTGATTCCGATGCAATGACCTCGTTATAAACATCAAAGAAGCCTGTTGTTTCAACTCCGTCTTCATGATCTACATTGATTGACTTCCATAGTGGTTCATTCAGATTCGATGTCAGGGTAACCAGAAATTCATCGTATACCTGATTAAATGCTTCTTCTTTTCGTTTCTTCACAATCGTCAGCTTATTGGCATCTGTCTCTTCCTGATCAAACGTGCTGACACACAGCATAATATGATATCCAAACTCTGTCTCTACAATATCACTGATCTCACCATTGGATAATGCAAATGCGGCATCCTCATAGTTTTGTGGCATGACCCCTTTTCCAAAGCTGTATTCTGTCTGTGTGTCCTCATTATATGCCAGAGCCAGTGCATCGAAATCCTCTCCCGTTCTGGCTCTTGACAGAATGTCCACACACCGGTTGTATGCATCCGTTTTCTGCGCCGCTTCAAAATATACCCTGTTTCCGGAAGCATCTGTTTCGTAGGTTTTGATCAGGATATCCTTAACGGTCATAATCCTCGCTTCATCATCACTGATTTCCGGATTGACATCTGCCGTGAGTACCTCATAGACCTTATTGGCAAGAGCATACTCCATATACATATTGGAAATCAACTCCTCATTTGCTCCCAGTGCAGCTGCCTCTCTTGGCGTCAGAGAATCATAATACAGCTTTGCTGCCTTCTTTGCCAGCTTTTCTTCATCTGCTCCCAGTGATATCTTATGCTCTGCGGCCAGCAGATTCATGGCCTTGATCTGTGCAATCCTGGCCAGTACGATATCCTTGAACTCCTCTGACAGGGGAATTCCCTCTATATCTACCTGCCAGATTTCCTTTCCAAATGCGCCCTCGTACTGATTACGTGCTGTCGTCAGATAAACCATGATTTCCGGCAATGTACAGGAACTATTTTCTATCCGAAACACTTCGTTTTCATGAAAATCAGTCGTCAATACAATTTCGGTATTCTTTTGAACGCCACAGCCACACACCAGTATTGCAAGCAGCCCGACTACAGCTAAACATTTATAAATCCGCATACCGTTACCTCAGTATTCCAAGTCTCAACAGCATCATGCATTTTTCTTAGCCAAAATACTTCTCGCAACACTGATACCGTTTGCAGAGGCCTGCTGCAGCCCACGCGTAATTCCGGCTCCGTCACCGATTGCGCGCAGCCCTTTGATGCTGGTTTCAAAATCTTTATTTACAACTGCCTTATTAGAGTAGAACTTCACTTCAACACCATACAGCAATGTTTCCTCCGCTGCCAGACCTGGTGTGATCTTATCCAGCGCAAAGATCATCTCCTCTATGTCCACCATGATTCTATGAGGGAACACCAGCGACAGATCACCGGGCACTGCATCCTTCAGTGTCGGAATCAGATTGTTTCTGCACAGTCTCTCCTCGGTCGTTCGCCTTCCACGTCTGAAATCGCCGAAGGTCTGTACCAGAATACGTCCTCCACACAGCATATTGGACAGCTGTGCAATCTGTTTGCCATATTCAATCGGTGTTTTAAATGGCTTCGTGAAATTCTTGGATACGAGAATCGCAAAATTTGTATTATTTGTCTTATAATCCTTAGATTTGTATGCATGACCGTTTACAACAGCGAGACCATTCTCATAATACTCTGTTGCTACCTCTCCTGATGGATTGGTACAGAATGTACGAACCTTATCGTCGAAGGTAGGTGTATGATAGATCAGCTTTGCCTCATACAGATTCTCATTCAGGAACTGCATGACCTCATCACGTACCTCTACACGCACACCGACATCAACGGTTCCGACCTGGGTCTCGATATCATTTTCACCGCAGATATGGCTGAACCAGTCTGCGCCCTCACGCCCTACAGCAACTACGATTTCATCTGCTCTAAATGTTTCATCATGATCGGTTATGACACCCTTTGCCACACCGTCTTCTATCATGATCTGCTTTACCATCGTATTAAAACGAAGCGTGACACCTACGTCCTCCAGATGCTTCTGCAGCTTCGCATAGATTTTATATCCCTCTTCCGTACCCAGATGACGGATCGGACACTCGACGAGCTTCAGATTTGCAGTAATAGCCTTTCTTCTGATCTCACGTATCTCAGCTGCCTTATCCAGTCCATAGACTCTCTGGTCAGCACCAAACTGCAGATAGATCTTATCTGACTCATGTATCAGCTCCGTGGCCTTTTCATAGCCGAGGATCTCCGGCAGATTGCCGCCTACATCCGGAGACAGTGACAGCTTGCCATCTGAAAAAGCGCCTGCCCCTGCAAATCCGGTCGTAATAGAACATGGCTTGCAGCCTACACATACCTTTGTATCGCGCTTCGGACATTTTCTGAGTTCAATAGAGCGTCCCTTCTCAATCATTAACACTTTTATATCCGGATTTTTATCCATCAACTCGTATGCGCAGAATATTCCTGACGGTCCTGCACCAACTATAATTACATCGTACTTTTGTTCCATACTTTTATCACTCCTTCATCCAAGCTCCCTATGGCTCTCTTGCGCTGATATAATGTCTGACGACATTATATCATGTGCTTCGCTCATGATAATTTATGCGCACTAAAGCATGCGCTGATATAATGTCTGACGACATTATATCATGAATGACCCACAAAAGAAAAGACACCTGACGGCGTCTTTTCTAAAATATTGTTATTCAGTAAAGCTGACTGTAATCGTTCCTGCTCCACCCTCTATCTTGATAGAGTTATCTGCATCACGGTTTGTATGCTTGATATCATTTTGTCGTATACCATCCACTGTGATACTACCAATTCCGGGATTCATTTCCATATCAAAATCATTCATGCCTCCCGTAAACTCCATCTTGATATTTCCAACACCGTTTTTTATCTTTGTGCTTTCTGCAAATACATTTTTACAGTCTATATCACCCATGCCATTTTCAATTTTGAGATTCTCTGCTGTCAGTTCATCAACCGACATACAGCCCATCCCGCTTTCCAGATATACAGAGTCAAATTCAAACCCTTCCGGAACCTCTATCCTGATACCAATATCCTCTTCATTGATCTTCTCGCCCAGTTTGACGCCAAATAATTCCACATTGACTGCTGCACTCTCTACATATAGCTTATCTCCACGCATTTCAATAACAGATGCATCATTCAGGTTCATACCACTCACATGGATGTCATTCGTATTTGTATGACACAATGTAACTGTGCCTATGGAACTGATGATCTCCAGATCCTCTACATCGGATGCATCAAATGTCTCATCCACATTCACTAATGAAACTGTAGATTCAACTGCCTTGCGTGCATTGTCCTTGAATATCTTTCCTGCCTTATCCGAGGAACAGACAGATGTAATGGCAACTATAGCTGTGACAATTCCGCCGATGATGACAATGACTACAAATATCGCAATGACAATCGCTATTGTTTTGATTGCTTTTTCAAACTGTGTCATTTAATCTCTATGCCTCCAAACATACAGGTTGCATTAATATGAAGTACTGCTCTGACATCTCCGATCGGATTTGGTGCTTTATTATCAATGCCGCCAAAAATCGGTACACCGCTTGTCTCTACTCTGACATTATCCGGTACATAAATGGTCGTTCCCCCAAAGATACTGGTCACTACGATGTCAATATGTCCATTCATATATGCATTTCTCAGATCCAGCTCTGAACCACCGAAGATACTGTTGATTGTAGCGCCTGTAAATGTCTCATTCTGGTATGTCACCTTACGTCCTGAAAAAATAGCACTGATGTCCTTATAGCCGCCCTGACTCTTTCCCTGGCCTGCATCCTGACTGCCTGTGTTTGTTGTGAAGTTCGGATCCGGATTGTTTGCTCCCGTTTCCACGAAATCATTAAATTCCATTGTTTCATGATGATGTGCATTGTTTCTGAAAATAAATCCAAGTCCGATGATCACAAGAATCAGTGGAACGATCAGATTGCCGATGGTGCTCCATCTGATTACATCCTGTGCAATGAGAAGCAGCAGCAGTCCGATAATCAGTCCAGTAATATTTGATGATCTCGGTCCGTTCGATATGATACCGATGGCACATGGTATGATGATGAACAGTGACCACCAGCCGTCAAAGAACAGGTTAAAATTCCACATATCAAAAGCCTTGCCTGCAAATCCGATTCCTATTAATATAAAGGCAACGCCCCATAGTATATTACTTGCTCGATTCTTTCTCTCCATTTTGAAAGTCCCCTTTCGCATCTCCGAATGATTTTCTTAATTTCTATCCTTAACATGCTTTCATTATACGCAATTATTTTCGTTCTTCACAGTTACATTTGTCACCATTCCTAAATGAAAAAAATAACTTTTTTACATAATCCCTTTTCATTTCCATAAAATAGTATTACAATAGTAACATCACAGATTAAATGAAAGGAGTACAAAATGGCTAAAAAATTTGGCAAATTTCTTTTATTCACAACAATCGCCGGAGCTGCAGCAGCAGGTATGTATCTCTATATGAAACAAAAAAACGACGATTCTTCTAAAGATCTTGATGATGACTTTGATGATGATATCTCCGATTTCTTTGATGATGATAAGGAAACATCTTCAGAACGCGGGTATGTATCTCTGGACAGAGGTGCCGCTGCAGAATCAGATGCCGAAGCTTCGGACAAGCCTGCAGATACATCTGAGGTACCTTCCGAGGACGAGGAAGCAGACGATACAGAAGATTGATCGATCTATAACAAAGGGATGTGACATTTGCCGCATCCCTTTTTATTTTCGATCAATGTTTTCTTTCTTCTAATATCTGCTGTTTCAAATCTCTTGCCTTGTCCTTCATTCTGGCATTGGCATTGGGGGATAGCAGAATTCCTGATATCAGCTTAGCTGCCACATCATATTTCTGGAACTTGATTGCAGTTACGGAAATCAGATAATCCACCGTAGTCTCATCCATACCGCACATCGGAAATGATTCTGTCTGTCTCGCAGCCAGAAAGCCCTCCAGTGAACTCTTGAGCAGTTCCATTTCATCATTCTGACATTCATGCATCTGGGCATCATATGTAGGATCTGTCACATCGAGCTGCTCCAGCTTGCCTCGTGTCAGCCACGCCATTTTCAGGCAGATATATGCTTTTTCACTTGCCTTACCACGTTTCACGATCGCATTTGCAAGTGCCAGTTTATAACGTTCCATTGCATCATCATAAGAGTACACCGCATGCTCCGGTATTGTTTTAAAGCCTTTTGAGATATTCTCCTTGATCAGCTTTGCCTGCGGTGTTGTCAGTACCTTAAAGTATCTGGCCAATGCAGCATATCCGCAATGAGGACATAATATAATGTCATACTTCAGGGAATCCACCTTATCATACTTTGGCCGCAGATCCGAATCGGTTCCTAACAGTTTTGCCTTTCCGACTTTCACGGTTCTCGTCTTGAACTCAGTGTCGCATACCGGACAGGTATAGCTTTTATCAAAGAGAAAATCAATCTCCTCCGGCTCCTTATGTTCAGCACCGCCTTTGCCGCCTTCTTTTTTCTGTGTCTCATACAGATCAACATTTTCCAGATTTCCCAGACCAAATTGATCCAACCCCGACAAAATTCCCATTACAGAACCTCCTTAAGTAATATCATGGTAATCTAAATGAACTCTTCAGTGAAACAATCCGATTAAATACAAGTGCATCCGGCTTGGAATCCTTGGCATCAACACAGAAAAAGCCCTGTCTCACAAACTGGTAGCTGTCATATGCCTGTGCATTGTCAAAGCTCGGTTCCACATAGCAGTCCTTTAATATCTTCAGAGAATCCGGATTCAGATTCAGACTGCCGTCTTCATTGTATACACCCTTCTCCTCATCTATAATATTCTCATATAGTCTGATTTCTGCCTTTACAGCATACGGAGCCGGAACCCAGTGTATTGTTCCCTTCACCTTACGCTCTGAAAAGCCGGAGCCACACTTTGTTGCGGGATCATAGGTACAATGAACCTCTGTTACCTTGCCTGTTTCATCCTTGATATAGCTCTCGCACTTCACAAAATATGCATGCATCAGGCGAACCTCATTACCCGGAAACAGTCTGAAGTATTTCTTTGGCGGCTCCTCCATAAAGTCCTCTCTGTCGATATACAGTTCTTTGCAGAAGGGAACCTTACGATAACCCAGCTCTTCATTTTCAAGATTGTTGGCAACATCCAGATACTCTACCTGGTCCTCCGGCCAGTTGTCGATTACCAGCTTGATTGGATCGAGTACAGCCATCATACGCGGTTTTTTCAGCTTCAGATCTTCTCTGATGCAATACTCCAGCATAGCATAGTCCACGGATGAGTTGGCCTTGGACACACCGCACAGATCCACAAACATTTTGATAGACTCAGGTGTGAAGCCGCGGCGGCGCAATGCTGCAATTGATACGAGTCTCGGATCATCCCAGCCGTCTACGATACCATCCTGTACTAATTTTTTGATATATCTCTTGCCTGTAACAACATTGGTCAGATACAGCTTTGCAAATTCAATCTGCTTCGGAGGCTTTTCATACTCCAGTTCTCTGACCACCCAGTCATAAAGAGGTCTGTGATCTTCAAACTCTAACGTACAGATAGAGTGCGTCACGCCCTCAATAGCATCCTCGATCGGATGTGCGAAATCATACATCGGGTAAATACACCATTTATCGCCGGCATTATGATGTGTCATATGTGCGACACGGTATATAATCGGGTCTCTCATATTGATATTCGGAGAAGCCATATCAATCTTTGCCCGAAGTACCTTGGCTCCGTCTTCATACATACCGTTTTTCATATTGTCAAACAGCTCAAGATTTTCTTCAATGCTTCTGTTTCTGTATGGACTTTCTTTTCCGGGTTCTGTGAGTGTTCCTCTGTATTCACGAATCTCATCGGGAGTCAGGTCACATACATAGGCCTTTCCCTTTTTTATAAGCTTGATCGCACCCTCATACATTTGATCAAAATAGTTAGATGCAAAGAAAAGTCTGTCTTCCCAGTCTGCACCAAGCCACTTTACATCTGCCTTAATTGACTCAACAAACTCTGTATCCTCTTTTGTAGGATTTGTATCGTCAAAACGCATATTGAATTTTCCATGGTATTTTTGTGCCAGCCCGTAATTGAGTAATATAGACTTGGCATGTCCGATGTGGAGATATCCATTCGGCTCCGGCGGGAACCGGGTACAGATTGTATCGTAGCTGCCCTCAGACAGATCCTTCTCTATGATCTGCTCTATAAAATTTCTGGAGACTGCCTCGTCATTTTCTTTTTTCTCATTCAGATCCATTGGTTTATTCCTTTATTCTTGATTTGCTTTATATGATCAGGGTTATCTCACTGTGTGAGAACTCTCTCATGATTTTAGCACAATTTTAATTATAGCTTTTTTTGCCCTATTTAGCAAGCAGTCTGTTAAATTTCCGTCAATGTTTCGGCCACAGCCAGATCCAACTCCGTCTGCAGCTGCTTCAGATTTTCTCTGATCGGCAGCTTCTGCGGACATGCCTTCTCACACAACCCACATTCTACGCAGTTTTTGGGTTTCTCTGTCTCCGCGATATCATTGCTCCAACTCCATTTCAGTGCCCCAACATTTTCATAGATGCCATAATCATTCCAGATTCTGAAATTCTCCGGAATATTGACTCCCTTTGGGCAGGGCATGCAGTATCCGCAGCCGGTACAGCCGTTTTTGATTCTCTTTCTACGCTCTGTAGAAACCTTCAGAACAGCAATCTGTTCATTCGGAGTCAGCGGCATAAAAGGACTGAAGGTATACAGATTATCATGTACCTGTTCCATGGATGACATACCGCTCAGGATCACCTTGACATTCGGCAGGCTCCCAACCCAGCGCAGTGCCCATGATGCATAGGTCGCATTTTTGGATAGTTCTTTAAAATGTGCACCGATACTGTCCTCCATATAGGCCAGTGATCCGCCTCTGACCGGCTCCATAACGATCATCGGGATACCCAGTTCTTCCGCCAGCTTATATCCTTTGATTCCTGCCTGTTCTTCCGTGTCCATGTAGTTCAGCTGGATCTGGCAGAAATCCCATGCACGATATCTGATGATTTCTTCAAATACCTCATAGCTGTCATGAAAGGAGAAGCCGTAATATTTTATCCTGCCGGCTTTTTGCTGTTCCTCCAGCCAGTTGATCACTCCCAGCTCGCACATTTTATGAAACCGTTCTGCATTTAGGGCATGCAGCAGATAAAAGTCAATGTAGTCCGTCTTGAGTTTTTCAAACTGTTCATTGAAAATACGCTCGGCATCTTCCATAGACTGAACCTCCCAGCATGGAAGCTTCGTTGCCAGATAATATGTCCCGCGTTCATACTTCTGCAGTACATCACCCATAAATGACTCACTCTCTCCATCATGATAGGGATAGGCCGTATCATAGTAATTGACACCCGCCTGCATCGCAGCATCAATCATCTTCTCTGATCTTGCTCTGCTGATCTTTCCGCTGCCTGTTGTAGGAAACCGCATGCAGCCAAAACCCAAAAGAGAGGTTTCTATATTCAGTTTTTCCATTTTTCTATATTCCATTGTGTTCTCCTTCTTTCATTTTAATCAATCCACAAGCTGTCTTGAAACCAGTTCCGCAAAAAATCCCTTGTCTGCAAGCAGTTCATCATAGGTACCATCCTCAATGATCCTGCCCTGATCCAGTACAACAATGCGGTCGCAATGCTTGATTGTGGAAAGTCTGTGTGCAATCACAACACGCGTACAGTGCAGTGAATCCAATGAATCTGATACTATTTTCTGCGTCACATTATCTAACGCACTGGTTGCTTCATCAAACATCAGGATCTTCGGCTTCGGTGCGATTGCCCTGGCAATCATCAGACGCTGTCGCTGTCCGCCCGAGATGCCGCCTGAACCCTCAGAAATATAAGTATGCATCTCCATTGGCATATTCCGGATATCCTCATCAATCCCTGCCATTCTCGCTGCCTCCCATGCATCATCTAACGTCAGCCATGGGGCTGAAATCGTAATGTTGGAAAAGATATCTCCTGCAAACAGCTTTCCGTCCTGCAGTACCACTCCGATACGTCGGCGCAGTGACTTCATATCCAATGTTGAAAGATCCTTGCCATCATAATAAACAGCACCACGGTTCGGTTTTTCAAATCCAAGCAGAAGACGCATCAATGTCGTCTTACCACAGCCTGTCTTTCCGACGATGGCAACGTATTGTCCCGGCCGGATCTTCAGCGAGAAATTATCCAGCACAAACGGCATGTCCTCCTCATAGCGGAAGGACACATTGTTCAGTTCAATGGCACCACTGACGCGTGTCAGCACCTTTTTATCCTGAGCGATTTCCGGAACCTCCTGCAGCAATGGTTCTACCATTTCCAATACAGGCCTGATATTCGCTATGACCATCGCCATAGATGCCAGCGTCATAAAGGATCCGCTCAGCATACCATAAGAAGCATTAAATGTCATATAATCGGCAACACTTACCTGATTTGCTGCCGCATTGTAATACAGTACCACTGTTCCAAGTACAGATATTGCAGTGGATATGACCGGAGTCAGCTTGAGCAGCAGCGGTGGTGCATACTCCATCCTGGCGACCTGTTCGTATCCGCCTGCCCACTTGGCAAATGCCCTTCGTTCTGCTCCTGACAGTTTGATCTTCTGTATGCCGGTGATCAGGTCAAATACAGTACCATCCAGCTTTGCTGAAAGTTTCATCTTTGTTCTCGTCCTGCGCATCTGGTACAGACTCAGTACGACAGTTGACAGTACCGTCAGCAGTATAATGATCAATGCAGCAACTGCAAGTGACGGTGTATAGCGGAGAATCTGCCCAATATAAATAAATGCAAACAGGGAAGTCAGACCTGCATCCAGTACGATCTGAATGAGCATCGTACCGAGATTCTCTATATAGCCGACTCTGCTTGCCAGTTCACCTGAGCTGAAGTCCCTAAAAAAGGCGGCAGGCATGGAAAGTACCCGCATCATGGCGGCAGACTGCACTGACAGATTGACCTTTGTCTCGATCCGCGACGTAATCAATGACTTGGTTAACGTTATCAACGTAGAGGAAATGGTGACCCCAAGCATCAGACAAACAACCGGAATCAATACAGACAGATTCGCCTGATAGATCACATCACCAAATATCAGCTGATTTGCGTACGGTATCAATAAGCCCAGTAAAGATACTGCAAGTGACGCAATGATAATCATGATATAATCTGCTTTTGATAAGGCCTCCGTCATAAAGAGCAGGAGCTCACGGATCCCGATTCTGTGCACCGGAAATGGCTTGTAAAAGCAGATGGCTTCACTTTGCAGCATATTGACCGTTTTTGCATTGACCTTGATCTGCTCACCTGTTTTATAATCTGTGAATTCATATCCGGAAAAGCCCTTTGGTATGATTGCAACCGGCTCTCCGTCAATGGTACTTCCGAGCAGGGCTCCTATTCCGTCCAGATACCATCCTTCTGTCAGATGGACATTCCGACGCATGATGCCGGCCGGACGAAGAATATACTCTAGCTGTTCATTCAGATCCGTCAGCTCCTCCGGCATCCTCACTGTCTTCACATGGTAATAATCTAGGATTTGTTCGACTGCATCGCGGTTTCTGCGACTGTTGCTTACATTGGCGCGTTTGACAGCATCGCCCATCACGATTCCGGACATGCTGATAAGAGCATCTGAAAAATTTTCTTCATCAGTGCGTATTCTTTGCTTGATCTGTTCCTCAAACCATCCTGCCATATGCTGGTACCTGTTGCTTCCTCTCGTATTGTATCCGGCTGTTCCAGCCGTTTTTACTCACTCGTAATTAATTCTCTGTACTTTCCGTTCATAGCCATCAGTTCATCATGTGTACCACGTTCTACGACTCTTCCACGCTCCATGACAATGATTTCATCACAATCACGAATCGTAGACAAGCGATGCGCCACGACAATGCATGTGATTCCTCTTGCTTCGATCGCATTGACCACATCATATTCTGTTTTGGCATCTAATGCTCCGGTTGCCTCATCCATGATGATAATGGTCGGATCCTGAGCCAATACTCTGGCAATCTCCAAGCGCTGGCGCTGTCCTCCTGAAAAATCCTGACCGCCCTCCAGCAGCTTATGCTGATATCCTCCGTCACGCTGCATGATATCCTCATGAATATTTGCATCTCTTGCAGCCAGAATCATCTCAAAATCCTCGATAGAACTGTCCCACATTTTAATATTATTTGCAATGGTATCTTCAAATAAGATAATGTCCTGATCCACAACTGCCAGAGAACCTGTAAATACAGCATGATCAATCTCGCTCGCCGGCTTGCCGTCAAACAGGATTTCTCCGCTCCATGGCTGATACAGACCGGAAATCAGCTTTGATAAGGTTGATTTTCCGCTGCCGGATGCTCCTACAAATGCAACCCGGCTGCCGCTTTTCAGTTCCAGATTAAAGTCTTCAATAAAAGGGGCTTCCAGCTTGGAATACCCAAAGGTCACATGCTTCATAACGAGGTTGCCGCTCAATTTCTTGTAAGATTGCAGCTCGTTTTCAGGCTCTGTAGCATTCCCGGTTTCTATGCCTTCTGTTGTCTTCCGACCATTTGATGCAGTCGGGATGTCAGTGGCTGTACGATATTGATCCTCTACATCTACAGGATACTCCATGATATCCTCGATACGTTCCATATTCGTCCGCATTTCCTGATAATTCTGTCCGGCACTGATCAGAGCATTGGCCGGTGCGATAAAGGATGTCATAAACCCCTGAAAGGCAAGAATCATGCCGACGGTAAACTGTCCCTCCATTGTCAGATAGACACCCAGTACCAGAATGGCAATATTCGTAACAGAGGAAACCAATCCCGGCACTGAACCTAGATACTGATTCAGTTTCATAAACCGAACGGTCTGGGAGTTGACAGATGCCTGATAGCCTGCCCATTTCTGAAAATATCCATTTTCCGCACCGCTAGCCTTAATCGTCTCGATCATCTCGATTCCGTTCACGGTTGCTGCAGCCAGTCTGCCATTATCGCACATTTGTACTCGTGTAATGTTGATGCGCTGTTTTGAGATTTCTCTGGCAACCAGCAGATTGATGATCACTGACAGCAGGCCGACCAGAGTCAGAAGCGGACTATAGCGAAGCATGATCACCAGATAAAACAACAACATCACAAAATTAATCATTAAAGGAGCGAACTCATCGATCAGTGCCGCAGCGATTCCTTCATTTGAGGCTTGTCTGGTCGCTATGTCACCTGCCATCCGCTGTGAAAAAAATTCCATCGGCATACGAAGGACATGCCACATAAATCCTGTATTGGCCACAATTGCCAGTTTTCCTTGAATCTTTAACATATAGATGGTTCTGACCGCCGCAATCAGTATTTCTGCGAGTGCAAAAGCCAGCATCATAAGTACAAACGGATAGAGCCAGTCCGGATTCTTTCCTGTTAACAACCGATCGATCAAAATACGTGAAAAAGCCGGATTGATCACTCCTATTAGTGAGGTGACTAATGCGGTCAATATAACAAAGACAAATGCGGGTGCTGTTCCTTTTAGCTTGCTCCCGACAAAGTTTCTGATACTCTTTGGTTTTCCGTCCGGGACAAAAGCATCCGTTGGCTCAAACATCAGACAAATACCGGTAAAGCCCTCATCAAATTCCTGCATGCTGATCTGTACAGTACCTCTTGCCGGATCGTTGAGTATCACTTTATTGCCCTTAAATCCGCACAGTACGACAAAATGACAGAAATTCCAATGTATGATACATGGGAATCTGCCTTCCTTCTGAAGCTGTTCCGGCTCATAACGGTATCCCTTCGCTTCCAGTCCATAGCTTCTGGCGGCCTTCAGCACATTTTTCGCGTTGGAGCCGTCTCTGGACACTCCGCAATCTGACCGAACCTGCTCCAAAGGAAGCCATTTACCATAATAAGCCAGTATCATCGTCAGGCTTGCTGCACCACACTCCAGCATTTCCATCTGCATGACAACCGGAACATTGGCATAGCCTTTGGTTACAGTCGGATGTATTTTATTCAATTTTTTAGATTTTTCTGGTTGATTGACCTGCTCTGTCGTATTCACTTCGGCAATCCTGCTTTCTCAAAGCGTTTGACATATTTCATTATGACACAGTTACTTGCATCATCAGTGTAAACATTGATCTGAATCATCACTGACGGCTCTATGATCATTAATTTAAAATAAAAGAAACTGCATGCTCTGCTGTCCCCGGAATCTGTCCATATACAGCCCAGATCAGAACAGCTGCCAGAAATATAATCACCGCCGCAAGGATCACCCATGTACTCGGATTCGAAACCTTGATATAATCATTCAGCTGATCCGGTGAAAAAACCTTTTCGATATTCTTCTTTCTGAATAATGATTCCTTCATAATAAACATGCCTCCATTCCATCCTTAATGATAAGGGTTTTTATGAAAATGTGCAAGCCTTCCTCGCTTTCATCTGCAATATTTCATCTGTAATATTCGTTCGCAATGTTCTGTCTGCAATATAGAGAAGGTTTTGGACAAGAGGGGGCTCTGTGATTACGGACAATTCCAAAACAGCTTGCTCAAAATGCCTCACTATCCTATATTGGACAATGAAATGTCTCAACCTAAAAACAAATTCCAAGGAAACAAAATATCTTCATTTCCTTGGAATCTGAATCAGCAAAATTTGAACTGCCTTGTCCAAATTCATGCTAACTGCATCTAAATATCCCCATTTTGGAATTTATCTTGGTTTCAAACACTTCACTTGTCCAAAAATCCTTGCTGCTTACATCAAAATTGCTCTGCAATGATTTTCACACACCGATCAATGCCAAGAATACCACTATCCAGGGCAAGCTGGTAGTTCTTTGCTTCACCCCAAATCATATCGGTATAAAGCTGATAATACGCACGGCGTCGCTTATCCTTATCTGTCAAACGCTTTTCCGGCGTCTCTTCACGCTCGCCATAGACCTGCACAATACGCTCCGCGCGCTTTTTCATGGATGCATGGATGAAAACGGTAAGACAGTCGGCGGCGTCTTTCAAAATATAATCAGCGCAGCGTCCGACAATCACGCACGGTTCCTTCTCGGCAAGCTCCAGAATCACGCTCCGTTGGGCATTCCACAGTTCGTCCCGCAGGGAATGCCCACTGTAATCACGCTCCGCCAGAGCGTTTCCAATCCAACCAGTGGTAGGAGCGTATTCGCCACGCTCCCGCACATATTCCCTCGCCAGGCCACTTTTCTCTGCTATTTTTTCAATCAGTTCCTCATCATAGCAAGGAATGCTGAGCTTTGCAGCGGTCTCCTTTCCAATGGTTCTGCCTCCGCTGCCAAATTCACGGCTAATGGTGATAATCCTGTTTTTCATTATGCTCCCTCCTTGATTTGCATTTTACTGCTTTGGTCGTTTAGTTCTTTGTAAGTGCTGCGAATGATGAACAATGCAATGATAAAGGTCAAAATATCCGCCGCCGGGAAAGAATACAGAATTCCGTCCAGCCCCCAGAAGATTGGAAAGATAATCGGCAAAGCAACGCCGAAAATGATCTCCCGGGTGAGTGAAATAAGCGTTGACTGCACAGCTTTGCCCATGGCCTGTAAATAGATAAAGGAACCTTTATTGACCATTGCAAGTACCATCATGCCAAGATAAATCCGAAAACTCTTTACCGCAAAATCAGTGTAATAGCTGCTTTCATTTGCTGCGCCGAAAACACCAATCAGCTGACGCGGAAACAGTTCAACAATGAGTAAGGCAACAATCCCGATGGCTGCTTCCATGGTTAGAAGCCGCGTAAACAGATCTTTGGCTCTATCTCTGCGTCCGGCGCCGATATTATAGCCAACAATGGGAATACAGCCGGCAGCCATACCAATGGCAATAGAGATAGCAATCTGAAAGAACTTCATGACGATACCCAGCACCGCCAGCGGAATTTGCGCATACTCCTCTGTCCCAAACACTGCATCCAATGCACCATATTTTGTACACATATTTTGAACAGCGGCCATAGATATCACTAAGGATATCTGGGCAAGGAAGCTTGTCAGTCCAAGAGCCAGATACTTCCGCATCAGAACACTGTGAAAACGAAAGCTGCTTTTTTCAAGCTTTACCGCCTTCATGTGACACAGATACCACAGAGACAGAAAAGCAGTCAACACCTGTCCAAGTACCGTCGCAATGGCGGCACCGGTCATTCCCATTCTCAAAGGAAAGATGAATATCGGATCAAGAATAATATTGACAATAGCACCGGATACGGTTGCAATCATGGCAAACTTCGGGCTGCCGTCAGAACGGATAATAGGGTTCATGGCCTGCCCGAACATGTAGAAAGGTACGCCCAGTGCAATCCATAAAAAGTATTCCTTTGCACATTCATACGTTTCGGCATTGACCTTTCCGCCAAAGAAGGTCAGGATTGGCTCCATAAAGCCCAGATAAATAACAGTCAGTATCAGACTGCTGGCAACACACAGTAAAATGGCGCTGCCTATGCTTTTATGGGCATCCTCCTTTTTCCCTGCACCGAGACTGATGCTGACAAAGGCACAGCCGCCGTCACCAATCATGACTGCCACCGCTAACGCCACCACCGTCAATGGAAACACCACTGTATTCGCAGCGTTTCCGTAAGAGCCGAGATAGTCGGCGTTGGCAATGAAAATCTGGTCGACGATATTATAGAGTGCCGCCACCACAAGAGATATGATGCAGGGGACAGCATACTTCTGCATCAACTTTCCAACCTGTTCTGTTTCAAGAAATGAATTTTGTTTTGTTTCTTCCATTTTGTCCTCCAATAAACAAAAAAGTGCACTGCCGTATCAGTTGGATTTCCGCCTGATTGGCCACGCACTGCTTTTGCAAGAAATGTATTTACTTTAGATTATCTCCAATCAGACTGCCGTTGTACTGCTTGATGAGTGATATCCCCGTCACCTCCTTCTGACAGTGCAGTTCATTGTCAAAATTCCTATTGCGGCAAGTTCCTGAATAAAGAAAATGAGCAGCTGAAACAACTGGTCTTACGCCGTTTCAGCTACTCATCGTTCCTAAATTATACTCAAATTCAACGAATTTTTCAAGTGCGATTTTGAACATCAGCTTTGTTATTAAGAAAAATCTTGCAACAGTAATTCTCTTATGTTACGATATTTTCAAGCAAAGAATTTACAACCAATTCCTTAGTTTATCTGATTGCGTAACGCAATGTCAAAACGGAATATTCCGTAAGAAATCCTTGCTTACATCAAAACTAAATACGCAGGGAATCTTACAGAATGGATACAAGGAAGTATTATACCATTTTATAGGCTCTTTCCTGCACCACCAGAAAGGAAGAATGCCTATGACAAGACAAACTGTACTAAAAAAGAATTACGAAGAACTGGATTTCACAGATGACTTCATGTTCTGTAAAGTCCTGCAGAGCAATGAGAATCTGTGCAAGGAATTAATTGAGCTCATTACCGGGAAGAAAATCAGCAGAATTTCATTTCCTGAGAAACAAAAGACCATTGAAATGACAGCTGACAACAAAGGGATTCGACTGGACATCTATGTGGAAGATGATAAACACTCTGTATATGATGTAGAAATGCAGATGACAAAGAAAACCAATCTTCCTAAGCGAAGTCGGTATTATCAGGGACTGATTGACTTAAATTTGATTGAACGTGGTGAGGATTATCGCAAGTTAAGAAAAAGCTACATTATCTTTATCATGATGGATGACTTCTTTGGTGAGGGACTTCATCTATACACGTTCACGAATCTGTGTAAGCAGATACCGGAGCTTGAACTAGGGGACGAAGCAGAGAAGATTTTTCTCTGTGCAAACGGAACCGCGGATGATATATCAGCGGATATGAAGGAATTCCTTGATTTCTTGAAGGAAAGAAGCACAAATAACAAATTCACAAAGGAGCTTGCCGATGCAGTGGATCAAGTGCATCGAAATGAGAATTGGAGGTTGGAATATATGACACGATATGTACGAGATATGGATATTCGAGAAGAAGGCCGTGAAATAGGTGAATCATTAAAACTCATTTCACAGATCAAAAAGAAAATCCAAAAATCAAAAGCCTTAGAAATAATCGCTGATGAAATCGAGGAAACCCCTGACAGCATTCGACCTATCTACGACCTAATCAAACAGTATCCAGAAAAATCAGCAGAAGAAATATATGAATTTATGGATAACGAAGAATAACCTTGCTTACCACAACACAGCCAAGTGAACGGGATGGCAGGGACAGAAGTCGATTTATGAATGTTCGCCATGCTTCTTAGCAAAGCATCAACAGACAGGGATTCGAGGCAAGGATGCCGAGAAAGGCACATCTGAGCAGGAGCGAATGTGTGCCGGTCACGTACGATACCACAGCCTTCCCTGCTTTGCTTAGAACCATGGCGGTTATT
>JAUNSO010000046.1:0-14908 GCA_030539165.1 bacterium
AACATAGTGCGCGGAGAGGGTGGGATTCGAACCCACGTGCCCTTACGGACAAACGGTTTTCAAGACCGCCTCGTTATGACCGCTTCGATACCTCTCCATAATGGTAATTATGAAATAACCGTCATTACATTAAAAAACCGCTCTTGTCGAGCGCATTCATTATTGTAGCAAAAACGTGAAACCATGTCAATTGTTTTTTTCTCTTTTTTGCAGCTCTTTTTCTAATCTACTATTTAAGTCCTTTTTTAGGCATATTTGGTCGTTTTCTCTTGTTTTCTACGGACAAATTTGGACGATTTGAAACGGCACATGATGTTTTTATTCCAAAATATAAATTCAAAAATTCCTTATCCTATGCTTTGGACAAGCTACCCTGCAACTTCTTGAATAGAATTCCAATTATCCGTCAAAGTTCATCTATCTTGGAATTTTATCATCGCTGTAAGCATTCATTTGTCCAATTTACCTATATTTCATTTGAATAAATCACTATTTGGAACTTTTCTTAAAGAACTCAGAGTCTATTGTCCAATTCAGCATCATTTCAGCTGAGCAAATCACTATTTGGAACTTCTCTTGAAAAAATCAAAGTCTATTGTCCAATTCGTTATTACGAAGTCTTTATAATATATCCCAAAGAGTAGACACGGTAAGTAGGAAACTTATACCTAAAAATGAAACATGCTTCTGGTGGAACCAACTTTATGGACGCGAAATATACTCAATCAGTTTATCTAATTCATGTTACTGCTGAACAGCATTTCACCAATTCTATTATATCTGGTTGCCTTCAGTCTAAAAAATCAGCTAAGCATTCGCCACCCTTTAGCTCAGCAGAGCATTGGCGATCACAAGATCCTCCGGTGTCGTGATCTTGATATTTCCATAGGAGCCCTCGACGAACTTGACTTTGGTATCGGAAAACATCTCAACCACCATCGCATCATCTGTCACTACGATCCCCAGCTGGGCAAACTTTTCTTCTGCATCCGCCAGCTTCTCATAGGCATCCTGTATCAGCTTGTAAGAAAACACCTGTGGAGTCTGCATCATCCACACAGTACGCCTGTCCGGCGTTTCCTTCGCACATTGCTCATCATCCGCTATCTTGACAGTATCCTTGGATGGCATCGCCACGACTGCCGTTCCGTAAGTACATACTGTCTCATATGCCCTGCGCAGGATATCCTGCGTCACAAAAGGTCTGGCTCCGTCATGAATAAAGACATAGCAGCATTCTCCCTCAATGGCTCTCAGACCATTCATCACAGAGTGATATCGCTCACGACCTCCTGCCACGATCTGTTTCACCTTGCGTAATTTATATTTTTCTACAATCTCGCTGCGACAGTACTCGATATCATCTTCTCCGACAACCAGAATGACTTCATTCACAAAGCTGTCCTCAAAAACCTTTAGTGAATGATACAGCACCGGTCTGTCTCCCAGCATCAAATACTGCTTCTGCACATCTGAGTTCATTCGTTTTCCACGCCCTGCCGCCAGTACGATTGCCACACTTCTGGATTGCTTCATTTCCATTACCTCTCTCCCAGCTTCAAATTTGGCACTGCATTCAGATCCAGCCCGCTGGTAACGCCGTTTCTGAATTCATAATACGCCGCCACACCGATCATGGCCGCATTATCTGTACAGAAAACCGGTGACGGATAATACAGCTCTATATTTTCCCGTTTGCAGGCCTCATCCATGGCTGCACGAAGCGCACTGTTAGACGCCACACCACCTGCCATTGCAAACTTTCGGAAGCCCTGTGCCTTAACAGCCGCTATGGAATGCTCCACAAGTACATCTGTAACCGCCTTTTGAAAGGATGCTGCCACATCCGCCTGAACATATGCCTCACCTTTCATTTCACAGCTATTCAGATAATTTAAGACTGCTGATTTCAAGCCGCTGAAACTGAAGTCATACAGAGAATCCTCCACCTTTGCCCTTGGAAATGAAATCGCATCTGCATTTCCCTCTTTTGAAACCCGATCGATCTTTGGTCCTCCGGGATACCCCAGTCCGATTGCCCGTGCCACCTTATCAAAGGCTTCTCCAGCTGCATCATCACGGGTACGTCCTAGGATCTCATAGACACCATAATCCTGCACCTTGACCAGATGCGTATGCCCGCCCGAAACCACCAGCGACATAAAGGGTGGCTCCAGCTCTTTGTGTTCTATGTAATTTGCAGAAATATGACCCTCGATATGATGTACACCCACTAACGGGATACCGGTTGCAAAGCTGATGGCCTTCGCCTCAGCCACACCCACAAGTAAAGCCCCCACGAGCCCGGGACCATATGTCACTCCTATTGCATCGATATCGGACAGTGCCACTCCGGCTGCTGATAATGCTTCCCCGATCACCTGATTGATCTTCTCAATATGTTTGCGTGAAGCAATCTCCGGAACGACGCCTCCATACAGAGTATGCAGGTCGATCTGTGAGGAGATAATATTAGAGAGCACCTCTCGTCCGTTCTTCACGACGGCTGCCGCCGTCTCGTCGCAGGAGCTCTCAATCCCTAGAATCAATATATCCTTTTCTTTCATCTGATTACTCACTCTTTCCCTCTATCGGGCTCACTACCCATCCGTAGATCTTCCAGTGCCCTTCCGTATCCTTACGCATCAGAAAATCCTCTTGTGTGGAAGCCAGTTTCGTCTCCTGACGCAATGTGTAGATGCAGCTTAGTTTTGCCCAGTCAGAGTTATCTCTTGTATAATACTCAACATCCACACTGGATGAAGTAGAATAGCTGGATATTGTTTTCTTTTCCTTCTTATATTCATCAATATCCTCGGCCAGCATACGTATATACTGTTCTTCAGTTTGGTTTGCAAGCAGATCTGCGTCATAGAGTTCTCTTGCTTTCTGTGCCAGCGCGATGACATCTTTGTCATCATGTTCTTCATTATAAAGACTCATCGTAAGTTCGCTGTAGTATTTCAGTACCTCCTTAGGAGAGGGTGGATAACTCCTCTGCAAATCCCGTGAAAGTACCTCCTGAGTAGCTGTCAGCTGAATGACTTCTTCTTTGTTGTCTGCGGTCTTATTAGACAGATATGCATAATAACCAACAACAAGCAATACCATGATTGCTGCCAGAATCAGTCCTTTCACTCCTTTGTTCACAGCCACTCCTCCTTTCACACGTTATCCTTAGTAGTCTTCTTACTCATCTTCAAAATCAAGTGTGGCCGTTTTGGCATCCTTGCCTGCATATGCATTCGGAAAGATTTCTCTTACCTTAGGCATGAATTCCTTCGGATTCACAAGTGAAGGACTGTAATGTGTCAGCCACATTTCCCTCACCGCAGCATCCTTTGCCATCTCTGCAGCTTCATAAAAGGTCATATGTTTATGCTCGCGTGCTTTTTGTTCCATCCCCGGCTCTCCGTACATGCCTTCACAGATAAAGAGATCCGCATGATCCGCATTCTTCACGATCAGATCAGTTGGTCTGGAGTCCGTACAATAGGTCAGTTTGATTCCTTTACGCGGAGGTCCGAGTACCATATCCGGTGTATAGAGACCTTCCGGTGACTCTATTTCCTCGCCCTTTTGCAGCCTGTTCCAGTACTGCATTGGTATCCCGTGTGCCTTTGCATCCTCGACGCTAAACTTGCCCGCCCGGTCAATGATCATATTGTATCCATAGCAGATAATATTATGATTGACACGAAATGCCTCTATCCGGAATTCTCCGAAGTCCAGTACCTGCTCTGTCTCTGTCAGTTCTATGAACTGCAGCTCAAATGGCAGTTCTGGTGCAATCATGCGAAGTGCTGCCACAACACGTTCCAGTCCCCTTGGTCCGATCAATGTCAAAGGTTCTGTACGTTCTGCATTTCCCATTGTCAGAAGCAGTCCCGGCAATCCACTGATATGATCTGCATGGAAATGAGTAAAACAGAGAACATCAATCGGTTTGGCACTCCATCCCTTTTCCTTCATCGCTATCTGGGTTCCCTCGCCGCAGTCTATCAGGATACTGCTCCCGTTGAACCGCATCATCAGGGAAGTCAGCCATCGATACGGCAGTGGCATCATACCGCCAGTTCCCAGTAAACAAACATCTAACATGCTATAGTAACTCCTTCATATGTCTGATTGTTACCGGCAATTCAAACTGCAGCATCAGATTATCGTAGCATTTTTCACATAAATCAAAGCTGTGTACTTGTCCGTCTTTATCTGAAAAATAGCCAAATGCATTATCTACCGAAACAATTCCTTCTTTTACGATTCCGCCGTCAGTACGCAGCGGTCTGCCGCAATAATTGCAGAATACTTCTGTCAGTTCCTTGCTGTTTTCATCATACTTTCGCATATCTCCGCCTCCTTGTAGTCATCATCTATCTTGATTATACAAGGTGTCCTTCTCAAAAAATAGTGGTAATTACTCCATGTCCTGTCTATCTCTTCCACATGATCAGCGCATCTTCACATGGTTTTTCATAAAAATTTTTTCTGAGTCCTTCTGTTACAAATCCAAGCTTTTCATATAGATGGATTGCCGCCAGATTACTCTTTCTGACTTCCAGAGTAAATGCCGTGATTCCCATCTCGCATCCTCTTTGAAGCACATGTGCCAGCAGATCAGTCCCAATTCCTTGATTCCTGCAGGCTTTGGCAACCGCAACATTGGTGATCTCGCCCTCTCCGACGATATCGCGAAGTCCGCAACCGCCCACTATTATATTATCAAAAACTGCCACAATATACAATAGATGATCCTGTTCAATCATGTCTGCAAAGTCCTGTCTGTGCCAGGGCATTGAAAATGTGTCTTCCTCCAGTCTGCACACTGCATCCAGATCAGATTCCCGTATTTCTCTGTATTCAACCATTCTGTTTCTCCGCCAGTTCTCTTTCAGCCTGTGAGAGTCGCAGATAATCCGGTCTGTGCTCTGCTGCAGTCTGGATATGTCTGCCGGCAGCACCGTGTTCATCCCTGTAATATTGAAAAGCAAGTACTCCCAGCGCGCCTGCCCTTTGTCTCGCCATATGTGCCGGTGCAAAGGAATACGGAACTGATATCAATTCCGTCAGACGTTCATGAAAGACCGTTTTCCCGTCTCCGAGAAAAATAACAGAACGTCCCATTTCATTTACCTTTTCTGCCAGGTCATCAATCATAATGATGCATTGCGCCAGCCGAATCTGCATCCTGCATCCGGTAAATTCATAAATCCCTGCATATGTCTGTCCACGTCTGGCATCCATGATCGGGCAGACGAGCTGATCCGTCATACACAGGTTATATGCCATGGCATCCATCGTCGGTACAGAAATAACCGGTTTATCTAAGGCAAGTCCCAGTCCCTTTGCTGTCGCCGATCCGATCCTGAGCCCTGTAAAGGAGCCTGGACCTGCTGCCACTGCGATCGCATCTATCGTTGACAGATCCAATTCCGTCATTTGTTTGATTTCATCCAGCATCGGTACCAGTGTCTGAGAATGTGTCTTCTTATAATTGATCGTATACTCGGCAAGCATTTCCTCATCTTCCAGTACTGCCACAGATGCGACAAGGCCTGAACTGTCTATCGCCAGTATTCTCATAGCGTTACTTCCTTTCCGTATCTATCGTAATCCTGCGATAGTCAAATCCACGTTCCAGATCCTTTTCAATAACGACCCGCTTTGCGTCTGCCGGTATGAGTTCCCTGATCAGATCAGCCCATTCCACCATGCACAGCCCATCACCAAAAAAATAATCCTCATATCCGATTTCATCCATTTCCTCTATATCACCAATCCGGTAAACATCAAAATGGTAGAACGGCATCCTGCCATCCTCATAAACCTGTACGATTGTAAAAGTCGGACTGCTGATCGGCTCGCTGATTCCAAGCCCCTTAGCAACCCCCTGGGTAAATACCGTCTTGCCGACTCCCAGATCCCCGATCAATGTCATGATGGTTCCCGGCTTTGCTTCTTTTCCTATTTGTTCACCGAGCGCAAATGTCTCCCCGGCGCTCCACGTCTCAACTGTCATATCATGCCCATCCAGTCCTATCCTTTGATATTTACCTTCTTCGGGTTCATATGTTTGGATATCATTTCGATCACTGCCATCTTCTGATCCCCGAGGTCCGATTTCGGAAAAATACTGGCATTTCGCTTGCTTGTATACACGATGATACTCCTGCCTGTCGAAACCGCTTTGCACATATCATCCCACTTCTGAGATTCTTCCTCTTCTCCTACACGGATCGTAATGCCTTCCTCTGTCAGAATATAATGAAGTGTCTCTTTAAAAGCAGGGCTTAAGAGCATCTGCTTTTTTGCATTCATATACAATGCCACCGGAAGATACAAAACAACTATAATGCCCGCAATCAGATACAGCCACTTTCCGGACGCCGCAAAGGCTGCAATCAGCAACACCCCGACTGCCTCTCCCAGTATCCCCTGAAAGCTTGTGAACGTATGGTAAAGCATATAATCATATAATTTATTGGTTGTCATTTTTACATTAAATTCTACCTGCATCTTTCATTTCCTTTCCATAAAAAGAATCCTGCCGGGCACTTTCCTATCATATAAAATGAACACCCACAGTGTTCAGCCATTGCGGGTGTTCTGTTTCTTATCCATTATACTGACAAATTGCGTCAAACGCAACCTCGGAGTTTCATTTTCATCGTGTCTGATACTCCTATATAGAAGTTCCATTTTCTGCAGCTGATGCTATATCCTTCTGCCGGATGCTGTGCTGTGCATGAATAACAGGACTCAGCTTTTTGTATAGCACAAAGGTAATTGCAGAGTCAGCCACACCTTTTAACAGGTTAAAAGGAACAACTGCAAACAACACCAGCGTTCCAACGCTCTTAATGCCCGGGTTGACCGCTGTGCCCATACCAATGATAGCATCCAGAGGCATTCCAAACAAGACTACATAGGTCGGAATCAGGTAAAATGCATTGAAGGCGCTTCCGAATACAGACATAAACACTGTACCCGCTCCCATTCCGATCAGTGCTGCCTTTCTGGTCTTCTTTACATGATAGATAATAGACGCGGGCAAAACCAGTGAACAGCCGATGACGTAATTTGCCAGATCTCCGACAAATGCAGTGGATGTTCCTTTGATAAACAGTTTGACAAATTCTTTACAGAGCTCTGCAATGACTCCTGCCATCGGGCCATATGCAAATCCGCAGATCAATACCGGCACTTCACTGAAGTCAATCTCATAAAATGACGGCGCAAACCATAACGGAATCTCGAACGACATCAACACGCCTGAAATAGCGGAAAAGATACCAATGACTGCAATCTTTCTCGTCCGTGCAGAGTTGTCATTCTTCATGCCTATCATTTTCTCTGCGACTCTCGCAATCACAAATACTCCTATGATCACGATCAGACTGACACCCAGAAATGATAGATTTTGCTGTGCTGTTTCAAATAATTCTTTCAGTTTCATAATCTTTTCTCTCCTTTTTTCGTCAGCGCACTATGCGCCGGATCGTTTCAGGAAATCCCCGTGTCTATCATGGCTGTCTGTTGCTCCCGGCTGAACAGGAACAATTCAAAAACCCCGAACCAAAATATGGATCGGGGTCAACATATACACAGTCAAAAGACTTTTATTCTTCTTGCATCCAGACTTTACTGTCGGTTATGGATTCTGACCATATCAGCTCATGCAGCACCTGCACAAGGTCGTGGACTCATTCATCTGCTCTCGCATCTGACTTCACCACCGGTTAGGACTTAATCACAATTGTGATTTCACCTGACCCCGAAGAATTTCCTTATTTACTTTTACACTAAACAGAATATTCATCTCATTCTATTTCGTGCAAGCCTATAATAGCGCTCTTTGATAGGACTGTCAAGTCATTCTCCGGAAAACTTCATAGAGTTCTCTGCTTCTTGCCTGCACCATCGTTTCATCCACCTTCAGCATTCTGCGGTCATAGGTAATCAGTCCGTTCACCTCTTCTTCTACATCCGACAATTGTGTATAAACGCCTGCGCAAAGTCCCTTTGCTACGTTGTCAATGATCTCTTCTCTTTGCAGCCTGTCATAGCGCGCTGACAGCTGTTCCTTTGTCGCATACTTCCGATAGCCGTACATCCGTGCCACCATACTGTGTCCAAGGATTCTGTATGCATAACCGCCATACTCAGTCACTGCAAAAACACGGTTTTCCTCCAACAGCACCTTCAGCTTGTACCAGTAATTATGCCTGCTGTAGATATCTCCACCGCCCTGATCAAACCATCCGCTGGCTTCGTCAATCTGGCGTGTCGGATCAAACTCACGGATCATCCTCGTAACATAAGCTGCATCAAACTGTCCCCATGCCTCATTAAAAGGCACCCAAACAGCAATACACGGACTGTTGTACAGATGCCGGAGCATTTCCATCAGCTCTCTGCGAAACTGTTCCCTTCCCTCTCGCTCCTTGCGGGCAAGAAGTCCATATTTATTATCCCTGATCCGTCTTCCGATCCTGCCAAACAGGCTCGGGAACATACAGACAAGATTCATATGATATTTGGCTCCGCCGTTGACCATGTCCTGCCACACCAGCATACCAAGCCTGTCACAATGATAGTACCATCTCGCAGGCTCAATCTTGACATGCTTACGCAGCATGTTAAAGCCTAATTGTTTCATCTTCTGTATATCATAGATCAGCGCCTCATCACACGGAGCTGTGTAGAGTCCCTCCGGCCAATAGCCCTGATCCAGAATCCCATGATGGAAATAAGGCCTGTTGTTCAGCTGCAGTCTCAGGATTCCACGCCGGTCTTTTCCTACCGAGAATTTTCTCATCGCGAAGTAAGTCCGGACGCTGTCTCCGCCTGCTGATATCACTGCATCATATAAATGCGGCTGCTCAGGTGTCCAGCTGATGAATGCTCCCATCTGCACTCTGCAGATCGTTTGCTGATCAAAGGTTTGCGACAGTATTGGCTGTCCATCGCTCAGAACGCTGATTGTGATTGGTGTGCTATTCTCCTCACACATCCGCTCAACGTCAAATTCAACAGCATGATCATCGTATAGTGGCGTGATTCTGACAGCTCTGATATAGTCCTGTGAAACACTCTCCATCCAGACGGTCTGCCAGATGCCGCTCTGCGCCTGATAAAACATGCCGCTGTTCTTCAGCTTCTGCTTTCCCCGTGTATGGTGCGATGTATCTGAATAGTCCTTGACCCATAATGTCAGTTCGTTCTCTCCCTGTATGACGGCATCAGTCACGTCACATGTAAACGGCAGATACCCTCCGACATGACTGCCGACTTCTACTCCATTCATATAGACCGTGCAGATCTGATCCACTGCACCAAAATGCAGCAAATGTCTGTCTTTCAGAAAATTCTCAGGAAAAGTAACGCTTCGGCGATAATGCAGATAATCCTCCGGCATGACCTGCCTGCCGACACCGGAAAGTACTGCCTCCGGTGAAAAAGGAACCAGTATCTGACCATCATAATGCTCAGGTGACTCTGTGTTTTTTGTGATTGCATAATCCCAATAGCCATTCAAATTAAAATAACTGTCCCGTACCATTTGTGGCCGCGGATACTCCTGCAGAACATGTTCCGGATCAATATGTTCTCCCCATGTTGTGCACAAACTGCATAACTGCATAATCTATAAGACCCCTTAGTTTCTTAATCAAGACGACTCTGCCGGAATTAATTTCCCAGCTTCATCGTCAAGGCAATTCTTTTCTTGGGCAGATCTACACTGATGACCTTGACCTCCACAATATCACCTACAGCCACTGCCTCCAGCGGATGCTTGATGTACCTGTCTGTAATCTGGGAGATATGTACCAGTCCATCCTGATGAACGCCGATATCAACAAAGACTCCGAAATCAATGACATTCCGTACAGTACCCTTTAAAACCATGCCCGGAGTCAGATCCTTCATTTCCAGTACATCAGATCTCAGAATCGGCTTCGGCATATCATCACGCGGATCTCTCGCCGGTTTTTCCAGTTCTTTCAGGATATCCGTCAGTGTAATTTCTCCGATACCCAGTTCCTCCGCCAGCTTCTTTTTGTCGCGTACCTTCTTTTCCAGACTGCCTGTCTGCAGTGTCGGTTCTGCTACTGCAGTTGCTGTCTGCTTGGATGCATTCTCCGGCTGCATACCACCCATGGCTGCGGCAAGTGCCTGCGCCATTGCAGTGTTTTGATTTCTGATGACCGGCTTCTGCGGCTTATTTTGCGGTTTCGCTGCAGTAGCCGGGCTTTTCCTGCCGGCCGCCTTGTCTTTGGCTGCTTTGAGCTGCGCTGCCTTGACATCCTCCATCGTCAGACCCAGCTTTGCGAGCAGCTTCATAGCCGCATCATAGGATTCCGGATGTACACTGGTCGCATCCAGTGGATTTTCTCCGTCCAGAATACGCATAAAGCCTGCACACTGCTCGTATGCTTTTGGTCCCATCTTGGCAACCTTCAGCAGCTGCTTTCGATTGTTAAAACGACCGTTCTTTTCTCTGTAATCAACAATATTCTTGGCAAGCACCTTGGAGATGCCTGAGATATACTCTAGCAGTGAAGCCGAAGCCGTATTCAGATCCACTCCTACCTTATTGACACTATCCTCTACTACCCCCGTCAGAGCATCAGATAGCTTTTTCTGATTCATATCATGCTGATACTGCCCGACTCCGATGGACTTCGGATCGATCTTTACGAGCTCAGCCAAAGGATCCTGGATTCTTCTGGCGATAGATGCAGCACTTCTTTGTCCTACATCAAAGTTCGGAAACTCCTCGGTTGCCAGTTTGCTGGCTGAGTATACAGATGCACCGGCTTCATTGACAATCACATACTGTACCGGTGTATCCAGTTCCTTCAACAGATCCACTATGATCATCTCGGATTCTCTTGAGGCTGTTCCGTTTCCGACTGAGATCAAGGTAACACCGTACTTCTTAATCAGCTTCTTCAATTCATATTTTGCTTCATCTACCTTGAACTGTGGAGCAGTCGGAAAGATGACCTTGGTATCCAGTACTTTGCCCGTCGCATCCACTATCGCAAGCTTACATCCGGTACGGAATGCGGGATCCCAGCCGAGTACAACCTGATTGGCGATTGGCGGCTGCAGCAGAAGCTGCTCCAGATTCTTTCCGAATACACTGATGGCACCATCCTCTGCATGCTCTGTCAGGTCATTTCTGATCTCACGCTCTATGGCTGGCTGAATCAGTCGGTGATAGCTGTCCTCGATTGCATCTTTGAGAATCGGAGTTGTATGTGGATTGTCAGCTGTGATGACCTTCTTTGTCAGAAACTGAAGGATACGATCCTCCGGAGCCTCCAGCTTCACAACCAGTATCTTCTCTGCCTCTCCACGATTCAGTGCCAGCACTCTATGTCCGGCGATTTTGCTGACCGGCTCCTCAAACTGATAATACATTTCATATACTGATTCCTGCTTTTCATTTTTGGCGGTTGATATCAGTTTTCCTTCATCAAAGGTCGCTTTTCTGATATACAGGCGATAATCCGCCTCATCAGAAATCTGCTCCGCAATGATATCCTTGGCTCCATCAATTGCCTCGGCCACAGATTTGACTTCCTTCTCTTCATTGATATATGCCTCAGCTGCCTTTTCAACAGGCTCTGTAGTCTCCTGTGCCATGATCAGCTCAGCCAGGCCTTCCAGTCCCTTTTCCTTTGCAATCGTGGCTCTCGTCCTTCTCTTTGGACGATATGGGCGATACAGATCCTCCACGACCACCATGGTCTCAGCTGCGATAATCTGTGCACGCAGCTCGTCTGTCAGCTTGCCCTGTTCTTCTATACTTGATAAGACCTGTGTCTTTTTATCCTCCAGATTACGCAGGTAGGTCAGTCTGTCATTCAAGTCTCTCAATACCTCATCGTTCAGGGAACCTGTAACCTCCTTGCGGTATCGTGAGATAAAAGGAATCGTATTCCCTTCATCAATCAATTTGATTGCCGCCTCTGCCTGCCATTTTTCAATCTTCAGTTCTTCCTTCAGTTTTAAAGCAATATCCATGTGTTTTATACTCCTGTTCCAATTATCATTGATTAATACCAACATTCAGTATAGCATGTCCGGCAGGTGAAAGACAATTGTCATTTTAGGCAAAATGTGATAATATGAAGGTGAAATATGCGAAACAGACAGTCTTTAATCTCTGTTTCGGAAATGAGGATGAAATGGACTTTCAAGAAGGACAAAAAGAACAGAGTTCCAAAGGGCTGGCAATAGCTTCTATGATATTGGGTATTGTTTCGATCTGTTGCTGTTGTATTTCGTTACCGCTTGGCGGGCTCGGCATTGTACTTGCAATTTTATCAAAACGTGAAAATCGCGAAATGCTTGGACAGGCAAAGGCAGGACTGATTACGTCAATTATTGGTATCATCATTTCCATCATTGCTACCGTGTTATTAATGATCGGAAGCTTTGCTACTGCGGCTGAAGACGGCGGCGAAACATTCTGGAAAGAGTATGAACAGCAGTATGAGCAGCAGTATCATCAGGAAGTACCAGAAGGAGCCTACGATGTTTATAAGGACATCATAGATCAGTTTGCACCTCAGAACGAGTTATAATCAGCACATGTTATAGGAGGAAGCGCCATGGTTGGTGCAGTCGGATACGGAATCAATACATACGGATATGACGCCACTGCCTCTGCAGTCAGGAATCCCGGTGAATCCACACAGGTTCAGCCCGGCAAGAAATCATCACCTGCAGAGTGTAAGACCTGTGCTGAGCGAAAATACCAGGACGGTTCGGACGAAATGGTCTCGTTTAAGTCGGCAGCACATATCTCTCCTGAAGCCTCTGCCAGCAGAGTCAGAGCCCATGAACAGGAACATGTAGCAAATGCGTATAACAAAGCCGAGCAGAAAAACGGACAGGTCGTTTCCGCAAATGTATCTCTGCACACCTCCGTCTGTCCGGAATGCGGCAGATCCTATGTATCAGGCGGAACTACCGCTACACAGATCAAGTATTCAAATGAAAGCAATCCATACCAGCAGAACAAAAAGGAATCGGATGCAATGGGACTGCGCGGTATGAATTTTGATATGGCATGCTAAAAAAACAAACGATTGGAGCACAAGAAACATCATGAATCAGCAAAAAACATCTGCGCAGTTAAAGGCACTCGCAAAGGAACAGTTACTCGGAAACTATGGAAAGATTGCAGGCGCCTTTGCTGTGATTCTGGCAATTTACTTCGCAGTATTCTCGATTGCATATACGGTCGGCATGGCAGGTTTGTTAGGTACTGCACTCGTGGGTGGAGGGCAGGTTACTCCCACACTGATCGGTTCATTTATCATCTTATTCCTGATTGCAATGATCATCGTTGCGCTGTTCTACTGTATGGAAGTTGGCTTAGTTTATATGGCTCTGCAGATTTCCAGAGGCAACAAGGTTGAGGTAAAGGATGTGTTTTATTCCTTTACTCACCATCCGGATAAGGTTCTCGGTTTATTTTTCCTTTTTTACTTTGCAAACATTCTCATGAGTGTTCCCGCATGCGCTGTAGAGATGATATTCAGTGACGAGGTCATGGATTTTAGTTCTCCTATATTTCTCCTTTACATAGTATTGTATTTGGGTTCCATTGTTGGCTCCATTATGCTTTCTTTGGTTTATGGTCTGCGTTATTACTTCTACTGCGATCATCCGGAATGGAAGGCACTGGAATGTGCCAAGCAGAGTCGTCTGATCCTGCAGGGACAGAAAGGAAGATTCTTTTATATCTATTTAAGCTTTATCGGATGGTACTTCTTGATTCTCCTCTCCTGTGGACTGGCATTGCTTTGGGTCGGACCTTATTTCTTTACTGTACTTGCCAATTTCTATCGCGATCTGAACGGAGAATTCAGCCCGGTAATCATAGAAGCTCCAGCGCCAGAAGAAGTTCCATTATCAGAGGAAGCCCCGTTATCAGATATCTAATCTATGATTTATATAAGCATCTTTATCCGGTGTAACATAAAAAGACGGTGAATATTCATTCGATATTCACCGTCTTCTCTATTATACTATATGACTACATTTCATCTGTTTATCTTTTATGTTGCGTAGTATGCTGCTGTTTGTGCTGTTTCTTCAGATCCTGCTGTCTCTTCCTCATCACTACAGTCACTGCAGCCGCAATGAGCACAATCGAGAGAAATAGAATCCCCAGCAAGATCCAAGCGGTTTTGCTTTCCTTCTCACTGCTCTTGACCTTCACATTCTCTGTTCCTTCTACAGTGTCCTGGCTGTATTTCTCATCACTGACCACGATCACATAGGAGGAAGCATGTACCATGCCAAATTTCATACCGCCGTTTGCATCGATCTGGCTGGAATCAATAAACTCCATTGGTTCACCTGCGCCGCGATAGCAGAAAAGGTTCGCATATTTTCCGGCATTGTTTTGATTCGTTTTCATAGAAAGCGTCGCCCGGAATCCAAATGCACCGTCATATTCTACTTCAAACTGCTTCGTCTCAATACTGTTTGCCGCCACCGCATCGACTGCCTCCTGAGGGATTGAGCCAGTATTCTCTGTCACGCCCAGATTGACATCTGCGACATCATCTGCAACTGCACTACCCGGAATCGTCCAGACAATATCTTCACTGATGCCGATCACCAGCTCAGACTTTGCTGATTTGACAGCCTTCAGTACCGATGCAGGAACCTCTGTTGAACCATTCATATTGACCACAACAGGCTCCGCTGTAACTGACTGTTCGATTGCTGCCCAGCCCGATACGCCTTCATTGCCTGCTATATTAGGCTCTCCGACTACAGGAATCGGGGTCGGGGCCGGCTCCTCCGTCTGCTGCTCTGCTTCTGTCTTCTTGGCTTCTTCTTCCTTAATCTTCTCGTCAACCTCTTCCTGTGTTGG
>JAUNSO010000046.1:15008-26257 GCA_030539165.1 bacterium
GTCTTGATATCGATCTCTACAGGATCACTGGGTAGTGTCGTATAGGCGCCTCTTGTTCTGACATAGTAAACTCCTGCCGGAAGCAGCACAGTAGACGTAGTTGCTGCCGTCCATGATCCGCCCTTTGGTCCGTATTCCATGCTTGTTGTAAGACCATTAATGGCTCCGAGAGATGCACTTGTTGCGCTTGCTGCACTGAGTCCCGAAGGAGCATTTGCCTTATGAATAGAAATGCTCTGTATATCGGAATCAGAGGTTGTCGTACCATTGCCCGGTCTGAATGCCTTGATTCCCTTGTCTGTACTGACCTGTCCGTCATGGAGCTGTATCTGATTATAGTCCTTCGCATATGTCCAGTTATTGCCGCCGTCTAGTGAATACTTTGTGCCAAGGATATCAGACAGCATCATATTCATCGCGTTAAAATCTGTACCCGGCGTATGCTCCTTTGGCAGAACCACCGGTCTGAAGGCTCCGATATTGACTGTGACTGAATCACTCGCTATGGTCGCGCCCGTTGCCCGTACACGCACCAGATAGGTTCCGGTTGCCAGATTTGTTACTACATTGGAACCAATGTCTATCCATGAGGCAGCTCCGTTTGCCTTATACTGCATGCTTGCGTTTACATTGATGATCTTTCCTGAGTTTCCTGTGTCAGTCGGTGCCACTCCCTGAACCATATTGGGTGTGCTGCCTTTGTGTATCGTGATCGTCTGAATATCAGAATCTGTTGTAGTAGAACCATTTCCCTTTTTGATAATCTGAATCCCGTGAGCCAGTGCATTTCTGGCATCATCGTCTGTCAGAGTCTTGCTGGTTGGTGACCCGTCTGCAATATGTGTCCATGTCACACCGTCAAAACAGTATTCCATGCCGCTGCTCATATTGCTGAGAACCATGCTGACTGCATCAAACACTGCATTTGGTGTCGGCTCCTTTGTACTCTTAAAAGGATTGACTGTCAGCTGAACGGTATCTGAGAAAAAGCGGCTGCCTGCTGTCGCTACCCGGACATAATAGGAACCGGGGTCTACGTCTACAGAGCTTCCGTTGATTGCCTGATAAGGTGCTCCAAGTAATAAAGCATTGGCATATTCCATGCTTGCATCCACACCGTAAATAGTACCTTTTCCATTCGTTGTGGTCGGGTCTACTGCATATGCCCCTACCGGTGCTGATGCCTGTGTCAGATTGATGGTCTGTACCGGAGATTCCAGAAAATAGGAGCCATCCTCCGGCAGATATTTTACGCTGACCGTTCCTCCCGGCGCCAGAGAATATTGAGCCGGTGACAGATCCACCGGGTTTGACGTTGTTCCCAGACTCCATGTAATGCCGCCATCAACGGAGTATGACAGAATATGTGCACCGATATTCGTTAATGTGTAATTTTTCAGATTAACAGTCTCCTGTGGCATGGGTAATGGACTGTAGATTGGTTCCGGGTCATCCGGTATCACAGGACCAACCGGCTGAATAATCGGATCATCCGGCATCACTGGTCCAACCGGCTGAATGGTCGGGTCGACCGGCTCTATGACCGGTGTCTCCGAAATTCCATCCCCGTTTGAATCCAGAAGTTCAGCTTTTCCGTCACCATCATTATCACATGAATCCAGAATCCCGTCTCCGTTCAAGTCAAAATTATTCTCCCCATCTGCATAGACAGGCAAGTATACTGAAGTTGCTACTATCGCCGTTGCAAGTCCTAATATCAGCACTTTCTTTAGTCTTCTCATACAGCTTCTCCTCTCTTGTGTTGCCCTTCATTCATAAGTGCTCCGGATATATAACTCTTCCATGAAGAAGCCTCCGGATAATTCTATAGTACCATATTTTGAGTCCCACAACAACGCATACGGACAATCCGTCAAAATGTCACAAAGCACCGGCTGCCCGATGCTTTGTGAATGAACTATTAAGATAAAGAATGCTTTTAGTCCTCTAAACCGAATGCATCATGAATCGCATTCATAGCCTTTTCAACTTCTGTTTCATCAATCAGTACTGTGACTCTGATTTCTGATGTGGAAATCATATTGATGTTGATATTGGAATTGAAGAGACACTCAAACATCTTAGCTGCTACACCGGGGTTGCTCATCATACCGGCTCCTACGATAGATACCTTTGCTACAGTATCCTTACACTTGATTTCCTGGCAGGTCAGTCGCTCCTTATTATCCTCCAGTACCTTCAGTGCCTCATCCGTCGCATCTCTTGGAATCGTAAAGGAAATATCCTTTGTATTATCACGGCCGATTGACTGCAGGATCATATCTACATTGATATTTGCCTGAGCCAGTGCATCAAATACTCTGAATGCCACACCTGGCTTATCTGCAAGACCTATCATTGAAATTCTGGTTACATTTTTATCGGCTGCTATGCCGCTCACCAACATTCTCTCCACTTTCACTACCTCCTTAACAACGGTTCCTTCCGCTTCTGTCAGACTAGAACGTACAACCAGCTGTACGCCGTATTTCTTTGCCAGCTCTACCGAACGGTTATGCAGTACACCTGCACCCAGTGTTGCCAGATCCAGCATCTCATCATATGTGATCTCTTTCATTTTCCTTGCATTCTTTACGACTCTCGGGTCTGCAGTATAGACACCGTCTACATCTGTAAAGATCTCGCAGGAATCAGCATGCAGTGAAGCTGCCAGTGCTACAGCTGTCGTATCTGATCCACCGCGGCCGAGTGTTGTAAAGTCATCATATTTATTGACTCCCTGAAAGCCTGTTACCACTACAATCCTTCTCTGATCCAGTTCATGCCGGATACGTTCTGTATCGATCCTTTTTAACCTTGCATTGCTGTATGCACTTGTGGTATGCATAGCCACCTGAAATGCATTCAGGGATACAGCCGGTACTCCAAGAGCATTCAGTGCCATCGCCATCAGTGCTACCGAGGTCTGTTCCCCCGTAGTCAGCAGCATATCCATTTCTCTCTTGGATGGATTGTCACTGATGTCCTTTGCCAGATCGATCAGTACATCTGTCTGTTTGCCCATTGCAGAGAGAACGATTACAACGTCTTTTCCTTCTTTATAATCCTTGATGCAGCGATTGGCTACATTATAGATTCTCTCCTTGTTAGCAACGGATGTCCCGCCGAATTTCTTTACTACTAACATATTCTCCTCCTTGTGTCGGATTGCTATTGACACTCCAACAGCTTCTCCATCATTTTATGTCCTTCTGCTATATACTTACCCGAAGCCTTGGCTTCCCGTTCATTATAATGCCATTGCTCCTTCATTTGTTTACGGCTGTCATACAGCAAATATGGTACAGGCTCACTGGAATGCGTCCTGATCCTGATCGGTGTCGGATGATCCGGCAGGATCAGCATACGATAGTCCTCTCCTGATGCCTCCATAGCTTCCATGACCGGTTTGATAATGCGTTCATCCAGATACTCTATTGACTGTACCTTTCTCTCCACGCTTCCCTGATGTCCCATCTCATCAGGTGCTTCTACGTGGATATACACAAAGTCATAGCCTTCCTGTAAAAGTGCTTTGACTGCAGCCTCTGCCTTTCCCTCGTAATTTGTATGCAGTCCGCCGTTTGCACCCTCCACATGGATGACGCCCATACTGGCTCCGGCTGCGATACCCTTGAGCAGATCAACCGCAGAGATCATCGCACCTCTTTTTCCATACTTCTCTGAAAACGGTGCCAGCATCGGCTTGGTGCCTGCACCCCAGAACCAGCAGCAGTTAGCAGGATTCAGTCCCTGCCTCTTTCTTTCCTGGTTAATCGGATGATCCTTTAGGATCTCATAGCTTTTTTTCATCATATTTGTAAAAACTTCATCTGCCGGCAGATAGGGTCCTATCACTCTGCCCAGAATGTCATGCGGCTGACTCAGTTCCTCGACATGTCCATTGTTCCATATCATACAATGGCGATAGCTGGTACCTACATAAAACTGAAATGTTTCATTTTCCAAAGCCTTGCGCACATCTCCCAGCAGCACAGCGCAATCCTCTGTTGAAATCTCGCTGGAGCTGTGATCAATGATCGTCTTTTCTTCAAATATATCCTCTTCATCTGAAAGTGTGACAATATTGCATCGCAGAGCAATGTCTGTATCTCTCATCGGTACACCGATGCTGAGTGCCTCCAATGGCGATCTGCCGGAATAATAAATCTTCGGATCATATCCCAGTACTGATAAGTTGGCTGTGTCTGATCCAGGCTTCATCCCGTCAGGAATCGTATGCAGCAGTCCGATCTCTGCCTTTGCTGCCAGCAGATCCATAGTTGCAGTATCTGCATACTCAAGCGGAGTTTTGTTACCCAGCTCTTCGATTGGTTCATCGGCCATGCCATCTCCAAGAACTACGATATACTTCATATCTCATTTCCCCTGTCTTTCAGTATTTTAACCTTCAATTCTAATCATGGAGATCATATCATTCAGCTTTCCTGCTGCCTCATGATACTGCCTCTCCGTCATAACCTGTGTGATAAATCCAAACTCATCCTTTGCATCCTCTAAGGTTACAATCTCTACCGTGCCAAATGCCGCCTGAATGTCAGCAAGCAGTGTATCCTGATTGCCCTTGATCCTGATAAAAAATCTGCGTTTTGCATTCTCAATGCTGGTCAGTTCCAGCTTCTTACTGCTCCAGAAGGCCATCACATTTCTCTTCAGATGCTTGGTCGCATCCACTACATCGGCTACAACTGCACTGGCTGTCGGCAGTTTTCCTGCACCACTTCCATAAAACATCACATCTCCAATGACATTACCATTTACAAAAATGCCGTTAAATACATCATTTACGCTGAATAAAGGATGTGATTTTGCAATCATAAAGGGCGCTACCATCGCATAGAAATTATCTCCATCGCGTTTGCTGTCTGCCAGTAATTTGATTGCCATCCCCAGCTTCTTTGCATACTGGATATCCTTACTGGTAATCTTTGAAATTCCTTCTGTATAGATATCTTCATAATCTACATGATTTCCAAAGGCAAGCGATGATAGTATTGCAATCTTGCGGCATGCATCATAGCCCTCGATATCTGCCTCCGGATTGCGCTCTGCATATCCGAATTCCTGCGCCTTCTTTAACGCATCATCAAACTCCCAGCCTTCATCAGTCATCTTGCTGAGAATATAGTTTGTTGTACCATTTAAAATACCGGTAATCTCATGGATTTCGTCTGCTGTCAGGGAAGAATTCAGCGGACGGATGATCGGTATACCACCGCCTACACTTGCTTCAAACAGGAAATTAATGTTCTTGTCTCTTGCAATCTGCAACAGCTCCGGGCCATACTTTGCTACCAGTTCTTTGTTAGAGGTGCAGACGCTCTTGCCTGCTTCCAAACACTGCTTTACGAAGCTGTATGCCGGATTCACACCTCCCATGACCTCAACAACGATCTTAATATCATCATCATTCAGGACCACATTGAAATCGTGTACAATTTTATCCTGTACAGGATCTCCCGGAAAGTCTCTCAGATCCAGAACATATTTAATATTAATTTCTTCGCCTGCCTTTTTATTAATGCTGCTTGAATTGGTATTGATGACCTCTACAACTCCTGAACCCACTGTGCCATATCCTAAAACTGCTATATTGACCATTTTCTTTCCCCTTTTCTATGAATGTCTCTCTATTCTCTCGCCAGGATCTTGACATAATGCACGCCATCCTGTTTTTCCATACTGGCTACCATCTTGGAGATATCTCCTGTCGTCGGTAATACCTGAACGCTGATACTGAGTGAAGCAACCGCATTGATCGGTATACTCTGATGAATCGTAAGGATATTTGCTCCGAAAGCAGCTACTATTTTTAATACATCTGCCAGTAGTCCGGGCTTATCCTCCATCTGAAATGTCAGTGTAATCGTTTTACCCTGTGCATTGTCATGAAACTGAAATACATCGTCCTTATATTTATAAAAGGAGCTCCTGCTGATGCCGACTTTGTCGGTTGCCTCCTGCACTGTCAGCACCTTTTCTGTTTCCAACAGATTTTTGGCCTCTACCACCTTCAGCAGTACCTCCGGCAAAGCTTTCTGCTTTACGATAAAGTATCCATTTTCCTCTGTCATAGCATCACCTCCTGCTCCGATTTGTCTATATGTCCTCGGCTCGTGTACAGTTGTTTTTGTTTGTCCTTGCCATGCGTACAGTTGTCTTTCACCGATGGATAAGAGTTTAACATATACCTAAAAAAAATGCAAGCATTCGCTTGCACTTTTCGACATACATAAGCATTTCTATCATAATCAGTTTCCCAAAGCAATCCATTTCAGATATGCATTGATGAACGGGTCAATCTTTCCGTCCAGTACGCTGTCTGCCTGTGCGACCTCCGTATCAGTTCTGTGATCCTTGACCATCGTGTACGGCTGCAGTACATAAGAACGAATCTGGTTGCCCCAGCCGATTTCCTTCACTTCACCACGAATATCAGACAGCTTTTCTGCATTGGCTTCTTTCTTTAGTAAGAACAGCTTTGCCTTCAGCATCTGCATTGCCTTGTCTTTATTCATATGCTGTGAACGTTCATTTTGGCACTGTACTACCACGCCTGTCGGTATATGTGTGATACGAATGGCTGATGAAGTCTTGTTAATATGCTGTCCGCCGGCACCACTGCTTCGGTATGTATCGACACGCAGATCGCCTTCATCAATATCCACATCCAGATCTTCCTCTATGTCCGGCATAACATCCAGCGATACAAAGGATGTCTGCCTCTTTCCCTGCGCATTAAAAGGAGAAATTCTGACTAGCCTGTGTACTCCCTTTTCTGATTTCAAATATCCGAATGCATTTTCTCCATTGACCTGGAAAGTAACTGATTTAATTCCAGCCTCATCCCCGTCCAGATAATCCAGCACTTCAACTGAAAAGCCCTTGTCCTCTGCCCAGCGACTGTACATCCGGTAGAGCATGGCCGCCCAGTCACAACTTTCTGTGCCGCCCGCACCTGCATTCAGCTTCAGAATCGCATTATTATGATCAAACTCTCCTGATAGCAGTGTACTGATTCGAAGTTTATCAAACTTCTCTTTAAACTCATCAAACTCCTGCTGTATCTCTGACACCATTGATGCATCATTTTCTTCATAACCCATTTCCAGCAGTGTCTGAATATCCTCATAGCCTGTTTCCAGCTCCTGAAAGGTCTCAATGCAGTCCTTCAGGTTCTTTAATTCCTTCATATAGACCTGTGAACGCTCTGTGTCATCCCAGAATCCCGGAGCCTCCATTTCACGTTCCAGCTCCTGCACACGCTCTGTCTTCGCATCCAATGCAAGCGAGAGCTTCATCTCTGCAAGCGGAGTCTCATATGTGATTAATTCAGTTTTGATTGCATCTAATTCTACCATAAATACCTATCCTTTTAACGTTTCCCGTACAGCCTCAGGACTATTTTCTTCATTTTTCGCGTGCCTCTCCTCAATCGAAAATCACAAAGTGATTTCCGACGTCAGTTGCTGCGCAACTAACGTTTGCCGCAACACTGCTTATATTTCTTTCCTGAACCACACGGACATGGATCGTTGGGATATACTTTATCCGTCTCCCGCTTCTGCGGTGTCTTAGCTACGGAATCATCTTTATTGGTTCCCGTCACCTTCGCTACCTGCTCACGTTCTACCTTCTGCTCAATGCGGATGTGGGACAGTACGCGTACAGTCTCCTCCTGAATATTGGCTGTCATGGCATCGAACATGTCGTAACCCATCATCTTATATTCTACAAGGGGATCTCTCTGTGCATACGCCTGCAGACCGATGCCCTGACGCAGCTGATCCATATCATCAATATGATCCATCCACTTATTATCAATGACCTTCAGCAGTACTACACGCTCAAACTCTCTTAATTTCTCAGGCTCAGGGAATTCAGCCTCCTTGCTCTCATAGAACTTGACTGCCTCTTCCTTCAGCTTGTGCTTCAATTCATTCTTCTTAAGTCCCTTAATCTCCGGCGTGATAATCTTCTCAATCGGGATAACCGGAAGAATCACATTGTTCAACTCCTTCAGATCCCAGTCCTCAGGTGCTGAATCATCTCCGATGACCATATCTACGGAATTCTCAATAAAGTCTGTAATCATCTTATAGATAGCATCTCTCATGCTCTCTCCGTCAAGCACGCGGCGGCGCTCACCATAGATGATTTCTCTCTGTTCATTATTCACCTGATCGTACTCTAACAGGTTCTTTCTGATGCCATAGTTATTATTCTCTATCTTCATCTGAGCTTTTTCGATGGCATTGGTCAGCATCTTATGCTCGATCTGTTCATTTTCCGGGACACCCAATGTATTAAATACAGACATCAGACGTTCTGAACCGAACAGTCTCATCAGATCATCCTCAAGAGAGATATAGAATCTGGATACACCGGGATCACCCTGACGGCCGGAACGACCACGCAGCTGATTATCAATACGTCTGGACTCATGTCTCTCTGTACCGATAATCTTCAATCCGCCTGCTGCCCTTGACTCCGCATCCAGCTTGATATCGGTACCACGGCCTGCCATGTTCGTTGCGATTGTAACAGCTCCGTGAATACCTGCATCTGCAACAATCTCAGCCTCTAACTCATGGAACTTCGCATTCAGTACCTTATGCTGGATACCACGTTTTCTGAGCAGATTGCTGATTTCCTCTGATGCCTCGATTGTGATTGTACCAACCAGTACCGGCTGACCCGTCTTATGGGTCGCTTCTATTTCATTGCAGATTGCAAATAATTTCTCTTTCTTTGTCTTATACACCGCATCCTGCAGATCGATTCTGGCTACCGGAACATTGGTCGGAATCTCAATAACATCCATTCCGTAGATGTCACGGAACTCCTTCTCTTCTGTCAGAGCCGTACCGGTCATACCGGCTTTCTTCGTATATTTATTGAAGAAGTTCTGGAAGGTAATTGTCGCAACCGTCTTGCTTTCGCGTTTTACCTTTACATGCTCCTTCGCTTCAATTGCCTGATGCAGACCGTCTGAGTAACGGCGTCCCGGCATAATACGTCCGGTAAATTCATCAACGATCAGTACCTGATCATCCTTCACTACATAATCCTGGTCACGGAACATCAGATTGTGTGCACGCAGTGCCAGAATGATATTGTGCTGAATCTCAAGGTTATCGGCATCAGCCAGATTTTCAATCTGGAAGAACTGCTCTACCCTTGATACACCCTGTGCAGTCAGGTTCACAATCTTGTCCTTCTCATTAACGACAAAGTCCCCTGTCTCCTCCTGCTCGATACCCATGATGGCATCCATCTTAGACAGATCCTCCATGTCCTCGCCACGCTTCAAAGTACGTGCCAGCATATCACAAAGCTCATACATCTTCGTGGATTTCGTACCCATACCGGAAATGATTAACGGCGTTCTTGCCTCATCAATCAATACCGAGTCGACCTCATCAATAATCGCATAATGCAGATCACGCAGTACAAGCTGTTCCTTGTAGATGACCATATTATCACGCAGATAATCGAATCCGATTTCATTATTGGTCACATATGTAATATCACAGGCATATGCTTCTCGTCTTTCCTCAGGCTTCATGCTGTTCAGTACGACACCGACTGTCAGACCAAGGAATTCATGTACCTGTCCCATCCACTCCGCATCACGCTTTGCCAGATAGTCATTGACTGTAACGACATGTACACCCTTGCCCTCTAAGGCATTTAAGTATGCCGGCAGAGTAGAAACAAGTGTCTTACCTTCACCGGTACGCATCTCGGAGATACGTCCCTGATGCAGAATAATACCACCAATCAGCTGTACTCTGTAGTGCTCCATATTTAAGGATCTTCTCGCTGCCTCACGTACTGTAGCAAATGCTTCCGGAAGCAGGTCATCTAATGTCTCGCCTTCGCTGTAGCGTTTCTTATATTCCTTCGTCTTATCACACAACTGCTTATCTGACAGTTCCATCATAGCAGGACGCAGGGCTTCAATCTGATCTACGATTGGCTCGATCATCTTCAGCTCACGCTCACTATGTGTTCCGAATATCTTATCAACTATTTTCATTCTAAACGCTCCTTGTTCTATTTCCCATTCTATTTATCTACGCTTCATGACCATATGTACTTCCGAAGCGAAATCGCTCTGATCAAATACCAGCTGTATATCATCTAACAGTGGTGCAAATTTCTCTGCAAAGTAATCCTTGAATTCCGGATTTCCATTCTGCTCTAATGAGACGCAGAGCATACGATACAGATCCATGGCATCCGAACCGAACTTCCACTGGTATGCAACCTCAAAGCCCATCTTGTCCGCCATATACTGCAGAGACTTCTGTGAAAATAAATGCGTATGCGTTCCACCCGTGTGTCGGTTGTAGCATGACTGATGAGATGCTTCAAACGCACAGCTGAAAGAAAACATCGGTACTGACAGGTAGACATATTGAATCTTTGGATTCGCAGAAATTGCCTGCAGGGTATCGTCTAACGTAATGATGTGCTCAAAGACTCCGATGGCTGATAATACATTTGCATCGGCATTTCTGATGTATTCACTGATGTGGTCGCTGTTCACAGCTTTTAGAATCGGAGTGCCCGCCATCGCATTCGCGAAGTTCACCTGGGCCTCGGAAATCTCAATTCCTTCTGCCTGCATACCTGCCTTCTTCGCTGCCTGTACAAAATAACCACTGCCTGCTCCGATATCAAGAAGCTTTACATCACTGACCGCTTCCTTAACGAGACAGTCCTTCAGATAGTTTGCCTTTGGCAGATAAATCGTCTCCAGACGCTTCTGGTAAGCTCCCTTATCCTGCTCACTGTAATTCTTGAGGTAATCATCCTCTATATAAACCTTATTCGCAAATTCATTCGTATCTTCATATTCTGAATTCAGCTGTCCGCATACCGGACACAGAATATATCCTATATCGTGACTAGTAAAAAGTGGCTCTCCCAGTTTCCCGCCACACATTTTACACACTTCACGCTTCGGCTGTCTGCGCAGCACATCGCCCATATCATCCGCCATCTTAAGCATGGCATCATTTTTCTCAAAAAAATCACTCTTAAACTGCATCAGGTTGCCAAGCGGCTTCCCATATCGATCCACAGAACTCATTCTATTCTCCTTGTACTCGGGCATCTACTGATCAAAGTGCAAAACTGCCCACTATCAAAGATTATAAACTAATTCCAATCTTTTCTCAACTAAAAAAAGAGCAGAACCCTCGTTTCCGCTCTTTCTT
>JAUNSO010000047.1 GCA_030539165.1 bacterium
ATTAAGCTATGCATGTAAACCCTTGTGAGTTATACTTACAGGGGTTTCTGCATGCCCATAATCTGGTGATGATCAGAAAAATCGAGTATATATTCATTTTTTCTGTGATTAGTATAAATTAGTATAAATTAGTTCTTGACTTTGAGTAAACTCCAAGGATTATTATTAGATTAGGAATTATTAATCATGGAGGTGCACAATGGCAAAAGTTTATTTTACGAGAGAAATCAGTCCTGAAAAAGTACTGGAAATGTATAGGCTTGCAGGCAAGGAATTGACCGGTCATGTGGCGGTAAAGTTGCATTCCGGAGAAAAGGGCAATCAGAACTTTCTGAAGCCGGAGTTCTGGAAGCCAGTCATTGAATATGTGAATGGAACAGTGGTAGAGTGTAACACTGCATATGAGGGTGCACGCAATACGACGGAAAAGCACAGGAAGCTCATAAAAGAGCATGGCTGGGAGGATTACTTTACCGTGGATCTAATGGATGCTGAAGGACCGGATCTGGAGCTGCAGATCCCGAATGGCAGGGTCATTCAGAAAAACTATGTGGGGAAGAACTTGCAAAAATATGATTCTATGCTGGTTTTGTCACATTTTAAGGGACATCCCATGGGTGGCTACGGCGGAGCTTTGAAACAGCTTTCCATCGGAGTTGCGTCCTCTGCAGGTAAGGCTTATATCCACGGAGCCGGCAAGCCGGAGGAGATATGGACTTCCGATCATGACTCCTTTTTGGAATCCATGGCAGATGCCGCTTCATCGGTGGTTGATTATTTTAAGGGAAACATTGTATATGTCAATGTCATGATGAATATGTCAGTAGATTGTGACTGCTGCGAAGTGGCAGAGGATCCCTGTATGAAGGATATCGGAATACTGGTGTCTCTTGACCCGATCGCCATAGACCAGGCTTGTATGGATCTGGTTTACGCAGCAAAGGAGGATCCGGGTCAGGCACACTTTTTAGAGCGTGTGGAGAGTCAGAATGGTGTTCATACGATAGAGGCAGCTGCAAAGCTGGGGTATGGATCAAGGGAATATGAACTGGTACAGGTAGATTGATCCTGTATATGGAAGACAAAAGATAACGGTAAAACAGGAGGACTAGATATGGCATATTTGGGAGAAGACATTAAGAAGCTGGGCTTTGGGCTGATGCGGCTGCCGCAGAAGGATGAGCAGATTGATATCGGGCAGACAAAACAGATGGTAGATGAGTTTTTAAAAGCGGGATTTACCTATTTTGATACTGCATGGGCGTATGCAGGCAGTGAGGATGCCATCCGGCAGGCACTGGTGGAGCGATATCCGCGAGAAACATTCCAGCTTGCAACTAAGAACGCAGCCTGGATCAACTGTAAGACCAGAGAGGAAGCAATTGCGCAGTTTGATACATCACTCAGGCAGACGGGCGCAGGGTATTTTGATTTTTACCTGCTGCATAATCTGGGAGAAAGCAGAACGCATTTCTTTGATGATTTTGATTTATGGAGCTTTGTGCAGGAGAAAAAAGCAGAGGGTCTGATTCGTCATGTGGGATTTTCTTTCCATTCCACACCGGAGGAGCTTGAAGAAATCCTGACAGCACATCCGGAGATGGAGTTTGTACAGCTGCAGATCAATTACGCAGACTGGGAGAGCTATTCGATTGCATCACGCCGCTGCTATGAGGTAGCAAGAGCACATGGCAAGCCGGTGATCATTATGGAACCTGTCAAGGGTGGTATGCTGGCAAATCCGCCTGAGTCCGTACAAAAAATCCTGAAGGATGCAGAGCCGGAGTCTTCGGTTGCATCCTGGGCGGTACGCTTTGCGGCAGACCTTCCCGGCATCATTACGGTACTGTCCGGCATGAGTTCATTAGAACAGATGCAGGATAATCTGTCTTATATGAAGGACTTTACAGGTCTGACGGATATGCAGAGAGAGACACTCAAGGCAGCACAGGAAGAACTTGCACGCATTCCGTTGATCCCATGTACAACGTGTAATTACTGTGCAAAGGTATGTCCGATGAACATCGGTATCTCAGGTTCATTTTACGCGATGAATTATTATACCCTTTACCGTGACCTCGGGGCAGCCCAGTGGCAGGAAAGCTGGTTAGTCGGAGGACATGAGAAAAAGGGTGCAGCAGAGTGTATCAAGTGCGGCAAATGCGAACAGGTATGCCCGCAGCATATCCATATTCGTGAGGAACTGGAGAAGGTGGCAGTTCTAAAACCTTGATTGATAATCCCAGATTAGATTATTAAGTTTTTCAATATAATTAAGAATCCCTCCGTATATCACTTACTGGGGGATTTCGTTTTATACACAGGCAATCTACATTGAATACTCAACATAATTCACATTAAATATTTGTATATAATGTCATATTGTACCACCTTCTATTCCATGTTAAGATAAGCTTGCTTGAGAATAAATTGTGTCTCTACCTGTGCGACAACTTTATTCTCGCAGTGCACATATTCAAGGAAGTATCAAGGGCATTTCAGCCGGTGATTCCAGTTACGAAGTAAAAGAAACAAAACAAGGGAGTTCTGCGTCAGTCTGCCTCAAATGGCAGTTGATAAACAGAACAAAAATACTTATAATGGAGGTAAGTGAATGAGAGAAAGACAAAACTACAGAGTGTTACTCGGAGATGATGGCTGGAGCAGAATGATTCGGCGAATCGTGCAATTCTTAGAGAAGCTGCAGATTAACAGAAAGTACAAGGACAGGTTGTTCGTGAAACTGTTTCAGGATAAGAAAAATATTCTGGAATTGTATAATGCTTTAAACGGGACTTCGTATGATAATGTCGACGATATTATCATTACAACCATTGATGATGCAGTATATATGGGTATGAAGAACGATTGCTCCTTTATCATTGGAAGTCAGCTGAATCTGTATGAGCATCAGTCCACATTTTGCGGAAATATGCCGTTACGGGGACTGATTTATCTGACGGATGTATACCAGTCGTATGTAGTATCGAATGAGAAGGATATATATGGAACAAGTCTGATTAAGCTTCCGACGCCGAGGTTTATTATTTTCTACAATGGTACAGGGACAAGACCGGAAAAAGAGATACTACGTTTATCGGATGCGTTTGGCGGAGATGATAGCTGCCTTGAATGCAAGGCTGTGATGTACAACGTGAATTATGGACATAATGAAGAACTGATGAAGCAGTGCAAGATCTTGGAGGATTATGCATATTTTATTGACCGTATCAGAAGATTTCAGAGAGAAGGATATGTGCTTAAGGAAGCTGTAGAGCTGGCAACCCAGGAATGTATCGAGCAGGATGTCCTGAAGGAGTTTCTTCTGAAGAATCGAGGAGAGGTGACCAGTATGTTACTGACGGAATATGATGAAAAGAAACATATGAAGATGGTTCGGAGAGATGCCCGTGAGGAAGGAAAAGCTGAAGGAAAAGCCGAGGATATTCTGGAATTACTTGAGGATTGTGGACAGCCGTCAGAGCAGCTTGAACAGAAGATTATGGATCAAAAGGATCTCGGGGTGTTAAAGGAATGGCATAAGTATGCAGCTCATGTGGATTCTATAGAGGCGTTTGAGAAAAAGATAAATAAAGACCAACCGTAATAACGCAAATGCCTTAGAGGGTATAGGAATCAAGCTATTGACATTATGAAAAAAACTTGTTAAAGTAACTACGTCATCGGAGGGTGAATAACATTTTGGTTATTGGCTGGATAAGATGTCAGGAGCAATCCTGATACTTATCCGGCTTTTTAGGTTAGGAGGCTTATTTCATGAAGAATAACCGGTTGACGGAGGGAAATATTCTGAGTAGTCTGCTGCGATTTGCAATTCCGATATTTGCGGCATTGTTTTTACAGGCGATGTATGGAGCAGTGGATCTTCTTGTGGTTGGGAAATTTGCTAAAATTGCAGACCAGTCAGGTGTGGCGACAGGAAGTATGTTTACAACAACCTTTGCAAATGTGATTACATGCTTCGCAATAGGCGTAACCGTTCTGATTGGTGAAGCCATCGGAAGCGGACGGGGAGAACGTGCAAGTAAAGGCATTGGGACAGGGATTGTCATCTTTTTAGTGATGGCAGTCATTGCCACTGTGCTCTTGATCATATGTGCCGAAAGGGTCGCAGTATTGATGCATGCTCCGCAGGATGCATTAACGCAAACAACACAATATATCAGGGTTTGCGGCGCAGGAATTGTATTTATCATAGCTTATAATGTCTTGGGAGCCATATTTCGGGGAATCGGTGATTCAAAAACACCGCTTCTCACGGTTGCGATTGCCTGTGTGGTCAATATAGTTGGCGACCTTATCTTTATCATAGTGTTTCATATGGGAGCTGCCGGAGCAGCACTTGCTACAGTACTTGCTCAGGCAGTCAGTGTGGTGATTTCTTTGGCCATCATACGTTGTAAGAAACTACCGTTTCAATTGAAGAAATCAGACATCAGATGGGATGCCATTTATGCAAAGAAGATTTTTAGTATCGGGCTTCCGGTTGCATTGCAGGAGCTGCTGGTAGGCATTTCCTTTATTTTTATCCAATCTACGGTCAATGCAATCGGGCTGATAGAGTCAGCAGCCATTGGCGTGGGAGAAAAGGTATGTGCCTTTTTAATGCTGGTTGCATCTGCCTATATGCAGGCGATGGCTGCATTTGTTGCGCAGAACAATGGTGCAGGCAAGCATGACAGAGCGAAGAAGGCACTTCAGTATGGGATTCAGACAGCTTTTGCCGCGGGTCTGATGATGGGACTGCTTGCCTTTTTCGGCGGTTCTCTTCTTGCAGGATTATTTTCGAATGACTTGGACGTGATCACTGCGGCTCACTCGTATCTGAGAGCATATGCGATAGACTGTCTTTTGACGGCAATCCTGTTTTGTTTTATCGGATATTTTAACGGATGTGAGAGAACGATGTTCGTAATGGTTCAGGGAATTGTCGGTGCATTTGGAATCAGGGTACCGTTAGTCATGCTGTTTAGTCATATTGGAAATGGTTCATTATTTCTGATTGGTCTTGCAACACCGATATCGTCCGTGGTTCAGATTACTTTATGCATCACTGCATTTATTTATTATGAACGTAAAAATAAGAAAAATTTATTTTGTGATTGACATGGTCCCTAAGGGCAGGGTGTATGCTCGTTTTATCAAAAAGAAAGCGAGGATAAAAGAATGAAAAATATGTATACCAGAGGACAGCTGGCACTCATCGGGAATGTCGGGAGAAAGGCAATCAGGCTCTATGAAGAGGAGGGACTGATTACAGCTTCCAGAATTGATGCCGGAAACGGATATCACTACTATGATGAGGAACAAGTGGCAAGATTGAACTGTGTCAAGCAGTATAAGAGACTGGGTCTTTCCCTGACGGACATCAAAGAAATCCTGTGCAACGGCACAGCAGAGGGAGAGATCCTGTCTGAGAAAAAGCAGGAGCTTGATTGTAAAATCAGGGATATGCAGGAGCTTCGCAAAAGGATGGATCAGGGAGCAGCTGCACCAAAGCAAGTGAGTCAGCAGAGCATAGACGAATGTACATTTCCGGAATGCTTTTGTCTGTACATTGAGGAAAATGTGGAGTTGGAGAAGCTGGGAATGTCTGTGGGTAAGCTGTGTGAGCAGGCGGCACGGGGTCAGCTTACGGCGGCAGGAGCACATTTTGTGAAGTATGAGGGACTCACGGAAGAAGACGGTGTATTCCAAATGACGACATGTCTGCCGGTTTACAAATCAGGTACTTATGAGAATATACAGAATACCCGGACAGAGCAGAGCGCGGAGTGTGTTCACATGAATTTCACCGGTGGATTCTCCAGAGTCGGAGATGCACACATGCAAATGAAACAGTACATGGATCAGAAGGGTATTGCCGGAAACGGAACAGTGTATGAAGTCTATAACCGGGATATGTCAGTGGATATTTATTATACAAAATGTTAGTTGACACTAACTACAATTTATGATATTTTATTTATGCGAAGATACCTTCTGCTTTTGTGCAGAAGGATATTTTCTGATAACAGGTTAGCGATAACTAACCACGAGCGTTGGATGATAAGAAGTTTGTTATGGAAGAGAAACAAGACTAAGGAGGCGTTTATTGTGAAGGAAAAGGAAAAAGAAAGAGGCGTTGTCAGCTGGCTGATGGAATTTGCCGGTGAAAAACGCAGGCTGTATATCATAAGCGTGATTACAGCCACAATCGGTGTCATATGCAGTATTATCCCGTTTTTGTTCGTAGGAGATATTGTGATAAAGCTGACCCAGAAAGAAACCAATTGGAGCAGTTATTTATTCGATGGAGGAATGATTGCCCTGCTATGGTTATTGCGTTATATATTTCATGGAATATCCACTTCGTGCTCCCATATGGCAACCTTTCAGGTACTTGCAACCATTCGCAAACGTTTATGTGATAAGTTAGCAAGGGTTCCACTTGGACAGGTAAAGGATACACCGTCCGGAGCATTGAAAAATATTATGGTGGAGCGAGTGGACAGTATTGAGACAACACTGGCACACGTAGTACCGGAGTTTACATCAAACCTGATTGCGCCGATGCTGGTATTTATTTATCTTTGTGTTCTGGACTGGCGAATGGCACTTGTGTCTCTGATTACACTTGTACTTGGGGTTGTGGCATATATGTTTATGATGGTTGGATATGAAAAAAGCTTCCAGAATACAATCAACAAGACCAAAATATTAAATGATACTGCGGTGGAATATATTAACGGAATCGAAGTCATCAAAGCGTTTGGAAAGGCACAGTCCTCCTATGAGAAATTTGAAATTGCTGCAAAAGAAGGTGCGGACTGCTATGTAGAATGGATGCGCCGCTGTAACGTATGTTTTTCCATTGCGATGGTCGTCATGCCGTGTACCGCTCTTGCAACAGTTCCAATCGGTGGAGTTCTCTTTATGAATGGCAGTCTGTCTCTGGTTCATCTTGTCATGTGCCTGATTTTGTCCTTGGGACTGATAACACCGCTGATTACCGTCATGAGCTATAGTGATGATCTTGGCAAGATGGGATCTATTGTGGGCGAGGTTACAGGCGTGCTGTCATGGGAAGAACAAAAACGACCAGAAGTAAGTGAAAAACAGCCCATAGATGCATCTGTTGCACTTTGTGATGTCTGTTTTGCATATAAGGATGAGGAAGTGCTTCATGGAGTAAATCTTAAGATGAAGAGTGGAACAGTCAATGCACTGGTTGGCCCAAGCGGAAGCGGCAAATCAACCATTGCCAAGCTGGTTGCATCACTCTGGGATACAGGAAGTGGAAGCATTAAAATCGGAGGTATGGATATCAAAGAACTTCCGCTTGAAGAATACAATCGTTATGTTGCTTATGTATCACAGGATAATTATCTCTTTGACAATACCATCCGTGAAAATATCCGGATGGGAAATTCGAAAGCAACAGATGAACAGGTAGAACAGGCGGCAAAGGACTGCGGATGCCATGAATTTATCACAGCGCTTCCAAAAGGATATGATACGGTAGTCGGCAGTGCGGGAGGACATCTCTCCGGTGGAGAGAGACAGCGAATCTCCATAGCACGTGCGATGCTGAAGAATGCACCAATCATCATTTTAGATGAGGCAACCGCTTATACAGACCCTGAAAACGAAGCACTCATTCAGAAGTCTGTGGCAAAGCTCATTCAGGGGAAGACTTTAATTGTAATTGCACACAGACTTTCTACCATTGTAGATGCAGATCAGATCTTTGTTATTACAGAGGGAAGGGTGGCAGAGAAAGGTACACATGCAGAACTGTTAGAGCGTGGGACAATCTATCCAAATATGTGGAAAGCACATATGAGCGCAAAAGATTCCGAACAGGAGGTGGCAATCCATGATTAACATACTAAAAAGGTTCTTTGATTTTTGCGGAAAAGAGAACAAAAAGAAATTCTATACAGCACTGGTATTAGGCGTTGTGTATGCCATGCTTGAAGCGGTGAAAATCCCGGCAATTTTACTTTTGTTAGAGGGGGCAATTAACCAGAAGCTGACAGGAAATCTGATTCTCACTTGTCTGGGAATGCTTGTAGCAAGTCTTGCGGCTGCAGCCATCGTAAAATACCGGATGACCATGCTACAATGTGAGGCCGGGTATTATACAACAAGCGGAAAGCGTATTGAAATTGCAGAGCATATGCGCTATCTGCCAATGGGATATTTTAATAAAAACAGTCTGGGACAGATTACGAATGTTACAACGAATACCATGGAACAGATGGCTGATGTGGCAACTAGAGTGGTCATGATGACAACACAGGGGATTCTGACAACTGCGATTATTACCATTATGCTCCTTTGCTTTGACGTAAGAATTGGAGTGATTGCAGTCATTGGAATGATTATATTTTTCTTTACCAATAGCTTCCTGCAGAAAAGAAGCAAAGCGCTTGCACCAAGAAAAGCAGCATCAGATGAAACAGTTGTGGAAAAGGTGCTTGAGTATGTACAGGGAATCGCAGAGGTGCGAAGCTACAACATGGTAGGTTCTTCATCAAAGGAGCTAAACGATGCCATTGAAGAGAACAGGAATATCAACACGACAATGGAACTGAAATTAGTGCCACTGATGCAGGTACAAAACCTGATTTTAAAGCTGATGGGAGTTGTTATGATTATGACTTCAAGCTATTTTTATCTTGCAGGCAGTATGTCACTGCAGAATTGTATTGGTATGATTATCTGCTCCTTCCTCGTGTTTGAAAGTCTTGGCTCGGCAGGAAACTTCTCTACTTTATTAAGAGTTGTTGATCTGGGCGTTTCAAGAGTGGAAGAAGTGATGAAACTGAAAGAAATGGATATTGATGGAAAAGAAATCACACCGGAAAATTATGATATTGATGTAAAAAATGTTGATTTTTATTATGATGAGAACCAGAATATGCATACCAAAATCATCGACAATGTATCGGTACATATTCCGGAGAAAACGGTTACGGCGATTGTAGGACCTTCCGGTGGTGGAAAAACAACACTCTGCCATCTGATTTCAAGATTCTGGGATGTAAGCAGTGGCAGCATTTCTCTCGGTGGGGAAGATGTAAAAAATTACAGTATGGACAGCCTGATGAAGAACTTCAGCTTTGTATTCCAAAATGTATATCTCTTTGAGGATACGATAGCCAATAATATTCGTTTTGGCAGACCGGATGCGTCCATGGAACAGGTCATGGAAGCTGCAAAAGCTGCCTGCTGTCATGATTTTATTATGCGGCTGCCAAATGGTTATGAGACAGTAATCGGTGAAGGCGGAGCAAGTCTTTCCGGAGGCGAGAAACAGCGTATTTCCATTGCACGCGCTATTATGAAGGATGCACCAATTATTATACTGGATGAAGCAACTGCCAATGTAGACCCGGAAAATGAGAAAGACCTTATGACAGCAATCGACGCACTGACAAAGGAAAAGACATTACTTATGATTGCTCACAGATTAAAAACCGTGGAGCACGCGAACCAGATTCTGGTGCTGGATCAGGGACGGATTGTACAGCAGGGCAAGCATCAGGAGCTGATAGAACAGACAGGAATCTACCGGAACTTTATCATGGAACGAAAAGAAGCGGTAGGCTGGAAGCTGTAACAAATAAGAACGCCCATTGCATGATTTACAGTGGGCGTTCTTTTAAATATGTGATTTTGATAGCTGCAAAGCTTTCAGAACTTAGCTCATGTTCCATTTTACAAGCATCGGTAACTGCTGTTTCAGGTTCTTCTTGGCTACACTGATACGGGGGTTGGGTAAATAGAAATTTTAACTTCTGTTTTGCAAAATTAACTTCAGTTTGAATTTCATTTGCACACCGAGCTTGCTGAGTTGGAATTAGCGGTGGGTCTTGCTGGACTTAATTTTTAGCTTTGAAACTGTATTTGCACACTGCATTTGACTTGCAAATACAAGTGGTGGGTAGCAATATAATAAACGAAATCAATAAAAGCTATTTACAGTGCGTGAGATTCTTCATGCCTCAGTGACAAGACAGGGTGGATGTGACCAAGACATGACCCTGCTATGTTATAATATACTTCGAGAGATGCCTTACTTAACTTACTAATAACCTGGAAGACAGCGAATTCGATCTGCTTACCTTACCGCTATCTTCCCAGCCAGCACAAGGAGGCATCTATGACAGCAACACAAGTAACATCATCCATCACACACTCATCCGTAAATGAAGAAGCATTTCAAAATGCCATCGGCAACATTCCGTACAGTCTTACCAATGACTACATGTTTCGTGCTGTTCTGCAGGAAAATGAAACTGTTCTTCGTGGACTCATCTGCAGCCTGTTAAATATCGCAGATGAAGAAATTAAAACAATCGACATCACAAACCCCATTATTCTGGGTGAAACCATCAACGATAAGGATGTCATTCTGGATCTGGCAATTCTACTAAACAACAACCAGCGCATGAACATTGAAATGCAGGTAGTTAACCAGAAAGACTGGCCTGAACGCTCTATCTACTACCTTTGTACAGATTTTTGTAACCTCAACAGTGGAAAACCTTATAATAGCGTTCTTCCCCTACTGCACATCAACATCCTAGACTTTGTACTTTTCCCGGAACACCCCATGTTCTACTCGCAATACTGCCTTATGGAAGAAAATACCCACCACATTTACAGTGGCAAAATCGGTATCAATGTGTTAGAATTAAGATGTATAGAACTGGCAACCGACGAAGACAAAGCCTGTAAATTAGATCATTGGGCTAAGCTCTTCAAAGCAAAATCCTGGGAGGAGATCAAAATGTTAGCTCAGAACGATGAAGCTGCACATCAAGCTGCCCTTAGTATGTATACGTTGACCGGAGATGCTAAAATACGCAAACAATGCGAAGCTCGAGAACGCTACGAGCTGGATAAACTCGCTGTCTACGAGCAAGGAATAGTGCATGGAATAGAGCAAGGCATAGAGCAGGGTGTCTCTATACAAAAGGAAAAAGACAACGCCATTATCAACGACTTAGAATCCAAAATAGCTACCCTTCAGGCACAGTTAAATCAAAACAAGCAAAATTAGTTCAGTCAAAGCGCCATGGAACAGGAAATGGCAGGTGTTACAATGCAAGATATTATGAATGATATAGAATGTGTTATATCAAAAGAAATGCAAATTAAAATAATCCTTACTTCTAAAATCGGAGTAAGGATTATTTGTTTGCAAGGGAAATTATCCCTTATTCTTAATAAAGTGAAAATCACAGCATTCTGCGCCTTTACCAAGTGTACCGGCACGCTCAAAGCGTATTTTGGGCATCAGTCCGCTAAAAGCAATGTCATCATTCTCACAATAAACGCCGCACAATTCCGGACAGCCTTCCCTTTTCGTCGCCAAATAAAGCGACCGAATCCTCTTTCAAAAAATAGAGTTTCGTTTCTGCTAATGCCTTCATCCTATCATCCTCCCCAGTTTCGGGTTGTCGTTCTGTATATAAAATTTATCACAGTTTTAGGAGCATTTCAATCACAGCCCTGCCCTACCACTGGTGAAACTCCACTGGCTTATTGATTTAGCTATTGACGGGCGGGTGTCGTGGAAATGTTTATAAAACTGTGGCAAAATGTCTTTTGAACAGAGTGATAAATTTGAATTGAGCGAGCTCTTTTTGCTTACGATGGTTCTTGAACAAGTTCAAGAACATGCTGCATCTAGTACATCACCTTGCCCTTGCAGACAAGAAGCATCCCTCGCTTACAGCTCGGTCAATTCTGATTTGTTAAAAAGAGATATTTGCTTTTGACAAAAAAAGACATAGCCACACCAGTCAACGTGAAGTTGACCATTGACACATTTATGGACTTGATGGTGGGTCTGAGGTGACTGTAGTTATGATTTTGAGACTAAATATGCACACCATATTTGACTTTGCAGATTTGATGGTGGGTCTGTGGTGGCTATAGTTTTGATTTTGAGACTAGATATGCACACCATATTTGACTTTGTAGACTTGATGGTGGGTCTGAGGTGACTGTAGTTATGATTTTGGATTTAAATACAGCATAAGAACTATCGCAAGAAAAAGAACTCACTCAATTCCAATTTGCAGTGAAGAAAGATTAATGGAGGATTACAGATATGTTGGGAAATTATGATTATAAATGAATGAATATCACTCATTGACAAGCAAAACAATTTGTGATACTCTTGGGACAGATGGAAAGGGGGAGTACCTTTTGAGAACAGTCAAAGATCCAGATGTACGCAGGCAGGAAATACTTGATGGTGCCATCAAAATATTTGCAAGGAAAGGCTATGACAAGACTACAACAGCAGATATTTCAAAGGAGCTGAATATTTCGCAGGGACTGTGTTATCGCTATTATCCGACAAAAGAAGCAATCTATGATGCAGCTCTTGACAAATACGCTGATACGATTGTTCAGGAAAACAGACAAAAGATCAGGCCGGATATGCCAATTCGAGAAGTGATTGATCAGGTCACAGGTTCTATGGAAAATCTGAAAGCTGCTGAGAAAGAAGATAAAAGCCTTTATGTGATTTTTCATTCGGAGAACAGCCAGAGAATGCATGATGAGCTTTTTCTGAGAGTTGCAAATAAAACCATTCCATATATTCAGGAGCATTTAAGAATCGTAAAGGAAAAGGGAGAAATTGCAATCGAAGATCCAGATGGTGCGGCTATTGCAGGAATATACGGATGGGTTGGACTGTGTATGACATCAGGGCTGACGGATGAGGAGCGAATGAAAAAGATGCACCGGATCTGGTATCAGCTGTTAGAACTATCATAAAAGATATGTGGAGTGAATCACTCCATTTATTTTTCAATACTAAATGAGTGAGGTTCACTCAATAAGGAGGACAAAATGAAACAAAAAATTGATTTTGTAAATGAAAACACGGGAAAAGCATTGTTAAAGATGGTTATGCCACTCTTTATGGCGATGATACTAATGCTGGCGTATACGCTGGTGGATAGTATTTGGGTTGGCAATTTATTAGGCGAAAATGGGTATGCGGCACTTACCACTGCCGGATCGGTAAGCATTATTTTGTATGCAATTACGACAGGGATTGGAAATGGAACCTCTGTTATCGTCAGTCAGCTTGTTGGTGCTGGGAATAAAGAAAAGACAGACAAGGTAATCAGTACCTCTTTAATTCTGTCAGTTATTTTTCCTGCAGCGGTTATACTGGTTTTGGAGTGCCTGCTGAACCAATTGCTGCTGGTATTTCAAACGCCGACTCTTATTTACCAGGATGCAAAGGACTATCTTGCCATATTTTTAATCGGCTTTATTGCAATTTTCCTGTATATGCAGCTGACAAGCATATTTCGAAGCTTTGGAGATCCTGTATTTCAGATGAAGGGAATGCTGCTTGGAACGGTATTTAATGCTATTGCAGATCCATTATTTATTAAAGCTTTTGGAATCTCAGGTGCTGCAATTGCGACTGTCTTGTCTCAGGTATTGTGTTTGATTTTTGCAATTATTTATGGAATGAAGAAATCTTATTTTACATTAAATCTGAAAGGCTTTGATGGTAAAACAGTATTGCAGATATTGAAAACTGTAGTTCCCACAAGCCTGCAGAGCTGTACTCCGGCAGTCAGCTCTATGATTATGGTCATTCTGGTGAACCGATTTGATGTCACAACGATAGCCGCATACGGAGTTGTCAAAAACATAGAAAATATCCTTTTCTATCCTGCCATGGCAATGAATATGGCTTTGATTACAATTATGGGGCAGCTCTATGGTGCAAAGCGTGGTGACCGTATGAAGGATTATATGAAGGCGGCATTTTTATATGGAATCGTAATTGAAGCGGTGCTGACAATTCTTGTTTTATTGTTCTCTACCCAGATATCCATGGCATTTGTAAGAGAAGCAGCTGTGGCCCAGATCGTGAGTCGAGGCCTTAAGATCATAGGAATCGGATATTTATGTTACATGGCAACCAATATTTTTACAGCAAAGATGGCAGGTATGGGAAGAGTGAATCTATCCATGATCCTTATGTTTACATATTATATCGTCATTCGGGTTCCGCTTGCGATTGTACTGATTAGAGGATCACTTTTATTGGATGGTATGTGGATTGCAATTCTAGTAAGTCATATAGTGGCGCTTTTCATAGCATTTGTGATCAATCGGAAGATAAGAATAGAAGAACTGATAAATTAATATTCTTCATGGGAATCAGTAAAGTGGTAGTATATATTTATTTGACATAAGACCAATTTAGTATTACACTACAGTTAGACAAAACTAACACGAGCTGTAAATATTGACATGGAAAGAAACAGGATTCGAGTACAAGATGGATGTTGCGACTTTCATTTTTTCAGAAAAGGTAAATAAAGATTATGGAGAAGAAAAATCATTTACCCATCTATGGCGTGGGACCGATTTATGGAGTGATCATTATTGCATGCACCATTGTGGGAATCATTCTGGCCTGTAAAGGGTATCTGAATTTTGCATATGTAGAAATGACCAAAATACCGTTCTTAATCATGGGGATTTTAATTTGTATATGCGGATTTTGGGTGTGGTTTAAAGGAGCATTTCGAATCGATCACTATATTGAAACGAATGAATTGTGTACAGATGGAATCTATGGCATTGTCAGAAATCCATGTTACTCAGGCATTATGCTGATGTGCAGTGGTGCTCTTTTCATCGCAACTAACGTCGTACTCCTGATTTTACCAATCATTTACTGGCTGTTTATGACCATATTGATGAAAAATACAGAGGAAAAATGGCTATATAAACTATATGGGGAACCATATAAGGAGTATTGTAAAAGGGTGAACCGCTGTATTCCGTGGTTTTCTAAAAGTAGAAAATGATAAAAGTAGTCAAATATACGGTGGTAATATGGAGGTATACAAGTGAGTGATTGTACATTATGTAACGAAATTGATTATCATGAGATCATTGATTGTATTGTAAGTGCGCTGGATGCAAGAGATGCCTATACAGCGGGGCATTCACAAAGGGTCAGTGATATGGCAGTCATTACATGCAGATTGATGGGAATAGGCGGAGAGAATGAACAGAAGATTCATATCGCAGCCCATCTCCATGATATCGGGAAGATTGGAGTTCCTGACGCTGCACTGCTAAAAGAGGGAAAACTGAATGATGAGGAGTGGGAACAGATTAAGAAGCATCCTGAAATCGGAGCAGAAATTCTGAGCAAATCTCAGCATTTGAGTGAACTCAAGGATATAGTGCTTCACCATCATGAACGTTATGATGGCAGGGGATATCCTACGGGACTTTCGGGAGCGGACATTCCGGTGGGCGCAAGAATCATTGCCGTCTGTGATTCTATTGATGCAATGTCCTCTAATCGCTGCTATAGAAAGGCTCATGATCTGGATTTCTGTTATCATGAAATTGAAAATAATCTGGGAAAAATGTATGATCCGGTTATCGGAAGGTATGTGCTGGATCACTGGAAGGAAATCACGACGGTGTGTATTCAGAAATTTTCATCGTAAGAATCAGGAAGACGAAGTGCGCATGCAGAACAGGATGACTGAATATTAAGTATTGACACTACGAAGAAAGCAGAGTATTATATAAATCGGTTAGAATATTCTAACCGATTTTTCAACATGATGGTTAGACTAAACTAACAATAAAAGGAGAATGAGAATGGGAAGATATTATCGCTTATCTAAAAAAATCTCAGATGAGGAAACCAGTGAGATCGTGAAGGAAGTCAGAGAACTTGAAGATGTCAGGGAGGCAGAGATTACAAAGGATTATGCAATGCTCAAGATTGTTACTCAGGATGATCAATATGCAGAAGTTATGGCAAAGACCGTAAACATATGCAAGAGACTCGGCAACAATTTGGAAGTGACATTTGCTCAGTTTGCTGTATAATAATTGAAGGAAGTAATGACAGGCAAATGGAGGAATCCAGATGGCAGAGGATAAGGACACCAGAGTCAGACTCTTAGAGAGTGCCAAACAAGAATTTCTGGAAAAAGGATATGCGAAGGCTTCTCTGCGGACGATTTGTAAAAATGCGGGAGTTACAACAGGTGCCTTATATTTTTTCTTTCAGGATAAGAATCATCTATTTGCGGAAATCGTGGATGAACCGCTGCGGGAACTGCGCGAAATATTGATGGCGCATATGGCAGAGGATGAAAAGATTATGACCTCTGACAACTGGCTGCATCTGCATTCAGATCTGCATGAGCAGGTAGATGAGGGACTGGAGCTTGCCGTCGTACATCATCTGTATGCACACTATGATATCTTCATACTGCTTTTGACCGGAGCACAGGGCTCCAGCTATGAGACCTGTGCAGATGACATGGTCGCCATGCTCGAAAAAAGCTATCAGAATATCATCAGCATGATGATACAGAAGAATCCGAAGCTCCAAACGAACGAATATATGCTACACTGGCTGGCACATATGAATATAGATGCTTTTGTGCACCTGCTCACGCACGAGCGTGATGAGCAGAAGGCTTTGGAGCACGCAAAGAAAGTCCTGCATTATATCATCAGTGGCTGGATGGAATTAATCGTATATTAGCTGTCGTATCAAAGTAGTGGTACGACATCATTTATCTCCTCAACATAACAGTGTTATGTTGAGCTGAATCAATACAAAGGAGTAATTGATATTATGTATTTAGAGGTCAGGGATCTTCAGAAAAGTTATGGCAGGGATGCCAGTTATATTCAGGTGCTGAAGGGCATCACAACAGGGGTAGAGCGAGGACAGATGTGTGTCATTCAAGGCACCAGCGGTTCCGGCAAGTCTACACTGCTCAACTGTATCGGGGGTTTAGATACGATGGACTCCGGCTCCATCATGGTTGATGGAATGGAGATTGCAGGAATGAAGCCGGCTGCATTGTCGGATTACCGGCGTGACAATCTGGGCTTTATTTTTCAGTTCTATAATCTCGTACCGAATCTGACAGTTCGGGAAAATGTACGTGTATGTGAATATCTGTCTAAAGACCCAATGGATATGGGAGAGCTGTTAGACACATTGGGGTTGATTGAGCATCAGAATAAATTTCCGTCACAGTTGTCCGGCGGGCAGCAGCAACGATGTGCGATTGCTAGAGCACTGATCAAGAATCCGAAGCTGTTGTTGTGTGATGAGCCGACCGGTGCACTGGACTCTAATACCTCGCGTGACATTCTGGCACTGTTAGAGAGAATTAATGAAAAGTACAAGACGACAATGCTCATCGTCACACATAATAATTCCATCAAGAACATGGTACATAAGGTGATCGTGGTCAAGGACGGGCAGATCAGAAAAGAATATGAAAATGAGGTTCGGATACCGGCAGCCGAGCTGGAGGATCTGTAGATGAACAAAGTATTAAGAAAGAGAATGACAAGAGATCTGAGGGCAAATGCCATGCGGTATCTGGCACTGCTGCTGCTGATTGTGATGGGAATGTATGTAGTCGTGAGTATTGTCGGTGCCTCAGAGAATGTGATCACCGGAACAAAGGTCAAAAGTGTGGAAAATAAGACGGAGGACGGGCAGTTCGGCGTTTTCCTGCCATTATCTGCAAGACAGGAACAGGAGTTGCGTGCGACAGGAATTACGCTGGAGAAGATGTTCAGTATGGATATTCAGATGCCGGAGGATTCCGTTTTACGTCTGATGCAGAACCGTCAGGACATTGATCTGATTGATGTAGATACAGGCAGGCAGGCAACAGCATACAATGAGGTCGTACTGGAAAAACGCTATAGTGAGGAACATGAAATAGTGCCCGGAGATGTGCTGGTAATCGCAGGTATACCGATGACCGTAGTCGGTATCGGCAGTGTGCCGGACTATGATATGCCGACACGAACTTACTCGGATGTCGCAGTGGAGAGCAGCCTGTTCGGACTGGCATTTGTGACACCGGAGCAATATGTGCAGATTCGGTCTGCCTCGACAGGATTAACAGAGGACTACTGCTACGCATACCGTTTGAACGGGAAGCTTACGGATGAAGAATTGAAGGATAAAATCAAGGAGCAGAAATTCAACTATGAAGACATCAACGATCCATATTTTCAGGAAATGATTGCGGAGATTACAGATCTGAAGCAGGAGCTGCGGGATGGGACAACCGACCTCAATGATGGGGCAGCTGACCTGTATGATGGTGCAGAAGAGCTCACAGATGGGGTGAATGACCTGACAGACGGAGCTTCGGATTTACGAGATGGTGCCGCAGACTTAAAAGGCGGCGCAAGAGATCTGAATGATGGGGCAGGAAATCTGAAAAACGGCGTGATGGAGGTACAGGATGCCCTTGTGGAGCTTGACAGCAATTCAGCATCCTTAACCGACGGCTCCGCGGAAGTGAAGGATGCTCTGCAGAAGATACAGTCAGGTCTGAGCGAGAGCGGGAGCATTTCAGCAGAAGATTTGACGAAGCTCAGTGAAGCCTCTACGCAGATCAAGGATGGTGTGACTGCATTAAATGCGGGACTTTCCAAGGTAAATGAAGCAGTCGGTACCTACAGTCAGGCCTTGTCTGCAGTAGGACTGACGGATATCGGTGCCTTTGTTACAAAGCATACCGATGCGGTCAGCCAGCTTGGCATTACTGACACAATGAGAATACTCTATGAAGCCTATCAAAAAGGTGATAATCAAGGCTTTTCGAATAAGCTCACAGAGCTTGCACAGAGCGGAGATACAGAGGCCGGGACGCTTGCAGGCAAAGTGCAGCAGAATACAGGAGCTGCCACAGAGTATCTGACGAATGCAGGAAAGATGCTGGCATTGGAAAAACTGATTCAGGTAGATATACAATATATACAGGGCAGTGCACAGCTGATCAGCGGAATCGACGCAGCACTGGATCCACAGAGTGGAGAATTAATGATCGGAGCGGTCAAATTACAGGCGGGATGCACAGAGTTTGATGCAAAGATACAGGAGCTCGTGACAGGACTGAGTGCTCTTTCAGGTGGTATGAATGAATTGAAAAATGGTGTCAATACACTGACAGGCGAATATACGAAGCTGGATGATGGTATCCATGAATACACAGATGCTGTTTACGAGATTTTAGATGGGTACGGAGAGCTCGTGGATGGTGCGGTTGATCTGTATGATGGAACGGATGAATTGTATAGCGGCACGAACGAACTGTATGACGGAACTGTAGAGCTTCAAGACGGTGCAGGTGAATTGCAGGATGGCACAAGAGAGCTATATGACGGCAGTGCAGAGCTGAAGGATGGGACGGATGAACTGAAGACGAAGACAACGGATGTCATTGACGAGTATTTCACGATCGACATGGACAATCTGATGTCCTTTATCAAGGCATCTGATAATCCGAGAATTGCTGCCGCAGCGGGTGATGTATTGATGGAAAAGCAGCTTGGTATGGTGGCAGGTGTCATCGTGATGATGCTGTTTACCTATGTGATCTCTGTGTTTGTCATTCATCAGATTCAGACAGAAAGCAGTGTCATCGGAGCACTCTATGCATTGGGAGTGAGAAAGAAGGATTTGCTGCTGCATTATATTACATTGCCGACACTGATTTCCTTTACAGGCGGACTGATCGGAGCGGCATTTGGTTTCAGCCGGTTTGGAACCACCTATCAGATGGAAGACACCTATGCATATTTTTCTGTTCCACAGTATGATTGTCTTTATCCGGCATATTTAATCATTTACAGCATTGTGATGCCGCCGGTGGTATCAGCTCTTGTGAATTATTTTGTCATCCGTAAGAAGCTTTCAAGGACGGCACTGTCTCTGATTAAAAATGAGCAGAATATTCAGCAGGGAAGTGGGCTTCATCTGAAGAATCAGAACTTTATCCGTAGTTTTCAGATTAGGCAGATGCTTAGGGAGGCGAGGACAGGAATGACAGTGATTCTCGGTATGATCATTTCTCTGATTATCCTGATGCTGGGTGTGGACTGCTATGTGCTGTGTGACAATGTGAGGAAGGAGATGCACAGAGATACCCGCTATGAGTATATGTACAGCCTGAAATATCCAGAGAAGACCGTACCGGAGGGTGGAGAGGCCTGCTACAGTGAGGCACTGTCGAAGACCTACCTGGACTTCACACTGGATGTGACGATTCTTGGCATTGATGATGATAATCCTTATTTTGATGTAGAGACGGTCAAGGGCAAAAATAAAATCATCACGTCTCAATCTGTTATGCAGAAATATGGACTGAAGACTGGCGATAAGCTGGTACTGTCAGACATTGCAAGTGAAATGGATTATGTATTTACAATTGAAGGTGTTTGTGAGTATTCCTCGGGTCTGATGGTCTTTATGGACATTGATAGTATGCGGGAACTGTTCGGACGTGAAGAGGATTATTATAATGTTGTCTTTTCAGATGTTACACTTCCGATTGCAGAGGGGCGGCTGTATTCAGTAACGACACGTGAGGATGTGAATCGGTCTTCGGATGTTTTTGTGAAAATGATGATGCCTACAATTGTGATGTTAGTATCAGTGGCTGTCATTATCTTCTGCACGGTGATGTATCTGATGATGAATGTGATGGTAGACCGGGCAGGCTTTGGTATTTCGCTGATTAAGATTTTTGGATTTCGGAACAGAGAGGTTAAGAAGTTATATCTCAATGGAAATATGTATATCGTGGGAGCAGGTGCAGTGATTGGTATTCCGATTTCCAAAAGGCTTGCGGATGCCATGTATCCGTGGCTGATTGCGAACACAAGCTGCGGAATGAATCTGAGGTTTCCGTGGTACTTGAGTGTGGGAATCTTCCTTGGAATCATGTTCGTCTATCAAATCATCAACCTGTTCCTTGTAAGGAAGCTGAATGCAGTGTCACCGGCAGAGGTATTGAAGAATCGGGAGTAGATATCAGAAAATGAAACGAATTGACGGAAGGAACTGAAAGGAGTATTGTATCGGAAGAGGAGTGATGCAGCATGAATCAGGATCTGACACAGGGAAAACCGGCAGCTGTCTTATGGAGATTTTGCCTCCCTTTGTTTGGAAGTATCATATTTCAGCAGTTATATAATATCGCTGACAGTCTGGTGGCGGGCAAGTTTGTAGGAGAGAATGCACTTGCTGCTGTCGGAAACAGCTATGAGATTACCTTAATCTTTATTGCATTTGCGTTTGGCTGCAATATCGGCTGTTCTGTCATTATGGCACAGTTTTTCGGCGCAAAGGATTATAAACAGGTGAAGACAACGGTATACACTGCCATCATCAGCAGTGCTGTACTGTGTGCAATCTTAATGCTTTTTGGTATCATCTGCAGTCAGAGATTACTTTCTCTGATTCATACACCCGAGGAAATCATGGCAGATTCCAGACTGTATCTGGATATCTATATCTGGGGACTTCCGTTCCTGTTCTTCTATAATATTGCAACAGGTATTTTCGCGGCGCTGGGAGATTCCAGAACTCCGTTTGCTTTTCTGGCGGCTTCCTCCACGTCAAATATATTGGTGGATATTCTGTTTGTGAAAGCTTTTCATATGGGTGTTGCCGGTGTTGCATGGGCGACGTTTCTTTGTCAGGGAATCAGCTGTGTATTAGCGATGACTGTTGTGTTAAAGCGGATTAAAGGTATAGAGACGGACGAAAAGCCAGTCCTTTATTCCCGTCATATATTGAAAATGATTGCAGTGATTGCGATACCGAGCATCCTGCAGCAGTCCTTCATTTCCATCGGAAATATTGTGATTCAGGGCGTCATCAACGGCTTTGGCGCAGGAGCGATTGCAGGTTATTCTGCCGCGATTAAGCTAAACAATCTGGTCATCACATCCTTTACAACACTTGGAAATGGAATCTCGAATTATACAGCACAGAATGTTGGTGCCGGCATCCTTGAAAGAGTGCGGATGGGCTTTCGTGCAGGTGTGAAGATGGTTTGGATGCTGTGTGTTCCACTTGCGGCACTTTATATGCTGGCAGGAGAGGTGCTGGTCAGATTCTTTATGAAGCAACCATCGCAGATGGCTCTGACGACTGGCGTTCAGTTCCTGCTGATTGTGGCTCCGTTTTATTTTGTCGTCTCAACGAAGCTGGTGGCAGATGGTGTCCTGCGTGGAGCCGGACTGATGAAGGAATTTATGACAGCTACATTTACGGATCTGATTCTCAGGGTGGTACTCACCATTATCTTCTCAAGAACCTTCGGACTGATTGGAATCTGGTGTTCCTGGCCGATTGGATGGACGATTGCCACGGTATTATCAGTACATTTCTACCGGCATGGACCATGGGCAGGGAAGAAAGCAGTGAGCTAACGATTATCATATTTGATTTTGAAATAATCAAGGTATTGCTTCATTTCATCCTGCGCAGTCAGGCAGGTGTCACGCAGATAGCCTCTTTCGGATTTCCATTCGGATAAACCACGATAGTAGAACATCTTCAGCTGATCAGTGATGATGAATGGAACCATGTTGTGTTTTAGGCATTCCTTTAGCAGAATCAGTCGTCCGATACGTCCATTTCCATCCTGAAATGGATGTATACGCTCAAACTGGAAATGGAAGTCCAGAAGTGTATCAAGGTCGGGCTCGGTAATCTGCTTATAGGATTGAAGCAGCAGCTTGATTTGATTATGCACATCTTCTGGTTTGGTAGTTTCAATACCGCCCACTTCGTTTGGAAACTTTTTATAGTCCCCTACGGCAAACCATGATTGCCGGCTGTCCGATGTTCCTGTTTTCAGTATCATGTGCAGTTCTTTCAGCATCTTCTCGGTGATTACCTTGGAGCAGTTATCAATGATATAATCAATACAGCGGAAATGATTCACTGTTTCTATAATATCATCTACATTGATTTGCTTATTCTCGATACCTACGGTATTGGTCTCATAGATATATCTGGTTTCATCATGAGTCAGTTTGCTTCCCTCGATATGATTGGAATTATAGGTTAATTCTATCTGTATTTTATGGTAAATGCCACCTCTGAGCGCATGCACTTTTTCATTACGTAGTATTTCATATAAAGTACGAGGGCGGCTTGAAGGAGTAGGGATGCGGGATGGCTTGACTGCATCATCTGGAATACTCCACGTCTTTCCAATCAGGAATGCCCCGGTAATCCGCCCTTTCTGACAATAATCACGGACACTTCGTTCTGATATTCCCCATTTGATAGCAGTGTTCTTTACGGATAAAAAACCCATTGTGTATCACCTCATTTCTTTTTGTATAAGTCTATTATATGCCAATATCGGCAAAAATACCATGGTTATTAGCAACGAAAATCGAATATAAATTGCCGATAAAAAGTATCTAGTGGGTGAAAGTCCAGAATACCATCTGCATGACAGATGCGGATTTTTTGAAACGATGCTGCTTCAATGCGGTCTTGTCCAGAGCCGCGCCGAAGAAGATGCACACAGGCTCATGCACGCAATCAGTGACGAGGGCTTTAACAAACTGCGTCAACAATACAGCTGATAGATAGAATACAGAACATGGACTTTTACTGTGCAAAATGCACAAAACATCCCATAGTATATAGTAGACAAAACGACGAAACACACAAAAAGTACTGATTTTCTCCTTACGAGGAACTTTTTTTTGAGATAAAATATAGGAGTAGTGAATCAAACACATAGTATAGAAGGCAGGTAGAAAAATGAAACGAGTGAAAGCAGCGTGTATTACACAGACATTACATTTCTTACTCAAAGAAGATATTGGACATGACTATGCAATTAAGCTGGTTCATGAAGAGATTCAAAATTACAAGGCACAGCTTGAAAAGAGCAGAAGTCAGTACAAGATCCTTTCAGAGGAAACGCAGGCAGATGGTTCTGTTATCATTGAGATTAAAAAACAGTATAATACATCACCTGTGGGAGATTATCTGAACTAATCATGAGTGCCGAGTAAAACGTGCAGTTGCTAGTGAAGTAATTGCACGTTTTAGAGTTAGAGGAGATGTTGTTTTGAAATTAGAAGAGATTATTGGTGCTTCAGTGATTCATAGTTCTTATGGCAGAGGTATCATTCTTGAATGTGTGAAAAACCACATTGTAATTGAATTCGCTCATGTAAATAAAACTTTTCTATATCCGGAGGGCTTTATTAAATATCTTATATTTGCAGATCAGGAAATGCAGGAAGAAATGCAGTCATATTTGACCATATGGAAAATAGAGAGTGGATATGCAGCCAGGGAAGAATTGTGGAAACAGCATCAAAAAATTGAAAATGATATGATTGCCCGAAGAAAAGCAGTGGAAGAAAAGAAAAGATTGGCAGCGGAGAGAGTGATGGCAAATCGAGCCAATTCAAATTTTGGTCAGTCACCAAACAGGAAGGGAAAGGTAATGAGAAATGAAACGAATTAAGTCGGCTTGCATCACACAGACCATTGTTTTTTCAAGAAGCCAAAATGAACCTGAAGAATATGCCGAACGAAAGGTACAGGAAGAGATAAAGCGTTATATGTACAGATTGAATAGGGAGAACACCAGATATAAAATTCTTTCTGAGAAAATACAGGAGAATGGCTCAAGGGTTATGGAAATCGTAAAAGAATATGGCAATCGAATCCCTGTAGGAACCTATCTTGATTAGAATGAGGCGGCGTGATGTACGTAATCACTGTGAATGGTATCGAAAAGAAGGATAGAGCAGATTAAGAAACAGGCAGAGCAAAAAATGATTTTTGATGGCTCTGCCTGTTTGCATGTCTACTATTTACTGAGTAGTTTCATTTCTTCTCTTATCTCGTTCACACGTTTCATAATGTCAGCAATGGCATCCTGTTCATCTTTAGGTCTCAGTTTATCACCTTTTTCTTCAGCCATATGAGCCTGTGCTTCCCTGTTTTTGATATCCTTCCTAAATAAGAATTTGAACAAGGTACGAATGAAAGGCTGGATGAAAAATAATTGTGTAAAGTATGCAAATGGGAAATTAAAGCATACCAGTTTGAGCCAATTTGCAAGTAAGGTGAAAATGTTGAATCCTGCATAATATGGATAATACAAAAATGCGGCGATTAAACTCATAGCCGGGCACATCAGTCCGACAGTAGCACAAATGATTGCGGTTTCAAACATCATAGGATGATTTTTGGCAGGATCAAATACTTTACATGCCAGCTTGAAGGAACAGGGGCTTCCCATTATGGTTTCCAGTACAAAAGCAAAGCAAAACTCGACCAAAATGACTGCCCATATAGGGAGCATTCTTCCAAACATATAGACGCCGCCTTGTGCGTTAATTGCTGAAAGTACACTTGCTTCTCCGGTGATGGACATGAGTGTTGTACCGTTTACAACATAGAGATTGTAAAATACGTAGGAATGAACTGTTACGAGTACGGTTAGGAAGGCAAATACCACCCTTTGAAACTGATTTCTTGGCATAATAAAACTCCTTTGATTTTGTATTTGCAAAAACGGGCACATAAAAAAGCACATGTGATTCTGAAGAAGATAGCTATGAATTCATAGTACCGTAATCAGATTTACGTGCAAAAGCACCACATGTGTCGTTATGTATCATTATTTAATTGCAAGGGGATTATATCATAGAAATTGAGGAAAAATCAAATAAAAAATAGAAAAATGCAGCAAAACGACTCTTTACATGACTTAAGAGAAGACAGTCTGGAAGTGACTTTTTAAAATAACAAAAATTTTTGCAAAAATAAATAAAATTTAGGCATGAAAAGTGAAAAATACCCCCGGATTTGTCACGGTTTTGCAACGGGTCGTGTGTTATAATAATCTCTGTAGGTGAAAATTTAGATGTAATAGGTGTAAGGTGTGAGGATGAAAGATATGAATAAGAAGATGATTACAAAGCTTATGAGCTACTTGTTAACTGCCGCAATGATTGCGGGAACGTATGTTTGCGTGGGGGGGGGTACAGTAGAAGCCCAGGCGGCGGTAGTTACTAAGAATGTGAATCTGA
>JAUNSO010000092.1 GCA_030539165.1 bacterium
TTTAATAAACCTGTGCCTCTTCTTCTCCGTTCAGGACACGCAATCCGCCCTGTACCAAAGCCAGAAGTTCATCCTCGCCGGGATAAACCGTAACAGGTGCAATAAACTCAACCCTTGCCTTGATATCCTCATCAACAGCCTTGTTATATGCAATACCACCGGTTACGATAATCTGGTCAACCTTGCCTGAAAGAACAGTCGCCATAGAGCCGATGTTCTTGCATACCTGGAACACAAAAGCATCTCTGACTTCCTTCGCTTTCGGATCATTTGCTGCCAGCTTCTCAACCTCACGCATATCGTTCGTTCCGAGATAAGCATTGAATCCGCCGTTACCAACGAATTTCTTATAAACTTCCTTCTCTGTATACTTTCCTGAGAAGCACATCTTAATCAAAGCACCTGACGGAGCAGCTCCTGCTCTCTCCGGTGAAAATGCACCATCACCATCCAATGCATTGAACACGTCAACGACCTTACCGTTCATATGCGCACCGACGGAAACACCGCCACCCATATGCACAACAATCAGATTCAGACTATTATAAGCCTTTCCAATCTCCTTCGCATAACGCTTTGCAACTGCTTTCTGATTCAGAGCATGGAACACACTCGTTCTGGCAAGCTCCGGAACACCTGAGTATCTTGCGATTGGCATTAACTCATCTACAACAACAGGGTCTACGATAAAAGAAGGCTTGCCGATAGAATCACCAATCTCCTTAGCCAGAATGCCACCGAGGTTAGATGCATGCTGACCCTGCTTACCAATCATCAGATCATGCAGCAGATCATCTGTCACTGCATAAGTACCGCCCGGAATCGGTTTTAACATACCGCCGCGGCCGACTACCATATCGAGTGTACTGATGTCAAAATTCTTCTCTTTAAATAAGTTTAAGATAATTTCTTTTCTGAAATCCTTCTGGTCTACAATCAGGTCATACTGTGCGATTTCCTCCGTAGTATGACGCAGTGTTTCCTCAAATAATAAAGTCTCATCCTCGAAAACACCAATCTTAGTTGATGTAGAACCCGGATTAATGATTAAACTTTTGATTGCCATAATTTACCTCCAATTCTGTCAGGGGTATCTCATTGCTTCGCAACGAGAACTCTCCCCTGACTACTTCATAGACTCTGCAACAACTGAAGCAAGTGCGATGGAATTCAACTTCACTTCAAAATTATCAGAACGTGATGTCAGGATGACCGGTGCCTTCGTACCGATTAACAGGTTACCATTCTTGCAGTTTGCTGTATGTACCAACGTCTTGTAAGTGATATTACCTGAATCGATATCCGGGAACAGGATAATGTCTGCCTTGCCAATGACAGGATTGGAAACACCCTTGTGCTTTCCTGCCTCCTCATCAATTGCAAGATCCATGGAAAGCGGTCCGTAGACAACACAGTCCTCAATTTCACCATTCTCATTCATCTTCGTCAGAGCATCTGCATCGACTGTCGGAGGCATCTTCGGATTCACGACTTCAACAGCGCAGACCGGAGCAACCTTCGGATTCTCGATGCCGCATGCCTTCGTGATTTCAACTGTATTTCTGATGATGTTTGCCTTATCCTCCAATGACGGATAAGTGTTGAATGCCACATCTGTTAAGAACAGCAGATGATCAATTCCCTTAATTTCAAATACACATACATGAGACATCATCTTGCCTGTACGAAGACCAACTTCCTTGTCCAGTACACTGCGTAAAAATGTCTTCGTATCTACAAGGCCCTTTAATAAGATGTCTGCCTTCTTAGTGCTGACAAGCTCAACAGCCTTATGTGCTGCTGCCGCTACATCCGGCTCATCTACGATTTCAAACGGTGTCAGATCCATGTTGATACTCTTGGCAATCTCTTCAATCTTCTTCTGATCTCCGACCAGAATTGCCTTTGCAATATTTCTCTCATAAGCTGCCTTCACTGCCTCCAGTACTGCATCGTCCTGTGCATTGGATACTGCTACAGTCTTCAGTGAACACTGGGATACCTTAGAAAGCAGATCATCAAAGCTCTTACTCATTCTTTCGCACCTCTTCTTTATTTTCTGTCTGTGATATTGTTAATCAATTAACAATGTGTAGTATAGGCAAAAGCACCGCGGATTTCCCACAGTGCTTATGTCTATTGATTCCTATTATCTTATGCGTTAGCTGATTCCTTAGCTGCATTCTCAGCCTTAATCTTCTCTGTCAGGATCGGAAGAATCTTGTTCAGGTCTCCTACCACGCCATAATCAGCAACATCGAAGATCGGTGCAGACTCATCCTTGTTGATAGCGATGATGATATCTGACTCCTCCATACCTGCTAAATGCTGAATTGCTCCTGAGATACCGATTGCAAAATATACATTCGGACGAACAGTCTTACCAGTCTGTCCAACCTGAAGATCCTTCGGCTTCCAGCCTGCATCTACAACTGCACGTGAACAGCTGACTGTTCCGCCGATTGCTGCTGCAAGGTCATCTAACAGCTTGAAGTTCTCAGCACTTCCAACTCCACGACCGCCTGATACAAGAATCTTAGCATCCATGATATCAACTGTATTGGTAACAGCCTTAACCACTTCCATAATCTCTACATATTTGTTGTTCGGTGTAAATCCAGGATTGAATTCCTCTACAACTGCCTTAGCATCAGGGTTCTTAGCTGCCTTCTGCATAACGCCAGGACGAACAGTAGCCATCTGAGGACGGAAGTTCGGGCATGCGATGGTAGCGATTGTGTTGCCGCCGAATGCAGGACGTGTCATCAGAAGCTGGTTGTGCAGCTGCTCTTTGCCTTCTACAGCTACCAGAGGGAAATCTCCGATATCAAGCTGTGTACAGTCTGCTGTCAGACCTGTATGAATTCTTGCTGAGATGCGGGGACCTAAGTCTCTACCAATTGCAGTAGCGCCTACTAAGAAGATTTCAGGCTTATACTTCTCAATCACTGATGCGATTGCGTGTGTATAAGGCTCTGTTCTGTACTCCTTTAATTCAGGATCATCTACAAGGATAACCTTATCTGCTCCGTAGCGAGCCAGTCTGTCTGCCAGACCCTTTACTTCGTATCCAACTAATACTGCTGTTACTTCTGTTCCTAAGTCTTTTGCGAGTTCTTTGCCCTTTCCGACAAGCTCCAGAGCGATACCTGAAAGCTCGTTATCTACCTGCTGTGCAAAGACAAATACTCCTTTATATTCTGCTATATTCATCATTTTTCACCACACTTTTCTCTTATTTTATAAAACATGTTTCACTTTCAACTTGTCAACAATATAATCTACAGATTCAGAAGCATCAAGAACAACCTTCTCGCCTGCTCCCTTTCTAACCTTATCAGATGCCTTAGCAATCTGTGTCGGTGAACCCTTCAGACCAAGGTTTGAATCGTCCACATCCTTCAGGTTAGCGCGGCCCCATACGGTTACTTCTGCCTGATATGCATCATTGATTCCGCCCGGAGTCATATATCTCGGAGCATTCAGCTCTGCAAGAGCTGTAATCAGACAAGGCATTTTAGCCTTTAATACGTGATATCTGTCATCAAACTGACGCTCTACAATTACGCTGTCTCCATCAATCTTGATGTTCTGTGCATAAGAGATCACAGGAATTCCAAGGTGCTCAGAAATCTGAGGTCCAACCTGTGCTGTATCTCCATCGATTGCCTGACGTCCTGTAATAATCAGATCATACTCAAGGTTACGAAGTGCACCTGCGATGGTCTGTGATGTAGCCCATGTGTCAGCGCCGCCGAGTACTCTGTCTGTTACGAGGATACCCTTATCTGCGCCCATTGCCATAGCTTCACGAAGTACTTCATCAGCTTTCGGAAGTCCCATTGTCAGAACTGTAACCTCTGCGCCGTATTGATCTTTTAATCTCAGTGCTGCTTCCAGACCCGCTTTGTCATCCGGATTCATGATGGTAAGCATTGCACCTCTGTCAAGTGTTCCATCAGGATTGAACTTGACGCCGCCCTTTGTATCGGGTACCTGCTTAATACAAACAACTATTTTCATTGTGTCTTCTCTCCTTATTATATTAATAACCTATCTACTTTCCAGTCGGCACTCGGAAATCTACGATTTCCTCGTTCGCGGTACTCATCGCACCGCTCTCATCTTTGCCTGCACCAGCCGCTTCTGCAAGCAGAGCGTCTGCTTCCGGCAAATCTGTGCCGTCTTACTTCATTACATTCGCGGAGATAACCATTCTCTGTACCTCACTTGTTCCTTCGTAGATTTCTGTGATCTTAGCATCACGCATCATACGCTCAACGTCATATTCTCTTGTGTAGCCGTAACCACCGTGAAGCTGTACAGCCTTCGTTGTTACTTCCATAGCAACCTCTGCTGCATATAACTTCGCCATAGCTGCTTCTTCAGAATATACCTTCTGGGTGCTCTTAGCGATTGCTGCTCTGTATACGAGTAACTGTGCTGCCTTTACCTTAGTAGCCATGTCTGCGATCTGGAACTGTGTATTCTGGAAAGAGCCGATAGCCTTACCAAACTGCTTTCTCTCTTTTACATAAGCAATGGTAGACTCAAGAGCGCCCTCAGCAAGTCCGAGTGCCTGTGCTGCAATACCGATACGTCCGCCATCCAGTGTGTGCATAGCGATACCGAAGCCCTTGCCTTCCTTGCCCAGCATGTTCTCCTTCGGAATTCTGCAGTCTGTGAAGATTAATTCGTATGTGGATGAACCACGGATACCCATCTTCTTCTCTTTTGTACCAAATGTAAATCCGGGTGTTCCCTTCTCTACGATGAATGCTGAGATGAGTTTCTTCTTTCTTCCTCTTGCATCCTCCTGAACACCTGTAATAGCGAAGATTACATATACATCTGCCTCTTTACCGTTTGTGATGAAAATCTTGGAGCCGTTGATGACGTACTCATCTCCATCTAAAACAGCCTTGGTCTGCTGACCCTGAGCATCTGTTCCTGCTCCCGGCTCTGTCAGACCGAATGCGCCGAGCTTCTCGCCCTTAGCAAGGGGAACTACATATTTCTGCTTCTGCTCTTCTGTACCATAGGTCATAATCGGGTCAATGCAAAGTGATGTATGTGCTGACACGATAACACCTGTCGTACCGCATACCTTGGAGAGCTCTTCAACGCACATAGCATATGCTAATACGTCGCAGCCCTGTCCGCCGTACTCCTTCGGAACAGGAATTCCTAAAAAGCCGAGCTTTGCCATCTTGTTCGTGGTCTCTCTCGGGAACTCTTCTGTCTCGTCAACTTCCTGAGCCAGAGGTTTTACTTCATTTTGTGCGAAATCACTGAAAAGCTTTCGCATCATTTCATGTTCTTTACTTAATGCAAAATCCATGTCTTTCTTCCTCCAT
>JAUNSO010000048.1:0-9070 GCA_030539165.1 bacterium
CGTGATCATGACAGCCACAAGTACAGTTCTCATCATGTTCCTCATGGTCGTGATGATGTTCATGGTCATGGTCATGACAGCCGCAGGTGCAACTCTCGTCATGCTCCTCATGATCGTGATGATGATGCTCATGCATCTCATGTTCCAGTTCCTTAACAAAGTCAGTTGTATGCTCCATGGCATCCAGTATCTGAGCGCCGCTCAAATCCTCCCATGGGGTCGTGACGATATGTGCCTCTGTATTATGCTCACGTATCAATGCCTCACATTCCTGAAGCTTGTCCTCATTCACATCCTGCGTTCTGCTCAGGATGATGGCTCTGGCATATTCCACCTGATTTTCAAAGAACTCACCAAAGTTCTTCATATATACTTTACACTTCTTGGCATCTACTACAACAGATGCACTGTTGATGACAATGCCTGCTTCCTCTGCCACATTTTCTATCGCTTTCAATACGTCCGACAGCTTGCCGACTCCTGAAGGCTCGATTAGGATACGTGCCGGATGATAGGTATTGATCACCTCTAAGAGAGACTTTCCAAAATCACCTACTAAGGAGCAGCAGATACAGCCGGAATTCATCTCCTTGATTTCAATTCCTGCTTCCTTTAAAAAACCGCCGTCAATTCCAATCTCGCCAAACTCATTCTCGATCAGAACAACCTGCTCATCCTGCAGTCCATCCTTTAACAGCTTTCTGATCAGAGTTGTCTTACCTGCTCCGAGAAATCCTGAAATCACATCCACTTTTGTCATTCTAAAACCTTCTTTCTGAAAACCTTAACATTTACTGATTCGTATGATCCACGTTACATACTCTAACACTGAATTCTGATAAATTCAATAAAGAGAAACTAAAATTTTAATAGGATTCCAATTGCTGCCGCCCCGATAAACCAGAAAACCGGGTGCATATTCCGCAATTTTTTGATCTGCAGCAGCCCGAATATCAGGATGCTCAATACAAGCGGGCCGACCGCCACAGGATACTGACTCGTATTGCCCGTGATCAATGCCATCTGAAACAATCCAATGACGGCTACTGCAATCACTGCTGTTACTGCTGGTCTGATTCCATAGAATGCTGACTTCACAATGGTTCTTTCACTGAAATCCTTCATGAACTTTGCAATCAATGTGATCACAATGATACTCGGCAGTACCAGCCCCAGTGTCGCATCGATTCCACCCCACAGTCCGCCTGCCTGATAGCCTGCAAATGTTGCCATATTCAGTCCCAGCGGTCCCGGTGTACTCTGACTGACAGCTACCATATTGCTCAGATCCGCCATTGTGAACCAGTCGTAATGCTCTGTTAATTCCATCAGATACGGCAGAGTTGCAGGACCACCGCCAACAGCAAACAGCCCGATCTTGAAAAATTCTAAAAATAATAGCAGATATACATTCATGAACGTCTACCCTCCAGTTTCCAGATCAGCACTCCTGCCACCCCGGCCGCTATGACCAGTACAATGGTCGGTACCTCTGTCAGCAGTGCCAGCAGGAACACAACGATACTGATGACTACACATTTCCAGTCCACCAGACTCTTTCTGGCCAGCTGAACGACTGTATTCAGCATCAGGGCACATACTGCGCCACGAATGCCATTCAATGCATACATAATCACCGGATGATCCATATATTTGGACAGGAACATGGCTATAATAGATATAATAACCAAGGATGGAGTAATCATTCCCAGAGTTGCCACGATTCCTCCCATAACTCCCTTTTTCTGATAGCCGATATAGGTGGCTGTATTAACCGCTATAATACCCGGGGTACATTGCCCGATTGCATAGCAGTCCATCAGTTCTTCCTCTGATATCCATCTCTTTTTATCCACCAGCTCGTAGGTCAGCATCGGCAGCATCGTCAGACCACCACCAAATGTCAATCCGCCTATCCGGGCAAATGCCCAGAATAATTCCAGATAATCCTTCATGTCCATTACCTCTTACTTATAAATTTAAGACTGAAAGCAGCTGCCACCTTAACCTGCTTATCAATGTTACCACAGAACCGGTTGCTTGAACATATCGTTTTAATAAAAGGAGTTCTCATTTTGTTGAAAAAATGATAGAATAAATAGAAAATCAAGAAAAAATAGTGAAGAGGTCATCAACATGAAGCATAACGGTAAGGAATACATAGAAAAATCTCCGCATGACTTTGCGGAATTACGCGAGATCATCACAGTTCTTCGAAGCGAAAACGGATGTAAGTGGGATCGTGCCCAGGATCATGAATCACTGAAGGTATGTCTGACTGATGAATGTGACGAAGTCCTGCAGGCAATTGACAATCACGATGATACAAATCTTTGTGAAGAACTCGGTGATGTACTGCTGCAGGTACTGATGCACAGTGAAATAGCTGCAGAACGGGGAGCCTTCACACTGGATGATGTCATCCAGACATTAAGTGAGAAAATGATTCGCAGACATCCTCATGTATTTGGTGATGTGGTCGTAAACACACCGGAAGAGAGTCTTGCTTTGTGGAAGGCAGTGAAAAAGAGAGAAAAGGAACAGGTATAGCCTGCCCCTCTCCTTTATTTCCATACCAATTTGATCCGGTTATCCTTTGCCGGAGCGATCGTCCCATCCTTTTTCAGCTTTTCAGTCAAGAGTTCCTCAAATGTACCCTCATAGGTTTCCAGAATCTCACCCATGTACTTCTCAGCAATGGTGCCATTCCAGATGGCAACACTGTATTCCCTTGCAGGATCAATTGCCGAGCCATCCTCCAATTGAACTGACAGATATTTTTCCCCCAGAGGGTTCCATGGTGCCACCTTACATTTCAGCCCCGAGTATGCATAAATACAGTCTGCCGTTTCTTCATTATAATTTGGTGGATTGTTCATGGCATCTGACAGCTGCTGACCTGTCAGCTTCACTTTGATCAGAGCTGACTCATTATCAAAAGATCTCGGTTTTAATGTATTGACATCAGAGGTCGTTATATCACCTGTAAATATTCTCATCAGGTTGCCACGAAACGCCACATTGTCTGCAATCAGTGCAATATCTGCATCTGTCTTCTCACGATACATATCCGCTATATAAAAGGAAGTCTCAAGTATGGACAGATCCTCAGCTGCTTCTGCAATGACCTCAGATGTCTCCTGTTCCTTCTCTGCTATATATGCCTGTTGATCTACAGCCGCAACACACTCTTCTACGCTCTTTCCCTCTGTAATCATCAAATATGCATCTTGATACAGCGAAAAATTCGGTTTCAAATCCTGCCCATCTGTCCTTGCAAATTCGATACGTGCAAACATGTGTCCTTCCTGAATGGCTGGCTGTAGTGCTGCAAGATCCTCATTTTGGTTTGTTGTTGTATCCTTTACGTTACTGACCTGCAGAGTATCTCCGATGTAGATCTCCTGACCTTCCTTCGAGCTGAAGAAAGCCAGAAATCGGTCAATGGCATCCTGCTGTTTTGCAGTATGTTCTTTCTTTGGTACTCCAATGACACTGCTAAAGCTGTCACATACATATCCAAGTTTCCCTTTTGTTGTCGGAAATGGAATAAACCCAAAATCATATTCATCATTATCATAATCCGTAGCCAGCATATTGATCATTGCTATTTTCCCGTTTCTGAACTCCTCTCCTCTGGTTGTCGCACTGTACGAAAAATGCTCTTCACGCAGGATTTCGTTATCAATCAAGGTCTGTATGCCCTCATAAAATGGTTCCATATGTCCTTGAAAGGTCGCCTTGTCACTGATGAAATCCTCATACCACGAATAATGCTCTACACCTCCAAACAGTTCTTCGTAATACATTGCTTCCATAGCTGTCAAAAATTCATTGGAATACTTTGCATTCGGATTCCATGGTTCCACTGCTCCGTCAGTCTCTTCTCTGATCTGAATACACAGATTGACAAATTCATCAAATGTTGTCGGTGGTGTCCATCCATGTTCATCAAACATTGTTTTGTTATAAATCATACAGGATACCTCTGACGGGCCGGGCAGCCAGTATACATTGCTGTTCACAGCCACACGGTTTAAGGCAGCCGTTTCGAAATTTTGTATGACAGGATTGGCTGACAGATTTTCAAAGTACTGATCAGCATATTGATCATCCATAAATCTGGATGCCGCAATCATAATATCTGGTACATGACCATTTACAACCCAGTCTGCAACCGGTTGTGTTTCTATGTTTCCCCCTGTCAGATCAATATTTATGATCTGAATATCGGGATTACGTTTTTCAAACTCATCTGAGAACTGATCAACACCGATATTTCCCGTTTTAGATACAATAATCTGTGTTTTGTCCGGATCTATTTTCTCATATGTAAATATATTATTCTTGGCTGTGTAGATCGAATCAGGTGTTCCCTTGCAGCCGGAAAGCATGACTGTCATCGATAAAATCATAAGTGCGCAAAGAATGCTGTTTTGCTTCATCCAATCTCCTCCCCTGTGTTGCCCATCACTTTTTTCGTTTCCATGATCATGTTCTTGAGATCAAACGGCTTTGCAATATGTCCGTTCATGCCTGCCACACGTGCTTTTTCGATATCCTCCGCAAATACATTTGCTGTCATGGCGATAATCGGTACAGAAGCAGCCTGCGGATGTTCACTCTCTCGTATGATTCTCGTCGCCTCATATCCATTCATGACGGGCATCTGTATATCCATATAGATCACATCATAATATCCATCCGGAGCATGCAGGAACTTCTCAGTTCCCTCTTTTCCATCTGCAGTGATATCTATGGCGAAGCCAAGACGTTCCAGTATGGTCTGCGCAATCATCTGATTGATCACATTATCCTCACACAGCAGACATCTCTTACCGGTAAACCGGGTATCCATCTGCAGTTTCTCTTCTTCTGCTGTCTCTGTATCTGCCATGGTCTCAGCCTTTTCAAAGAAAAGTTCTACTGTAAATGTACTTCCTTTATTTTCCTCACTCTCACACTTAATATGACCACCCATAGCAACTACATAGCTGTGACAGATTGACAGCCCCAGACCGGTTCCCTGGATCTTGCTGATCCTGTTCTCGTCCTCACGGGAAAACGGTTCAAACATATGCTCCAGAAATTCTTCTGAGATACCCATACCATTATCTTCAACCGAAAAGCGGATATCAACCATCTTATCCTGTAAGGAAGGAATCTGACTGGCCGTAAAACGGATAGTCCCGCCCTCCTGCGTGTACTTTACAGCATTACTCAATAGATTCATAAATATCTGTGCGACCTTTGCTCTATCTCCCAATACACTATCAACAGACAATCCTTCCCACTCTGCATAGAATTTTTGATTTTTCTGATCACACAACGGCTGTACGATATCCCGCAGTCGGAGCAGTTCACTTTTGAGATGAAACGGCCTATGCTCCAGTACAGCCTTTCCGCTCTCGATTCTGCTCATATCCAGTATATCATTGATCAGCATCAGTAAATGAGCAGACGATTCACTGATAGTCTTCAGATATTCAATCGTTTTCTTCTGATCCTGTATACTCTCTATCGCAAAGCCTGTCATATTCACGATCGCATTCATAGGTGTCCGAATATCATGTGACATATTGGACAGGAAACGAGTCTTGGCCTCATTCGCACTTTCAGCCATAATCAACGCTTCCTTAGCAGCATTTTCTCTCTCATATGCCTCTGTCACATCCAATGCGATTCCGACATATTCCCCCTCGGTTGTTCCCGCCGGATACAGCTGCAGTTCATAGTAGCCCGGCACTTCTGAACCTTCCCTTTTTACATAACCGCTGTAAAATGCAGATTTTCCATCCCAGTTTTTCATTTTACTATTGATGTAATGCATGGTATCGTGTTCTTCATTTCCATCTCCGCACAGATAATAGCCTGAGGATGAATGACCGATGGTCATATACTTCATGCCTATAATTTCTTTTGTATTAGAAGATATATAGGTCGGGACTCTCTGACCTGTGTGAAACAGACCAAATGCCGTCTTTGTATTGCTGACAAGCAGTTCAAACATATGCTCTCTGGAAATGACGGCCTCATCAAACTGCCGTCTTCTGATCTGATAAATATAGATGAATATCGAAGCAAAGAAGATAATCACAATGAAAATAATAATACCGCTTACGAACGTAATATACCTTGTAAAGGAATTCATTGTTTTATTTACAATGTCTTTGGAAATAAAGTAGAACAGGTGCATTTTCTCGGATTGGGTCTCAATCGGTGAAGAGACCACATACAAGGTCTCCTTCGCGCCGGTCATCTGATATACAGTCGGAGAAGTCACTGCCAGCATATCGGTGCCGGCTGACGACTCATTGATCGGCTCAGATATCTGGTGATCCAGCATCAATGCCATGATGTTAAATACAGTAGGTGCTGCTTCATTGGTCAGCTTACTGATCACAACACCATCCTGATCAGTCAAATACATGTATGCATTCTCATCAAAAGAAGAAAAATCCATATCATCCAAAAATGTACTCAGATTCTGGATCACAGATACTGCCACAATTTTGGATCCCCGATATGTCTTTTCCGTATTGACAGGAATCGTATAGGTAATGCTGGAATCGAATATTTCCAGATATGACTTCTGCTTTCTTGCAAAAAACACAGTAGAAGAAGCCATGCTGTTTGCGAAGACTTCTCCATTTACGCTAATACAGTATCCATTTTCGGTATAGATCGACATATCAGATACGTTCCATATTTCCTGCTTATTTCTCAGAGAACGCAGTAATGCTTTGTCCTGCTCCGCACTGTCGGTACTGAATAAACCACTGTAGGTCAGTTCATCGGCTGCACTGTGTGCAATCTTCCATCCTTTTTTCTATTTCCTCTTCTGCATAGATCTTGATCTGATCATTGATTTCTGCCAGATGTCTGGCACTGTCCATTGATATATTCTTTTGATAATTATCAATCATCACTTCATAAAATGCAGCAACTGTACATGAAATAATAATAAATAAGGAAACCAAAAGAGAGAGAAAAAGTTCACTTCTCATCGCTGTTTTCTGGATTGTTCTTCCGGCTGTCACTTTTTTTCTATCTGACATATCTCATCCCCATTGTTGAATATAACCACCCACTCTAATGCATCTCATGAAATATCTCTGCTGATTCCGTAGATCCCGATCACATTTCTAAAAGAATCATGCAGCAGATACTTTGATGTCTTCATATATCTCATATATCCATTTTCTGTCGGTAGTTCTTCATTATAATCTATGAGCGGTCTGCCCTCTCTCATCATTCTCTCATCCTCTTCTCTGAAACGGTCTGCTACCTCCTCACTAAATAGGTCATAATCTGTTTTTCCGATTATCTCTTTCTCATCCGGAATCCCTGCCGTCATGGCAAATGACCTTGAGGCACAGACATAGTTCAGTGCTCTGTCCTTGATAAAGAAAATGTCCTTTGAAGCAGCCATCATGGTCTCCATTGCTACCGGAAGCATCCTCCGGAATGTCACCACGTTCTCCTCGATCGATGTATAGGTTGCATACAGCATCGATTTTCCGGGCTTCTGCCTCATGATATTGGCTCTCATCAGTAGTGGAATATACCTTCCGTCCCCATGCAGTACATGTATCTCACACTCCTGTTCCTTTCTGCTGGTAATGATCTTCTGGATGATCATCGGAATCAGGGATCTGTCCTTTAACTGTATGGTGTCCATGATTTGAAAATCATCTGCCTGATCAGGCCGCCGCCCCACCAGTTCCCAGTACTTGTGATTCAGATAAACACTGGTGACCTTTCCTCCTGAAATATCAAATATCCCTGCGCCACAGGGCAGATTTTCTATCAGTTCCTTACTCTTTTCTTCCTCTCTGCTTTCCTCTGTGATATCCGTATAGACACTTAACTGTATATCCTGTTCACTATGATCCATTCTGCGGTTCACAGACAGCATACGTACCTTCTTGATTGCATGATCCCTGCAGACTACACTGTACTCAATCGATGTTGGTTTATCCAGCAGTCTTGTACTCTGTGATGTATTTAACACCCTGTCCCAGTCCTGTGGATAGATCCTCTGATACAGATTCTTGACTTCGTTCTGATACTGCTCTCTCGTATAGCCCATCATAGAATAAAACTGTTCATTGGCGAACAGATAGTCTTTACTCTTTTCATTTAATAGCGAAGCTGTGATGCCGCTTCCTACATTATCCAGAATCATCTGCAGAAACGTGTCCTTCTCTTTGATCTTTGCCAGTGTCATCTGTTCACTCGTGATGTCATCTGTAATGGCAATCCGAAGCGGATAACGGTTTCCGTCCGGCTTGGCAAACGAGATTCGGCTCCTCATCCACGCTATAGAATGATCTCTCTTGACAATTCTGTAAACGGACTCAAAGGTTTCCTTTGCTTTATCGATTCTGGTTGTTTCTCCAATTTGGTCTATATCCTCTACGTAAACCAGATCCATGCTATGATGAATCTCCTTCTCAAACTGCTTTTTTGTATATCCCCTCTGTTCATAAAAACGATCATTTGCGTAAATCATTTCCATCGTTCCGTCTTCATGACAGATACAGACGGATACCCCGCTGCTCAGGCTTCTCATAATGAGTTCCAGCTGATCCTTGATGATATCAACTGCAGATTCGATTTTCACGGATTCGGTTTCTGCTGTTTCATGTATTTCATTTGATTTTTTCTGATTGTTTTCACTTGGATCTTCAGCTGTTTTTTTCTTTTTCACCAGAAACCTTCTCCTTATCATATTGATTCATTTTTTATGTAAAAGTGACAAAATATCTGCATTATATATATTATACCATATATATTTCCAATTTTCTACTTGATCTTGTGAATTCTTAACACAATAAAAGCGGAAAGCCCCCTGCCTCCCGCTCATAATTTTCTGATCATCGGGACTTCTGATCAGTTTCATCCATAAATCTGACAATTGTTCCATACAGCTGATCGGGCATAATCGGCTTGACAATTCTTCCATTCATACCTGCCGCCATGATCTTCTCCAGAATATCAGAGTATGCATCCGCTGTCGTCGCGATCATAACGATCTGATCTGCATCACTTCTGTTCAATGCCCTGA
>JAUNSO010000048.1:9170-25090 GCA_030539165.1 bacterium
GCTGTCGTCGCGATCATAACGATCTGATCTGCATCACTTCTGTTCAATGCCCTGACAGGTTTTATGTGCTATATTAATAATCGTAATATCTTCTACATCTGCATCTACAATCTGGTTTCTGGCGATCCGCCTCTTCATCTTTGTATCGATATCCCGCGAATATATAAATGCATTTACTATTTCCTCCGCAGAGTCTTCTATCAGTACAGCTGTTGCTGCAAACCATCGGATCTCACCTGACGGCATCTTCCTTCGATACTCTACAGAATACTTCATATCACCATCTCGATAATGCCTTTATATGATAATGCATCATAGACGATTTCATACTCCTCTTCGTATGCCACCTCTTTCATATACCGTTCATATTGATTCTGATCTTCGATAAACCTGATAGAATCCTTCGGGGTCACATAAACTGACTGAAACTCCTCAACCCTTTTCTCTATGATATTCAGCTGGACAAATATCTCGCAGTTTGAAAGTTTTTCATTTAGCTCCCGTATACGTTTTGCAGTCTTTTTTTCTTTACTGATATCATTATAGATCGTGACATATACGGGCTGTTCCTGTTCGTCCATATGACAGACAGCTACCTTAACGCGTATCCATGCGACGCTTCCATTTCGTTTGTATGCCTGATAATCAAACTGTACCGTCTCCATGTGTTCGGCGGCATACTGCATCTTTTCCTGTACCTTCTCATAATATGCAGGAACGATCAGTTCTTGTGTTGAGCCTTTCAGTTCCGTTTCAAACTGCTCCTTTGTATAGCCGTAAATCTGATAGAACTTATCATTGGCGTAAATATAATGAGTTGTTCCGTCTATATCCACGCACGACGCGGACACACCGGCATTGATATTTTTCAATATCATATCCAGCTGCCAGTTGAGCCCGATCTGTTTTCTGTCAGCCTCCAGTTGTTCCGGTTCAGCTATATGTTGTGTATTCATTGATTCACCAACGACTACTGATTCTTTCTGCATAGGAACCTCCTGACGGCATCTTGATACAGTAACTACCTGGTAAGTTTTTTTAATATTTTATACAATAGCTTTTCATCTATAGGCTTTGACAAATAAGCATCCATTCCTACATCTGCTGATTCCCTGACATCCTCTGTAAACGCATCTGCGCTGAGCGCTATGATCGGAATCCGCTTTGCATCATCTCGATCCAGCTTACGGATTTCCTTAGTAGCAGCATACCCGTTCATAACCGGCATGCGGATATCCATCAGTACCGCCTGATAGTAGTCCGGTTTGGACGCATTGAACAGTTCCAGTCCGATCTGACCATTTTCTGCTGATTCTACAATACAGCCCTGACTCTCAAGAAGCATTTTTGCAATTTCTACATTGATCTCATTGTCCTCACACAACAGAATACGTACGCCATCCAGACTTGTATCATCCTGATCATCCTCGCTGGCTGGTGCATCTATCGCTTGAAACGGAAGTTCCACCGTGAATGTAGTTCCCTTTCCTTCTTCACTCTCCAATGTAATGGTTCCATGCATCAATTCCACGATTTTCTTCACAATTGGCAGCCCCAGTCCGGTTCCCTGATTGTTTTCAGACTGCTGTTCCCGGTTTTCCTGTTCAAAATGATGAAATGCACGTGGTATAAAGTCCTTGCTCATGCCGATCCCATTATCCCTGATGATAAACTGTCTGTGGTCAATATGATCCTCAGACGCGGGCAGTGAGTATGAAATGAACTCTATATGTCCTCCTGGCTTTGTGAATTTGACTGCATTACTCAACAGGTTGATAAAGATCTGGTTGAGTCGTGTTTTATCTGTTGCGATCCATTGTGTGATCTTTTCAAACTTCATATCAAACTGAATATTCTTTTTTCTGCAGGATTCTGCTATCACATCATTGATGATCTCGTAAAACTCATCATAGGAATATGGTTCAGACTTCAGCTGCATTTTATTTTGCTCGATTTGTGACATATCCAGTATGTCGCTGATAATGCCTGACAGATATTCACCTGCATAGTGTATCTTTCGAAGATATTGCTTATTTTGCTCCTTTACAACGCTGTCAATGATCTCATCATTTGAAAATGATAAAATTGCATTCAGCGGAGTCCTCATATCATGACTCATACGGGACAGAAACTCACTCTTCGCCTGATTTGCCTTATTCGCTGCATCTGCTGCCTTCCGTAGTTCGCGATGCTGACGCTGTTCTTCCTCATAAAGATCCGTGATATCACGCCCGATGATTGCGATTTCCTGATGTGTATCATCAATATAAAAGGCTCTGGCTTTCTTATGCCGTATGACTCCCTCTGATGTCCTGATTCGGAAAATGTGTCTGATAATTTCTTCTTTCTCCAGTGCATGGATAATTCCCTGCAGATCAAAAAATTGTTCTGCTTTTTTCTGATCCTGATCGATAATGGCATGTCTCAGCATCATTTGAAATCTTTCATGATAAACAAAATCCTCATCTATTTTCATACCGGTAGACTGAAGGGTCAGCTGTGCGAAATGAGCGATTCCGCTGTCTGCATTCACGACAGCGACTGCTTCGATTTCTTCATTCATAATCGCATCGACTGCCATCTGATCCTTCTTTTTGATATCAATATCTTTATTATCAATCAAGGCAATCAAATCACCGGAATGTCTCTGCATAATGGTAGCAGTCCCTTGTGTCCAACGGATTCCGAGTCCCGGAATCACAGAGCGGAACTCTATTTTAATCGAGGTCTTGCCTTTTTGATATGTTTTCAAAAGAGCTTCTGAAAACATGGTATTTCTAACCAGTTCATGATCCTCTTCTACAATGCCATCCAGTATTCTTTTTCTCAGATTCTCATCTACCTGATCCCCACTCCGGATATTCTGCCAGTTCTCATTGACAGAATGATACTCCTCAACGATTCCCTGCGTGATATTCACCTGATAGCAGGAAATAGAGTCCTTCATGGTCTCTTCCCGAAGCTGCATCTCACGCTCATAGTTCTGACGTGCAGTTTCCTCGCTCTTTTGCAGCCTTTCCTTTTCTCTCTGTAGCTCGGAGACATCCATAAATACAGCGTTGATGATAACCGCGCCCTTGACTTTTGCTGCAATGGCTGCTTTCAGATTGACCCACATGATACCGCCATTTTGATCATGACACCGGAATACACAGCTGATCGACTCCGTACTTTCGAGAAGCTGTTCCCTATAGTTGATGACCTCCTGCAAATCATCCTGATATACCATGTTCATCAGATCATCCAATGTCAGCTGATCCTCTTTGCGATAGCCCAGCCACTCATAAAAGCGTTCATTGCAGTATTGGATTTTCGTCTTTCCGTCGATATAAACAAACGTCACCAAGCCTCCCGGCATATCCTTTACCAGCAGCTCCATCGAATGATGATCACGTTCAATTCTTCCGGTCAGATCACGCCGGGTCAATAGGATCGCTATATAGTCAGCAAGTGCTGTCATCTGTCTGATCTGTTTGGTCGCCTTAGATGGATTGTCTACCCCGATAAAGCCAAAGAGTTCCCGGTCTCTGAACAATGCCACCAGCACAAGGGAATGAATGCCCTGATTCGTCAGCATCAGCTGCAGATTGATTTCATCTTCGCTGAGCTGCTCCACATCTTCGATGATCAGGTACTTTTTGTTTTCCAGTGTTTTGAGCCAGCTGTCCGTATACAGGAAAGGAATGTTACGAAGGCCTCCCATTTCAGATGATACCCCGTCTGCACATGATTCGTATGTATTGCTGGAAACATGATTTTCATAATCCAGTTCTACCACATAGCCTCGGTCTGCACCAAAATAAACCCGCAGTTTGTCCAGCGTATCATTTACCGCCTGATCGCTGTCAGGCTGTTCCAGTATGTCATGTGCCGATTGATTTAGAAAAGTCAGCTGCTCCAATGCTTCCCGTTCACTTTGCTGCACACGGTAGACATCTGTAATATCATTGGCTACAGATAGTTTCACCGGCTCCTCGATGCCAAAAAGACTCACGATACTGATATTATTTCTGATATACCGTATCTCTCCGTCTTTTCTGATCACACGATATTCCATCGTATACTGCTGCTTTCCTCCATCAGACGTTTCAAACTGCGCAATGACGCGTTCGCGGTCATCCGGATGGATACCTGTATACTTGTCCGGAAGTTCCTGTTCATACTCTTCTCTGGTCTGATATCCGAGCATCTGAAAGAACTTGTCATTCATGATGACAAACTCCGGTTTGCCATCTCGGATCACGGTAGCTGTCACACCGCCATTGATATTTTCTACAATCACACGCAGCTGTTCCTGTAGTGATAAAATCTCTGTAACATCTGTGATCACAGAAGTAATCACATCTCCATAACCCTCCATATTCATCAGAGAAGCATTGGCTCGGAGATTGGCGACTCTTCCGTCACGTCTAGTGATCCTGTAGTCGATGATGACCGGTATTTTATCTACCTTCAGCTGGTTGATTTTCTCCAGAACAGATGGAAAATCGTCTGGCAGAATCGTCATCATGATGTCCAGCTGTTCCTCCAGTGCCTGTTCCCGTGTATAGCCGTAAAGCTCATAATATTTGTCGTTATTAAAAATCAGTTTTGATGTTCCATCATCATTGATGATAATGGCAGATACACCGCCATTGATATTTTTCATAATGACTTCCAGGCGGGCCGCACTCTCCAGCTGCTTCTTTTCTGCCTTCAAACGCTCCTGCTCTGCCAGATGGCGCTCTGTTGTATTGACAATGACACAATAAAACAGATAATGATCCCCGGCACGGGCAATCGCCCTGACTGTCGTGTTGATATATTCCACACATGTCTGATGATTCACGATTCCTGACAGCACCAGTTCGCAGGAGGACTCCTTGTGTGAGATAATGGCATTCTCAATATTCCGGATCATCTTTTTCCGGTTTTCGTCGCCCAGATACTGTATTTTATCCGCATTTCCAAGGATGTCTCCTTCGTACACCAGCTTCCCCAGTTCATATTTATACCGTTCATTAATACGCAACAGTTCTGTCTGTCCGTTATAATACTCAAAAATACAGGCTCCGCCTACATAGCTGTTAAAGATCAGAGTCTCCATAGACTTTGGATTCCAGAATTCATTGTTATTAAGAGTCTCCAGCGTCTCCAGTCTGGTCATCTGCGACTCTTTGGAGGTTTTCAGCATCAGCTTTTCATAATCCATCACGGGCATCGGTTTTGCATAGTAATATTCCTGTATATAGCAGCAGCCGATGGATCTCAGATAATCTGCCTGTTCCTTTTCCTCTACACCCTCAGCCACAACAGACATACCCAGCCACTTTGCCATCCTTACGATAGATTCCACGATATTTCCACTTCTGTTTTCATTGTCTGTCTTGGAAAAGAAACGCATATCCAGCTTCAGTACCTGTGCAGGGACATCCTTCAGTGTATTCAAGGAGGAGTATCCGCTTCCAAAATCATCTATTTCAAGTGTATAGCCATGATCAATCAGTTTTTTGATGACACTGACAAGCTGTTCGCTCGTCTCGGTAAATGCAGATTCTGTGATTTCTATACGGAACATCTCGGCAGGAATACTGTATTTTTGAACAATTCCCGTGATTGTCTCAAAGAAATCGCTTCTGAGTGCATCATATCTGGATACATTGACGGATACAGGGAGTGGTGTCTGCCCTTCGTCTATCCACTTTCTCAGTAAGATGCAGCACTGCTCCCATATATATTGATCCAGCTTATAGATAAAGCCATTGCGTTCAAAGATCGGAATAAAGAGGTAAGGGGCTACCAGACCCTTTTCAGGATGTCTCCAGCGCACCAGTGCCTCTGCACCGATCATGGCTCCTGTTTCATGATTGTACTGTGGCTGAAGCCATGGCTCGAACTGACCTGTGTCAAGCGCATCCTGCATTTCATTGATGATTTTCTGTTCCAGTAACAGCTTTGTCCTCATCGACTCATCGTAGAATGCCGCTCTTTTTTCAAAGTCACCCTTTACGGAGTTAAGTGCCATAAGTGCTCTGTCGCACATGGTATTGATTGATAAAGACAGATCATCAACGATGTATCTTCCGATGCTGATCGAGATAGAGGAATATCTCTTGCCAAATTTTCTAATTTTCTCATGCAGTTCCGTCGCATAGTCAGAATCAATATATTTTTGAGGATATAGCAGAGCAAAATCGTCCGCATTGAATCTGGCACAGATTCCACCCACCTCATTCATAGTATTCTGAATGGTTGTGGCCATAAATCGAAGCACATCGTCCCCGCCATCCATTCCATACTGGTCATTGATGACTTTAAATTTATCGATATCAAAACACACGAGCGCATAGTAACCTGCTTCATGTTCCTTGATCATCTCTGCCGCTTCCTGAAAGAATGTCTTGCGATCATAGATCCCTGTCAATTCATCCTTCATCATTATTTTTTCTTGCATAGAATGCCCCCTGACAACAAATTCACTATCATTATCCTGTTTTGTTAAGATGTGTTCCTCTATCTGATTCTGGATATCGTTGATCGTATTCTTTGTCAAATTATAATGTGCCATTGCAATGCAGTCCTTTGCTGCTCCTTTTCTGGCGTGAAGCTGTTCCCGAAAGTTCTTCTCCTGTTCCTTCTGAATCGTGCTGTCTACAGAGTGACTCATATTCATAATGTAGCGTATCTGTGCTTTTCTTCCCTTCCAGTTTATCAGCTTTGCCAATACATAATAGGTCTTGCCGTCTGCCGGAATATAGGCTTCGAGCTCTGTAAAATGAGCCTCTGTCAATTGCTCTCTTTTGCAGAACTCACACGGAGTATTTGTGCTCATAAAACACTCATAGCATTTGTGCTGCAGCAGATGCTCCAGACTTCTTCCAAAATGCTTTTCTGTTTCATGATTTGCATAAAGAATCTCATTTGTCTCTATGTCACACACATAGATTGAGAACAGAGCATCATCTATCAGCTCACGCAGGGATGCGTGTTCCACTGAAAACAGGCTGTTGGTTACTTTCTCCTGTTTTTTATAGGCCACGCTCTCTACGGCATTCGTCAGTTCCTTTAGACAGGTCTCGGAAATATCCATTGTCTTTGCATATGTCATCAACGATGACATTGCTGATCTCGTGGGGTAGTTCTTTCCAAGTTCCCATCTGCTGATTGTTGAAAAATTAATTTTCAGCGCATTGGCAAGCTCCATCTGCGTAATTGCCAGTTCACTGCGCAGCCGTTTTAATGCATCTCTGAACTCCATTATACCGCCTCCGTATGTATCAGTATATTTCAGTAAATTTTACGTTTTTGCATTATGATTTGCATAATTCATCAGATAAAAAAACATCTACATACAGAAATAATCAGTCACGCCTGATTTCTCATGTAAATGTCCCTATTCAGTATCCATCATCAAGTCTGGTTGTGATTCATATAGGCATTTACCTCCTGCTTCATCGGAAGTTCTTTCTAATAGATTATCACATAATGATGGAATTTACAATCAATTTATGTTTATTTCTGTATTTTTCTGATAATATTTCTATATCCGGAAATTATCATACTAATCAATAGTAACAGATAGAAATTCACGCTTCTGCTGACAATCATGGATGGAGTCAACAGGCTGAGTGGAAAGATAGCTGAAAACACCTTCTGATACATCAGTTCTGTAATGCCCTGCGAACCGGGCACAGGAAGCATATCGACTGCTATGTATATGGAAGCCTGCAGTGCCATGATCGTAAACACCCCGCTGCCGCTTAACGAAAATCCACGATACACAAGATAGGTAACCAGAAAGACACTGCACCTTTGCAGAAATGTAAGCCCAGCTAACTCCCATAGAATTTCTTTATGGTTCTTCAGAAACAAAACAGCGTCTCCATATCCATCCACAAATAAATCCCACTTCATTTTCGTCTCATCATAGTGTCTGATGATTTTCCACCTGCTGAGTGCACAAATCACATACAGACCTATTTTATGAATCAGACCCGGACACAGCATAACCGCAACCGTCATCAGTGTCACTGTGCTGTTAGAGGTCTTTCTTCCATCTCGGTTCATATAGAACAGCTGCATTGGCTGCCCGCCTGTTGCAGACGGGGTAATGCCGGAATAGAAGAAGCCGACAAACGAATACTGTATGCAACGCAGTGCGGAGGTTGCCTTTCCCATGGAGCGCATGACAAGCCAGATCATAATCCCTTCCATCGCCACGAAGAAAAGTCCGAGTAACATATCCTGTGGCAAGCTTCATTCCCATGTTCACTCCTGAGCCATGTCCTCCGTTTTCCTTATGTACCACTTTCACAATGCCCGGATACAGCTCGGCATATTCATCTGCGATTTCCCCTGTCCGGTCTGTGGAACCGTCATCGACAATTATAATCTCAACATCATTGCCTCCAATCAGCAGAGAATTGATGCATCGTTTCATATAATTTTCAGAATTATAGCATGGAACTGTGAATGTTATGTATTTCATACCTGTTTTCTCCTCGTATAATTGTCTTACCAGAAGATATAACGATGGAAACCAGCTTTCTGTTTCATGCTCTTTTTTCATCCAATAAAAAAAGGTCATTACAATTTAGGATTTGTAATGACCTTTCAGATTAAGTATCATTTCTGCAAGATAGCCAAGCATGATTCCACTGAGTATGCCTGCAATCACATCACTCGGATAATGTACACCGATGTACAGTCTGGAAAATGCAATCAGGACTGCCAGAACCAGTGCCGGAATTCCGAATTTCTTCGGAAGCTTTCTGAACATCAGCCACGCACTCGCAAAGGATGCTGCTGAGTGCCCGGACGGAAAGGAGGAATCTGCCGGTCTCGGAATCAGTGGAATGATACTGCTGATCGCTTCAAACGGTCTTGCCCGTCCTACCAGATTCTTGAGCATCAGATTGTTCACTAAATAGGATAAAGTCAACGCCACAAGACACATGATACCAACTTGTCTTGTTTTCTTGGAAATTAACAGTGCTGCAGAACCTATGATCCATATCATCCCACCGTCACCTAACGTCGTAATCAATATGAAAACCGGATTCAGCCAATCTGCTCTCATGTGCTCCTGAATCCATATGATCATTGATGTATCCATATTCATTAAAGTTTCTATCATTTTGAATCACCTCTTTGGTTTATGGTTTCACTTTATCATCCAATCATAAACATGAAAGAAGGAAAAGATAAACAAACTATAAACTGTTTTTTTCATAATAAATCAGTTTTCAGTATGAAGCAATAGAAATGAAGAATGTGAAAGTTTACTATTTTCTGGTATAATTAAATTGTGTAAGCGTAATATTCACAATGAATTTCATTCAGGAGACCACGATAATGAGAAAAACAGATAAAGGTACATGCACAGAACATTATTCTTTACAAACTATACTTTTACTATTTGTGATTGGCGGATTATTCGGTTTTATTTATGAGGAGTTATTCTATCGAATAGACCTTGGTTATTGGACAAAAAGAGGCATCACCTTTGGACCATGGATCCCCATCTATGGATTTGGTGCAGTGATTATTATTTTATTAATCAAAAGAATAAAAGACAAGCCATGGTTAGTATTTCTTTCAGCAGTCGTTGTTTCTGGTGTAATTGAATTCGTTGCGGGTTATATACTGTTTCAAGCATTCCATATACGGTTATGGGACTATAATGCAGAAATCTGGAATTGGATGAACATTGACGGATACGTCTGCTTCCGTTCTGTAGCATTTTTCGGTGTGTCAGCAATTTTCTTTCAATATCTTGTTCTCCCATTACTCATTAAGTTTACAGAAAAGTGTCCACGTAAATATATGAATTTGATTACCGGAGTGCTTGCATCATTATTTATTGGGGATATCGTGCTCAGTTTAATATGTAAAGCGTTTACATAGATGCAAAGAAGAGAGAGCTGAAATTTATGTTCCTGACACTTCGTAATAAAAGACGGCCTGTGATTGCTCACAAGCCGCCTCAGCGCATTTTACTTTTTGTTATCGTTCCTGCTGGCGCTTCTTTTCTGAACGCTGTATTTGCTTTTCCCAGGTTTTCGCCGTCTGCCCCTGCAAGTATTCGGTAAGCGGTTCAAGCTCCTGCCGTTCGTCCCACGCTTCCAGCGCCGAATAGTAGTCCTTTCGATCTTCCTCATGGATGATGACGGGCGGATGCCCGTGCAAAAGCAGGATATAGTTCATTACAAGCCGCCCCGTCCGTCCGTTCCCGTCGGCAAAGGGGTGGATGTTCTCAAACTTTGCGTGAAAATAGGCGGCGGCGGTCAGCGCCTTATCGTCGGGGACACCTTGCATTTCCGACAACAGTTCGGATACTTCCTCCTGCACATCCTCCGGTGCAGCGCCGATTTCATTTTTGCCTGTTACATAGTCGTGACGCTTGTACTCGCCAGGGCGCTCTCCGAGCTGCCAGCGGCGGGAATCGTAGGTATTCTGCGTTAAGCGGCGCTGAAACTCTCTCAAAAGTGCTTCGTCCAGCGGGCACTTTTCGTTGAATGCCGACAGTAAAAGTTCATTGGCGTCCTTTGCGTTGCGGATTTCAAACAGGGTGCGGAGATCGCCCGTGTACGAGGTCACGCCGTCGTGTTCAAATATCTCCCTCGTATCGTTGAAGGTGATTTGTTCGTTCTCTATTTTGCCGGAATGATAAGCAAACGCAATGCTGTGGCCGTTCATCGCTTCGGCAAGCTCTGCATCAGTATTTATCTTTTTCCGCTGCCACAGGGCAACCGCTTTTTCATAGCTCGTCATATTGCGCCTCCTCCTATAAAAGTACATTTTAGTATACCACATGAAAGTGGTTCATAGGTTGAGAAATTGAAAACTTTATGTGGTTTTCGTGATTTCCTTTGCTTTATTGCACTCTTGCTGCCTTTTGCGACTGGCGTTTTCCCGGCAAGCATGTCTGCCACTCCTTAATACTTTTTATTCTTTGAAGAATCTTTTCCTATACCGGAATAGTATGCACGCTGTCTGTAACCACTATAATATTTATTCTTTAATGTCTGTCGATGCCGCAAGTTCTGTCTGTGTTTCATAATCTGCAACACGCTCTTTTAATCTTGTGATCGTTGCACTTAAAGCCTGTGAGCCAAGAACCATACGCATCGGAGCAGGCGAAATATCTACACTCTCGATAATTCTTTCTGCCATCTTTGCTGGATCTCCGGGAGCAAGTCCGTTGGCAGGGTCAAGCATTTTCAAGAATCCATGACAAGCTTCATATGCAGGTGTAAGATTGGCAACTTTAGCACTTCCATAACGGAATTCTGTTCTTGCTCCACCCGGTTCAACGATTGTAACGCCAATATTAAACGGTGCAACTTCCTGTGCAACCGATTCACAGAAGCCTTCAATACCAAACTTCGTAGCATGATACATAGAATTTGCGGCATAAGCTACCTGTCCGCCATAAGAAGAAATCTGAATAATTCTGCCGCCGCCCTGTTTTCTCATAAATGGCAACGAAGTCTTAATCAGTTGGATGGACCCCGTCAGATTTGTTGCGATGATATGGTCAATCTGCTCATCTGCTAATTCCTCAGCCGCACCGAACAATCCATATCCAGCATTGCTGATGACAACATCTACTTCGCCATGTTTTGCGAAAGCATCTTTTACTGTTTTCTGCACTTGTTGTACATCAGTCACATCCAAAATTTGAAGATCCAAAGTATCCGGATACTGTGCGGCCAATTTCTTTACCTTATCTGCATTTCTGACTGTACCGACTACAGTATCGCCACTTGCTAATAACTGTTTTGTGATTTCATATCCAAAACCACTACTGATACCTGTAATTAACCATGTTCTACTCATTTAAATTTCCTCCAATTTATTTTACGCCGTGTAAATTATTTATAGTGTACCGCATTACTTACAAGGTGTCAACTATTATTTTACATTGTGTAAGATATTGACTTATATCGCGTTTCAAACTATAATAAAGGCATATTTAACACGAACCAAATAGGACAAGGGAGCTTTATTACATGGATTTTCAGCGTGCAAGAACACAAGAACAAATAGAAAACAGACAAAATGAGATTATTTCTGCCTGTAAAAAAATATATCTTAAAGAAGGTTATGAGGAAGTATCTCTGAAGAAAATCTCAGATATTACTTCTTTTACCCGTCCTGCAATTTATGGTTACTACAAAACTAAGGAAGAAATTTTCTTAGATATTTTGAAAGAAGAGTTTACTCTTTGGGAAGCGGATTTGAGTAATCGTAATAATAATGTTACTGAGTTCACAAGAAAACAGTTCTGTAATATTATGTCTGACTCCTTGTGTGACAGAACCATTCTTCTTGAATTGCTTGCCGTTCATCTAAATACGATTGAGAATAATACCCGATTAGAACGCCTTGTAGAATTCAAAAACACAGTATATTCATGTTTTGATACCATTTCAAAGCTAATAGACCTCTTCTTTTCAGACAAGAGTGATTCTGCAAAAAATGAATTCTTTGATATCTTTGTCACTTACATCAATGGGTTATACCCACATATTTTTCATTCTAAAATTCAAACAGAAGCCATGGAACTGGCGGGCAGACCTCATGTGGACAGAAGTTTAAAACAGGTGTGCTATCAAAATCTACTGCTCTTAACAAGTAATTTAAAATAAAAACTCGGACATACTCATAACTAACTTCATAAAAATAACCTCTAACTATGTTTATTTGATGCTTCTATCATAAGAATCTCATCTAAACATAAAAGAGGTTATTTCTAAACTTATTCTAAACAGTGCTCATCATGCTTTTAAAAAATTCATTACAAGCTTAACCATCGTCTCTTTTTCCTCTGGCTTTGATTCTGCAATCATGATTGTAATAGCAACTAAAGTATAATCTTCTATAATTTTATTTTCATCAAGCATAAGCAATCCATTTTTGTCCAAAAAGTATAAAAACATTGTTGCTGCAATTCTCTTATTGCCATCTGAAAACGAATGATTCTTTGTAACGAAATATAAAAGATTGGCAGCTTTTTCTTCCACAGATGGATATACATCCTGGCCACCAAATGTCTGATATATCGTTCCGATACTGCCTGCGAATGAGTCATCTTTTTCGTTTCCAAATAACTCGCTATCTGATGTAAATTTCATTTTTGATATAACATCTTTGCATTCTTCATAGGTCAACACGTATGTTGCTGCATTACCCTTAGGTTTGCTAATCCTCTGATGATCGTAATCATCCAACATATCTAGTGCAACAGTATATTGTTCTACTACACTTAGGACTTGCTTTGCATCCAGCATCTGATTTGTTCGCTTCATAATTCGCACAACCTCATTTAACTGACTTATGCGATTATTATTCACAGCATAACCTTTTAATATGTAATCCTTTAATACTGAATTAGCCCATTTTCTAAATGCTATACCTCGTTTTGATTTTACTCTATATCCAACAGAAATAATAATATCAAGAGAATAAAATGGTACTTTTTGTTTTACTCCATCAACACGCATTTTTTGCGTGTTGTTCTCGCGTTCAAGTTCATCATCATTAAAAATATTATTAATATGTTTACGAATTGTTTTTTCGTCTTTTTCAAAAAGAAGTGCCATTTGATTGGCGGTCAACCAAACGGTATCCTTCTCCAACTCTACATTTACTTGTAATTCAATCTCACCATCCTTAAATAGTACCAATTCATTTTTCATCAGCAATACCTCCCGATTTATCCAATTTTTCCATCCTTACCTGATAAGCCATCATCCGCAATACATAATCTGGTAGCTTACGATGTCCCAATTCCCACTCTGTCATCGTTCTGTACGGAATCTCAAAATATGCACAGAATTCTTTTCTATTCATCCCTGTGCTTTCTCGAAGTGTTCGAACTTGATCTTTTATTTCCATAATGCACCTCCGTTTTTACTCACTGTGTAATTATTATATCACTATTGCATCAGTTACGCAATGAGTATTTTCCGTATTTTCATCACTTCATAGCCTGATGTTTACTCCATTAATTTCAGAGTTGAAGCATCAAAAAAGAGTGAAGATTTTTACCTTCTCCACTCTCTGTTAGAAACATTAGATTTTAATTTAGAGGATTACACCTTATCATGAATTTTCTATCATCCACAGTTCTTGCAATCCTTCTCAAATGCACATTTATCACAGACTGGCACCTTTTTGCAATGTTCTATTCCATGCTCTAAAAGTAACCAATGAAGCCAGCCATATATTTGAAAATCTTCATCAACACCAATTTCAAAGAATGTTCTAATTTCATCATCTGAGTCAAATTGAAATCCCATTCGTTCCAAGAATCTTCTTGTATACGTATCAATTACGAACGATGGTTTATGAAATGCGTAAACAAGAATCACATCAGCAGTTTCCGCACCAATTCCCTTTATCGAAAGTAACTCTTTCCTAAGCTGATCCTTGCCTAGTTTTCTTACTGTATTTGCATTGTAACTATATTTGCCATACCACTGTGTTATTCTTCTAATAGTTGCTGACTTTCCCTTGCAGAATCCGCAAGATCGAATCATCTCCTGCAATTTTTCATCATCCAGTCTTAATAATCTTTCTGGTTTTAATTCTGATAAAATTGTATCTGTAACTTTTTCTACTGATGACCATACTGTATTTTGAACAAGAATTGACTGCACCATAACGATGTAGGGATCATCCGACCACCATCTTGGTTTTCCATATACTATTTCCAGCTTTTCATAGATTTCATTTGCAGTTATCATAACTTTTTCTTTTGACAGGAAGGGCAAAAGCAACTGCTTCTTCCTCCAATCACAATTCTTTCTATTGCATCATTGCATTTCCTGCATGGTTTTCCCTCTAAACCATATACTCTTAGGTTCGGAATATTACTATATTCTTTTCCCTTTCCAGCCAAATATTCTTCTGGGGTCATCTCATTCGTATCGATTCCCCAGGCGATGATCTCCCTGACCTTGTCTGTTAACTTCTCCCAGTCAGCATCTTCCAAATCCATACATTTCTCTTCTGGATAGATTCCGGCTTCGCTTAGTATCTCATCAGAGTAAATATTTCCAATACCTGCTATGATAGACTGATCATGAAGCATTTCCTTGATTGACTTCTTTCGTTTGCTAAGCTTTTTCTTTAAATACTCCGCTGTAAAAGTCTCATCAAATGGCTCTAATCCCAGTTTATCCTGTCCTGTAACGGTATCAATTTCGTCTTTTTTCAGATACCAGAATCTACCAAATCTTCGAACATCTATGTATCTAATCTGATTTCCGCCTGAAAGATTAATAATCAAATGAGTATGTTTTTCTTCTGGATAATCGAATGGTGTAACTAAAAGCTGTCCCGTCATCTTAAGATGAAGAACCAATTTGTCCTCATTTTCAAAATGAAAGGTAAGAAATTTTCCTCTGCGACTCATATTCTTGAAAGTCTGACCAGAGAGCAGTCTCACAAATTCATCAGCTTCTGGATAACCAATAATCTGTGAATGGTTCACGCTTACAGACATAACTTTCTGCGCTGCAATCTGTGGTTCAATGATTCTTCTGATAATTTCTACTTCTGGCATCTCAGGCATTTGTATTTCCTCCCTTCTTTACTGATTTTTTAATTTCGTCATGATAGAAGAAATTTACAATGGTCGGTGGTGCATCGAATTCCTTCTGCATGGTATCATCATCTCGTACATATTCTAATCCATTTTCTTTGGCATACTGCCCTATTGTCTGATCTAATGCTTCCCAATACAAACGACTTCCCTGACTGTATATTTCCTGATAAAGCGGCATCAATTCTGAATGCTTTTCATTGATATATCCCAAAATATCAGCTTTATAGCTTCCCCTAAGATTCAGATTCTCAAGCCATACTAGATTGCACATATGCGCATTCTTAATAACAGGCCAATACTTTATATCCAGAAAATCTCCCCAAGG
>JAUNSO010000093.1 GCA_030539165.1 bacterium
CGAAAAAGCAAAAAAAGTGTTGACAATGAGATTAGTATGATTTATTATCTACTTATAACTTGCGTATACGCAAGAGGAAAGAGGTGAAAAGAAGTGGTAGACACAGATATGCTGAAAGCAAAGTTGAAAGCAAAAAGAATGACACAAGAGCAGGCGGCTAGAAAATTAAGAATGGATCCAGCGACATTTAATAGAAAAATCAATAATGAAGATGGAAAAGTTATTACAGTTAAAGAGGCAAAAGAAATAGGGGAGTTGTTGTCATTAAATAATGAGGAATTAGTGGATATTTTTTTTGACGAAAAACTTGCGAATACGCAAGGATAAACAAAAAAATCAATAATAAAAGAAGGAGGAAAAAGAATGCCAGTAGAAAACAAAATGGAAAAGATTTTCAATATGGTTGCAGACATGACCATAAAAAGAATTGAAAAGGAAAAAGCAACCAAATTAAGTCGTAGGACACTAAAGATGATTGCTTTAACCTTAAAAATTTACGATTCTAGAATTTTTTACTAAAACCAATCAGATGGTTTTTTGTTGTCTTTAAAATATTCGTTTATGCTCGAATAAGCAATTTTATAATCCTCGGCCAGTTGTTCTGGAGTTGGATTTTCATATTCCTTTTTTTGAACATAAAGAAGGGCAAGAGCTTGAGCACTTGAGCAAGGAAAAACATGTACATCACTCATAAGAAGATCTCCTTTCATATATACTGGGTCACGGCAATGACCTGTAAGGGGATTATATCACCAAAAGAAGAAATTGGGAACATTATACACTTAGAAGGGAATGATGGAGTTGGAGATAACACCGGAGAAAGCAGCAAAGAAATTGGGGATGGCTCCGCAAAAATTAAGAGTCATGTTGCAACTGGGCTATTTAAGAGAGATAGGAATAGCATTCAAAAAACAAGGAAATAAGACATGGACCTATAGCATCCATGAAGAGGCAGTAGACAGATATTTGGGAGGTGCAAATGAAAAAAGTAGTTGAGGGAATTGGATTTATATGTTTTCTGCTCGGTGCAGGAGATGTGACATCGACGCTGGGACCAGTCCTGTTGTTTGGCGGACTGAGCATAATGATATTGCTTGATTGGGATAAGATCAGGAGGTGATGATATGGGATTGACAGTAAATAAGGGATTTACGCTTAGAAATCCCAATGGAGAGGGATACAGAATACCAGCCGAGAAAGCAGGAGAGTTTAGAACACTGGCAACAGGTGGCAGAGTTGCATTTTATGGTGATTTTATTGACGCATTGGGAGAGTGGGAGTCACTGGGAGTCAGCGTTGATGAGGTTAAGCTACTCTTGCGGCAGTTTGTGGATACAAAAAAGAGATAACCAGCTGCAACTGATTATCTCAATATAGTTTAGACCGGACGTCCTCACTAATTCGTATTTATATATTAGCATATTGAGGTCGAAAAGTCAAGTAAAATGGGGCTTTAACGGGTCCCGTTGGTAACATTCTAAGTATATTAAAGTTAGAAATTTACGAAAGACAGGAGAGACGACCTCATATGGCATATTGGTTAGACACATGGTACTTTCCTTTTCCTCAAAATAAGCCAAAATCCATAGAACACGAATATAAGTGGATGGGTAACTATGGAGCCAAGGGGGAAAAGAGATCTAAGAGGGTGAAGGCAACACCAGAGCAAATCAAAAAGCAAAATCAATACTATCGCGAAAAGTTAATGAGAAGAAAGATCAAGGCGAATTTTCAGATGTCTGATATGTGGACATGCCTTAAATATCCGAAAGGGATTCGAAAACCAGTAGCTGAGGTGAAAAAGGATATGAAGAAATTCCTTGATCAGATGCGTAGGGCATATAAAGAGAGAGGAGAGCCATTCAAGTTTATATACCGGATGGAAATTGGTGAACTTGGAGGAATCCATATACACATACTGGTCAATCGTTTGAGAGGTGAACCTGCAACAGATGTCTTGATGCAGAATCTTTGGTATCACGGTCGGGTCAACTGGGAGAGCCTTTATGATTACGGAGGATATGAACAGCTCGCATCATATATTGTAAAGCCGCCGGATGAAGAGGAGGCAGAGCAGTTAACTCTTTTTGAAGAGGATGAAAGAAAAGACTTGATCAAGTACTCATCATCTCGCAATTTAATCATTCCGGAGCCGGAGCGAAAATCATATAGCAAATGGACAGTCAAAAAGATCATAGCAAATGGTCCAAAGGCAAGGCCGGGATATTACATAGATAAGAACTCCGTCCGGATCGGGGTTAATAAATTTACAGGATTATCGTATCTGCAGTATACGGAAGTCCTGGTTGAAAACATAAACAGGTATGAAAAGGAATGCCTGAAAAGAGAGGAGGATCCTCCGTGGGAAGAGTGGTGGAGATATACATCGAACAGTCTGTCAAAGGACCTCGCAGATTGCCGGGGGCATTCGGGTACATTATCAGAACGCAAACGGCAGCAGGACCAGCGGAAATCGGAGATTTTGAAACAGGGAACGCGTGGACAGCCCATGAAATAGAACTGGCAGCAATTATAGCGGCAATGAATAGATTAAAAGTTCCTTGCGAAATCCACTTGCATAGCACACATGGATTCTTTCAGAAGGTAGTTGATAACTTTTGGCTAAAGATGTGGCAGGACAACGATTGGAAGAACTCCAAGGGATGTGAAGTTGAAAACAGATCCATGTATCAGGAAATCGTGAATTTTACTGAATGCGGAGGTCACACAATTCCATATATAGATACGGATCTTGGAGAATATAAAGAATGGCTTAGAAATGAGACATTCAAAAAGGCAGATGCGTATAAAAAAGAACTGGAAAATGTGGGTTTTCCTGAATAGAAACCGGAATTGCACCGGTACAACGAAAGGATGGATATATATGTTTGATAAGTTTGGAGAGATAGGATCAGCAGCAGAGATTAATGAGTTGGCAAAGAATATGCTGAAAGAGGGAGATATAGCAGGTATTGAGGTATTAGCAGCTGAAAACGGAATAGACCAATATGACACAGAGGACTTTATTGCCGGAGAAGTAGATTTTCTATGTAATGATCTCATGGCAGCAATCGGGAAGTTGGACGTAGAGCACAACGACCTGCAGCCAAAGGAAATCATACAGGACTGGGAGGACTACATCAGAATCCAGTGCCAGGAAAAGAAGGAAATGGCGGAAGCAGTACGAAAGAAAGGAAAAAGCCTGAAAGGATGCATTGGGAAATTACTACAGTGGTCATTTAAAAATAGTTATGAGGTAGATAAAGACATTGTAAAGGCAGCAGGAGTCAGTGCAAACATGGTCAAGATGGGTATACCGGGGATGAAACAGGCCAAGAAACTGATCATGGAATATTATATGGGGAGCAAGTGACTATGAAAGAGGACATAAAAGAGAGGACGAAACGGATAAAGCCTATTTCGGAAGCATTTGAAAAGTGGACAAGATCGTTATTCACAAAAAATTATCTATGGTTTTGTAAATCAAAAACATTTGCGGCAATCAGATGCTCAAAGTGCGGAGCAGAATATACAGTAAGAATTAAGAAGAGCAGTGAGAGCTATGAGGCACAATTTGAGAAAATCCATGAGAACCCTTGTCATAATAAAGAGGGTGTATGCGATAGGTGCGGGGCGACAGGACAGTATAAGAGTAGCGAGAAATTGAAAAATCCTATTGTAGATAAAGCACATTGCTATTTATTCCAAAAATCAGGAAAGACGGATATTGTTATTCGATATTTTATAATTGAGAGAGAATGTACTAAAAATCTACAACAAGTATTTGACACAAATGAAATCGCAAGAATATGGATTCAAGATGAGAAAAAGCACGTACAGAAGGACTTCCATGTATACAATCCGTATTTAGGAAAAAATGAGTGGTGGGATCATAACATTGGCGGAATGAATAATATCAGCATAGGGACAGGATTGATTTATAAAGGGTATAAGAATGTGATACAAAACAGCTTTTTAAAATACTCAGGATATGAATTATATCAAAAAGAAATTACTCTAATGGAAAGCCAAGAATCAAGAAATAGAAAGATGATTGATTATCTGATTGCATATGCAAACTGCAGGGAATTAGAAATGATACAAAAAATGGGGTTAGTGAATTTGAAGAGACACATCATATGTAAAGAGGGAAAAACATCACTGATCAACAAGAAAAAAAAGAAAATTCATGAGAAGTTGATGATCAATCAGTACAGGATGCAGGATGTTATCAGAACAAGAGGAAATACAAAATTTATCAAAGCTTATCAGGTAGAAAAGATGAGCGGAACGAAGATATCAGAAGAAACAATAAAAGAGGTTATAAAATTATCAGGATTTATTACACAAAACGATTGGAAGACTGCTCTGAAATACACAACCATAGAGAAATTAACAAATTACATCCATAAAAACAAATATCATACATACCAATATTTTGACTATATACGGATGAGAGAAGAAAACGGATATGATATGAGCAATTCTGTATATGTATTTCCTAAAAACCTAAACAGAGCACATAAATTAATGGTTGAAGAGGCGAATGCAAGAAAAAATGAGGAATTCGCGAAAACCATGAATGTGAAGTATTCGAAGATTGCAGAGAAGTACGAATATCTGAATAAAAAAATGAGCTACAAGAAGGGTAATTTAATTATAAGGCCGGTTATGGATGTAACTGAACTGATAAAGGAAGGACATACATTACATCATTGTGTAGGAGCAACGGAAAACTACATGATGAAGCACGATGAAGGATCAACCTATATTTTTGTAATCAGAAAAAACAATGAGCCGGAAAAACCGTATTATACAGTGGAAATCGAACCAAATTATAAGATAAGACAATGGTATGGGAATATGGACAAAAAGCCTGATTATGAAGAAATAAGAGAGTTTTTGATAGATTACACGAGGAAAAAAGCCAAAAATGTAGAACAAAAGAATTTGAAATACGATGATTATTGGGCGACAAAAAAACATAACGCAATGTAGGAGGAAAAAATGGAAGAAATCAGAGAATATCAGAATTACAGTCAGTTTAAAGAAGCAGTTGATACAGAGCTGCAGAAATCAGCAGAGAGTTTTGTGCGGATCGGCTATTTGCTGAAAGTAGCAAGAGACACGGACATTTTGAAAGAATCAGGGTACGAAACAGTAAACGACTTCGCAAAGGCAGAGTATGGAATTGAGCGGACACAGGTGAGCAGGTTCATCAATATCAATGACAGATTTTCAGAGAATGGATTTTCAGATAGGCTACTTCCGGAGTATCAGGGAATGGGCTATGCAAAGCTGGCACTCATGCTGACACTAC
>JAUNSO010000006.1 GCA_030539165.1 bacterium
AAAGGCAGTAAAAATTGTGAATTGGGTAGAATTTTGCACCAAAATCTAGTATAGTAGTGATTAGTGAATGGAGGGCATTATTTATGTGGGACATGAAAATACTGGGCATCAGTTTTTATCTGATTATGAACTATCTGATTATTTACAGCGTTGTAGGCTGGATATGGGAGAGCTGTTTTGTATCTGTTCAGGAACACAAGCTGGTGAACAGAGGATACGTAACCGGACCGGTATGTACAATATACGGGGTAGGAGCCACTGCATTATATTTACTGCTGCGTCCGTTTTCAGGAAATTATATCTTGTTGTTTTTTGTCGGTGCGATCGTGGCAACTGTGCTGGAGTATGTGACAGCAGTTGTGATGGAAGCCGTGTTTCATACGAGCTGGTGGGATTATACCAACCAGAAGTTTAATTATAAAGGAAGGATCTGCCTGAGCTCGACGATCGGCTGGGGAGCAGGTTCTGTCTTATTGTTTGTTGTGCTGCAGCCTGCGGTCAATTGGATCGTGGCGCTTTATTCTGAGGCAGTCGGAAAGATTCTGATCATCATCATTGCAATTGTATATGCTGTTGATTTCACATTTGCAACGATAGCAGCGGCAGATCTGTCCAAAAAACTGGCGAAGATGGATGCTCTGTTCGACGAATTCACAGAGTATGTAAAATCCAGCAGAATCTATGAGGCTGGTGAAGATATTTACGCAAGGATAGATGCATTCAGGCAACAGTACAGCGGAATGAATTATTTTTCAAAATTTTCAAAGAGAATGGATGTGCGTCAGGCTGTGTTTAATGAACAGTTATCGAAACTGGGACTGACAAATCATACAGATGATGTCAAAGAAAGGGTTGCCGCCTATGCAAAGAAGCTGAATGCCGTATTTACAAGCAACAGATTTCAGCAAGGCCGTATTATGAAGGCATATCCCCACCTGAAGACACATGAGAGGATTTCAGCAGATCGTCTGCGCAGCAGACTTTATAGAAAAACAAAAAATGAAGATCAGCAAAACTGATCAAGGAAGGGCAGACTATGGCAGCATTAACGTTCAAGGGTGGTATCCACCCGTATGATGGCAAAAAGATTTCAAAAGACAAACCCATTCTGGCAGTGCTCCCAAAGGGTGATCTGGTTTATCCGTTATCGCAGCATATCGGAGCACCGGCAAAACCCATCGTAGTCAAGGGAGACCGGGTACTTGCAGGACAAAAGATCGCAGAAGCCGGCGGCTTTGTATCAGCGCCGATTCATGCATCGGTATCCGGTATTGTAAAGGCAATCGAGCCTCGCCGTGTCGTGACAGGAGACAATGTCATGTCAATCGTGATCGAAAACGACGGACTGTACGAGGAGGCACCACCGCTCCATCACAAACAGCTCGCGGACATGACAAGAGAGGAAGTCATTGAAATCATAAAGGAGGCAGGCATCGTCGGTATGGGTGGAGCAGGCTTTCCGACACATGTCAAGCTGTCCCCCAAGGATCCTGATAAAATATTTTATGTGATTGCAAACTGTGCGGAGTGTGAGCCGTATCTGACTTCTGACTACCGCAGAATGGTGGAAGAGCCTGAAAAACTGGTTGCAGGTCTGAAAATCATATTATGTCTGTTCCCACATGCAAAAGGGATTCTGGCAGTAGAGGACAACAAACCTGACTGTATCCGCAAGCTGAAGGATCTGGTGCTGGATGAGAGCAGAATGTCAGTCAAGGTACTGAAAACGAAGTATCCTCAAGGAGCAGAGCGCCAGCTGATCTATGCGACGACAAAGCGTGCCATCAATTCCTCCATGCTTCCGTCAGATGTCGGATGTATTGTCAACAATGTAGATACAGTGGTTGCTGTATATCATGCAGTGATTGAAGGAAAACCTCTGATGCACAGAATCGTGACTGTGACCGGAGATGCAATTAAAGAACCACGCAACTTTATCGTTAAGGTCGGCACAAATTACAGCGAACTGATCGAAGAGGCGGGCGGCTTTGTGAAACAGCCTGAAAAGATCATTTCCGGTGGACCGATGATGGGCTTTGGCATCTTTGATACAAATGTTCCAGCAACGAAAACATCTTCTGCATTATTGTGTTTACTGAGGGATGATGTCGAACGGATGAAGCCGACACAGTGCATCAATTGCGGTATGTGTGTGGGCATCTGTCCGGGACGCGTGATCCCTGCAAGACTGGCAGATTATGCGGAGCATGGTGATGAAGCAAAATTTTTAAAGAATAATGGTATGGAATGCTGTGAGTGCGGCAGCTGCAGCTATGTCTGTCCTGCAAAACGACAGCTGACACAGAGCATCAAATCAATGCGTCGGATGATTCTGGCAAATAAGAAGAAATAGGGGGAAAGAATCGTGAGCAATCTTATGAATGTATCATCTTCGCCGCATATCAGAAGCAAATTATCCACGAGCTCTATTATGTTCGTGGTCATCATTGCACTTTTACCGGCGACGGGTTTTGGTATTTATCAATTCGGAATAGAAGCCGCTATCGTAGTGGCTGTCTGTATAGCGACCTGTGTACTGACAGAACTGCTGTATACAAAGCTGATGAAAAAACCGACAACAATCGGAGATTTCAGTGCAGTCGTGACAGGACTTTTACTGGCACTCAATCTTCCGGCATCCGTACCCTGGTGGATACCTGTCATCGGAGGTATATTTGCAATTCTGGTCGTAAAGATGCTGTTTGGCGGACTGGGACAGAACTTTATGAATCCGGCGCTGGCAGCCAGATGCTTTCTGCTGATTTCGTTTGCCGCCAGAATGACGACCTTTACTTATGACGGCATTGCGACAGCAACACCGCTGGCGCAGTACAAAGCAGGAGAGGCAGTGAATACATTTAACATGGTAATCGGACGTGAAGCCGGCACCATTGGTGAAACATCAGTCATTGCCATTGTACTGGGAGCGATCATACTGTTGATTACCGGTGTGATTGATCTGAAAATACCCGGTACTTATCTGGTCACATTTGTCATATTCCTCGGACTGTTTGGCGGTCAGGGATGGGATCCGAATTACCTGACGGTACAGTTAGCCGGAGGCGGTCTGATGCTTGGGGCATTTTTCATGGCAACAGATTATGCAACCTCACCCATTACCGGAACAGGTAAGATCCTGTATGGTGTCCTTCTGGGTGTTCTCACCGGTATTTTTCGTGTGTTCGGAGTTTCAGCAGAGGGGGTTTCCTATGCGATTATCCTGGGCAATCTGCTCGTGCCTTTGATTGAGAAGATCACTGTTCCGAGATGCTTTGGCAAAGGAGGGGAGATCTGATGAACGAGACGATTAAAAATACGATCATCCTGACAGTCATTACCGTCATTGCCGGTCTGTTCCTCGGATATGTGTATGATATCACCAAGGAGCCGATTCGTTTACAGGAAGAAAAAACGAAGCAGGAGGCATACCAGAAGGTATTTCCGGAGGCAGCTTCCTTTACTAAGGATAACTATGATATGAACCTTGAATGGGGTGCTAATCTACTCTATCTGGCGGAGGCAGGCTATCCGGATGAAGAGATCAATGAGGTCATGATGGCACTGGATGCATCCGGCAAGGAGTGCCTTGGCTTTGTATTTATGACGACTACACATGAGGGCTATGGCGGTGATATTACGATCTCCATGGGAATCAAGGCGGATGGAACCGTGACCGGAATGGAAATCTTGAGTATCGGCGAGACGGCAGGTCTTGGCATGAAGGCCAAGGAGGATGCTTTTAAAAACCAGTTTGCCAATAAAGCGGTTACAAACTTCACCTATACAAAGACAGGTTCTACAGCGGACTATGAGATTGATGCACTGAGCGGAGCAACCATCACGACCAATGCGGTGGTCAATGCAGTCGATGCTACACTTGTATTTTATCAGGACAGCAATCTGAGCAGCGGCATGTACTATGGAACGAGTGCAGGAGGTGCGGAGCAATGAAAAAAGTACTGGAACGATTATTCAACGGACTGATTAAAGAAAACCCCACTTTTGTACTGATGCTGGGCATGTGTCCGACGCTTGCCGTTACGACCTCAGCCATCAACGGACTGGGTATGGGACTGACAACAGCAGCGGTACTGACTTTGTCTAACATGATGATTTCCATGTTGAGAAAGGTGATACCGGATAAGGTCAGAATTCCCGCATTTATTGTGATCATTGCATCTTTTGTAACGATTGTGGAGTTGTTACTGGAGGGCTTTGTTCCCTCATTGTACAGTGCACTGGGTATTTACATTCCCTTGATTGTTGTGAACTGTATCATTCTCGGCAGAGCCGAGGCATATGCGTCCAAGAATCCCGTGATTCTGTCGATTTTTGATGGTATCGGTATGGGTCTTGGCTTTACCATGGCGCTGACGATCATCGGAGCATTTCGTGAGCTGATTGGATCTGGAAAGATCTTCAATATACAGATTATGCCGGAGGCCTATGAGCCGGTGACCATCTTTATACTGGCACCCGGAGCGTTTTTTGTGCTGGCATGTCTTACGGCACTGCAGAATAAATTGAAAATGAAGAAGGCAAAACGAGACGGTGTGATCATACAGTGCGATTCAGGCTGTGCATCATGTGTCAATGCTTCCTCCTGTGCCGGACGTATGGTAGAAGAAAAAATTAAAATCACCAAGAAGAAGGGAGCTGTGAAAGCATGAAAGAATTACTGTTGATTGCAGTCGGATCTGCATTTGTAAATAATGTTGTGTTGAGCCAGTTCCTAGGAATCTGTCCGTTCCTTGGCGTTTCCAAGAAGGTAGAGACGGCGGCAGGCATGGGCAGTGCGGTTGTATTTGTCATTACCTTATCCTCTGCAGTAACCGGCGCTATTTATCAATTTGTATTAACGCCGCTGCACATTACTTATCTGCAGACCATCGTCTTTATTCTGGTCATAGCAGCACTGGTGCAGTTTGTGGAAATGTTTTTAAAGAAAAAAATGCAGGGCCTGTACCGGGCGCTGGGTGTCTATCTGCCATTGATTACGACGAACTGTGCAGTTCTTGGTATTGCACTTGTCAATGTACAGAAGTCTTATAATATCCTGACAGGCGTTGTAAACGGATTTGCGACAGCATTTGGATTTCTGGTATCCATCGTGATTATGGCGGGAATCAGGGAAAAGACAGAATATAATGATGTACCGAAACCATTTCAGGGAATGCCGATCGTGTTGGTGACAGCCGGGCTGATGGCAATTGCATTCTTTGGATTTTCAGGTCTGCTGTAGGAGGAATCAGTGATGAATATAACAGAAATTATCATAGCAGTTGCCTGTGTGGGCGGTGTAGGACTTTTCATAGGGGTATTCTTAGGGATTGCCGGAAAGTATCTGCAGGTGGAGACAGATCCGAGAGAAGAGGCTGTACTGGCAGCACTGCCGGGCAATAATTGCGGCGGATGCGGCTATGCAGGCTGCTCAGGACTGGCAGCGGCTATCGTAAAGGGAGAAGCAGCCCCTGGCACCTGTCCGGTAGGCGGCAGTGCAGTGGCAGCTGAGGTAGGCAAAATCATGGGCGTGGACGCAGGGAACATCACCCGTCAGACGGCATATGTAAAATGTAACGGAACCTGTGACAGCACAAAAACAGATTATGACTATATAGGCATCAAGGACTGTAAGATGCTTTCTTTTGTACCGAACGGAGGTCCTAAATCATGTAATTATGGATGTCTGGGATTCGGAAACTGTGTGAAGGTATGTCAGTTTGATGCGATTTCAGTCGTAAATGGTGTGGCAGTTGTGAACGCAGATAAGTGTAAAGCCTGCGGAAAATGTATTGCAGAATGCCCGAAGCATCTGATAGAGCTGATACCATACAGCTCAAAGTATATGGTTCAGTGTCATTCCAATGAAAAGGGGCCTGTTGTCATGAAGGCATGCAGTACCGGATGTATCGGATGTGGATTATGTGTCAAGGAATGTACGGTAGGCGCAATTACAGTGCAGGATGCACTTGCTTATATTGATCAGGATAAGTGTATCGGCTGTGGTGCATGCGCAGAGAAGTGTCCTAAAAAGATTATTTCGAGAGTTTATTAGTAAAATGAAGCTGACCGTCCTTTGTGATGAAGACTGCTTCTGTATCAGGAAGACTTTCAATCAGTTTCATTCCGTTATCGAGTCCTGACAGCAGGCAAATCGTACTGAGCGCATCACAATCAACAGAGGATGCAGCAATGATAGAAACGCTGTTCAGGTCATTATCCGCAGGATAGCCTGTCGACGGGGACAGGATGTGGTGATACAGTTTCTCCTGATAGGTAAAGCAGCGTTCATAAGTACCGGATGTGACGACAGACTGGTCTGCGATGCTGACAGAGGTTATGAGATCACCATTTTGATCAAAGGGTCGCTTGATCCCGACATGATAGGGGGAGCCATCAGGTTTATGACCTATGGTCAGGATGTTTCCACCGAGGTCAATGATTGCAGAATGAACATTCTGCTCCAGCAGATATTCCTTTAACCTGTCGGCAATATAGCCTTTTGCGATACCACCGAGGTCGATGGAGGCATCAGGATCCAGAAGTGTGACGGTATTACCGGATATCCGGATATTATGATAATCAACATGGGGGAGTGCAGCAGCAATGGCGGCATCAGACGGAGGCGTCACCGCGTTTTTGGCTGCGGCTTCGGAGCTGAAATCCCATAGAGCGTCAACAGCTGCTATCGTTACATCAAACAGACCATTGGACAGCTCGCTGTAGTAGATGGATTTTTCTAGAAGTGCAGCCGTTTCGTCAGATACTTCTACAGGCTGGCCGGCAGCTGCGTTGATGCGTCCGATATCACTGGATGGGATGGATTTGCTGAACAGATTTTCATAGTCCCTGCACAGCTCCATACATTGATCCAGAAGCGGAGCTTCAGAGGGCTCGTATACCGTAATGGTGATCACCGTATTCAATGCAAAGTCTGTTTTGGATACCGGTTCAGACGAATGAAAGACAGAACAGCCTGAGAGCAGTATTGTCAGAAATATCAGTAGTAACAGGGATTTTATTTGATGGTTCTTTTTATTATTTTTCATGACATCATCATACCAAAAACAGAAAGAAATTGAAAGAGATATTGATAATGGAGAGTATCAGCTATGTCCATGAACAGCAGCCATGATAATCAAAATGAATATAAGAAAATGGTCAGAATGTGTGTGATGGCAGCTTCTCTTGTGATGCTTTTTTTTCTGTCGGCACTGTATCTGAATACAAAACCGCATAAAGAAAAGGAAGTTCCGGTCTTGCAGAAGAGTGAAGAGGCACAGCAGGAAACAAGTGGTGAAGAGGATGAAATCATTCTCGGGCAAAGTGATCTGACTTCCGATGATCTGGATTTCTGGGACATGTATGATGATCAGAAGAAGGACAGCAGCTCGGATTCATCTTCCGCCAGCAGCAGCTCCGGCAGTTCCAGCAGCAGTTCATCCAGCTCAAGCAGCAGCTCATCCAGTTCCAGCAGCTCATCCAGCAGCTCCAGCAGTTCTACGGCATCGAAGGAAAAGCAGAAGGAAACGAATACAAAGTATGGAAGTGACGGAAAGCATACATCTATCCTAAATGATGATGGTAAGACTGAGTGGGTAGAACTGAATGACGCACTGACACGGAATACCTATGACTTGGAAGAGGGCTTTGTACGTGACGGAGAACTGATGAAGTATTATGAAAACGGGAAGTCAGTTTCTACTGTCGGCATTGATGTATCTAAATATCAGGGAGACATTGACTGGGCAAAGGTCAAGGCGGCAGGGATCCGGTTTGCAATGATCAGGGTCGGCTCACGCGGATATGGAACAGGGCAGCTGATTCTGGATGAGAATTGTGCAAAGAATATACAGGGAGCTTTGAATAACGGAATTAAAGTAGGCGTTTATTTCTTTTCACAGGCAACTTCTACAGTAGAGGCAGTCGAGGAAGCAAATTTCGTGGTGGCGGCAGTGATGAACTATAAAATCACATATCCTGTTGTATGTGATATTGAACAGGTGAAAAATGATACGGCACGCACCGATCGATTAACCAATGATGAGATCACGCAGTATACAAAGGACTTTTGCGATACGGTTAAGGGATATGGATATAAGCCGATGATCTATGCTGATAAAAAGTGTCTGCTGACCAGGCTGGATCTGACGAAGCTGCAGGATTATGATATCTGGCTGAATCAAAGCGGAGAGAAACCGGATTATCCGTATGAATTTGATATGTGGCAGTATTCACAGGTGGGTGTAATAGACGGAATCAACGGAGAAACGGATCTGAATATCAGTTTTATCAATTACGAAGAAAAATAAGTTTACATAAATCGACATCATTTGATTAGAGAATCTGACAATATAATTGGGTATTGTTGGATTCTCTTTTCTACATTTAGGGCAAAATGAACGAAAATCATACAAAATATTGAACAAAAAATGTTCAAAGAAACGAAAAAGTAATATGTCGTAACAATTATGTAACACTTTATGGTAAACTATGCTATAATATCCAGTGGGTGGAAAGTATAATGATATTAATGGAAGGAAATTAAGATTATGAAACGCATTACTACATTCACATATGTGTATTGTGGGATTGTAGCTGCAGCAGCAGTGATCATCTGTATGGGTTTTTTACACGATGAAACAATCAACACAATTGAACGAACATCAGAGATCGTCAATAACAGCATCTATATGGCTGGAGAGATATTGGAATCCGTTTCAGTTAACAAAATGATTCAGACAGAAACGGATGATGGATTACCATCACAATCCGAGAGCGGACAGCAGATACAGGCGAAAGCAGGGAAATCAGAAAAAGAGACGGTAAAAGCAGATATTCCGGAACCAATCCTTCCGGTTGAAGAGTACAAGGCATTATGCAGGATCGTTCAGGCAGAAGCAGGCAATCAGGATGCAAAGGGCAAACAGCTGATTGCAAATGTCGTATTGAACCGCGTGAAAAATGAAAGCTTCCCAGACACTGTTCAAGAGGTGATACTGCAGGATAATGGAGGCATCACACAGTTCTCACCTACCAAAAACGGCAGTTACCATGCAGCAGAAATTTCTGTAGATACAATGGCAGCTGTAAACCGTGCAATCGCAGGGGAAGATCTGTCGGACGGAGCACTGTATTTTAAAGCAGGCTCAGAGACACAATGGGGCGGCCTGCAGTTTTTATTTCAGCATGGCGATCACGTATTTTTTATGTAACAGATGAACAGAATCAAAAAGACAGCTCATTCATCGGGCTGTCTTTTTTGACTTTACATGCAATATTTTATTTCTTGTGTCCGGCAGAGAGAAAGGAAGTAATGGATTTCGGCAGTATGATACCGGAATAGAGCTCTGCATAAGCTGAAGGGGAAATAGAATCAATATAGTTTGTTTCGTAATTTCTGATGATTCCCTGCTTCTGAAGGCAGTCAACGGCTTTGTTGTATGCAATTGCGGCTTCCGCCTCTGTGTCAAAGCTGCCAATCACATAGTTGCTTTTGACATGTATGACAGCCTTATATTGATGCTGCTGTCCTCTTGTGACTTTCGTGACACCATAATAGGGGTTGATGATTTCGATATTTTCATACCGGTAATCTGAGGAGTCCTGATTGATGAATCGATAATCTCTGTCCTGAACGGCATAGGGACGGATGCCATACCGTCCTGCGATACTGACCTGCATACCGTAATCTGCGACAAACAGATGACCTCCACGCATGGAAATCTTGTGTTCAGAATAATAAAACAGGTCATCTATATCAAATTTAAGAATCAGATCCTTGCTCAGATAGTATTCAAAATAGCGACGCCGCAGATAGATTGGATTTCTGATATAAACGCCGTTGTCTCTGAAATTGATCAGAATGATCCATTTATCAAACGGAAGGGCACAATGACTGCGGTAGTCCTCCGGCATCCGGTGTGAAGCAAGCAGCTTCAGTGCCTGCAGATAGGCATGATGTGCCTGAGCTTCCGTCGTATAAGAACCAAGACTGATGTGCTTGCTTCTGTATGTGACAGAGGCTCTATAATATTTCGTTCCGTCTTTTTTACACGCAGTATAAACGCCGGGCTTCAGTGCCATGTGGATTCTCCTGTAGATTTTTTCACTGTACTGACAGTATAACATAAAGTCATGACTGTAGAAAATAAATGATTGGTTTTCCTCTCGTTTTGGTCACTTTGTATGTTGACAAAGGATGCCTGAATTGATATATTTTAATAAGCATACAAGATATTGGTTGAACTGATAGGATACAATACAAAATATTGAGAAAATCAGGAGAAGGGGAGCGAAAGGAAATGAGTGAAAAGGTGGAAAATCCTGCAGAAGAACAGGTGAATTACTCTCAGCTGTATCATACAAAGAGACCTGTCAAAATGATCAAAAAGGATGGAACCAGAGAAGACTTTAACATCCAGAAGGTAGTAGATGCAGTTGGAAAGTCTGCTTACAGAGCACTGACGAAATTTACGGAAGAAGAGAAGAGATACATCTGCGAGTGTGTCGTACAAAGAGTGGATGAGCTGGAGCAGGATGAGATCCCGATTCCAATCATGCATAATATTGTAGAGAGTGCTTTGGAAGAAGTGAAGCCGATTGTAGCAAAGAGCTACCGGGACTATCGTAATTACAAACAGGACTTCGTCAGAATGCTCGATGATGTCTATAAAAAGAGCCAGTCCATTATGTACATCGGAGATAAAGAAAACTCGAATACTGACAGTGCACTGGTTTCTACAAAGAGAAGTCTGATTTTTAACCAGTTAAATAAGGAACTGTATCAGAAGTTTTTCATGACGACAGATGAGATCCAGGCATGTCGTGACGGATATATTTATGTACATGATATGTCAGCTAGACGTGATACGATGAACTGCTGTCTGTTTGATGTACAGACCGTTTTGACCGGCGGCTTTGAAATGGGAAATCTCTGGTATAATGAGCCAAAATCTCTGGATGTCGCATTTGATGTCATCGGAGATATTGTATTGTCTGCGGCAAGTCAGCAGTATGGCGGATTTACCGTACCCAGCGCGGATCTGATTCTCGAACCCTATGCTGAAAAGTCATATGCGAAATACGTAGATAAATATATTAAGATGGGCGTTGACAAAGAAACTGCCGAGTCACAGGCATATGCAGATGTCACCAAGGAGTTTGAGCAGGGCTATCAGGGATGGGAGTACAAGTTTAATACCGTAGCTTCCAGCCGTGGTGACTATCCATTCATTACAGTGACGACTGGTACAGGGACAGGACGTTTTGCCAAGCTGGCTACGATCTGCATGCTGAATGTCAGAAGAAGAGGACAGGGCAAGGCAGAGTGCAAGAAACCGGTACTGTTCCCTAAGATTGTATTTTTATATGACGAAAATCTGCACGGCCCGGGCAAGGAGTTGGAGGATGTATTTGAAGCCGGAGTCAAGTGTTCCAGCAAGACCATGTATCCTGACTGGCTGAGCCTGACGGGAAAAGGCTATATAGCAAGTATGTACAAGCAGTATGGCAAGATCATATCCCCAATGGGCTGCAGGGCGTTCCTGTCACCATGGTATGAGCGCGGCGGCATGCATCCGGCAGATGATCAGGATGTCCCTATATTTGTAGGTCGTTTCAACATCGGCGCAGTATCACTGCATCTGCCGATGATTCTGGCAAAGGCAAGACATGAAAGCAAGGATTTCTACGAGGTGCTGGACTATTATCTGAATCTGATCCGCAGACTGCACATCAGAACGTATGCTTATCTCGGTGAGATGAGAGCCTCAACAAATCCTCTGGCATATTGTGAAGGAGGATTCCTAGGGGGTCATCTAAAGCTGACCGATAAGATTAAACCACTGCTGAAATCAGCAACAGCTTCCTTCGGTATCACTGCCTTTAATGAGCTGCAGCAGCTTTATAATGGTAAATCACTTGTAGAAGACGGCGAGTTTGCAATCAATGTCCTTGAATACATCAATAAGAAAATCAACGAATTCAAGGAAGAGGATGGTAATCTGTATGCCATTTATGCAACACCGGCTGAAAACCTCTGTGGTCTGCAGGTACAGCAATTCCGCAAGAAGTACGGTATTATAGAAAACGTATCTGACAGAGAATACGTCAGCAATGGTTTCCACTGCCATGTTACAGAGGATATCACGCCGATCCAGAAACAGGATCTGGAATACCGTTTCTGGGAACTGTCAAACGGCGGTAAGATTCAATATGTAAAATATCCGATTGATTATAATATCGAGGCAATCAAGACATTGATTCATCGTGCGATGGATATGGGCTTCTATGAGGGCGTGAACATGTCACTGGCATATTGTGATGATTGCGGACATCAGGAGCTGGAGATGGATGTATGTCCAAAATGCGGCAGCAAGAACCTGACGAAGATCGATCGTATGAACGGCTATCTGTCCTATTCACGGGTACATGGAGATACCAGACTGAATGATGCAAAGATGGCAGAAATAGCAGAACGGAAATCAATGTAGGGGAGGCAGTATATTTTGCGTTATCATAATATTACGAAGGATGACATGCTCAATGGTGACGGCCTGAGAGTTGTATTATGGGTTGCAGGATGTTCTCACTGCTGTAAGGAGTGCCAGAATCCGATGACATGGGATCCAGACGGAGGATTGCTGTTTGATGACAAGGCAAAGGCGGAGATCTTTGCAGAACTGGACAAGGATTATATATCAGGAATCACGCTCAGCGGCGGTGATCCGCTGCACTCGGCAAACAGAATGGATATCAGAAATCTGGTGACAGAGATCAAGGAGAACTATCCGGACAAAACAGTATGGATGTATACAGGCGATGTGTGGGAAAATATCAAGCATTATCCTGTCATGAAGTATGTAGATGTACTCGTGGACGGAGAATTTGAAATTGCGAAGCGTGATGTAAAGCTAAGATGGAAAGGAAGCAGCAACCAGCGTGTGATTGACGTACAGAAATCATTAACGGAAAATGCATGTCTGGGTGAGCCTGTGATTTTCTGCGAGGAGAAATAAAACGACATGAGAAGAGTGGCCAGATTTCATAAAGTAAGCTATGAGCAGTTTGCAAAGGATTGGGAAGACAGCTTTGGAACGACATCAGAAGAAGAAATGATCATGATTTATGACAATATCATGCTGCCGAGACGTGCGACTGCAGGCTCAGCAGGATACGATTTTTTCAGTCCGGTGGGCTTTTCACTTTTGCCCGGGGAGACAATCAAGATACCGACAGGAATCCGGGTGGAGATGGAAGATGACTGGGTGTTGAAGTGTTATCCCAGAAGCGGTCTCGGGTTCAAGTTCAGACTGCAGCTGAATAATACCGTTGGCATTATCGACAGTGATTATTTTTATTCAGACAATGAAGGACATATTTTTTCAAAGATCACGAATGATTCCAATGAAGGCCGTAACGTCGACATAGAGGCAGGAAGCGGCTTTATGCAGGGAATCTTTGTGGAGTACGGCATTACAGTGGATGACGATGTGACGGATATCAGAAATGGCGGTTTTGGAAGTACCTCAAGAGCATAATTCATATGAATAATTCCCTTCGGTTTTCGACAGACTATATCAATAGTGAACAGAAGCCGGAGGGATTTTTATGAACATTACCATTCAGGATACAGTCAAATCAGCAGAAAGTCAGGACGTGATCAGCAGTGATATCAAAAATAACATCCGCTGGTTCAATGAGAATCTGCATGTGGAGGAAAATTTTGATGTTGTCTACCGGGTGATTACGATCGGCGGCAGACAGGCATGCTTTTATTTTATAGATGGTTTCTGCAAGGATGAGCTGATGCAGAAGCTGCTGCAGTATTTCTATTCTCTGACGCCGGAGGATATGCCGGAAAGCGCATATGAGATGTGCAAACAGTATATGCCATATGTAGAGGTGGATATGCAGGACAATAAAAATCAGATTCTGCAGTTCATACTATCCGGTGTGCTGGCACTGTTCATAGACGGCTATGACAGATGCCTGCTGATCGACAGCCGTACCTACCCGGCACGCAATGTGACGGAACCTGAAAAGGATAAGACCATGCGGGGCTCGAAGGATGGGTTTGTAGAGACACTGGTGTTCAACACAGCCCTGATCAGAAGACGGATCCGTGATACGAATCTTTGCATGAAGATGATGAATGCAGGAGCTGCATCCAAAACAGATATTGTGGTCTGTTACATGGATGGCAGAGTGGATCCGCTGTTTTTGGAAAAGATCGTTCGGAGGATTGAGAGTATCCATGTAGATGCACTGACGATGAGTCAGGAGAGTCTGGCAGAGTGTCTGTATGACCGGAAATGGTATAACCCTTTTCCAAAATTCAAGTATACGGAGCGGCCAGATACAGCCTCTGCACAGGTGTTGGAAGGAGATATCGTTGTCTTGGTGGACAATTCTCCGCAGGCGATGATCATACCGACTTCGATATTTGATATTGTCGAGGAGGCAGATGATTACTACTTTCCACCGATTACAGGCACCTATTTGAGATTATCCAGACTGTTGATTGCACTGATGACATACTTTGTGACGCCTACGTTCCTGCTGTTCATGATGTATCCGGAGTGGATTCCGGAGGGCCTGACATTCATACGTGTCAAGGAGACTGTGAACGTACCGATTGTTTATCAGTTCCTGATGCTGGAGCTGGCAATTGACGGGCTGCGTCTGGCGGCAGTCAATACGCCGAATATGCTGAGCACCCCGTTAAGCATTATGGCGGCTCTTGTATTAGGTGAGTTTTCTGTAAAATCAGGCTGGTTCAATGCAGAAGTGATGCTGTATATGGCATTTGTAGCCGTGGCAAACTATACTCAGTCTAATTATGAGCTGGGGTATGCTTTGAAATTCATGAGAATGCTGACCTTGATCACAACGGCTGTGTTTGGAATATATGGATATGCAGCAGGGGTCATATTCTGCGTGATTGCTGTCGTTTCCAATAAAACAGTATCCAACAAATCCTATATTTATCCGTTAATCCCTTTTCGTCCGCGTGCACTGTGCAAACGTCTGTTTCGCATGAGAATGGCGGGAGCCAATGACGGGAAATCAAAGTCATTGTAAATTATTTGAAAATAATAAAGAAAACAAGTAATATTATTTGAAAAAGCGTACAAAAGATGATACTATAAAAAATAGAAATATGATTACAATAAGAGAATGACATGGGAGAGAAAATATGAGCGAATTTAAGATCAGTATATGTTCAACCGCGGATCTGCCTGAAAGCTATATTCAGGAGAACCAGCTGGGCGTTGTCGGTTTATCCTATATGTTTGACGATGGTGAGGTGCATAAAAGAGGAAATGATCTGCCTGAGCCTGTATTCTACAGCAAGATGAGAGAAGGACAGATGCCGACGACATCACAGATCAATCCGGAGGAAGCAAAGGCTGCGTTTGAAGAATATCTGAAGACAACGAAAGAAATCCTGCAGATTGCCTTTTCATCCGGTCTCAGCGGAAGCTATAACAGCCTCAGAATGGCTGCAGAAGAGCTGATGGAGGAACGCGATGATATTAAGATCATAGTGGTAGATACTCTGGCTGCTTCACTGGGTGAGGGATTACTGGTACACAAGGCTGTACAGCTGAAGAAACAGGGAAAGAGTCTGGAAGAGGTTGCTGCATGGCTGGAGGAGCATAAGCTGAATCTGGTGCATATGTTTACCGTAGATGATCTGTTCCATCTGTATCGTGGCGGACGTGTCAGCAAGGCAACCGCAATTCTGGGAACAATGGTCAATATCAAACCGATTCTTCATGTAGATGATGAGGGACATCTGATTCCATTGTCAAAGGTACGCGGAAGAAAGAAATCCTTAAATACACTTGTGGATTATATGGAAGATAAGATGGGCAGCTGCCGTGATCAGAATGATATTTTCTTCATCAGCCACGGAGATTCGCTGGAGGACGCTGAGTACGTGGCGGAAGAGGTCAAGAGAAGATTAGGCATCGAGAGTTATCTGATCAATTATGTTTCGCCAACAATCGGAGCGCATTCAGGCCCCGGTACCATTGCATTGTTCTTTTTGGGAGATAAACGATGAATATATTATTTTTTCTGACTCCGAAAAGTGAGATAGAATTTGCTTATAGTGACAATACGTTCGGAGAGGTCATAGATATTCTGGAACGTAGTACATATACCGCCATTCCGGTCATTAACCGAAAGGGTGAATATAAGGGAACCATATCGGAGGGAGATATCCTGTGGACTCTGAAAAATGAGGCCGGCTATGATATGGCAGCACTTATGGATATGAAGGTGACCCGAATTGAACGGAAACAAAAGCATGAGCCGGTCAAGGTGACTGCAAAGGTACAGGATATGTTCAACAGGGCCGTGAATCAGAATTTCGTACCGGTTACAGATGATGATGATGTGTTTATCGGTATTGTAAAGAGAAAGGATATACTGCAGTATTATTTTCAACAGGAGAACGGAAACAAATAAAGTGCATACTAGGAGGACTGATGAATGAACGAGAAGATCAAAGTCAACAAAACGCTGCTTGCAGGCTGGGCTACTGTCGTATTGATCCTGTTACTGGCGTATACTCTTGAGTTTGTCAAGGGAGAAAGAACTCTTGGATATTTTATTGTATTTATTTTGTTTGGAGGAGTCCCTTTTCTGATCGCACAGCTGATGTACCGGGCTGATCGGGAGAGTGCAGCTCTGAAATATGTGGTTGCATACGGATATGTGGCTTTTTATCTGTTTGTACTGCTGACCGGAGATACCGTTCTGGTGTTTACGTATGTCCTTCCGATTCTGTCTTTGCTGATGCTGTGTAATGACGTGAAGCTACTGATAGGCTTTGCTTCCGCTTCTGTGATTGGCAATGTGATCAGCATTGTATATCATGTGGTGGCTGATGGTATGACCGGTGTTGATGATATTGCAAATTATGAGATCCAGATTGCTGCGACACTATTATGTATGGTTTTGACCATTGTGGCGACAAAGGTATCCGCTGATATCAATCATTTTAAACTGGAGAAGATCAGGGAACGTGAGGAAAAACAGCAGCAGATGCTGGAGGCAATCCAGTCCGTTACCAGCAACATTAATGTACATACTCATGAAATTACAGGAAGTATGGGGCAGATTACAGAGTCTGCCGTTACAACGACATCTTCTATGCAGGAGGTCGCATCAAGCTCAGCTCAGACAGCCGAATCCATTCAGGAGCAGCTGACCAGAACAAGTGAGATTCAGGAGCATATCGAGTCTGCAGTTGCACTTGCAGCAGGAATCCTGGAGCTGTCACAGAAAACAGCTGATTCCGTCAGTGCCGGTATCAACAGTATGGAAGAACTGGACGCCGGAGCAGAAACCACCCGTGAGAATAGCATGATCGTTTCTGAAAAAGCGGGAAAACTGCAGGAGCGTACAGCACAGGCCATTGATATTATATCGATTATCCATGGTATCGCCAATCAGACGAATCTGCTGGCACTCAATGCATCCATCGAAGCTGCAAGAGCAGGTGATGCAGGCCGCGGGTTTGCAGTTGTTGCAGATGAAATCAATGGATTGGCAAATCAGACAAAAGAAGCAACTGAGAACATCAGAACACTCATAGATGAGCTGAGGGTAGAGGTAACATCAGTGGCTGAAGCAATAGAAGAAATGACGCAGATCAGCCAGCATCAGAATGACACGATCGCCGAGGTCGGCAAAAACTTTAATGATATCAAGGAATCAGTAGAAACCGTATCCGAGAGAGCCAGGATCCAGGAAAATCAGATGACAGAGATCAATGATGCAAATGCGCGTATCGTAGAGAGCATTCATACCATATCAGCCATCAGCGAAGAAGTCACTGCCGGAAGCCAACAGACACTCGATGCGACAGAGAAGAACCGAAGTGTCACTGAAGAGGTCAATGGTGCGATTCTGGCATTAAAGTCCGAAATGGATCAATTATCGAAAATGCAGTAAGGAAACTATAGAATATGAGTAATATGAGAGGTCTGGATACACAGGTCAGAAAGTATCGAAGACAGATTTTTAAAGAAATAGCCAATCTGGCATACACATCTAAAAATATTATCGATGATATCGAAGCGTTACCCTACAAAATCGTTCAGGCCGATGAACCGGAATTTTGGGAGAATATCTATCGCGAGAGGGCAGTTGCAAGAGAGCACTGCCGCCTCGCCATGGGTATGTCATTACGTCCGGAAAATCAGCCTGTTCATGTATCTCAGGGTGTAGAGGAAAGCAATATTGCAGAGAAATACTATGAACCGCCTTTGATGCAGGTCATACCATCTGCATGCAATGCATGTCCGTTGAATGAGTACTCTGTGACATCGCACTGTATGGGATGCGTAGCGAGACCATGTAAAGAGGTCTGCCCGAAGGATGCCATATACTTTGAGGATGGCAGATCCCATATTGATCAGGACAAATGTATCAAGTGCGGTAAATGCAAAGCTGTATGCCCATATGATGCGATTACACACCGGGTCAGACCCTGCATGGATGCATGCGGAGTGAATGCAATAGAGAGTGACGCATATGGCAGAGCGTCTATCAATCCGGATAAATGTGTTTCGTGTGGAATGTGCATGGTCAGCTGCCCGTTTGGAGCCATTGCTGACAAGTCACAGATTTTTCAGCTGATTCGTGCCATGCAGTCAGGGCAAGAGGTTGTAGCGGAGATCGCTCCGGCCTTTGTCGGTCAGTTTGGGAGCAATGTTTCACCGCAAATGCTGAAGGGTGCACTCAAGGAACTCGGATTTGCAGAGGTTTATGAGACGGCAATCGGAGCAGATGTCGGAGCATTGGCGGAGGCAAAGCATTATGTTGAAAAGGTGCCGACCGGAGAACTGCCGTTTCTGCTGACATCCTGCTGTCCGTCATGGGCCATGATGGCAAAAAATCTGTTTCCTGAAACGATAGATTCTATCTCAAGAGAGCTGACACCGATGGTTGCGACTGCAAGATACATCAAGGAGAGACATCCGGATGCCCATGTTGTCTTTATCGGGCCATGCGCAGCAAAGAAGCTGGAGGCCAGCAGAAAGACGGTACGTTCAGATGTGGACTTTGTCATCACATTTGAGGAACTGGCGGGTATGTTTGATGCAAAGGGACTGCTTCAGGAGAACATCCCGGGTGAAGAGATAGAGGATGCCACGGGAGCAGGACGAGGCTACGGAGTTGCAGGGGGTGTTGCACAGGCAATCAAGGACTGCATCACAAGGTACTATCCGGAAACAGAGGTTCACGTTGAACATGCAGAAGGCCTGTCAGACTGTAAAAAGATGCTGATGTTAGCCAAGGCAGGCAGGAAAAACGGATGTCTGATCGAGGGTATGGCATGTCCGGGAGGATGTGTAGCAGGAGCAGGCACCAATATACCGATTACAGAAGCTACAAAAAATGTCCTGGCATTTAAAGAGCAGGCAAAAGAAAAGATACCGGAGGAAGAAGTTTGATGAAAAAGATAAGAACGCGTTTTGCACCGAGTCCGACAGGAAGGATGCATGTAGGCAATTTGCGGACAGCGTTGTATGCATATCTGATTACGAAGCATGAAAACGGAGATTTTATCCTTAGAATTGAGGATACGGATCAGGAGAGGCTCGTAGAGGGCGCAGTAGATATCATCTACAGGACACTGCAGAAGACCGGACTGGTGCATGATGAAGGCCCGGATCAGGACGGCGGTGTAGGACCGTATGTACAGAGCGAGCGACAGGCTGCCGGTATTTACATGACATACGCAAAGCAGCTGATTGAAAAGGGAGAAGCCTATTATTGCTTCTGTGATAAAGAAAGACTGGCAACATTGACACAGGTGATCGACGGTAAGGAAATCAATGTATACGATAAGCATTGTCTGAGCCTGTCCAAAGAGGAGATTGAAAAAAATCTGGCATCCGGAATGCCGTTTGTCATCCGCCAGAACAATAATCCGACAGGAACCACGACATTTCACGATGAGATCTATGGAGATATAGAGGTGGACAATGCGGAACTGGATGATATGATCCTGATCAAATCAGACGGCTATCCGACCTATAACTTTGCCAATGTTGTAGATGATCATCTGATGGGAATCACTCATGTTGTCAGAGGAAACGAATACCTGTCCTCATCTCCGAAATATAACCGCCTTTATGAGGCATTTGGCTGGGAAGTACCGGTTTATGTACACTGCCCGCTGATCACGGATGAGGAACATCATAAGCTGTCAAAACGTTCAGGCCATTCCTCTTATGAGGATCTGATTGATCAGGGCTTCTTGTCAGAAGCGGTTGTAAATTTTGTCGCGCTGCTGGGATGGAGTCCGGAGGATAATCAGGAAATTATGAGTCTGCAGGAGCTGATCCGGAAATTTGATTATCATCATATGAGCAAATCACCCGCTGTTTTCGACTATACAAAGCTCAAATGGATGAACGGAGAGTACATGAAGGCAATGGATCCGGAGGTCTTTTACGAGAAGGCACTGCCATATATGCAGGAAGTGATTCACAAGGATCTGGATTTTCATAAGGTTGCGAAGCTGGTGCAGACCAGAATTGAGATATTCCCGGATATCAGGGAGCATATTGATTTCTTTGAGGAGCTGCCAGTCTATGACAGGGCAATGTATACACATAAGAAGATGAAGACAGATGAGGCGACCTCACTGGAGGTTCTGAGGGAAGTGCTTCCTTTGTTTGAGGCACAGGAGGATTACAGCAATGATGCACTGTATCAGACGCTCACGGCTTATGTAGAGCAGAAGGGCTGCAAGAACGGTTATGTGATGTGGCCGGTCAGGACAGCTGTATCCGGCAAACAGATGACTCCGGGTGGTGCAACAGAACTGATGGAGATCCTTGGAAAAGATGAGTCAATCAGGAGGATCAAGGCAGGAATTGCCCTCCTGGAACAGTCATGATGGATCATTAACAGGAGTCTATATGAGCGTTTTCAATGCAAATCAGGCACAGATGAGTGCTATTACCCATGGATCCGGTCCCATGCTAGTCATGGCGGGACCGGGTTCCGGTAAGACCTTTGTCATCACGGAGCGGATCAGGTATCTGGTTGAAGAAGCCGGTATTCCCCCACATGAGATTCTGGTCATTACTTTTTCAACTGCAGCTGCCCGCGAAATGCAGGAAAGATATCGGCAGGCAGCAACCGGACAATTCAGCCCGGTTCATTTCGGAACATTTCATGCAGTCTTTTTTCACATCTTACAGCATACATATCAGTATCAATCCCGCAATATCCTGAAAAACGAAGATAAAATCCGTATCCTAAAAGATATCATTGAGGAAAATCATTTTCAGATTGAAAATGAAACAGAATGGATACAGGATATGACAGCCTGTATATCCAGAAAAAAGGCTGTGATATGGAACACGTCCTGCTCAGCTCCAGAGGATCCGGTACAGCAAAAGGTTTTTGATGATTATCAGAGAAAATGCATGGAGGAGCGACGGCTGGACTTTGATGATATGCTGATCCGATGCCATCAGCTTTTGAATGAACATCGGGATGTTCTTGAGGAATGGAGAAAACAATACCGGTACTTTATGATTGATGAATTTCAGGATATCAATGAACTGCAGTACAGAGTCATCAGAATGCTGGCGGGTGACGATGAGAATATCTTTGCAGTCGGAGATGATGACCAGTCTATTTATGGATTCAGGGGTGCCGGCCCGGATATCATGCTGGGCTTCAAAAAAGATTATCCAGCGGCAAAACAGGTTATTCTGAATCAAAACTATCGCTCAACAGACAAAATCGTGGCAGCATCTGAAAAGCTGATCCGTCATAACAGAAACAGATATGAAAAGAATATGACAGCTGTACATAGAGCAGCAGAAGAGGTTTCTATTCGTGATTTTAAAAATCAGTCTGATGAACTGGACGCATTGGTCAGGGAAATACAAAGGTTGTCGGAGGACTATGCATATGAGGATATGGCAGTTTTATACCGGACAGGTATGAGCGGAGGCGAGATTGCCGAGCGTCTGATGCTTGCATCAATACCGTTTCATGCAAAGGAGCGGCTGACAGATCTGTACCAGCATGCCATCGCCAGAGATGTGACTGCCTATGCCAGACTGGCAATGGGAGGGAGAAGCCGCAAAGACCTTTACCAGATCATGAATAAACCAAAGCGGTATTTGGGCAGAGCATCCGTCAAAGGCGAACAGGTCTGCTTTGGAGAGCTGCTGGAATACTATCGCGATAAAGCCTACATGACAGAAGCCATTTTGAAGCTGAAATATGATCTGCGCTTCATGCAGAGCATGGAACCCTACAGCATGCTGTCTTATCTTGCAAAAGGAATCGGGTATGACCGGTATATAGCAGCATACGCGGAGGAAAGAAAACTTTCTGTCGATACATTGACGGAAGTCTATGAGGAACTAAAGGAGCGAGCAGGTCATTTTAAAACAATACCGGAGTGGCTGACACATATAGAGGAATATGAAAACCAGCTCAGGCAGCTAAAGCCGGACAAAGAGAAGGGTGTCACACTGTCCACGATCCATGCATCCAAAGGGCTGGAATATGAGGTTGTTTTTGTACCTGATGTTTATGAAGGAAATATTCCGCATCATAAGGCAGTTACCAATGCAGAGACAGAAGAGGAACGCCGGATATTCTATGTCGCCATGACAAGAGCAAAGCAGCTGCTGTATTTGTTTTATCCTTGCAAACACCATGGAAAGAATACGAAATGCTCCCGTTTTATCATGGAAATCGGTGCACAGAAGAGGCGTTTGTTCCACAGGGCATGACATTGACATATTTTTGTCGTTTCTATATAATAGGATGAGAATGTATTGAGGAGGAACTGACCTTGGAGGAGAAAGAAATTTCTGGAGCAGTAATAGCCAGACTGCCCAGATATTTTAGATATTTAGGTGAATTGAAGGATGGCGGCACTGAGAGGATCTCATCAAAGGAATTAAGCGAGCGGATGAAGGTCACAGCCTCACAGATCAGGCAGGATCTCAACAATTTTGGAGGCTTTGGTCAACAGGGCTACGGATATAATGTCAAGTTCCTGTATGAGGAGATCGGTAAAATACTTGGAATCGATCAGAAACACAATCTGATCTTAATCGGTGCAGGTAATCTGGGTCAGGCACTTGCAAATTACGTTAATTTTGAAAAAAGAGGATTTATCATAAAAGGTATTTTTGATGCCAATGAAAAGCTGTATGGAAAGATCGTCAGGGATATCCCGATTCGGCCGATGAATGAAATCAAGGCATGTATGGAAGAATATGATATTGATATTGCCGTATTGACCATTCCGAAGACAGAGGCTGTAAAGGTGGCAGAGGTTCTGGTATCCTATGGTATCAAGGCGATATGGAACTTTGCACATGTGGATCTGAATGTACCTGAGGACGTCATGGTGGAGAATGTACACCTGTCAGAGAGCCTGATGAAGCTCTCATACAATCTGAACAGATATCAAGAGGAACATAGAGAGAACAGATAAGGCGGTGATGTACCGTGCCATTTTCAGAAGATAAGTTTGCACAGGTAATCAAAACAAAGAAAATACCGGTACTGACGCTGGATAACAAGTGGCATCAGCTTTTCACACAGACGGGCATTACAAAGGAAATCAAACAGCTGGAGAAACAACTGAATGATCTGCTCAAAAAGCAGGGTAAGATGACGACAGAGCTCAAGGATCTGAAAAAGATCAAGGGCAATCTGATGGCGGAGATCATGAATTCATCCGAGGCAATCGAAAAGGATGCCATCGACAAAAAGACAGAGAAAAAGCTGAATGATAATAAGCGTCTGATCAATGAAATCAATGATAAAATGGAGCAGAATGAAGACGATCTGTATGAAATTCCAAAGCAGATCGATGCCATTAACCGTGAACTGATGCTGAAAACAATGGAGGTCTGTTACAGTAAGCTGCATTCCAATACAGACAGTATAGAAGAGATCGCGCGGTGGATCCAGAATATCCGGATAGAATTAAAAAAGAACATTATCCGAAAACAGGAGCAGGAACAGAATAATCTGGAGCTGTATTCCTATATGCATGATATATTCGGCGCTGATGTCATGGAAATGTTTGATATGAAATATAATCCGCTGCAAAAGAAAGAAGCAGAGGATGCGGTAAAAAAAGAAAATGAGGCCCTGCAAAAGAGCAGGGAGCAGACCGAAAAGGAATCAAAATGAAAAGAATCGTAACAAGAGAAGAAATGAGACAGTCAGAACAGTGCACCATACTGGAGCACGGCGTTTCTTCTCTTATTTTAATGGAGAGGGCAGCACTTTCAGTATATGATGTCCTGCGGCAGGAACAGCTTCTGTCAGGAAAGGCTCTGATCGTATGCGGAACAGGCAATAACGGAGGAGATGGACTTGCCATTGCCCGCATTCTGTTTGAACACGGATATGAAGCAGATGTTGTCATGACGGGAGATCCCGGAAAACACACAATCGAAGTGAAACAGCAGCTGAGCAGTCTTAAAAGTTACGGTATTCCGATATATGACGAAATTCCAAAACAGTCATATACTGTTATTATAGACGCAATATTTGGAATCGGTCTGACACGTGAGATCAGCGGGATTGCTTCTGACAGGCTTGCGGAACTGAACAGCATGACAGGAGTCAAGGTTGCAGTGGATCTGCCGAGCGGTATTGATGCAGATACCGGCAGGATCATGGGGATTGCTTTTCACGCAGACCTGACAGTGACATTTGCATTTGCCAAGCTGGGAATGTACCGCTATCCCGGAACCGGATACTGTGGCAGGATCGTTGTCTGTCCTATCGGCATCCTTCCGGAGACGCTGCAGGAACCTTATATTATGATGTATGACAGCAGTGACCGTATCCTGCCGGAGAGAAGACAGCCATCACATAAGGGCACATACGGCAAGGTACTGCTGATAGCAGGGAGCGATGGGATGTGTGGGGCAGCCATTCTGGCTGCTGAGGCAGTCCTGAGAGCAGGAGCAGGAATGGTCAAGGTCGTCACCGCTAAGACAAATGGAGAGGCAATGACGAACAGACTGCCTGAGGCAATGCAGGTTTTATACCATGATGGATTCCTGAACAGGCAGGAGGAAAGAAATAAACTGACTGATGCCATAGAATGGGCAGATGTGATCGGTATGGGCCCCGGTATGTCCGTTTCAGATACTGCAGAGGGCATTGTTGATTTTGTGATGGAGAATGGTTCGAGGCCTCTGATACTGGATGCGGATGCTCTGAATTTATTAGCACGCAGGCAGAGCACACCTGCATGGAAGGACCGGGAAGTCATTATCACACCGCATATCAAGGAGATGGAGAGACTAAGCAGAAGACCGGCAGCCGAGATCACAGAAAATCCATATCAGACGGCACGTGATTATGCGTCAGCATCCGGTGCTGTCTGTGTACTCAAGGATGCAAGAACGGTCATTGCCGCACCGGATGGAAACTGCATACTGAATACAGCCGGAAACAGCGGAATGGCTACCGCGGGCTCAGGAGATGTCCTGACAGGGATCATATGTGCAATGAAGGCACAGGGACTTTCTGCATTTCAGGCTGCATCCGCAGGTGTTACACTGCATGCAAGAGCAGGGGATCATGCTGCAGAAAAGAAAAGCGAATATGGTATGATCGCATCGGATATAATCAAAGAACTCACAGAGACGGAATCGGAGATGAATGGGATATGAATGAAAAATATGAAAGAGTATGTGCCAATGTAAATCTGGATGCAATTCTCGCAAACATGGACAGAATGCACGAAAAGCTGCCGGACAGCACCCGGATGATTGCTGTGATCAAAACAGACGGCTATGGACATGGAGCAGCTGCGATCGCACATGAACTGGAGAATATAGATTATGTATATGGTTATGCGGTTGCAACAGCGGAAGAGGCTATGCTGCTGCGGCGGGAAGAGATACAAAAACCCATAGTGATACTGGGCTACACATTTCCGGATACCTATGATGCTCTTGTCAGATATGACATCCGTCCTACGGTGTTTAAGGAAGAAATGGCAAAACAATTGTCAGAATGTGCTGTAAAGGCCGGTCATACAATCAGGATCCATATCAAGGTGGATACCGGAATGTCACGGATCGGTTTTCGTCCGGATGCAGAATCAGTGGAGACCATCCGGAGAATCCTCAGCCTGCCCATGTTAGAGGCAGAGGGGATATTTACTCATTTTGCAAAGGCAGATTATCATGATAAATCAGCCGTGAAGCATCAGCTGACCATATTTAGAGAGTTTGTGCAGGAGTTGGAGGAGAAGACCGGGTATCATTTTCCAATCAGGGATTGTGCAAACAGTGCAGCAATCATGGAATTAAAAGAGTCCTGCGAAAACTGGGATCTGGTCAGGGCAGGCGTGTCCATGTATGGTCTGTGGCCGTCAGAGGAAATGTCACGAGATGGTATTTCACTGATTCCGGCACTGGAATTAAAGAGTCATATTGTATTGATCAAAGAGATAGAGGCGGGAACCCAGGTCAGCTATGGAGGAACCTATACAGCTGCAGGGAAAGTACGCCTGGCAACAATCCCGGTCGGGTATGGAGATGGATATCCGAGACTGCTGTCTAACAACGGAGAGGTGCTGATCCACGGAAAGAGAGCCCGAATCTGCGGACGTGTCTGCATGGATCAGTTCATGGTAGATGTCACGGACATTCCAGAGGCAGAGGAATACGATGAAGTGACACTGATTGGCCGGGACAAAGAGGAATGCATCACAGCAGAGGAACTGGGAGAGCGGTCAGGAAGATTCAATTATGAACTGATGTGCGACCTGAATAAGAGAGTTCCCAGAGTTTACTATAAAAATCAGAGAGTTGTCAGTGTCATGGATTACGCACAGGAGCACTGACAGCGCATAGTATGATTAAAATGGCGTTTGCTGGCAATACTATACACCAGATAATGAATGAAGGGTGTGTATTGTATATGATAATCAAACGTGGAGATATTTATTATGCAGATCTGAGACCGGTCATCGGCTCCGAACAGGGTGGCATCAGACCGGTTCTGATCATACAGAATGACGTCGGTAATAAGCACAGTCCTACGATCATATGTGCGGCAATTACTTCAAAAATGAATAAAGCAAAGCTGCCGACGCATATTGAACTGTCTGCAGACAGGTATGGAATGGTCAAGGACTCTGTCATTTTGATGGAACAGCTGCGAACCATAGATAAATTAAGACTGAAGGACAAAGTATGCCATCTGGATGCCTTAATGATGAGAAGAGTAGATGATGCGATACGCATCAGTCTGGAACTGATTACATAAGGAGGAAACATATTTATGAACAATACAAGTCATGGGATGATCATATTGATTTTCTTACTGGCGCTTGTAATGATTTCGTTCGTATACGGTTTGAGTGAAGCAATCAGAAACCGAAGAGAACATGCATCAGAGAAATTTCTGAAGACCTGGTTTATGCAGGCACTCCAATATCTGATTATGCCGTATCGATATCTGATTGTCTCCATCGGCAGATGGCTGGCAGGTCTGTTCGGATTAAAGACGGAGAATGATATAGAGGATGTGACAGAGGAAGAAATCATTTCCATGGTCAATGAGGGACATGAACAGGGAGTCCTGCAGGCGAGCGAAGCAGAGATGATTACGAATATTTTCGAGCTGGGTGATAAAGAGGCAAAGGATATCATGATCCACAGGAAGAACATCATGGCGATTGATGGCGACGAGTCGCTTGAAAATGCTGTGAAGTTCATGCTGGAGGAGGGCATCAGCAGATATCCTGTATATGAAGAAAATATAGATAATATACTTGGAATTTTACATATCAAGGATGCATTTCGCCAGTACGAGAATGAGAATCTGCGAGGAACGTCTATTAAGGAATTTCAGAACCTGCTGATGGAGGCCAGATTTATCCCGGAGACGCGTAACGTCGATACCTTATTCAGAACCATGCAGTCTGAAAAGATCCATATGGTCATCGTAGTAGATGAGTATGGACAAACAGAGGGCTTGATTGCCATGGAGGATATACTGGAAGAAATCGTCGGCAATATCATGGATGAGTATGATGAGGAAGAGGAACATATCAAGGAAAATGAAGACAATACGTATCTCATGGAGGGTATGACAACGCTGGAGGAAGTGGAGGATCTGCTGGATATCCGGTTTGAGGATGAGGATTTTGATACTCTGAACGGTTTTTTAATTGAGAAACTAGGCAGAATCCCGGAGGATGATGAGCAGTTTGAGACAGATTATAAAGGGTATCGTTTTAAAATCATGTCAGTAGAGAATAAGATGATTTCGTCGGTACTTGTCACGAAAAGTGAGCCGCCCAAACCGGAGGATGCGGGCAATCAATCAGCAGCTGAAAAGTCTGCGGAACAGGCATCTGATGGAAAAGAGGTTGAAACAGAGGATAAATGATGTTACAATAGCACGTAGAAAAAAGAGAGGTTGATACATATGTCAGGACATTCGAAATTTGCAAACATTAAACACAAAAAAGAAAAGAACGATGCAGCCAAAGGAAAGATCTTTACCATAATAGGACGTGAGCTTGCAGTTGCAGTCAAGGAAGGCGGACCGGATCCGAATAATAACTCCAGACTGCGTGACTGTATCGCAAAGGCAAAGGCAAACAACATGCCGAACGATACAATTGACAGAGGAATCAAAAAAGCTGCCGGAGATGCAGCAAGTGTTAATTATGAATACGTTACATATGAAGGCTATGGCCCGAGTGGAATTGCCATCATCGTAGATGCTTTGACGGACAATAAAAACCGCACGGCCGCAAATGTCAGAAATGCATTTACAAAGGGAAACGGAAATGTCGGAACACAGGGCTGTGTGTCCTTTATGTTCGATAAAAAGGGACAGATCATCGTTGATAAAGAAGAATACGAGGCTGATCCGGATGAGCTTATGATGCAGGCTCTGGATGCAGGAGCGGAAGACTTTTCAGATGAAGAGGACAGCTATGAGATCATTACGGATCCGGATTCCTTTTCTGAGGTCAGAGAGGCATTGGAGGCAGCCGGTATCCCCATGATGTCCGCTGAGGTCACGATGATCCCGCAGACATGGGTAGAGCTGACAGATGAGGCTGCAGTGAAGTCTCTGCAGAAAACACTGGATCTGCTGGATGAGGATGATGATGTACAGTATGTATATCATAACTGGGACGAGTAGTCACAGCTGAAAACGGAAAGGACAGACAATGGAACATATAGAGCAGGGTTTATGTGATTTGTTATTCGAAACAGCAGGTGAACTGGGTAAGTTCAGAAGAGACAGTTATAAGAGCTATTTTCTTTCTCTTTATGAAGAGCAGTCAGAGTTTTTTAAAGACATTGAGAAAGAATATCAGGAAAGTGATCAAAAGACACAATTCATTGATGAGATAGCGACGGCATTTGTTGACAGAGTAGGCAGTAAGTACGATGAATTGCAGAAGAAGTCTGCAAAGGAACAGTTTGTACTTGATCACAATACGGCTATGGTTGTCTTTGTGCTGCCATGTGTACAGTATCTGCGCGGAGACAGCTCTGCACCACTGTCGGATGCTCTGGTGGAAAAGTGGAATGGCAGATTTACCAAATACCATATCAATTCCGGTACATTTGAAGATATTAACGGAGGCTTTAAAACCAAGCTTTGCTACATCACAACTGCTGTATGTGACAGCCTGGGCAAGCCGGATGACTGCTATGAGCTTGAAATGCTCAGAACCTACAGAGATGATTATCTGGCAGGACAGGCAGACGGCAAGGAGCTGATTGATCAATACTATGATATAGCCCCGACGATTGTGAACAGAATTAACAGACAGAGTAATGCATCTGATATTTATGAAGGCATTTACAGAGAATATTTGTGTCCATGTATCAGCAAGATAGAACAGCACGAAAATGAACAATGCAAGGAAATCTATGCGTCGATGATGAAAGATCTGCAGACGAAATACATGGGCTGTATATCTTAGATAAGGGAAAAATGCATGCATATTAGGAAGAATCTATTTGTAAAGATCACATCGGTATTCTTCATGATGATCATGACCGGCATATTGTATGCGTCGGTCTATTATCATTTTCTGACACAGACTGACGGCACATTTGCACTTGGTATTTATGCAGGCGGTCTGTTTCTGCTTCTGCTGATGCTTATGCTGATCCTCAAACTCACAGCTTTAAAAAAACAGGAAACGCATAATGTGTTCATCATTCTGGAGATCATGGCAGTTGTCATATTGATGGTATATGGCCTCTATCTGCGAACCATGCCGGAGGTGATTTTCAATTCACAGAACACCGGATATTTTGATATTGCTGCTTCACTGCAAGACGGAATGATGATGCCAAACATGGATGTATTGGTCAGAAGCATTCTGGCGGAGCCCTCTTTATTTGGATATGGGAAATTGATGTCATACGGCTTTGCTCTTTTGGGGAGAAAGCCGGAGGTACTGTATTACAGCAATCTGTTTTTTCAGATGCTCAGCATCTTTTTTGTCTATCGGATCACACGCCGGGTTGCCGGAAAACAGGGTGGTATTGCAGCCCTGATTTTATGCATTTATTTACCGTCACAGATTTACTCCTCCTATACACTGAATAATGAGGCTTTGTTTTCGAGTGTTTTCTTTGGCACTCTGTGGCTGTATTTATATCTTGCAGAGGAGTGTCAGCATCGTGATTTTGATATTCCGGGAGTGATCTGTCAGGTGGTACTGGGTGTCCTGTTTGCCATCATGATTTTTACAGAGCCGGTTTCAGCAATACTCGCTGCCATTATGATCATTGTTTTGTTTTTCTGGAGAAAGAACGGAATCTGGCGGGGACTGATCACTACCGCATCGACAGTGCTGATATTTGCTTTGTTACTGTTATGGATGAGTTCAGAACTGATGACGGGCTACTCGCAAACAGGCTATGCTTTTATAAAAGAATTCATACCTGAGCTGAATGTGATGAAAAGCAGTGGACTCATGCTTCAGATCGAGATGGTCTTCAAGCAGTTCGGAGCTGTACTGGCAGAGCAGGGAAATGATATTACTTTAAACTATGAATCACTTCTTTATATGGATGGCATGAGAATATCAGCAGCATTTGCGGGACTGCTGCAGGCAATCAATCAATTTGTTTATCTATGGACTGTATTGCTGTCATTTCTGTTTGGACTGTATTTGCTGATTGGAAGAAACATTAGAAACAAGGATAGAAATGCAGTGCTGATCATGTGGCTGACGACCGGCTCTGTGGCGATGCTGTTTCTGCAGATGAGCAGCATATCCAATATGGCTTACTATGTATGCCTGCTGGTGATACTGTCTGCTGTAGCCCTAAAGTATATCTATCTGGCATTTGTAGATCCTAAGATAATAGAAGCAGACGAAGAGATTCCGGCGGTTATCAGGAAGATGAAAGAACCCAGAGAGAAAAAGGTGAAGGAACCAAAGGAAGAGAAAGTAAAAGAACAAAAGAAAAAGAAGGCAAAAGAACCAGAAGAAAAGAGTGCGAATGCTGAAACAGGAGAGATACAGATGAAGCCTATTGCCATAGAGACACCGACAGTACCGGAAATCACGCAGGAGCCGGTTCAATACATAGAGAATCCGTTGCCGCTGCCGAAAAAACATGTGAAAAAGAACAGAATTGATTTTTCCGTAGAACCGACAGAGGATCAGATGAACTATGATGTAGAGGTTCCGGAGGATGCAGACTGGGACTATAAGTAACAGGTATAGATTTTTTTGAAATCCGTATACTATCACTGACAGATTATGAAAGGTGAGGTATATGGAATGAAACAGGAAGACGGACAGGAACAATCAAATGAAAACGGTACGGATACCGTAAAAGAATATGGGCAGATGACTCTGGGGCGAAAAGGTTCTCCCGGAAGAGTTCATCTGCTTTCTATTATCGGAGAGATTGAAGGACACGAGTTGTCACCGAGCTCCACCAAAACGACAAAATACGAACATGTTATGCCGCAGCTGGCACAGATCGAGGAAGATGAAGATATCAAGGGTGTTCTGGTACTACTGAATACAGTCGGTGGTGATGTGGAGGCAGGACTGGCCATTGCAGAACTGATCGCATCTGTCAGTAAGCCAACGGTATCGCTCGTACTGGGCGGCAGCCATTCCATCGGAGTGCCGATAGCGGTCAGCGCAGACTACTCCTATATCGTTCCCAGCGGAACGATGGTCATCCATCCGGTACGCACAAACGGAATGGTCATCGGTGTCAAACAATCGTTTGATTATTTTAAGAAAATACAGGACCGGATAGTAGGATTTATTACTTCACACTGTAATGTTAAGAAAAAAAGACTGGAAGAGCTGATGATGGAAACCTCCTCGGTACTGACCAAGGACATCGGAACCATTCTGGTAGGGGAAGAAGCAGTCGATGAGGGAATCATAGATGAGGTCGGCGGTATTGACCAGGCATTTCGCAAGCTGAATAAAATGATTAAGTTGCTTTCTGAGGATAAATAAGTTACATTTACTGTAGGATAGATGAATGAACAGTCATGCATGACGGAAGAGATACGGAGGACACGGATATGGCGGCAATCAGCGTATTTGATGTAATCGGCCCGAATATGATCGGACCATCCAGCTCCCATACGGCAGGCGCAGCGGCCATTGCTCTGCTGACGAGGAAGCTGATGGATGGGCACATCACCAGTGTCAGATTTACATTGTATGGATCTTTTGCCGAAACCTATCGGGGACATGGCACAGACAAGGCTCTGCTGGGCGGTATACTTGGCTATACAGCAGACGATGTCCGGATCCGCAGCTCTATGGAAAATGCCGAAAAAGAAGGACTGGCATATGAATTTGTAATGAATTCGGAGGAAAAGACAAAACATCCGAATACAGTTGATATTGAACTGCAAAATGATGCAGGGCGTACGTTGTCGGTGCGGGGAGAGTCAGTCGGCGGCGGGAAAATACGTCTGGTCAGGATCAACCGCATCGAGGTGGATTTCACAGGAGAATACAGTTCTCTGATCGTCAGCCATGAGGATCATCCGGGAGTCATTGCCTACATTACAAAATGTCTGGCAGATCATAAAGTCAATATTGCATTTATGAAGCTTTATCGTGAGGCAAAGGGGCAAAAAGCATACACGATCGTAGAGGCGGATGAGAAGATACAGCAGACTATCATAGATGAAATCGGAAAGAATCAGTATGTCAGACGTACCATGCTGGTTCAGGTATGATGGCTGAAACGGAGGATGGGATATGGATTTTATAAGCGGAGCAGAGCTGCTGCATCTATGCAGCGCAGAAAATTGCGATATCTCTGAAATCATGATCCGCCGGGAAGTGTCTGAGACAGAGGATACCAGAGAACATATTCTGAAACGGATGCTGGAGGCATATACGATCATGAAAAAGGCAGCGAAGGAACCTCTGGAACGGGAAGTCAGATCTGTGGGAGGACTGATCGGCGGAGAGGCAATGAAGCTGCACCATTATCATGAGAATGGTTTATCGTTATGTGGAAAAACAATCTCTCTTGCAATTACCTATGCGATGGCGGTACCTGAGGTGAATGCATCTATGGGTCTGATCGTTGCAGCTCCGACTGCAGGGGCATCCGGTGTCGTGCCGGGAGTATTGCTCGCATTACAGGAAGTATATCAACTCAGTGACGAGTGTATCGTCGACAGCCTGTTTACAGCAGGTGCAGTTGGTTATTTATTCATGAGAAATGCATCTGTATCCGGTGCAGAGGCCGGGTGTCAGGCTGAGGTGGGCGTCGCATCCGCCATGGCTGCTGCTGCCGCAGTCGGACTGATGAAGGGAACTCCGGAGCAGAGCCTGCAGGCAGCATCTATGGCGACTGCCAACTTGCTGGGACTGGTGTGTGATCCGATAGCAGGACTGGTAGAAAGTCCGTGTCAGGGCAGAAATGCAATGGGGGCAGGCAATTCACTGATCTGCGCAGAGCTTGCTTTGAGTGGAGTATCGCAGCAGATCCCGTTTGATGAAATGGTCGAGACGATGTATCAGGTAGGAAAGAAAATCCCGCCGGAGCTGCGTGAAACAGCCAAGGGTGGCTGTGCAGCATGTGAGACAGGGTGCAGAATTCGAAGTGATCTGATCAGCCATAGATAAGTAAAAGGGGAAGTCAATATGACATTACAACAACTGAAATATGTGATCGCAATAGCAGATCATCACTCTATGAGCAAGGCAGCACAAGCACTTTATATCTCCCAGCCCAGTCTGTCCAATGCAATCAAGGAGCTGGAGCAGGAGGCCGGTATACATATTTTTATCAGAAATAATAAAGGCATCTCAGTCACAGAAGAGGGATGGGAATTTCTCGGATATGCACGCCAGGTCATAGAGCAGGCGGGGCTTTTGGAGCGCAGATATACCGGAGGAGATATGCCCAAAAAGAAATTCAGTGTATCCACGCAGCACTATTACTTTGCCGTCAATGCCTTTACGGATCTGGTGCAACACTATGGAATGGATGAATATGAGTTTTCCATACGTGAAACGATGACACATAAAATCATTGATGATGTCAGAAGCATGCGCAGTGAGATTGGTGTGCTGTATATCAATTCCTTTAATGAAAGGATTCTGTCCAGACAGCTAAGTGAGAGCTGTCTGACCTTTCATGAGTTATTTTGTACGAAACCGCATGTATCGGTTTATAAAAAAAGTCCGCTGGCGCAGAAGACAGATATTTCACTGCAGGAGCTTGCAGACTATCCAAATCTGGTTTTTGAACAGGGAGATTATAACTCCTTTTATTATGCAGAGGAACTGATCAGTCTGCCGGAACACAGACAGACCATACATGTGACAGACCGGTCGACCATGGTCAAGCTGATCATCAGCCTGAATGGCTTTACAGTCAGCACAGGAATATTTGATGAGGCACTGAGTGAGGAAGACATTGTGGCAGTGCCGCTCAGGGCAGATGAGACAATCAGGATCGGCACCATTACAAATCAAAGCATGGTACTGAGCTCTGTTGGACAGGCTTATATGGATAATTTGAAAAAGTATATTCAATCATCTGCTATAGTCTGATACTATAACGAACGATATCTTTTCCGTATTTTGCGAATGATTCTGTTTATGCTATTCTGTTGAAAGAAACAGTTACATCAATCATGTGAAGGAGATACCCCTATGAGTGAATTTTTAAACAAAACAAGTGTAGAAACAAAATGTGTACAGGCAGGCTATACCCCACAAAATGGAGAACCAAGAGAACTGCCGATTTATCAGAGTACAACTTTCAAATATGATTCCAGTGATGATATGGGGGCATTATTTGATCTGGAGGCAGAAGGCTATTTTTATACAAGACTGCAGAATCCGACCAATGATGCAGTGGCATCCAAGATCTGTGCGCTGGAAGGCGGTGTTGCAGCGATGCTGACATCCTCCGGTCAGGCAGCAAATTTCTATGCTGTTTTCAATATCTGTGAAGCGGGTGATCATTTTATCGCTTCTTCATCCATTTATGGGGGTACCTATAATCTGTTCGGTGTGACGATGAAGAAAATGGGCATTGAGTGTACCTTTGTGGATCAGACACTGCCGGCTGAGGAGCTGGAGAAGTATTTTAAACCGAATACCAAGGCAGTGTTTGGCGAGACCATTACCAATCCGACAGTGACAGTATTTGATTTTGAGAAGTTTGCAGGGCTTGCTCATGCACACGGAGTTCCGCTGATTGTAGACAATACATTTGCGACACCTGTGAACTGCAGACCATTTGAATGGGGAGCAGATATTGTGACGCATTCTACTACAAAATATATGGACGGACATGCAGTCGGTGTCGGTGGCGCCATTGTGGACAGTGGCAACTTTGACTGGGATGCATATGGAGAGAAGTTCCATGGACTGACAACACCGGATGAGTCCTACCATGGACTGACCTATACAAAGAAATTTGGCAAGGGTGCCTATATTACAAAGGCAAACGTACAGCTGATGAGAGACTTTGGCGCGATCCAGTCTCCTCAAAATGCTTTTTATCTGAATGTCGGGCTGGAATCTCTGGCAGTCAGAATGAGACAGCACTGTGAGAATGCACAGAAGGTGGCAGAGTACCTGTCACAGCATGAGAAGGTGGCCTGGGTTCATTACTGTGGACTGGAACAGGATCCATATCATGAACTGGCAAAGAAATATCTGCCGAAGGGCTCCTGCGGAGTACTGTCCTTTGGTGTCAAGGGTGGAAGAGATAGTGCAATCCGGTTTATGGATCATCTGAAGCTGGCAGCGATTGTGACGCATGTAGCAGATGCCAAGACCTGTCTGCTGCATCCGGCGAGTCATACACATCGTCAGCTGACAGATGAGCAGCTGATGGAAGCCGGCGTTTCACCGGATCTGATCCGTTTCTCTGTCGGACTGGAAGCGGCAGAGGATATTATTGAAGATTTGAGGCAGGCGTTAGAGCAAATATGAGAATCAAAAGAGGATTTATGGATGGTATTCCCATAGGCCTGGGTTATTTATCAGTTTCCTTTGCATTTGGCATTATGGCTGTTAATAACGGACTGACCTGGTGGGAAGCCACTCTGATTTCTATGACAAACTTAACATCAGCCGGACAGTTTGCCGGTGTTGGTATTATGGTGAGTGGTGGCAGCCTGATTGAAATGGCAGTCACCGAACTCATCATTAATTTGCGTTATGCATTAATGTCTATATCCCTATCCCAAAAGGTAGACTCTAAATTTACGAGTCTGTACAGATGGTTGTTGGCGACCGGAAATACAGATGAGATCTTTGCTGTATCCATGTCATATGAAAAGGAAGTCAGCAGATCTTATTTTCTTGGACTCATGATTGCTCCGTATATCGGATGGTCTCTTGGAACTCTGCTGGGTGCATTGTTTGGGGAGGCTGTGCCGGCATCTGTTGGAAAAGCATTCGGAATTGCCATCTACGGAATGTTCATAGCCATCATTGCACCAAAGGCAAAAAGAGAAAAGAGTGTTTTGTCCGTCAGCATGCTTGCCATCCTGTTGAGCTGTCTTTTTTACTACATTCCCGCGCTGAAAAACATATCAAGCGGTTTTTCTATTATTGTCTGTGCAGTCTGTGCAGCATTATTTGGAGCATTTGTCTTTCCAATCAGAGAGGCAGAAACAGAATCGGATGAAAAGGAGAGTGGAGTGGCATGAATACAGCATTATTTCAGGGAAACTCATACTGGGCTTATCTGCTCGTAATGGTGGGAGTGACGTATCTGATCCGTGCTGTTCCGTTTGTACTGGTCAGGAAGAAAGTGACGAATGTCTATGTGCGATCTTTTCTGGCATACATTCCTTATTCAGTGCTGGCCGCCATGACATTTCCTGCAATTATATATTCCACCAATTATCTGCTGTCGGCGGTGATTGGACTGATCGTAGCCTGCACAATGGCTTTTTTCGACAAGGGACTGGTCAAGGTAGCTCTTGGGGCAACGATCACTGTCATTATTGTGGAATTGATCATGAAAATGATTTTATAAATACTATTGAAAAGAAACGCAAATAGTATTATTCTATATATGAGTTAGATAATGCAAACTCAAAGAACAACAAACTAACTTCTATATGAGGGAGATCTGTAATATGACATTAAACGAAATACCAATCGGAAAGAGTGGAATCATCAAGAGTGTGGGTGGAGAAGGGGCACTGCGCCTCAGACTGCTGGATATGGGCCTGATACCCAAGACAAAGGTAACCATTCAGAAAATTGCACCTCTGGGAGATCCAATAGAAATACAAATCAGAGGATATGAACTGACAATCCGGATAGCGGATGCCGAGATGATTGAAGTGGAGGCGACAGTATGATATTTGCACTTGCAGGCAATCAAAACTGTGGAAAAACGACCCTGTTTAATGCACTGACAGGCTCCAATCAGCATGTAGGCAACTTCCCAGGTGTGACGGTGGATCAGAAGATGGGAGAGATGAAGCTTGCCAAGGACTGCTCCGTGGTCGATCTGCCCGGAATCTATTCGATTCGTCCCTATTCCACAGAAGAAATCGTAACCAGAGATTTTATCCTGAATCAAAAGCCGGACGGAATCATTAATATTGTAGATGCCACAAATATAGAACGTAATCTGTATCTGACCCTGCAGCTTCTCGAGCTGCATATTCCCATGGTACTGGCTCTGAACATGATGGATGAGGTCAGAGGAAACGGCGGTACGATCAACATTCCGGCGATGTCGGAGGCACTGGGGATTCCTGTGGTTCCGATCAGCGCAGTCAAGAATGAAGGCATATCAGAGCTGGTTGCCCAGATCACAACCGTGGCAAGAAGAAAGCAGTATCCGGCAGTTACGGATTTCTGTAAGCCGGGGCCGATTCACAGATGCATCCATGCGGTATCCCATCTGATTGAGGATCATGCACAGAACTGTGACATATCCGCCAGATTTGCTGCTACAAAGCTGATTGAAGGAGATGCCTCCTTTGCTGATAAACTGGGACTTGTACAGAATGAACTAGAAATGATCGAACATGCTGTGACAGAGATGGAGGATGAATATGGCATGGATCGGAATGCTGCACTGGCAGATATGCGCTATAGCTTTATCGAGTCGGTATGTCAAAATGCAGTGGTGAAATGTCATGAGAGCCGTGAACATATCAGAAGTGTCAGGATCGATAATGTCCTGACAAATAAATATATGGCTCTGCCGTTATTCTTTGTTATTATGATCGTGATTTTCTGGCTGACATTTGGAGTGATCGGCAGTTTCCTGTCAGATCTTCTGGCAATGGGAATCGATGCACTGACTGATCTCGTGGATGTCGGTCTGACGAACTATGGCATCAACCCCGTAGTACATAGCCTGATCGTCGATGGTATTTTCGTCGGTGTCGGCAGCGTACTGTCGTTTCTGCCGATTATTGTGGTACTGTTTTTCTTCCTTTCTATTCTGGAGGATACGGGCTATATGGCCAGAGTGGCTTTTGTGATGGATAAGCTGCTGCGTAAGATTGGATTATCCGGCAGGAGCTTTGTACCGATGATCATCGGGTTTGGCTGCTCTGTACCGGCCATTATGGCGACGAGAACACTGTCCTCTGAGAGAGACCGTAAGATGACAATCCTGCTGACTCCCTATATGAGCTGCTCTGCAAAGATACCAATCTATGCCGTGTTCTGCGCAGCATTTTTTCCACAGTATGCAGCACTGGTTATGACAGGACTTTATCTGAGCGGTATGATCATTGGAGTTTTAGTAGCGCTGCTGTTAAATAGAACAGCATTTACAGGTCAGCCGGTTCCGTTTGTCATGGAACTGCCGAACTACAGACTGCCGTCTCTTAAGAGTGTCGGGCTGCTGATGTGGGATAAGGCAAAGGATTTCCTGCAGAGAGCCTTTACGATTATCTTTATCGCTACGATTGTTATCTGGTTTTTGGGTGCATTTGATACACGTATTAATTTTGTACAGGATGGAGCCAACAGTCTGCTTGCAGCAATCGGACAATGGATTGCTCCAATCTTTATACCACTCGGTATCGGCGACTGGAGAGTGACAACATCCTTGATTTCAGGTCTGATCGCGAAGGAAGCTGTGGTCAGCACGATGGGAATCCTGCTTGGAGCGGCAGATGGCGTCAGCGAAGCATTAAGCTCTTTATTTACACCATTAACGGCGGTTTCATTTTTGATTTTTACACTGTTGTATACACCATGTGTTGCTGCAATCGCAACGATTCGCAGGGAACTGAATTCTACATGGCAGACAATCTGCGTGATACTGGCTCAGTGTAGTGTGGCCTGGATTTGTGCCTTTCTTGTTTATCAAATCGGATGTCTGTTTTAAGGAAAAGAGGAAACAGCATGAATGTGTTGAGCTGGATATTGACGGGACTGATTATAATAGCGGTTGTTTTGGCAGTCAGATTTCTGTATCGGCATCGCGGTGCTGGCTGTACGGGAAACTGTGTGGAGTGTGTGAAGAAGATGGGATGTAGTGAAGTGGAGAAATAAATGTTGCCCCATGCGTATTCGCAGGCTGAGAGACACATGCACATTCGCAGACTCTGCGAGTCTGCTTCATCGCATAGGCTCCGCCTATACGATGAAAAACAAAAGAAGGAACAGATTTGTGAGTGAACTCACAATCTGTTCCTTTTTTTGTTTTTTGTGCATGTGTTGCTGTTGTTGCGAAAGCTGAAAATGAGACTCGAACTCACGACCCCTTCATTACGAGTGAAGTGCTCTACCAACTGAGCTATTTCAGCACCTGTCTTGGACTACCTTTGATATTATATTAGATTTGCTTTGGTTTTGCAACCTATAAATTTGTGTGGATGGAATATATTTACGAATCAGCAGAATTCAGCCAATTTGTCGGTAATTCTATCATGGGAATTGCAATTATTACAAAAGTTTGGTAAAATGAACTAAATATCATGCAATTCAGAAACAACACAGAAAAATGTCAGAACAACTGCGGCAGAGGTACTTATATGGACAATATGAGCAACATCAATGAACAATTGAGTTTTGAACATGAGAAACGGATCAAGGATTTAATTCCGAAGAAACTGATTGCGACCTGTATTGTGAATTTAACCAAAAATGAAGTGGTAGAGATCATCGCGCCGGAGATACCGGAGGAACAGCGCGCGAAGATTAAGACATTTGAAGATACTCCTAAGTATACACTCAATGCAATACTATCAGATGATGAACGGGTACGGTATCAGGAACTGACAAAAAGAGAATACTGGCTGAATGCGTATCAGGAGGGAAAGACAGATTTTTCACTTGACTATCGTATCAAGAATAAAGACGGGAAGATCAATTGGGTATCGGAGATGCGGAATGTCATACGCGATCCGAGAACAGGAGATATCTATTTCTTTGGATATATTGGTGATGCAGATGAACGGAAAAAGCGGGAACTGGCTTATCCGGAACGTATAGAATATGATAAGTATACCGGACTCTATAGAGATACAACGGCATTTGGCATGATTGACATGATGTTGAAGGAGCCGCTGGAGCCGGGGAAAACCCGTGCATTTTTAAACTGTATTCTGGTGGATTATGAGAAAATAAAGGCAAAGTATGGTACGGTGAATTCTCACAAGATTCTGGCGGAGCTGGGACGAATCGTGAGACTGTATCTCGGCAACAGGTTTATATTGACCTATCGCGGGGATGGATTACTTTCTGTATTTATTACAACAGCCCAAAATGAACAGGAGATCAAGGAAGGCGTAGACAGACTGATCAGCATCCTGAGCCTGCGGCATGTATTTGAATACGAGGACATGCAGCTGAAATACAGGATTAATCTTGTCTTTTGCGAAAAGGAAGACGATTCCTTTAATAAACTGGATGAAAAGGCTAAGTATATAGACAGAACTGCCAATCCTGCAAGCAGGAAAGTATGCGAGATCTATAAAAGCAAATCTGTCGAGTATTTAGGAAATTACCACAATAATATGGAGTTCATGCAGGAACTGAGCAGCTGTGATGAAACGATGGCAATGGCTATCTTGAAAGCAACTGCAGCACTTGTTTCTGCTGAAACGTTGAAGGAAGCGATTGACTGTGTATTAGAGATGCTGTGCGATTTTTATGAAGCAGACCGGTCACAGGTTTTTGAGATGGGAAATGATCTGTGCTCCTTTAACGGAACCTATGATTACTGCAGAGAAGGGGTTGAATCCCTGACTGATGATGTGTGTAACACCAGAATAGAGAATGCACCATCATTTCTTCGGGCTTTTGAATCAAAACAGACACTGGTACTGAATAACATCGCAGATGTTGAGATGGAAAGTGATACAGAAGGCGAATTCTTAAATTCTCACGGCATCAGTTCACTCTACATGGCTCCATTCCATATCAAGGGCAAGATGATGGGCTTTGTCAGTGTAGACAATGTGGCAGCTCATCTGGGCGAAGTGATTTTTCTGAATGCCATGGCATATTTTATTCCGAATGAGATCGTCAAAAGACGTCTGATGTCAGAGCAGGACTATGTGAAACACTATGATATGCTGACGGAGCTGGAAAACAGAAACAGCTATCAGAAATATGTCAATGCAGTGAAACAGGAGACATTTTCGACCTTCGGTGTTATCAGCATAGACATCAACGGTCTAAAGGACATCAATACACACTTTGGATCAAAGGTAGGCGATAACAGTGTACGGTATGTGGCAGATATGCTGCGCAGATTTTTCGGCGACAGTAAATTATATCGTCTGAGCGGCGGCTTGTTTCTTGTGCTGTGTGGTGATTATGCACAGGAGGCATTTGAAGATACAGTGATAGAGTTTAAGAAGGCGGCTGCCAAAAATGAAGAAATATCCTTGTCAATCGGGCACTGCTGGTCAAGCAATGACATTGATATTGAAAAGATGGTCGGACATGCAGAGGATCTGATGCAGATTGCAAAACAGGAATACTATCAGCAGGAGGAAAAATCCAATCAGTTCTTCCACAATAAGCTGCAGCAGGAACTCAAACAGACAATCCTGAACGGGGAGTTTGTGATGTATCTGCAGCCAAAGGCCGATATTGCAACGAAACGAATCAACGGTGCAGAAGCATTGGTGCGCAGGATCCATCCGCAGCATGGAGTGATACCTCCGAACAAGTTTATTCCGCTGCTGGAAAGAGAAAACCTGATCCGTTACATAGATATCTTCATGTTTGAGGAAGTATTAAAAACATTGAAAAAGTGGCTGGATGAAGGAAAGAGAGTATTTCCGATCTCACTGAATTTTTCCAGGGCGACCATGCTGGAGCCGGATATCATCAACAGCATGGAAAGGGTACATGAAAAGTATAATGTACCGCATGATCTGATTGAAATAGAAATCACAGAGACGCTGGGTAATATGGAGCGTGCGACGATAGAAGCGATTGGCTGTAAAATAGTCAAAAACGGTTATCGACTGTCTCTGGACGATTTCGGAGCCAGCTTTTCCAATCTGTCGATTCTAAATACGATGCAGTTTGATGTATTGAAGCTCGATAAAAGCATTATTAATAATATCGTGACGGCTGATAAGAGCAGGATTATCATCAAAAAGGTGCTGGAGCTTTGCAACGAACTGGGAATAGAGAGTATTGCAGAGGGAGTGGAAACAGAGGAGCAGCTGGACGTATTGAAAAAGATGGGGTGCGCACAGGCTCAGGGATATCTGTTCAACAAACCGATTCCGATGCTGGATTTTGAAGAAAAATATATGCAGGAGAATACACAGGAAGAAATCACTGACTGATTGTGACAAAAAAGAGGGCAAAAGACGCAGAAAAATAAGCGAATTGCTCTCTTTTTATGATTGAAATCCATAGAAGGATGTGTTAAAATCAAATTTAGTTTTAACTTATCAGAGACAAGTATGCGGAGGTCATATCATGGCACAGTTATGGGGCGGAAGATTTACAAAGGAAACGGATCAGCTGGTATATCAGTTCAATGCCTCTATTACGTTTGACCAAAAGTTTTACAGACAGGATATAGAAGGCAGTATCGCTCATGTAGCCATGCTGCATAAACAGGGAATCCTGACGAAGGATGAGCAGGATCAGATCATAGAGGGACTGACAGGGATCCGGGAGGATATCGAAAACGGCACATTGCAGATCACGGAGGAATATGAGGATATACACAGCTTTGTGGAGGCCAATCTGACAGAACGGATCGGAGAGGCAGGCAAGAAGCTGCATACCGGCAGGAGCCGTAATGATCAGGTCGCTCTGGACATGAGATTGTATACACGTCTGGAAGTATTATATGTGGATGAGCTGGTCAATGATCTGCTGAAGGTGATTTTAAAGATCATGGAGGAGCACCTCGATACATATATGCCCGGCTTTACACACTTACAAAAGGCACAGCCGATCACACTGGCACACCATATGGGTGCTTATTTCGAAATGTTCAAGCGGGATCGCCTGAGACTGAAGGATATTTATCACAGGATGAATTATTGTCCGCTGGGAGCAGGTGCACTGGCAGGAACGACATATCCACTTGACAGAGCCTATACAGCGAAGCTGATGGGATTTGACGGACCGACGCTGAACAGCATTGATTCTGTAGCTGACAGGGATTATGTGATAGAGTTTTTGTCTGCATTGTCTACCATTATGATGCACCTGAGCCGCTTTTCAGAGGAAGTCATCATCTGGAATACAAATGAGTATCAGTTTGTAGAGATTGATGATGCATACAGTACCGGAAGCAGTATTATGCCGCAGAAAAAAAATCCTGATATTGCAGAGCTGGTCAGAGGCAAGACCGGACGTGTCTACGGAGCCTTGATGAGCATCCTGACGACCATGAAAGGACTGCCGCTTGCATATAATAAAGATATGCAGGAAGATAAAGAGCTGACATTTGATGCAATTGATACAGTCAAGGGATGTCTGGCTTTATTTACAGGGATGCTGGATACGATGAAGTTCAATCAGGCACGTATGGAGCAGAGTGCGAAAGGCGGATTTACCAATGCCACAGATGCAGCAGATTATCTGGTTGGGAAGGGTGTACCGTTCCGTGATGCACACGGTATCGTTGGAAGACTCGTATTATATTGCATAGATCATCAAAAGTCACTGGATGATATGACGATAGAAGAGTATCAGGCGATCAATCCTGTATTTGATGAGGATATTTATGATGCCATCAGTCTCGAAACCTGTGTCAATAAACGTCTGACAACAGGAGCACCCGGCAGGGAGGCTATGCAGTCAGTAATAGAAGCATGTAAAAATTATCTTGCACATGACTGGCAGGATGAAGATAAAGAGGAGAGAAAAAAAGATGAGTGAAAAATTAAGAGCAGGTATTTTAGGAGCAACCGGTATGGTCGGACAGAGATTTATTTCGCTGTTAGAGAATCATCCGTGGTTTGAGGTGACTCTGGTGGCAGCAAGCCCGAGAAGCGCCGGAAAGAGTTATGAGGAAGCTGTAGGCGGCAGATGGAAGATGACAACTCCCATGCCTGAGGCAGTGAAAAAGATGATCGTTAAAAATGTAAATGATGTCAAGGAAATTGCATCTCAGGTTGACTTTGTATTCAGCGCAGTGGATATGACAAAGGATGAGATCCGTGCAATCGAAGAGGAATATGCAAAGGCAGAGGTTCCTGTAGTGTCAAATAACAGTGCACACAGATGGACTCCGGATGTACCTATGGTCGTACCGGAACTGAATCCTGAGCACATGGAAGTCATCGAATTTCAGAAGAAGAGACTGGGAACCAAGAGAGGCTTTATCGCAGTGAAACCGAACTGCTCGATTCAGAGCTATGCGCCGCTGCTTGTCGCATGGAAGGAGTTTGAACCCACAGAGGTCGTAGCAACTACCTATCAGGCAATCTCAGGTGCAGGCAAGACCTTCAAGGACTGGCCGGAGATGGTCGAGAATGTGATTCCCTATATCGGTGGTGAGGAAGAAAAGAGCGAGCAGGAGCCGCTCCGTATCCTTGGAAAAATAGAAAATGGTGTCATTGTAAAAGCTGATTCACCGAAGATTACGACACAGTGCATCAGAGTACCTGTACTGAACGGACATACCGCTGCTGTATTTATTAATTTTGCAAAGAAACCGACCAAGGAGCAATTGATCGAGAAGATGGTGAACTTCAAGGGACTGCCGCAGGAACTGAACCTGCCCAGCGCACCAAAGCAGTTCATCAGATATATGGAAGAGGACAATCGTCCGCAGGTCGTTCTGGATGTCGATTATGAGAATGGAATGGGAATCAGCATCGGCCGTCTCAGAGAAGACAATATCGGACTGTTCGATTATAAATTTGTGGGTCTTTCCCACAACACGGTACGCGGAGCAGCCGGTGGAGCCGTATTGTGTGCAGAGCTGCTGAAAGCAAAAGGATATATTTAAAAAGTACACGGGATAAGGGAATAGCACTTATGGATGAACTGAGATATCAGCTTGATTTATTAAATGCTTTAAATGAAAAACTGAACGGAAATGATCGGATCTATAAAATGATATCCGACATTTCCGGCTATTCTTATATTTACATTAACTTCATGGAAGAAACGACCGAGATGCTCGGCTGCTGGGATGAGGTACTGGGCGAGAGAATCGGCAACAGTCTGGATCAGGATCGTATGATGTCCTATATTCATGAGGACGATCGTGAAAAATTCAAAAATACAATTGCAGATATGCGCAGAAACCAGGCTGAGGATGCAGTCTGTGAGTTCAGGACAGCGCAGGGAAAAAACTGGGTCGAGTGCCGGTCACATGTATTTTACAATGACTATATGGAAGCGCAGGAGCAGATCATGTGTTTCAGGCAGACCACCAAGGAACGTGCACAGAATGAAGAATTGCGTTATCTGGCCTATAACGACTCGCTGACAGGCTTGTATAACCGCAATTATTTTGTGAAATGTCTGCGTGATTTTTTGGAAAAGGCTGAATCAGAGAATGCAAATGTAGCATTGATGTTTGTGGACATAGACGATTTTAAAAAGATCAATGACAGTCTGGGACTCCTGTTTGGTGATGAACTGGTACAGGACTTCGGGTTATTCATTAAGAGTCTGCAAAATGATCATATCATTGCAGGAAGATTCGGAAGTGATGTGTTCTGCATTGCCATATATGATCCTTATGGTTCCAGAAGTGTAGAAATGATATACAGAAATATGCATGACAGACTGCGTAAGCCGTTTGTCCTGAGCAACAAAGCGGAGATCGTCTTCAGTGTCAGCGTCGGTGTTGCAACCTATCCGGAGGCCGGTAATACAGCACTTGAGCTGATTAAGAATGCTGAAATTGTATTGTTCCGCGCAAAAGAGACAGGCAAGAATAACCTGCAGTATTTTGAGAAGGATATCTTAAATGAGTTTTTGGATAATGTCACGATAGAACAGCAGTTGAAAAGTGCTGTGGATCATGAGGACTTTCTATTGTATTATCAGCCGCAGTTCTATGCAAACAGTGGGAAACTAAGAGGCGTAGAGGCACTGATCCGGTGGCCGGGCGCTGATGGCAAGTTTATCAGCCCGACTGACTTTATCCCCATTGCGGAAAAGAATGGTGCAATCATACCAATCGGTAACTGGGTCATGAAGGAAGCGTTAAGGGTATATGCCGCATGGACTGCCAAATATGAATATCCGGTCGTGCTGTCGATCAACATATCGGCAATACAGTTAAAGAAAGACAACTTTACAGATCAGCTGCTGCATCTGATCAATTTGTATGATATCAATCCCAAGATGCTGGAGCTGGAAATTACAGAGAGTATTTTTATTGATGATTTTGAAGAGGTAATCGATAAGATGAAATCACTGCGTATGCTTGGAATCAGAGTATCGCTGGATGATTTCGGGACAGGCTTCTCATCTTTATCTTATTTAAAGGATCTGCCGATCGATACGCTCAAGATTGATAAATCCTTTATCGATACAGCGATTCATGACCGTTCTACGAATATCATAACGGAATCAGTTGTCAATATGGTGAAGAAGCTGGGACTGGAAACGGTCGCAGAAGGAGTAGAGACGCAGGAACAGTATGATTTCCTGAAAAAAATCGAATGTGATAACATTCAGGGCTTCCTGACAGGAAGACCAATGACGAAAACAGACATTGAAAAGCTTCTGCTGGAAACTGAAAAAGAGCTCGGGGAATAATAGGTGAAAATATGTTACTCGGAAGAACTGCCGAACTGAAATATCTAAAAAACAATTACGAAAAAGAGGGAAGTCAGCTGGTGATCCTTTATGGACGTAAAAATATTGGCAAGACGGAACTGATCAAAGAGTTTTGTTCAGATAAGTCCTATTCGTATTATCTTGCAAAGCAGTGCTCCGAGTATGAACAGATCTGTCAGTGGAGCAGTGAGCTGTCAGAGGAAAGAAGTCACCAGTCGCCTGTGGAGCGCAGATTTGACGCTATTTTTCAGACCATTATAGAAGTAAAATCACAAAAGCGTGTCATTGTGATTGATGAATTCCAATACATAGTCAAGAACAGTGATATCTTCATGGATGAGGTCGTCAGACTGATTCATGATAAATGGAATAACCAGCCTGTCATGATCATCATGTGTTCTTCTGCCATCGGATGGGTTGAGAATTCCATGGTGTCCAGAATGGGTGAAAATGCATATGAGATTACCGGATTATTGAAGATCAGTGAGCTTAAATTTTTGGATGTTGTCAGAAGATTTCCGAAGTATTCCATGGAACAATGCGTAGAGGCATATGCGATTCTCGGTGGGGTGCCGGGACTGTGGAGATATTGGAATGAGGAACTTGATATACAGGAAAATATACAGCAGAATATCATCAGACCCGGGTTGTTTCTGAGCGAGGAAGGCAGTCGTTATGTAGCAGAGGAACTACGGGAAACATCGGTTTATCATACCATACTGGCAACCATAGCATCAGGAAAATCCAAATTAAATGATCTTCATAACCATACAGGATATAATCGTGCTAAAATCAGTGTATATCTCAAAAATCTGATTGAACTGGAAATTGTCGAAAAGGTATTCTCCTACGACACAGCAGGTAAAGACAATACACAAAAGGGCATCTACAAAATCAGCAACCACTATGTACATTTCTGGTTCAAATATATCTTCCCCCATGTGTCCAGACAGGGAATGATCAGTGAAGAGCAGTTCTATAATCAATATATAGCACCTTCCTTCCGGGCATATACGGCGACATACTTTACCAAGGTATGCTCTGAGTATCTGGATCTGATGAATCAGATGGGAAAGCTGCATTTCAAATATGAAAAAAGTGGTTCCTGGGTCGGCAAAGTAGGTACGATTGATATCGTGGCACAGGACGAAGAAGGTCATACTCTGGTGGGTATGTGCAGCTGGGAAAGAAGTCTGATGACCTATAATGATTATGAATGGCTGCTGTTCTGCGTAGAAAAGGCAAAGTTAAATGCAGATTATATTTATTTGTTCTCAGTTGACGGATTTGACGAGAAGTTAAATCTGGAAGCAAAAGTGAAGAAAAATATCATTTTAATAGATATTTCTCAATTATAAATTTATTCCAGGAGGAAAGAGTTATGAAAAAGTTTTTAGCAGTAGTGATGGTTGCAGTATGCGCAATGGGACTGGCAGCATGCGGCAGCAAAGGAAGCAGTGACAAGACACTGGTTATGGCAACAAATGCAGAGTTTCCGCCGTATGAATTCTATGAAGGCGATAAGGTAGTCGGAATTGATGCAGAGATGGCAGCTGCGGTTGCAGAAGAGCTTGGGATGGAACTCAAGATTGAGGATATGGCGTTTGACTCCATCATCGCAGCAGTACAGTCAGGCAAGGCAGATATGGGCGTAGCAGGCATGACAGTGAATGAGGATCGTCTGAAAAATGTTAATTTCTCTACACCTTATACAGAGGCGGCTCAGGTCATTATTATAAAAGATGGCAGTACTGTAGCAACACCGGATGATCTGACAGGAAAGAAGATCGGTGTTCAGCTTGGAACAACAGGTGATATTTATGCAGGTGATATCGCTGATGCAACGATCGAGCGTTACAACAAGGGCTTTGAGGCTGTTCAGGCTTTATTACAGGATAAAATAGATGCTGTTATTATTGACAGAGAACCGGCAAAGGTCTTTGTATCACAGAATGAAGGACTCGTTATCGTGGATGAAGAGTTTACAGTTGAGGACTATGCAATCGCAATTGCAAAGGACAATGAAGAGCTGCTGACAAAGATCAATGAGGCACTTGCCAAGCTTGAGGCATCAGGAAAACTGCAGGAAATCAAAGACAAATATATCACAGCAGAATAGGAAAAATTATGGGAAGCTTTGCAGACAACTTTTATCAGAATTTCATAGAGGATAACAGATATGAATATATATTGAATGGCTTGGGTGTGACTCTGATCATTACACTTTTCTCTGTTATGATTGGTATTATCCTTGGTTTCATAGTAGCCATGGTACGTTCAACCTATGATAAAACAGGAAAAGGCCTGATATTGAATATCATTTGTAATATCTATCTGACCGTTATCAGAGGAACACCGGTTGTTCTGCAGCTTCTGATTACTTACTTTGTCATATTTGCATCAGTGGATGTGAATAAAGTATTTGTGGCCGTCATAGCATTCGGCATCAATTCCGGTGCTTACGTTGCCGAAATCATACGAAGCGGAATCATGTCAATTGATAATGGACAGTTTGAAGCCGGCAGAAGCCTTGGATTCAGCTATGTACAGACCATGATTCACTTTATCCTGCCGCAGGCATTTAAAAATATACTGCCTGCACTGGGAAATGAGTTCATCGTATTACTGAAGGAGACCTCTGTAGCCGGCTATATAGCCCTGCAGGATCTGACAAAGGGTGCGGATATTATCAGAAGCCGTACTTATAATGCTTTTATGCCTTTGATGGCAGTCGCTGTCATTTATCTTGTACTGGTCATGATCTTTGACAAGCTTGTAAAGAACTTAGAGAGGAGGCTTCGTAACAGTGATCACTGATGATTATAATCAGAAACCTCTGATAGAAGTTCGGGATTTAAAGAAAAGTTTTGGTGGGATTGATGCACTGAACGGAATTACAACAGATTTCCATAAAGGAGATGTGGCATTTATTGTTGGTCCGTCCGGTTCGGGAAAGAGCACTTTTTTACGCTGTCTGAACCGTCTGGAAATGCCGACCGGAGGCAGTATCATGTTTGAGGGCGTGGATATTTGCAATCCCAAGAGCAATATTGATGCGCAGCGCCAGAAGATGGGGATGGTTTTTCAGCAGTTTAATTTGTTCCCGCATATGACGGTTATGAAAAATCTGACCATAGCACCGATCAAGCTGCAGCATAAAACGAAAGAAGATGCGGAACAACAGGCAATGCAGCTATTGGAGCGTGTCGGACTGGCAGACAGATATGATGCCTATCCGAGTCAGCTCTCCGGGGGACAGAAGCAGAGAATCGCCATCGTACGATCCCTGTGTATGACACCTGATGTGATGCTGTTTGATGAGCCTACATCAGCACTGGATCCGGAAATGGTCGGAGAGGTACTGAATGTTATGCGTGACCTGGCACAGGTCAAGATGACGATGATTGTCGTTACACATGAGATGAGCTTTGCCAGAGAAGTGGCAAATAGAGTGATGTTCATGGCAGATGGTGTGGTCATGGAAGAAAATAACCCCAAGGATTTTTTTGAACATCCACAGAGTGAACGTTTGCAGAGCTTTCTGGACAAGGTATTATAAGGTATGGGTAAAACTGTTTTTATAGCGGAAAAGCCAAGCGTGGCAAGAGAATTTGCCAATGCTTTAAAATTAAATACGAAAAAATATGATGGATATCTGGAATCAGAAAATACGATTGTGACTTGGTGTGTAGGACATCTGGTGACCATGAGCTACCCGGATGCATATGATCCCAAATATAAGAAGTGGAGCTTTACAACACTTCCGTTTTTGCCGCAGGAATACCTGTATGAGGTGATTCCATCGGCTGCAAAGCAGTATCAGATCGTAAGCGGACTCCTGAACCGGGAAGATGTGGATACCATTTATGTATGCACTGACTCAGGGCGTGAGGGAGAGTACATATACAGACTGGTAGAACGACAGGCAAATGTGACAGGGAAAACGAGACGCAGAGTATGGATTGATTCACAGACCGAAGAAGAAATTGTACGGGGGATCAAGGAAGCCAAGGATCTGTCAGCCTATGATAATCTTTCAGAAGCCGCCTATCTTCGCGCAAAAGAAGACTATCTGATGGGCATCAATTTTTCACGTGCTCTGACTCTGAAATATGGTGATTCTATCTCTAACTTTCTGCAGATGAAATATGCGGTTGTATCTGTTGGACGTGTCATGACCTGTGTACTTGGAATGGTCGTGAAAAGAGAACGGGAGATCAGGGAATTCGTCAAGACTCCATTTTACAGAGTGATCGCAAACCTGAAGCTGTCTGCAGGCGGAAACGGATTTGAAGCAGAGTGGAAAGCAATAGAAGGGTCTGCATATTACCAGTCTCCTTTGCTTTATAAAGAAAACGGTTTCAAAGAACAGAAGGATGCAGAGGCACTGATTGAAAACCTAAAGGGCGTACAGCCTTTTGAGGCAGTTATAGCATCTCTGGAAAAGAAAAAAGAAAATAAAAATGCACCGCTGCTGTATAATCTGGCTGAACTGCAAAATGACTGTTCCAAGTTCTTCAAGATCAGCCCGGATGAAACATTACGTATCGTTCAGGAATTGTATGAAAGAAAAGCGGTTACTTATCCGAGAACAGATGCCAGAGTATTATCCACTGCTGTCGCAAAGGAGATTCACAAGAATATCTCAGGCTTGAAAAATTACGGTCATGTTTCTTCATTTGCAGCAGAAATACTGGAAAAGGGATCTTATAAGGACATTGCAAAGACCCGATATGTCAATGACAAGCAGATCACGGATCACTATGCCATCGTGCCGACCGGACAGGGCTTAGACGGACTGAGAAGTCTGTCAGAGCTGTCGAATAAGGTTTACGAGGTCATAGCCCGGAGATTCCTGAGCATCTTTTATCCTGCAGCTGTTTATCAAAAGACCGGAATCACGGCAAGGATAGGCATTGAAACATTTCAGGCTAATTTTAAGGTACTGCTGGAGGAAGGCTATCTGCAGGTGACCACATTTTCCTTTGCCAAAAAGAAGGCGGAGCAGGAAGCAGCAGAGGACAGTCCGGCAGAGGACGGAAATGAAGATGAAAACCAATGTGATGCCAATTTCCTGACAGCACTGCAGACACTAAAAAAGGGTGACTCGCTGCAGGTCGGACAACTGTCAGTCAAGGAAGGTGAGACATCACCGCCGAAACGATATACCTCCGGTTCCATGATTTTGGCGATGGAAAATGCGGGGCAGCTGATCGAGGACGAGGAGCTGCGTGCCCAAATAAAAGGAAGCGGTATCGGAACGTCTGCCACCAGAGCAGAAATCCTGAAAAAACTAGTCGGTAACAAATACCTGAATCTGAACAAAAAGACACAGGTGATCACACCGGCCCTGATGGGCGAGATGATTTATGATGTGGTAGATGCATCCATCAGACCGTTACTGGATCCCAAGCTGACAGCCAGCTGGGAGAAGGGACTGACAGGGGTTGCAGAGGGTGAGATTACGGCAGACGAGTACATGAATAAACTGAATGATTATGTGTCCAGAAGAACAAATGCAGTACGCGGGCTGAACAACCAGTCGGCACTGCGCGGACAGTTCATGAAAGCAAAGCAGTTTTATAAAACAAATACAAAATAGACAGGAGATCGATGATCATGGAAGAAATGAAAATCAAAAATTTATACAATCTGAATGAGACGATTGCAGCAGATCTGTTTGAGGGTCTGACATATCCGTGGGAGGCATTGCCAAGGATCAGTGCGTTCATTAAGGAACTGGGAGCAAAGCTTCCGAAGGATGAGTATGATGAGGTCAGCGAAAATGTATGGATTGCAAAGAGTGCCAAGGTAGCACCGACAGCCAATGTCAACGGGCCGGCAATCATCGGCAGGGACGCGGAGGTGCGTCACTGTGCATTTATCAGAGGCAATGCAATCGTAGGAGAGGGCGCAGTGGTAGGAAACTCAACAGAATTAAAGAATGTGGTACTGTTCAACAAGGTACAGGTTCCTCATTATAATTATGTCGGCGATTCTATACTTGGTTATAAATCACATATGGGAGCGGGCTCTATCACATCAAATGTAAAATCAGATAAAACATTAGTTGTTGTAAAGAGCAGTGAAGAAAATATAGAGACCGGACTGAAGAAGTTCGGAGCCATGCTGGGAGATGAGGTTGAGGTCGGATGTAATTCCGTTTTAAATCCCGGAACGGTAATCGGCAGACATACCAATATTTATCCGACATCAATGGTACGTGGTTTCATCCCTGCAAACAGTATTTATAAAAAACAAGGAGAAGTTGCAGGCAAGAGATAAAAGAGGAGGACACACATGGGAAGTAGTGATACGGGGCAGGATGTATTCGGATCCATTGAAACAGTCATAGACAATATCATCGGCGGTATCTTGATTCTGGAGGTACGTGCGGGAGATCATGCTGTAAAGCCGTTATATATCAATGATGGATTTTACAGGATGCTTGGCTATGGTAAAAAAGAAGCTGAGATACTGTTTAAAAATATGATGGCGAATATAGTCGTCGAGGATAGAACCATTGTAGATCAGGCAATCACGGATGTACTCAAGGACGATGGCTCGGTCGAGGTAGAATTCAGGACGGTTACCAAGGACGGCGGAATACGATGGCTGCAGGTACGTGCCAATCTGTTCTCACGAGATGCAGATCGAAGTGTATGCGCAGCTATGATGCTGGATGCCACAGAACGTAAGAACATGGAAGAGGAATGGTCCCGACAGGCAGAACGGATGAGTCTGTTATCCGAGGTCGAGGGAGAGCATATTCTGGACTACAATGCGAAGACGGATGCGCTGATCTTTAAGACGGCACATGACTCAGGCTATCAGCATGATATTGTGCGGCAGAACTATATAGAACGCGGTGATTTTGAAAATATCTATTTTGAGGATAAAGAGAAGCTGCAGGAGATCATGAAGGATGCACTCAAATCCCCAAAGCGTGATTCTGTTGATATCCGTATCAAACTGTTTGATGATGAGTACAGATGGTACAGGTTAGTCATCTCAAGTATTATGGGTAATGAAGGCTATGTCACAAGAGTGGTAGGCAGGATAACAGATATACACAGCGCCAAATTAAAGGAATTGGAATTAGAGGTAAAGGCAGAGATCGATCTGCTGACCGGTGTGTTCAATCGTGGAGCTACAGAACAGCTGATTATGCAGTCATTAAAGGAAGAACAAAAAGAAAATTCCAGCAGAATCCATGCCTTTATGGAGCTGGATCTGGATAATTTCAAAGCAATCAATGATCATCTTGGGCATGCGTATGGAGATCTTGTGCTGAGTGAGACCGCAGAGAAGCTGAAGAACATGTTTAAGGGCAGAGATATCGTAGGACGTTTTGGCGGCGATGAATTTATCATTTTCATGTATGATATTGAAGATATCAGAAATGCAGGGATTCTGGCAGGAAAACTATGCCGTATGATCCAGAAATCCTATCCTTGTGTAGACGGGGACATCAATGTGACGGCCAGCATCGGTATTGCAGTATGCAAATCTCCTTTTATGGAGTATCAGGAGCTGTTTGACATAGCGGATAAGGCACTTTATACGACAAAAAACAACGGTAAGAACGGCTATACAATCTATACAGATGATACGCAGAGCTCATGAACCGCAAAAAATACAAAAAACGACTGGATTTTTCGACAGGATTATGAGACAATAACAGATGGTAAAAATGTTTTATGAATGAAATAAAAATATAAGTTATTGAAAGGAGTTTTCACATGATTTATTCACACGAAGTAGAAATGATGTGTCCGGTAGCGCAGGGCGTTAACCATGGCGCAGCACCTATTCCGGAAGAAGCGAAATGGGTAAAAGCAAAAGAAATTAAGGATATCTCAGGCCTGACACACGGTATTGGCTGGTGTGCACCTCAGCAGGGTGCCTGCAAGCTGACACTGAACGTAAAGGAAGGTATCATCCAGGAGGCACTCGTAGAAACAATCGGATGCTCAGGTATGACACACTCAGCTGCTATGGCATCTGAAATCTTACCGGGCAGAACCTTGCTCGAGGCACTCAATACAGACCTTGTATGTGATGCAATCAATACTGCAATGAGAGAGTTATTCTTACAGATCGTATACGGCAGAACACAGTCCGCATTCTCTGAGGATGGTCTTGCAATCGGAGCAGGTCTTGAGGATCTTGGAAAGGGTCTTCGTTCACAGGTTGGTACGATGTACGGTACATTAAAGAAGGGTCCCCGTTATCTTGAGATGGCAGAGGGCTATGTAACAGGTATTGCTCTGGATGCAGAGGACAATATCATCGGTTACAAGTTCGTCAGCCTTGGAAAGATGACAGACTTCATGAAAAAGGGTGATGATGCGAATACTGCATATGAGAAGGCTTGCGGTCAGTATGGTCGTGTAGACGATGCAGTGAAGATCATCGATCCGAGAAAAGAATAGAAGAGGAGGAAATGAATAATGGCTTTATTTGAATCATATGAAAGACGTATCAAACAAATTAACGAAGCATTGAACAGCTGTGGAATTTCTTCCATCGAGGAAGCTGAGAAGATCACAAAAGACGCTGGTCTTGATGTATACAGCATGGTTGAGAAGATCCAGCCGATCTGCTTTGAAAATGCAAAATGGGCTTACACAGTAGGCGCAGCAATGGCAATCAAGAAAGGCTGCAAGAGAGCAGCAGATGCAGCAGCAGTGATTGGTGAAGGCCTTCAGGCTTTCTGTATTCCGGGATCAGTTGCTGATACACGTAAGGTTGGTCTTGGACATGGTAACCTTGGCAAGATGCTTCTGGAAGAAGAGACAGAGTGCTTCTGCTTCTTAGCAGGACATGAGTCATTCGCAGCAGCAGAGGGCGCTATCGGTATCGCTGAGAAGGCAAACAAGGTTCGCCAGAAACCACTGAGAGTTATCTTAAACGGTCTTGGAAAGGATGCAGCACAGATCATTTCCAGAATCAATGGATTTACTTTTGTAGAGACAGAGTACGATCCGTATACAAATACAGTAAAAGAAGTTTTCAGAAAATCCTATTCAGAGGGACTTCGTGCCAAGGTTAACTGCTATGGCGCGAACGATGTATGCGAAGGTGTTGCAATCATGTGGAAGGAAGGCGTTGATGTGTCTATCACAGGTAACTCAACCAATCCGACCAGATTCCAGCATCCTGTTGCAGGTACTTACAAGAAGGAATGTAACGAGAAGGGCAAGAAGTACTTCTCAGTTGCTTCAGGCGGTGGTACAGGACGTACACTTCATCCTGATAACATGGCTGCAGGCCCGGCTTCTTATGGTATGACAGATACTATGGGACGTATGCATTCAGATGCACAGTTCGCAGGTTCTTCATCTGTTCCGGCTCACGTAGAGATGATGGGTCTGATCGGTGCAGGAAACAATCCGATGGTCGGCATGACAGTTGCTGTTGCAGTAGCTGTACAGGAAGCTGCTGACGCTGGCAAATTTTAAGTAACTATTCATTTGAGGGGCCTCATAAGAGGCAGAAGGAGGTAGTAGTATGAAGTTAGTAGACAGCTATAAGGAAGCATTTACAAGATACGTGGACTTCAGTGGTGTAACAGACAGAGCAGGTTATTGGTTCTTTGTACTGGCGAATTTCATTGTTGCCATTGTGATCGGAATTATTGCAGGTATTATAGGATTCACACCTCTTTCCTACCTGTATAGTCTTGCAGTTTTGGTTCCGTCAATTGCAATCACTTGCAGAAGACTCAGAGATGCCGGATACAATCCGCTACTCATTCTTCTTTGTCTGACAGGTATCGGAAGCATTGTTGTTCTGGTATTTACATGTATGCCGACTAAGAATGCATAATTTTTAAAGAAACAATCTATTTGAAATACCCCTGATGAACAGTCAGGGGTATTTTTTATGCAGGAAAGCACATACTAAGCTTATCAATGTAAAAAGGCAGGTAAGCGGATATGAATATGGAACTTTTGATTACGGATGTACATGCGAGGGAAATCCTGGATTCGAGGGGAAATCCGACTGTAGAGGCTGAGGTGAGTGCAGTGGCGGTTGAACGGAGGGTAGCACACAGACACAGTCCGGAGCAGGGGCTGATGGGAAAGAGCTATACCGGCAGGGCAGCGGTGCCGTCGGGGGCGAGTACAGGCAGGTTTGAAGCAATTGAACTGCGTGACGGGGAGCTTAGATACTTCGGACTCGGTGTAGAAAAGGCGGTGCAGAATGTTAATACCAAGATCAGAGAGAAGCTAATCGGGCAGAATGCGCTGGAACAGCGAAAGGTGGATCATGTGCTGCTCGAGCTTGACGGAACGGATAATAAGGCAAATCTCGGAGCCAATGCAATGCTGGCCGTATCCATGGCGGCTGCAAGAACAGCTGCCGAGGCGCTGGAGATTCCGCTGTATCAATATCTGGGTGGAAGCAATGCACACCTGCTCCCGATTCCTATGATGAATATCCTGAATGGAGGGGCACATGCAAAGAACACCGTGGATTTTCAGGAATTTATGATTATGCCGGTATCCATGAAAAGCTTTCGGGAAGGCCTGCGGATGTGTGCAGAAATCTATCATAATCTGAAAAAACTGCTGCAGCAAAAAGGACTGTCGACAGGAGTCGGTGACGAAGGAGGTTTTGCACCGGATCTGAAGGATGCAAAGGCGGTACTGGATATCATGATGGAGGCAGTCAAGGCGGCAGGGTACCAGCCGGGAGAGGATATACAGTTTGCACTGGATGTGGCAGCCAGTGAATTATATAACGAGGAAGACGGTATGTATCATTTTCCGGGCGAAACACAGATCTACAGGACAGAAATCAGGAATAACGAAGCTGTTCCGGATGGGGCTTATGAAGCAGGTAACAGTGATCATACACAGGAAAGTGTCGATATTAACGGAGAGGATAAGGACAATGAAATCAAACGCGATACGGCAGAAATGATTGCGTATTATGAAGAACTTCTTGATCGTTATCCAATTCGTTCGATAGAGGATGGGCTGGCTGAGGATGACTGGGACGGCTGGAAGGAACTGACGAAGAGAATCGGACACCGGGTACAGCTTGTTGGAGATGATCTGTTTGTAACGAATCACAGAAGACTGGAAGCGGGTATTAAGCTTGGAACAGCAAATGCCATCCTGATCAAGGTCAATCAGATCGGAACAGTGACTGAGACGATGGATACAATCGAGATTGCCCATAAAAACGGATATCATTGCGTGGTGTCACACAGATCCGGTGAGACGGAAGATACCTTTATTGCAGATCTGGCAGTTGCCGTCAATGCAGGGCAAATCAAGACAGGCGCGCCATGTCGGGCAGAGCGGGTTGCAAAGTATAATGAGCTGTTACGCATAGAAGAAAAAATCAGGGCTTAGTCAAGCCCTGATTTTTTGAGTGTATACACACCATTATATTTAATTTTGTATGAGTGACTCCAGATCCTGATAAAATCCCGGATAGGAGATCTTCACACATTCACTTCCGATGATCTCTGTATTTCCCTCGGCCCCGAGTGCAGCAATTGCAAATGACATTGCGATACGGTGATCCAGTCTGGAACCAATCACAGTACCCTTGACGGGCTTACCGCCATTGATGATCATACCGTCAGGAGTTGGTGTAATATCTACCTCCATGGATGAAAGATTGTCTACAATGGCCTCCAGACGATCAGATTCCTTGACTCTGAGCTCTGCTGCATCCCGTATCACGGTCTGTCCGTCTGCATAGGCTGCCAGTACGGAGATGATCGGCAGTTCATCGATCAGAGTCGGCACGATGGCTCCCTCGATGGTGACGCCGTGCAGAGCAGAAGATTTCACCAGGATATCAGCAAAAGGTTCGCCGTCAAACTGTTCATTTAGAATTTCAATGTGTCCGCCCATTTCTTTCACAACACGCAGCATACCATCCCGGGTAGGATTGATGCCGACATTTTTGATCAGTATCTCAGAGTTGGGAACGATCAGAGCAGCAGCGATAAAATATGCGGCAGAGGAGAGGTCACCGGGAACTACGACACGCTGTCCAATCAGAGTCGGCTCAGGGCAGACTGTAATGGTCGTATCCTCCATATAGATTTCTCCACCAAAATAATCAATCATTAATTCTGAGTGATTTCGTGATACATTTTTTTCAGTTACCGAAGTACGGCTGTCGGCATAAAGTCCTGCAAAGAGGACAGCTGACTTTACCTGTGCAGAATTATAAGGACTGATGTAATGAATGCCGTTTAACAGCTTGCCCTTGATCTGCAGAGGAGCACAATTATTGTCTAATGTACTGGATATATCAGCACCCATCATGGAAAGAGGCTCGATAATACGCAGCATCGGACGTCTTTGGATAGAGCCGTCGCCGGTCAGCATAGAGTCAAATTCCTGTCCTGCCAGAATTCCTGACATCAGACGGATGGTAGTGCCGCTGTTGCCTACATCAAGAGAAGCAGACGGAGCCTGCAGACCATGCAGACCGACACCATGAATCGTCACGATGCCTTCCGGCTCAGATGAGGACTCCACCTGTACGCCAAGCTTTTCGAAGCAATCAATGGTAGACAGGCAGTCTGCACCATATAAAAAATTATGAATTTCAGTCTTGCCTGTGGCAAGCGCACCCAGCATAACTGCTCTGTGTGTAATAGATTTATCGCCGGGAACAGTGATTTCTCCGCTCAGACGATTTGCTTTTTTAAATATCATGAGAAAATCCTTTCAAATCACATACTTAATGACGTTCATATACTGTATAGTTCTCATCTCGGAGCATCCATCCGGCGGCATGCAGTGCATTTTCCTCATAAAACTCTATCCTGAGTGCACCCTCTTCAAATTCACGGTTGTGAATGATACCGATATTCTTGATACTGATCTCATGCTCCGCAAGCAGAGTGGCGATCGTAGCAATGATACCGGTCTGATCCGGAATGTCGCAGTATAATACATAGACCTTCTGAATCGGCCCGAGAGATGCATCCTGCATAGAATCCCGATAATCCTTTGCTTCCGCAAAAAAATCAAACAGCATAGCAGCATCGTGTGATAAGATGCCTTGTCTGATCCGGTCTAGTTTTGCAGTATATTCCTCTAATAATGTACAAATTTGAGCACTGTTTGTCAAGCAGATATCCTGCCACATCTCTGGAGATGAGGATGCAATCCGCGTAATATCCTTGAATCCGCCGGCTGCCAGAGTGCGCATGATTTCATCCTCTGTATCATGCTCTTTTACAAAATCCACAAGTGACGCGGCAAGAATATGCGGCAGATGGGAGATAGCAGCGGTGGCCTGATCATGCTCTGTGGCATCCAGTATAATCGGAATTGCATTCAGCGATGATACAAGCTGTTGCATACGTGTGATAAGCTCTGGTCTGGTATGTTTGCTTGGAGTCAGAATATAGTATGCATTTTCCAGCAGTCTGGCATTGGAATGCAGATAGCCTGATTTCTCCGAGCCGGTCATGGGATGTCCGCCTATGAAATGCTCTGAGAGACCGCTTGCAAGGACACTGTGCATGATATTTTCCTTCACACTGCCGACATCTGTCAGGATACAGTCATCTGAGATGCGTGAAGTCAGATGACACAATGCCTGTGCATTTTTCAGAACAGGAGCACATAAAAATATAATGCTGCATTGACTGAAGGAATCATCAATATCTGTGCACAGGACATCGACAATGCCTTCATTCTGTGCAGTTAACAGTGACCGCAGATCCAGATCATATGCCGTGATGACGGCATCCGGATATGCTTTTTTATATGCCTTGGCGATCGAACCGCCAATCAGACCGAGGCCGATAAAGCCGATGGTTGTATGTTCCATTTTAAAAGCTCCTGTTCATCAGACCGCAGAAGGGCTTGATTTCATCACATAATGTGTTAAACTGCGCGAAAGTCAGAGACTGAGGACCGTCTGACAATGCATTTGCAGGATCATTGTGCACCTCAATCATCAGTCCGTCGGCGCCTGCAGCGATTGCAGACTTGGCAAGCGGTGAGACATAGGCTCTGACACCGGTGGCATGTGACGGATCGACAATGACAGGCAGATAGGTTTTGGATTTCAGTACAGGAACCGCACTGATGTCCAGTGTATTCCGGGTAGCTGTTTCAAAGGTACGGATACCGCGTTCACACAGTATGACATTCGGATTGCCTTCTGAAATAATATACTCTGCAGCATTCAGCCATTCATCAATGGTAGCAGATAATCCACGCTTCAGCAGTACCGGCAGTCCGGCCCGTCCGGCCTCCTTGAGCAGAAAGAAGTTCTGCATATTGCGTGCACCGATCTGGATCATATCGACATATTTGACAGCTGTATTAATGGCATCCAGACTGATGACCTCACTGATCGTTGCCAGCCCGGTTTCTTTGCCTGCCTCCTGCAGATAGCGTAATCCGTCCTCACCAAGACCCTGGAAAGCATAAGGTGAAGTACGGGGCTTATAAGCACCGCCGCGCAAAATCGTAGCACCTGCCTTTTTGACATTCTGTGCAATCAGATGCATCTGTTCTTCTGTTTCGACTGCACATGGGCCAGCCATGATGGTCAGTGTATCGGGGCCGATGGATGTATTGCCGACCTGAATACGGATGGGCTCCGGATGAAACTTTTTGTTAGATAGTTTATAACTTTCTGTTACCGGTACGATCTTATCTACACCTTCAAAGATTTCAAGGTTGTCATATGCCAGCTTGGATTTGTCACCGACTACGCCGATGATGGTGACCTCCTTACCTTGTGAGAGATGAGTCTCCAGACCCTTTCTTTGTATGGTATTTACAACACTGCTGATATTTTCAGAGGATGCCCCCGGTTTCATTACAATAATCATGATTGTTGTCCTTTCTTTCTGTAATAGTGATGAAAATCTGTAACGTAATTTATTGTAGCGAGTTCAGTTACAGTTGTCAACACTTAAATGCATTAAAGCGCAACGCTTTAAAGTGATAAATTATTAACTTTGTTAAAAGTGTATAAAGAACTTGCATTTTGTCTTTCTTTTTATTACAATATTACCATGGGTAGAAACCAAATGACTGAGAATTTCAAGAGGTCATAACAAACAGTATTGGAGGAACTTGAATATGAATGTTTACACAACTGACAAGATTCGAAACGTGGTGCTCCTGGGACACGGGGGTGCCGGCAAGACCAGCTTAGTCGAGGCAATGGCATATCTTTCAGGAATTACGAGCCGCATGGGCAAGATCGCGGACGGTAACACAATCAGTGATTACGATAAAGAAGAGCAGAAAAGACAGTTCTCTATCGGTACGTCAGTCGTTCCAATCGAATGGGAAGGCACAAAGATCAATGTGCTGGATACTCCGGGTTATTTTGATTTTGTAGGTGAAGTAGAAGAAGCAGTCGGTGCAGCAGCAGGGGCTATCATTGTTGTATCAGGCAAGGCAGGTATAGAAGTAGGAACAGAAAAAGCATGGGATTTATGCGAAAAATATAAATTACCAAGAATGTTTTTCGTTACAGATATGGACGTTGATAATGCAAGCTATAGACAGGTGGTAGAAGATCTGACCGAGAGATACGGCAAGAGGATCGCTCCGTTCCATCTGCCAATCAGAGAAAATGAGAAGTTTGTAGGTTATGTCAATGTAGTCAGCGAGACAGGAAACAGATGGACAGACAAGGGTGAGGTCGTACCCTGTGATATTCCTGAGTATTCAGAGCCAAATCTGCAGATTTGCAGAGATGCACTGCTGGAAGCTGTAGCAGAGACAAGTGAAGACTTCATGGAGAGATATTTCGGAGGAGAGACCTTTTCTGAGGCAGAGATCCGTTCTGCACTGCGTGTCAGTGTATTTGACGGCAGCATTGTTCCGATTTCCATGGGTTCTAATGTATTGTGTCAGGGTGTCTTTACACTGATCGACGATATCATCAAATATTTTCCGAGTCCTGATATGCGTAAGGTAGCAGGCATCAATATGAAGACAAACGAGATCTTTGAAGCAGATTATGACTTCTCAAAACCGAAGTCAGCTTATATCTGGAAGACCATTGTCGATCCTTTCATTGGTAAATACTCTTTGATTAAGGTTTGCTCCGGTGTATTTAAGTCTGATGATACGATTTTCAATGAGGATAAGGATACAGAGGAAAGAGTATCAAAGCTGTTTGTCCTGCAGGGAAACAAGCCGATTGAAGTGAAGGAACTGCATGCCGGAGACATCGGCGCTATCCAGAAACTGTCAGCGGCCAGAACCGGTGACACGCTGTGTACAAAGGCTACACCGATCAAATACGGCAAGACAGAGATCAGCAGACCTTACACATGTATGAGATATAAGGCTAAAAATAAGGCTGATATCGATAAGATCTCAGGTGCATTATCAAAGATGATGAATGAGGATCTGACACTGTTGAATGTCAATGACGGCGAGAACAGACAGACATTGCTCTATGGTATGGGAGACCAGCATCTCGAGGTAGTGGCAAGCAAGCTGATGAACGTCTATAAGGTTGAGATCGAACTGTCACAGCCGAAGGTAGCATTCCGTGAGACCATCAAGAAAAATTCTGATGTAGAGAGTAAGTTCAAAAAACAGTCAGGCGGACACGGACAGTACGGACACGTTAAGATGAGATTTGAGCCTCTCGGAGATCTGGAGAAGGCATATGAGTTTGAACAGGTCGTAGTCGGCGGAGCCGTTCCAAAGAACTTCTTCCCGGCAGTGGAAAAGGGACTTGCAGAGTCAGTCCTGAAGGGACCTCTGGCAGCATATCCTGTAGTCGGTGTGAAGGCGATCCTGTATGATGGAAGCTATCATCCGGTAGACTCTTCTGAGCAGGCATTTAAGATGGCAACGATCCAGGCATTCAAGAAGGGCTTCATGGAAGCAGGCCCTATCCTGATGGAGCCGATCGCGAAGCTGAAGGTCACTGTTCCGGATAACTATACCGGAGATGTTATGGGTGATTTGAACAAGCGTCGTGGCCGTGTACTCGGCATGAACCCGATCGGCAACGGCAAGCAGACCATCGAGGCAGACATTCCGATGACAGGCTTGCATGGATACTGCACAGATCTTCGCTCCATGACTGGCGGACGCGGCGATTTCGAGTATGAGTTCACCCGTTATGAGCAGGCTCCTTCAGATGTACAGGAGAAGGAAATCATAGCGAGAGCTGATAAACTGGTAGACAGTGCAGATGCATAAATAAATAGGATAAGCGAAAAAGGACTGCAGTACATTCGATATCACTCGATAGACTGCAGTTCTTTTTACGCCCTTTCATATGATATGAAAAGGGTTGTTTTCCTTGACAAAAGGGAATAATATGAGTAGAATTTTAGGGACTAGACGAAATACTATTGGAGGAATGTAACATGGCAGTACCATATAATCACAGAGAAGTAGAACAAAAATGGCAGAAGGTATGGGATGATGAACATGCATTTCAGACTTCAGATGATTACTCAAAGCCGAAATATTATGCACTGGTTGAGTTCCCATATCCGTCAGGACAGGGACTTCATGTAGGACATCCGAGACCATACACGGCACTCGATATCGTTGCCCGTAAGAAGAGAATGCAGGGCTACAACGTGCTGTATCCGATGGGATGGGATGCATTTGGTCTGCCGACTGAAAACTATGCCATCAAGAACCATATCCATCCGAGAATCGTAACCAAGAATAATGTGGAGCGCTTCAAGGGTCAGTTACATTCGCTCGGTTATTCCTTCGACTGGGAAAGAGAAGTGAATACGACCGATATCAATTATTATAAATGGACACAGTGGATCTTCCTCAAATTATTCAATGCAGGACTTGCCTACAAGTCAGAGATGCCGATTAACTGGTGTACCTCATGCAAGGTCGGACTGGCAAATGAAGAGGTGGTGAACGGTGTCTGTGAACGCTGCGGCAGTGAGGTTGTCCGTAAGGTCAAGAGCCAATGGATGTTGAAAATCACAGAGTATGCAGATAAGCTTTTAGAGGGACTGGATACAGTCGATTATGTGGAACGTGTCAAGGTGTCACAGAAGAACTGGATCGGACGTTCGGAGGGCGCAGAGGTTGACTTTGCACTGAAGGATAAAGAGGACAAGCTGCGTATCTATACAACCAGACCGGATACACTTTTTGGCGCAACCTACATGGTTGTATCACCGGAGCATCCGTTCCTTGACAAATATAAGGATACCATCAAAAACTGGAATGAGATTATTGCTTATCGTGAGATGGCAGCCAAGAAGTCTGATTTCGAGCGTACAGAGCTTGCAAAAGAGAAGACAGGTGTCAATATTGACGGATTTACGGCAATCAATCCCGTTAACGGAAAAGAGATTCCGGTATGGGTATCTGATTATGTATTAATGACATACGGAACCGGAGCAATTATGGCAGTTCCGGCTCATGATGACCGTGACTGGGAATTTGCCAAGAAATTCAATCTTCCGCTCATTCAGGTAGTGGCAAAGAACGGAGAAGAAGTAGACATCAATGAAGCAGCATTTACAGATGTTGCAACAGGCGTGCTTGTGAATTCAGACTTCTTAAACGGTCTTGAAGTAACAGATGCCAAAAAGAAGATTACAGAATTCCTGACAGAGAAGGGAATCGGAGAGAAGAAGGTCAACTTCAAGCTGCGTGACTGGGTATTCTCCAGACAGCGTTACTGGGGAGAGCCGATTCCGATTGTTAAATGTGATAAATGCGGTTATGTAGCACTTCCGGAATCAGCACTTCCGCTGGAACTTCCTGAGGTAGAGAGCTATATGCCAACAGACAATGGAGAATCACCGCTTGCTGCCATGACAGACTGGGTTAATACAACATGTCCGTGCTGTGGAGGTCCTGCAAAGCGTGAGACCGATACCATGCCTCAGTGGGCTGGTTCTTCATGGTATTTCTTAAGATACACAGACCCGAAGAATACAGAAGCACTGGCAAGTCCGGAAGCATTAAAATACTGGATGCCGGTAGACTGGTATAACGGCGGTATGGAGCATACCACATTGCATCTGCTGTACTCAAGATTCTGGCACAGATTCCTCTATGATGAGGGTGTGGTTCCGTGTCCGGAGCCGTATCAGAAGCGTACCTCACATGGTATGATTCTCGGCGAGAATGGAGAGAAAATGTCCAAGTCCCGCGGCAATGTTGTGAACCCGGATGACATCGTAAGAGATTACGGTGCGGATACGCTGCGTACTTATGAAATGTTCATTGGAGCCTTTGAGTTAAGTGCTTCATGGTCAGAGGACGGAGTGAAGGGCTGCAGAAGGTTCCTTGAGAGAGTATGGAAGCTGCAGGATATTATGACTGACGAGGCAGGCTATTCCAAGGATCTCGAGACGAAGATGCATCAGACGATTAAGAAGGTCAGCTACGATTTTGAGAATCTGAAATACAATACGGCAATTGCTGCCATGATGGCACTGATCAATGAATTTTATAAGAAGAATTCTGTGACAAAAGGCGAATTTATTACATTGCTGAAGTTATTGAATCCGGTTGCTCCGCATATTACGGAGGAGCTCTGGAGTACAGTCGGCTGTGAAGGAAGAGTATACCAGAGTACATGGCCGGAGTATGAAGAAGAGAAGACTGTGGAAAGCACGGTTGAGGTTGCTGTCCAGATCAACGGAAAGATTAAGGGCACCATCATGATCGAGAAGGATGCGGATAAGGACAGCGTGATTGCAGCAGGTAAAGAAGCAGTCGCAGACAAGCTGACTGGAATGGTGATTAAGAAGGAAATCTATGTTCCAGGAAGAATCGTGAATCTGGTGGCAGTATCCAAAAATCTCGTTTAGAAACGGACGCCGCGTGAACATATATGGTACGCTCAGCGCCCACCACCCCAATACCGCCCTGCTTCGCATACCATATATGTCCACGCGGCTGTTGGTTTAAGGTTATAATTAGCTATTTCGATAAAGTAGATGAGACAGATTGTATGATGGACAATTGGATTCTGTGAATATGAAGGATATTAGAACCACTTAGTATTCCGTACGCTTTCAGCAATGTCGGAACACGATGTTCCGACAAGAATCAGCTGAGCCATGGATGGCGAATCTGATTCGGTTGCGTCCGAATTCAATATACCATCCGGAATACTTAGTGGTTCTTATATCCGAAATTCTGAATAGAATACAATTGTCCATCATACAATCTGTCTTTCACAGTATAAGGAGTAAATTCATGAGTGATTTCTTGACCTATATACAAGATGTGAATATTGCCTCAGTCAGCTGCCGATTGCTGTTTGCACTGGTGGCTGGGGTGATTATCGGGATCGACCGGGCGAGGAAGAGACGGGGCGCGGGGATCAAGACGCATGTACTGGTGTGTATGGGATCGGCACTTGTGATGCTGACGGCACAGTATGTATGTGACGTGTTTGATGCGTCCAAGATTGATATGACCAGAATGGGGGCACAGGTCATCAGTGGTGTCGGCTTTCTTGGAGTCGGAACGATCGTAGTGACCGGACGGAATCAGGTACGTGGACTGACGACTGCGGCAGGACTATGGGCATGCGCCTGTCTGGGACTGGCGGCAGGTATCGGATTTTGGGAAGGCGCCATCGTGATGCTGGTTCTGGTGGTAATCACATTTGGTGTACTGGCAAAGCTGGATCAGTATGTTACACATCATTCCAAGGTACTGGACTTGTATGTAGAAGTGGATTCTCTGAAGCATGCATCGGAATTCCTGAAAACAGTCAGAGCGATGAATGTCAGAGTCAATAACTTTGAAATCAATAAAACAAAGATAAAGAACGACTTCGTCACTGCCTTGATCACCGTGGAAATGAACCACAGCGGTGATCGCGAGGAGGTACTCGGTATCTGCAGAGATATGGAAGGCGTTCTTTATCTGGAAGAGATCTGATGACAGATCAGATCATACAAACGGCGCTACTTGAACATTGTATACATCTGCAGGAGCTGATCCATCCGGGCGTGTTCGTCCGGTGAACTGTGCTTTTTCAGTGTGGTGATGATCCTGTCAGTTTCATCAGTTGTAAATGAAATGTTGCTGCTTTTGGCTTTCGAAGCGAGAGCCAGAAGAAACGGCATTTTTTCTTTGTCTGTGATTCTGCCGGAATCGACAACCAGCTTTTGCAGAAACATCAGCTTCTCACGATTGATACCGGCAAGTGACGGATCATTGATCCATTGGTCATTAATCATAGTTTACATCTCCTTAAACATCTCAAACATTTTTAATTGCTCCGGTGACAGCATTCCCATCAGAGAGGACAGCGGATCCTTTCCGGAAGCAGAAGCAGACCCAGCGGCAGAGGCTCCGTCAGCATTTTCAGAGTCATTGCCCATAGAGGCAAAGGGCTGCAGAAATGCACTGTATTTCTGATACATTTCAAAGGCCTGCATCATCTGGAGTATCTGGTCTACAGACGCCTGCTCACTTTTGGAACAGTATTTCTTCAGCCCTTTCATGACTTCACGGGGATCATTGCTCTTGCATTTTGAAAATCTGGCAGCAAATTTCTGAGGTTCATTTCTAAAGTAGCTAATGATATACATGAGTTCCAGCAGCTTGATATAGATGGCCATATATTTTTGCATGCTGATCTCTACATATGGAAGCGCGGATTTTAACATACGAATCCGGTCAGTGGTCGTCATCTCGTCAAATTCAGATACAAATTCCTGCTTCATGTCACTCATATGCACAGTTCCCTCGATATCATTCACCTATATGTATGAAAGAAAAATAGAAAATATTCGGACAAAGCAGATCCAAAATCAGCAGGAGAGAAGGCAGACCGATACAAAGAAAAGACGGCGACTGACCGCCATATTGGCAGTCAACCGCCTTTCAAGATGAATCAGCAGAAAGAATTTCCACCACAGCAGCAAAGTAACAAAAGAATGATGATAATACAACCGCAGCCGTCACCATCACCGCCGAATAATCCGGAAAGTCCGGAACCGCCGCCACAGCCACAGCTGTCGCCGCCATTGTTGCAAAGACAAAGAATCAGGATAATCCAAATAATAGAACCACAGCCACCGCTGTTATGACGTCCACAATCATTTGGGATACCGCATCCGCAATTTATTTCGCCCATGTGTCATCCTCCAATATTGGTTATGCTATATATTATGTGAGTTCATCAAAAGTGTTCAACCGGATTGGAAAACAAATTTAAGCAAGATTTTCAGGGTGGAGAGAAAAAAACTGAAATGCATAACTTCAAACTTCGATCAATAATATCAGAATGATTACAAAGTAAGGTCTCCTATGTTATAATCAGAGAAAGGTGGAGTATAATAAGACAAAAGGAGGTTCGGATTGTGTCAGATATTTTGCATAGAGATGGATTGACAATAGATATGCTTAAGCAGCTATCTTACCAATCAGATTTAGGTATTAATTTAAAGAAAAATTTACATTATTTTGATAAAGAAGAACTATTTAAAGAATTGATAGATGTAAACAGTTGGTATGATTCATTTAATCAGCTACACGAATTAGCGTTGGATTACAGGATTAAAAGTGTACAATCAGCGATATTAAAATATGAGAGGTATTATCCAGATCGTCAGGCAAGAAAAGTATTTGATGACTTATTAGGATTCCGTTCGTTATGCGATAACTATGAGGATGTTCTGCAATTAAAAGAAATACCAGAGTTAAGAGTTGCGGATATGTCAAAAGGAAAAGCAAATGATGATGGGTACAGAGGAATTCATGTATATTTTCAGCTGGATGGAAACCATTACCCGATTGAAATACAATATAATACATATTATGATAGGCAGTTCAATAACTGGCTTCATAAATATGTATATAAGAAAAAATATGATGATTCTGTAGGATATCGCTTGCGTGAATTATATGAGAGTGCTAAAATTCTATCAGAAAAAGATTTTAAGGAGGCGTTAGAACATGTGTTACTTGATTGCTAAGAGTATAGACGATGTTGGCTGTGTTGCTCTAAAAACAACACATGGAAAACATCTTTCAGATTTTAAAAGAAAAGTGGAAGCACAGGTTGGATATGAAAAGATTCAACTCGTTACAATTAGTAGACCATCTGCTTATGGAGAATATGAACCATATCATTTTGCTGATACAGAAGATGAATTTGAAAAAATGGTTGTGAATATGTAATTTATTAAGAAATGAAGAGAATCGGGATTACACGAATTTTTGTATCCCGATTTTTTATTGCTTAAAAATCGAATAAATCTAACAAATGTATGCACAGCGTATTTACATTTTTAAATGTCTTGTGATATTATGAATGACGTAAAGAAATCGGCGGACTCGTGGATGGAGAATACAAACGAGATTGGCATTTGAGAGAGAACGGTAGCTGAAATAAAGAATTACCAGAAACAGATTAAAAACAATGACATATACTATATTAGCTGTAGAAAGTGCTTGATATAAACTTTAAAGTCAAGATCACTGAATACAGTGATCGCGTTGCAGAAACCTGTGAGGTCTGCGACCGGGGGGAGAACCTGCGGGGGCTTCTCTTTTTTATTTTGAGGAGATATTGTGCATGTTAAGCCTCAAGAAACATGATAGTATATCAGAACAGGAATTATATGAAAAAATGGGTTTCCCGGAAAACTGGAGGAAGATAACCCGATACAGGAAACAGTAAAATGGTTGGAATCAAGCCTTCAAGTCTTCTCAAAGATTTGGAGGTTTTCTTATATTCATTTATCCAAATTAGAAACATTAGAAACAAAATTAGAAACAATATGTAGCAAAATAACTTGAAATTTTGTCAAGATATAGTACAATGTAGATATATGTGTAACTATGCCTTGCGAACAGAAAGGTCAGAACCGGATGCGCACGATTTTATTTGTAAATGATGACGAGAATCTGCTGAACAGACTGAGGGCAATCGTACTGGATAAGACGGTTCAGTGCTTCTTTGCTTCGAATGTCGAGGCGGCGCTTGGCATCATGGAGACACGTGAGATCGCGCTGGTAGTGGCGGATGTAGAGATGGCAGCACTGTCCGGCAGAGAGTTTCTGGAGATTATCTATGCCAGATATCCGCAGACCATCCTGATGATCATGTCGGATGAGGAACATGTGCGAGAAGCCATATCGATTCACAATGATCTGCATACCAATAAACTGATCATGAAGCCTTGGCAGTCAGCAGATGAGTTCATCAAATGGCTCATGAACGGTCTGGAGGCCTACAACAAGGCTGAGCAGCAGCGACAGATGGCTGCTGAGCTGGCAGAACGTTCTGAGAAATATAAGCAGGTATTGTTTGATATGTCCAACGTCCTGAATGACCGGATGGAGGGCTACCGCAAGATCGAAGAAGTATATGAAAAGGCACTGGCAACCATGCTGCAGGAATGCAGTACGGAAATGACCGCAGATGAAATGAAGTGCGTCACGGATTTTGAAAACTATCTGACAAAATGTTTTACGCAGACGTACTTTGAAGGTATAGCAGAACAGGCATCCTTTGGTAAGGCGATGGAAAACAGATATCACGAGGTATCCGATAACCGTTATTTCAAGTTTGAAAATCAGGTAGACGGAGAGATTGCCAAGGAAAGCTTTCAGGATATTCGCTTTCTGATACAGGCAATCGCGGAGTATTACGGACTGCTGTATCCGACATTTCGTGCAAAGGTGAGTATACAGAGACATTCAGACACATTATACGTAGTGAATACACTGTATGAACTGCCGGGCTATGAGATTATGGAAAAGGCAGGTACACTGATTAAGAAGCTGCTGAAACAGCTGTTGGATAACTATACAGCAAAAAATGTATATGGTGAAAAAAATAATATACAGCAATACAAGTTCTATATTTATCAAAAAGATGAAAATGTGTGAGGAACAGAACCTTGAGTAAGAAGAAACAGAAAGCGATGAGTCCGGCGGAGAAGGGTCGCAGGGCTGTTATGATACTGATGGCATTCATCGCGGCGGGAAGCCTTGGATATTTTGCTTATTATTGTTATCAGGCATCCCATACGGAACAGGCGTCTCACCAGCTGGCTGAGTTAAAAGATAAGGATATTGCCGTAAATCCGGAGCGGTTCTTTACCCGACCGGAGGAGGAAGCAGCACCGGATATCCTAGATGAATACAAAGCACTGTATAATAAGAATAAAAGTCTAATCGGATGGCTCAAAATTGACGATACTAATATTGATTACCCCGTGATGCAGTCAAAGAATGAGGAATATTATCTGGAGCATGATTTTGATCAGAATTATGATAAAAACGGCACACTCTTTATCAGTGCCGATGCCAAGATCTGGCCGAGAAGCCAGAATATTATCGTGTTCGGACATAATATGAAGTCCGGTAAGATGTTTGGCTCTCTGGGCAAGTACAAGGATCAGAGTTATTACGAAAAGCATAAGCAGATCAAGTTCGATACATTATACGAAAAGGGCACCTATGAGGTTATGTATGTTTTTTTGTCAAAGGTGTATGATGAGGACGAGATTGCATTTAAGTATTACCAGTTTATAGATGCAATATCTGAGGAAGAATTTAATTCACATATGGAAGATATGAAGAATATGTCTTTGTACGATACAGGCGTGACGGCAGCATTTGGAGACCAGCTGTTGACATTATCCACCTGTGATCATGACACTGCAGATGCAGAGCGTTTTGTAGTGGTGGCAAAGAGAATCCAATAAAGAGAAATATGTATGTCTATGACGATTAAGCCTAAACCGGACAGAACCGGCGATATACGGAGGAGATCATATGGGAGCAGCACCTAAAAAAGTAAAGAGAAGACTGAAGAAAAGTGCACGAAGAACAATCGCAGCACTCCTTTTGGTGACCGCACTCATCGTAGCAGCGATTCCGGTGCAGGACTTATCAGCAGGTAATGGAAGTGCTTCAACGGGTGCCTCATATGAAGACTTTAGTTTAGATAAATTTAAAGATGATTATGACGCGACATCAAATAATAAATATCGGACGGCGTCAGATCCCAATAATGCGTCTTTGAGTGTAACGAACCATTATACCAGTGCGGATGATCTGGTACCAAAAACATATGGATATCTGATTAATCAGAATACAGGAGTCTGTGAACTGGACAGCCAGTATCACCTGCCGATACCGCTATACTATATTGACTATTTTAATACCGGATATTCTCCGAACAGTGCTTCCATGGCTGGCTTTAATGATAATGCAATTTATACAATCACAAATGGAGTATTGCCTTTCTATAATAAAATGGGATATGATTCTGCTGCAACATATGACACAACCAAAGCCAAGAATGTTGGAACAATCTTTCAGACGGTTACCTACAAAGTACCGGTTGTATATACTGCTGACAGGTCAAAGACAATTCCTGAAGGCTTGGTTGATCCACCCTATCAGGGTGTTCTGCAAGGGGAAACAACCAATACTGATGGTACCATCACGAAAACATATCATGTTGTAGTGATGTTTGATCAGTTTGGAAATAAATATCTGAGTAATGGTACAATGGTCAATGATGGCGATCAGGATCCTGTACCAGATGCATCTTATCCAAATGTAACATCAGAAATTACAATTCCATATACATGTGATTCAAGCAGACAGGCATTGATTACCTGTATTGCCGATAATGCATTGGCAGGAAAGACAAATTTCTCAAAGCTTGCAATACCGACCTATATCAGTAGAATTGGAAATGAATCTTTTAAGGGATGCACAGCTTTAACGGCAGCTTCCTTTGAAAGCGGATTATCTTCCATCGGTACGATGGCTTTTGCAGAATGCGGAAATCTGGGGTCTGTGGATTTTGCACCCTCCAATTCACCGAGTGCCTGTGCCACATTAGGAGTCGGAGCGTTTGGCAATTGTTATACACTGTCTTCTTTTGAGTTTCCATCGGGTATACAGAATGCAAGCTCTGCCGTATTATATGGCTGCGCTGCACTCAGAAATCTGGAGATGAGTAAAACGTCGAAGACAAGTACAGAAATTACAGGCTTTAATACCTTAGGTAATTATGCATTTATGGGGTGCAGTTCCCTGACGGATGTTGTGATGAATCCGTATTTAAGTACGGTGGGTAAGGGTTCTTTTGTCAATAACTCCAGTCTCGCCCACGCCACCATGAAGAACAATCATGGAATTACATATCCTGACACAACATTTGATAATTGCGGATTACTGGCATGGGTCAAGGTTATGGATGCCGCCACGACCTTTAATGATACTTCGGAGCTGACCAATATGTCAGAGGATTTTTATATCTGGGGTGCAACACCAGCAGCGACTCCGACAGCATCCTCTCAGGCATATCAGTTCGCATTTAAGAACAGTATTACATATTACTATGAGGAACCGGCAGGATCAGGGCATTATGAAAGAGCATCAGATGGTTATGTATTTACGGTAGATGCGGGCTCAAGCTCAGAGGTAACCCTAAGTAATTTTAAGAAGACGAGTGCAGCCGGAACGGATCTGGAGATTCCGAGTAAGCTCGGCCCCTTCACGATTGTGGCAATCGGAGAAAACTGCTTTAATAAAGACGATGCGGATTTGATAGAAAATCTGAAGATTCCCAAAACGGTGAGAGCAATCGGAAGCAAGGCATTTTATGGAATGAATAGTCTGGCAACAGTAGATATTTCTACTTATGGTGTATCAATCGGCAGCGAAGCATTTGCAGAATGTCCTCTTCTGAATACGGTTACTTTTGATCAGGATGAGGCAATGAGTGACACGCTGGTTGGAGACTCCTGTTTCAAAAATGATTCAGCGCTTCGATTGATTTCATTTAGAAATGATGATTATACGCGTGGTGCGATTTATGATACACAGGTAAAGTCAGTCGGAGTGGATGCATTTAAAACCGGCGGACCGAAGCTGACGGTTAAGGGCAAGATGGAAGTGGGCTACCCTCCATTTGATTATGCCATCAATCCGGAAAACAAGATTAATACATCTACTGTGAACCAGTATATTATTTATGAAACAGGAAACCCATATAACCTGATCGCACAGTATGATCCGGATATTGATCGCGATCCCTTGACGGAGGATGGAGCAGTTTCATTGTTCTCTTTCCCCGAATTAACAACTGTTGTAGGAACTTATGACAACGGTGGTGTTCCTGCTGATGTTACCGTAGATGATGTAATTCAAGGCCGCCATATTTCTAATCCGATTTCACAGGTACAGGCGGATATTCAGACATATTCAATGAATATCACCGCACCTGCAGGTATAAAGTCTATTGTGGACACGACTCATGCTGATACCAGTACACCAGCCAGTGAAAAGTATTTTATTAATCTGGAGGTGGATGAGCAGGCGTGCCAGACAGTGACGCTGGGCGGAGTAACGAGTCTGCCAACCGTGACAGGAGGAGTTGGAGGCTTTGATACAGGTGCTTTTGCATATAATTATGAAACTGCAACAAGCAGTTCTGAAAAATCGCCACTTAAAAATGTGATATTCAATGCAGATATGACAGACATCGGAACGCTTCCATTCTATGATTCAACGAGTATAGAAAGTGTTACTTTTAATGGAGAAACCAATCCAGGAACGATCGACAATCCATTTTACTGGTGTGAGAAGGGCATTATATTCAGTTCCTATATAGACGCTAACAACAAGGAAATTGTAACCTTGGAGGAAGTACTCCCGAGTAGGGGCTCAGCAAGTGTAGAAGATCAGTATATTACATCCGATGAGACTGCAGCGATTGACAATATCAATCCGAGAGCATTCCAGAACTGTGATAATATTAAGAGCGTAGATCTTTCTTCCTCCTCTGATCTGACATCCATACCGGATAATTGTTTTCTGGAGTGTGACAATCTGAGAACGGTTTATCTGCCGGATACAGTTACAGACATTGGAGAATATGCGTTTTCAGAGTGTTTTGATGGCATTGAAGTAACGATACCGGGCAAGGAAGTAGATATCGATGATACCGCTTTTACAGGTACCGGTTCGGCTACTTTGAAGAGCTATAAAAACAGTGCTGTAGAAAGATATGCAAAGCGCTTCAGTAATCTGAGATTTGAACCGCTTGGCGATACCTTTACTGTCATCTTTGCAGACTATAACGGCGATATCTTGGATACGCAGACTGTTACCAGCGGCAAGGATGCGACACCGCCGGCATCTCCGACTCGTACCGGCTATACCTTTACCGGATGGAGACCGAACTATACGGGCATTACGGCAAATGTGACCTGTATTGCGCAGTATACAGCAAACTCAACGACCAGTACGACGTCAAGCACGAGCAGGACATCAACTACCAGCTCCACCAGCAGGACATCGACAACCAGTACGACCAGATCCAGCAGCAGCTCCAGCAGCAGTTCATCGTCCAGTAGTTCCTCCAGCAGCTCGTCGAGCAGCTCCAGCAACAGCTCATCCAGTAGCTCAACATCAACGATCGCTTCGACTGTGAAGTCAGGAACAGGAACGGGGACAGGCAGTACAGGCGGAAAGACATCGACAGGATCAACGAGTAAGCCGGCTGGAAACACCAGAGTCGTAGCGAACACCTCAGGCATTACCGATATCGGAAAGGTGTCTGCAACAGTGAATGGCTCTACAGACAGCTATGTCATTAAGATTACGGATACACCGGAGGCTGATGCAGCGGCTGAGCAGGCATTGCTTGCAAAGTTTGGCTCATTGGATGCGCTCAGGTATCTGCCAATCGATATTAGTCTGTATGACAGTACGGGAACGACCAAGATTTCACCGATACCGGATGGAGTGACAGTCAGTCTGACGATGCCGATACCGGATCCTCTGGCAATCTATGGTGGTAATGCAAAGCCGGCACTGACAGAGGATGGAAAGCTGAGAGTGCTGAATCCGAGATTTACAGTGATCAACGGCATTCCTTGTATGAACTTTACGATCGATCATTTGTCACCATATGTGATCTATGTGGATACATCGAATCTGTCTGCATCAGGTTCTCAGGACGCGACCCCTGTGACCGGCGATCCGATCCATCCGAAGTGGTTCTTAGTCATCGGACTGGCTGCATTTGCAGTGGTACTGTTCCTCAAGAGAGACCCGGAGGAGAAGGTCAGAACTGCGTAGTACGTTGGAGACCGGAGGAAGTATATGGCTCGATATGTGAGAAAACTGATAGCCGCTCTCTTGATGGTAACGGCACTGATCGTCACACAGATCCCGGCAGTGAATGTAGATGCTGCCAGGGTAGATGTCGGTGACTATACCATGGACGGCGATACACTTGTAAAATATAATGGGACCGAAACATCTGTGACGGTCCCTAATTCTGTGCGTACCATCGGACACGAGGCCTTTTCCGGCAATACCACGATGACAGAGGTCGTGATACCGGACAATGTGACGAATGTAGATTTTTCTTCCTTTGAAAACTGCAAGAATTTGCAGAAGGTAACGATGGGGAGCAATGTGAAGTCCATCGGCGCAGCTGCATTTTCCGGCTGTACCAGTCTGAAATCCATATCTATACCGGCTAAGACGGCAGAGATTGGAGCAGGTGCCTTTGCCAAGTGTTCCTCTCTATCAAATATCCCTGTAGATTATCAAAATCAAAACTATATATGTGAGTCCGGAGTTCTGTATACTCAGGATCAGACACAGATCATACAGTATCTGGCAGGAAAGCCGTCAACCTCTTATACCATGCCAGATACCGTAGAGAAAATCGGTGCATATGCCTTTTGGGGTGCTGAGCAGCTGACAGGTGTCACGATTTCATCTGGAGTGAAGGACATCCCGGAATATGCATTTGATAATTGTAATGGCTTGTCTACTGTTACAATTCCGGGTTCAGTGGAGTCGCTGCAGGCATATTCGTTTGGCGACTGTGTGAATCTGTCCAAGATCTATATTCCGAAATCAGTGGGCTTTATAGATGATCTTGCATTTGCCTGCAGCAACAATGTAAATATCCAGTTTACAGATGGCAACGGCAGTCCGGATGGGCAGCCTGTACAGACAGTCAGTGGCAATGCGGCGGGAACGGGTACAGTCAGTGGGAATACTGCCGATAAAACGCAGACGGATAACAGTGATCCCTATTCTCTTTATGATACAGTTGATTTTAGTGAAAATGTCATGCCAGGCGAGCTCGGTTCAGGTAAGATCGTAGGAGGCAGTGTCGTTGTCATGATGTCATCTGATCAGGCAGTCAGAGGAGCCAATATGGGTCTGGCAGAATCAGAGGATGGAATTGCAGGCAGCGGTAGTCATGGCACATACAGTGCCGGAGACTATGAGATCTTAGCCGGAACACTGGCAGAGTATCTGGGAAGTGAAAATGATGTAGCACTTCCGGTCAATGTCAGCAGGATCGGAGAGAGAGCTTTCTATAAAAATGAGAATCTGAATACGGTTACGATGCCGTCCAGAGTGACCTCCATAGGTGACTTTGCATTTGCACGCTCAGGTCTCAGTTCTGTGAATATACCGGAGGGCGTGACAGACATCGGCTATGCAGCATTTTATCACTGCAACAACCTGTCAGACGTAACGATACCATCAACAGTGAGCCATATAGATCTGGGTGCTTTTGAGGGAACTCCATGGCTCAATCAGTGGAAGAGTAATGGCGGCGATGGAAATGATTTTCTGATCGTTGGCGATGGGATATTACTTGCTTACAGGGGAGCAGGCGGAGATGTAGTGATTCCTGACGGCGTGAAGACAATCGGAGCGGAGTGCTTTAAAGGAAACGGCGCAGTCTCACAGCTTACGATACCGGAAGGTGTGACAACAATCGGAGAGGATGCATGTAATGGGTGCAGTATGTTGTATTCTGTAAATCTGCCTCAGAGTCTTATCAAGCTGGAAGACAGAGCATTTGCAGACTGTCCGTTCCAACAGGTCAGTATCCCGCAGGGAGTACAGGAGATCGGACTGGGAGCATTTGATGCGACAGCAATCGGTTCTCCGATGCAGACGATTATCCTGGAGGGCAGCACTCTGCCCAATGTGACCTATAACACGACAGCAACCAGATTATCAGGTGCAAACCTGAGAAAACTGGCATTAGAGGGGATTGGAAAGGTGATTCTGCGTCAGGATGCAGAAATCACATCCGGATCAGTGCTGGATCCAAACTATTATGGTTTCCGTGGACTGGTCTACAAGATGACAGGCGAGCCTACGGATACGGCTGCAGGCACTCTGGAACTGCAGAGCTGTACGATATTACCGAATGCATCAACAGGGCAGGTGTCCATCGATCCGCATGCGACAGTAGATGGAAAAGAATATATCATGACGGGAGTCAAGGCATCCGCATTTGACCCGTATCATACAGTAGAGACCTGGAGCGGACGCAGGCTGACAGGTATACAGATACAGGGCAATGCTTCTGATTCCCTGAAAAATCTGATCTCACAGATTACGTTTTCTGATGCAGGAGGAGCTGTGAATGCAGCGCGTACTGCGGCGGATTCGATTTTTGTATATTCCACGAAGGCGGGTATGGAGGATACGAGTAAGATATCAGCTGTAATCCCGGATAGCACGGATTCCTATATGCTGATGATCTCAGATGGTGAGGATACAGCTGCCAGAGTCAGTCAGGCTCTTTCTGCACAGTATTCTGCGATAGGCGGCATCACATCCTATCCGATGGAGATGCAGCTGTATGACGCGCTGGCCATGGTACCGATCACAAAGTTAGCGACTGATAAGATGGAGATCTGCATGCCGATACCTGCTTTATTTACCGGAACAGACGGACTGGAGGTAGGTGCAGTCAATGCAAACGGTACACTGGATCGTCTGGCCTCGGAAATCACGGATGTAGGCGGAACGCCATGCATCAGATTTGTAGCAAGTCATTTTTCACCCTATGTGATCTACCGACTGCCCGATACAGCAGCAGGAGGAACAGCCAGTATCTCAAAAAGTGTATCAACAGCGGCAGGCGGTCCGGCCCAGTATGTGGTCAGTACACTGACAAAGGGGACAGGCAGGATACAGCCGAAATGGTATATTGCAGGCATACTTGCCCTGCTTTCGATCTTATTGTTCTGTTTTAAGCGCAAGAAAAGAAGTTGATTTTTTCGCAAACACTAGTATAATGAAATAGATTGTACCAGTGTTTTGCTTTTTAAGCAGGAAGGAGCGGTTTTATGGCTATGATGAATAAAGAAAACAGAGCAGTACAGATGAACGAGCATAATAATCTTCTGGAGCTGGAGGAACCGATGTATACACTGGCGGATGTAGAGACTCCGAATGTATTCCGTAATCTGTTTCCTTATGATGAAGTACCGAAGATTGCATTTAATGACAGGATTGTACCGCACAATATGCCAAAGGAGATCTGGATCACAGATACGACCTTTCGGGATGGACAGCAGTCAAGAGCTCCGTATTCGACACAGCAGATCGTGACTTTATATGATTATATGCATCAGCTGGGCGGACCGAATGGTATGATCCGGGCATGTGAGTTCTTTCTATACAGTAAAAAGGACAGAGATGCAGTGTATAAATGTATGGAGCGCGGCTATCGTTTTCCTGAGATTACGAGCTGGATCCGGGCAAGCAAGGAAGATTTCAAGCTGGTAAAGGAAATCGGCATGAAAGAGACAGGAATCTTAGTCAGCTGCTCCGATTATCATATATTCTATAAACTGAAAATGAACCGCAGACAGGCGATGGATCATTATCTCAGTATCGTCAGGGATTGTCTGGAGGAGGGTATCAGCCCAAGATGTCATTTGGAAGATATCACAAGAGCAGATATTTATGGATATGTGATTCCGTTTTGTCTGGAGCTGATGAGACTGATGGATGAGTACAAGATTCCGATCAAGGTACGTGCATGTGATACGATGGGATATGGTGTGAATTATCCGGGTGCAGTGATTCCGCGTTCCGTACAGGGTATTATCTATGGTCTGCATAAGCACGCAGGTGTTCCGGCTCATCTGATGGAGTGGCATGGACACAATGATTTCTATAAAGCAGTCGCAAACTCCACAACAGCATGGCTCTATGGCTGTGCAGGTGTGAATACATCTCTGTTCGGTATCGGTGAGAGAACAGGAAATACACCTCTTGAGGCAATGGTATTTGAGTATGCCCAGTTAAAGGGTGATCTGAATGGTATGAACACAAGAGTCATCACAGAGATGGCAGAGTACTATGAGAAAGAAATCGGATACAAGGTGCCGTCCAGAACGCCGTTCGTAGGTGAGAACTTTAATGTGACAAGAGCCGGCATCCATGCTGACGGACTACTGAAAAATGAAGAAATCTATAATATATTTGATACAGACAAATTCCTGAACAGACCGGTACTGTGTGCAGTATCCAATACCTCCGGACTGGCAGGCATCGCTCACTGGATTAATACATACTATAAGCTTCCGGAGGACAGACAGGTAGATAAGAATTCGAAGCTTGTCAAGAGAATCAAGGAAGAGGTAGATGCAGAGTATGAGAGCGGCAGAGTCACGGTTATGACCAATAACGAACTGACCAGCATGATCACACAGACCTGCATGGATTTGAAAATTACATTATAAAAGGGGACAACATGGAAAAGATAATGATGACGACTCCACTCGTTGAGATGGATGGAGATGAAATGACCAGAATTTTATGGCAGATGATCAAGGATGAGCTGTTACTGCCGTTCATTGATCTGAAGACAGAGTATTATGATCTGGGACTGGAGCATAGAAACGAGACAGATGATCAGGTGACTGTAGAGTCTGCAGAAGCGACAAAGAAGTACGGTGTTGCTGTCAAGTGTGCGACGATCACACCCAATGCTGCCAGAATGGACGAATACCATCTGAAGGAAATGTGGAAGAGCCCGAATGGTACGATCCGTGCGATACTGGACGGGACCGTATTTCGTACGCCGATTACCGTGAAGGGAATCGAGCCCTGCGTGAAGAACTGGAAGAAACCGATCACACTGGCGAGACATGCATATGGAGATGTTTATAAGAATGCCGAAATCAAGGTACCCGGTGCTGGTAAGGCAGAGCTTGTATTTACTGCGGCTGACGGCACTGAAACCCGTGAGCTGATTCATAACTTCAAGGGTGCAGGCATCATACAGGGTATGCATAATACAGATGAGTCGATCACCAACTTTGCAAAGTGCTGTTTTAACTATGCACTGGATACGAAACAGGATCTTTGGTTTGCAACAAAGGATACGATTTCCAAGAAATATGACCATAACTTCAAGGATATCTTTCAAGAGATCTTTGACCGTGATTATGCGGAGAAGTTTAAAGAAGCCGGCATTGAGTATTTCTATACTCTGATCGATGATGCAGTCGCAAGAGTCATGAAAGCAGAGGGTGGATTTATCTGGGCATGCAAGAACTATGACGGTGATGTCATGAGTGATATGGTTTCATCTGCGTTTGGTTCACTGGCGATGATGACATCTGTTTTGGTATCTCCGACAGGGGTCTATGAGTATGAGGCGGCGCATGGAACTGTACAGCGTCATTATTATAAGCATCTGAAGGGAGAGGAGACCTCTACAAACTCAGTGGCTACGATCTTTGCATGGTCAGGCGCGCTCAGAAAGCGCGGAGAGTTGGACGGCAACGAGGCTTTGGTCAAGTTTGCAAACAAACTGGAGCGTTCTACTCTGCAGACGATTCAAGAGGGAAAGATGACAAAGGATCTGGCTCTGATTACGACCATGGATGAGATTGTGACCTTGAATTCACAGGATTTCATCAAGGCAATCCGTAAGACTCTGGAGACCTATATCTGAAAGTGAGTATATAGAATGGAACTACTCGTTTATCTTGGCATTATCATAGTAGGTATACTTGTTATATTTGTGAATGGCGCTATCTCAGAAAGAAAGCGCTATCGCCTTTTTTTGTGGTCATTAGATGAGAAGTACGGCAAGTTTCCTGACCGGAAGTATGAAGACGGAGATATGACGAAGGCGGCAGCATACTACAGGAGCCAGCCTGTACAGGAGTCTGAGATTGATGATATTACCTGGAATGATCTGGACATGGACAGGATCTATCAGAGGATAAACTCGACATTTACCTCTGCAGGCGAGGAATATCTCTATTATCTGCTGAGAATGCCTTTACTGGATCAAAACGAACTGGAAAAACGGGATCAGCTGATCAGATTTACCATGGAAAATGCTGAAAAGCGAAAGACATTGCAGAAGATCCTGTATGGTGTCGGGAAGGTGCAGAGAATCTCTTTGACAGAATATTTGATTTTGTTAGGCGATGTAGACAGAGAAAGCAATTTCAAGCATTATCTGATGGATGCTTTGATTGTGATTACATTTTGCCTGATCTTTGTATCACCGGGCTGGGGAGCACTGGCATTCATGATTTCTCTGGCATATTCGATCATCTGGTATTACAGAAGAAGAGGCTCCATATCACCATATATTACGACATTTAATTACATCATCAAGATGCTGGGCGCAGTCAATACCGTAAATGGTCTGAACTATGAGGAACTGAAGCCATACTGTGAGCAGACCAGCCAGACAAGAGAAACCTTTAAGAATTTTAAGAGAAATTCATTTCTGATCGCAGCAGGCGTCAGGATGTCTGATAATATTATAGACCTGATGCTCGATTATCTGCGCATGATTTTTCATCTGGATATTATAAAGTTTAATTCCATGTTGAAGCAGCTGCAGGATCATTATGACCAGATCTATATTCTGAGAGATGTCATCGGACTACTGGACAGTGCCATAGCAGTCGGTTCTTATCGTGAGGCACTGACATATTATTCAAAGCCGGATTTTGTGGAGTGGGATGAACACTCAGAAAATAAGGTATATCTGTCCGCAGAGGATGTATATCATCCGTTAATTGATGAACCCGTGGTTAACTCCATTACAGAGGAACGGGGTGTACTGCTGACGGGCTCGAACGCATCCGGTAAATCAACATTTTTAAAGACGATAGCGATTAATGCGATTTTGTCACAGACGATTGATACTGCACTTGCAAAGACCTATAAGGCGAATATGTTCTATATTTATTCCTCGATGGCACTGAGGGACGATATCATGAGCAGTGAAAGCTATTTTATTGTAGAGATCAAGTCCCTGAAACGCATCCTGGATGCCGGAAGGACACAGGGGCCGGTATTATGCTTTATTGATGAGGTACTACGCGGCACAAATACCGTTGAGAGAATCGCTGCATCTGCAAAAATCATGGAAAGTCTGGCGAAGGATCATATACTGTGCTTTGCGGCTACGCATGATATTGAACTGACACAGCTGTTGGAGCAGCAGTACAGCAATTATCATTTTCAGGAGGAAATCGAGGAAAATGATATTCATTTTAACTATCAGCTGTTTCAGGGCAGGGCAACCACCAGAAATGCGATTAAGCTGTTAAGTGTCATCGGGTATGACAGTGAGATTATAGAAGCCGCCGAAAGGGTTGCAGAGAACTTTGTCCATACGGGCAATTGGAAGATGTGAGGCAGATCAGGACTGGTGATATCCTACTTGACGATATTACAGCAGAAATGATATGATATTTTTCTAGGAATAAACCTGCTAAGGAGGAGCAAAATGATTTTATTTTTTAATCAGTTTATCAGTTATTTATTGATTGTATTGGTGAGCATGGGCATTATCGTCCTTGCAGTTTTTCTTGGTAAACAATGGAGAGATGCCAAGGACAGAAAGGATGCCGGTAAGCTGGATGCTCAGATTGCTGACCATATGAGTATGCAGGAGAATGAACAGCAGGCGGAGGAAGTATAATGGATTTATTATATAGAAGCACAAGAGGCGAGAAACAGCAGGTGACAGCATCACAGGCGATTATCAAGGGACTGGCGGACGACGGAGGTCTATATGTGCCGTTGTCATTACCAAAGCTGTCTGTAGAGCCGGAGGCACTGGTCGGACTGCCGTATCAGGAAGTGGCCTATCTGGTTATGAAGGAGTTTCTGACTGATTTTACAGAGGCAGAACTCAGAGCATGTATCAAAAGAGCATATGATGATAAATTTGATGATCAGGCGATTGCGCCGCTTGTGAAAAGAGATGGACAGTATTTTCTGGAACTGTTTCACGGGGCAACTATTGCGTTTAAAGATATGGCACTTTCTATTTTGCCGCATTTACTGACCACTTCTTTAAAGAAAAATCATGTGGACAAAGAAATCGTGATTTTGACAGCGACATCAGGGGATACAGGAAAGGCAGCACTGGCAGGATTTGCAGATGTACCCGGAACCAGCATCATTGTATTCTATCCAAAGGGTGGAGTCAGCCCGATTCAGGAAAAACAGATGCTGACACAGAAGGGTCAAAATACGACAGTCATAGGTGTCGAAGGTAACTTTGATGATTGCCAGACCGGCGTCAAGAAGATGTTTGCTGATGTGAAGCTGAAGGAGGATCTGGCAGCACATGGATATCAGTTCTCCTCTGCCAACTCTATCAATATAGGAAGACTGGTACCGCAGGTGGCCTATTATGCATACGCATATGCATGTATGCGTGCGCAGGGCGAACTGAAGTCCGGTCAGAAAATGAATGTAGTCGTTCCGACAGGCAACTTTGGAAATATTCTGGCAGCCTATTATGCAAAACAGATGGGGATTCCCATTGACCAGCTGATCTGTGCATCGAATGAGAATAGAGTATTGTTTGATTTCTTTCAGAGTGGATGCTATGACAGAAACAGAGACTTTATCCTGACAAGTTCTCCGTCTATGGATATTCTGATTTCCAGCAATCTGGAGAGACTGATTTATCTGATCGCAGGAGAGAGTACGGAAAAGAATGCTGCCATGATGGCAGAGCTGCAGACAAAGGGTTCTTATACAATCACAGCTAAGATGAAAGAGAAGCTGGCTGATTTCTGTGGTATCTACGCGGATGAATCAGAGGTCTTTGGTGTGATCAGAGAGATACAGGAAAGATCGGGATATGTGATCGATACGCACACAGCGGTTGCAGCGGCCGCCTTAAAGAAATATTGTGACAATACCGCAGATCAGAATCCATGCGTGATCATATCAACAGCAAGTCCCTATAAATTTGCCAGAAGTGTTATGAATGCGATTGATTCTAAGTATGATGCGTTAGAGGATTTTGCATTGATTGATGAGCTGAGCAGACTATCAGGTGTCAAGGTTCCAAAGGCTATAGAGGAAATCAGAACCGCACCGATCCTGCATCATACCGTATGTGCAAAAGAAATGATGGAAGACAGCGTCAGAAATGTATTAAGCATATCATGATGATATACAAAATAAAAACTCCCGCCCAAATCAAAGGGCGGGAGTTTTTATTTGGATCAATCTAATTCAACTAAGTAAAACAGTAATTCACCAAATGTGAAACGAACAGGAATCGTGGCAACATTGCCAAGAGCCAGCTCAAAATCCACATCTTCATGAATCGGTGGTTCCAGACTCAGTTCTATGGCATCTTCCTTGGACAGATCTACTACGAACAACCCATTGTGCAGATTCATAAAATCAACAATCGCGTCCTTTGCAACTGCATCATATTGCGTGATTTCAACGTGGGAATACTTCTCAGCAAATCGAATCAGTACCTCTACATCACCGTCAATACCGGTAAACGCAGAAGGAATACCGATGATTTTCTGCATCAGCTCATGTCCGGCAGCATAGGAGTGCGTGATATTGATCTGACCGAGCTTGATATCGGGCTCTACAAAAAGAGAAAGATCATGTAACAGTTTGACGATATATTTGAGAAAAAAATCTGAAGGATTTGTATCTGCTAGCTGTGGATTATTAGGTATCTGGCTTAGATATTCTTCTTTGACCATAACATCAGTCTCCTATACAGTGGTTGAGAATCTGCTTTAACTGTTCCGGATCCACAGGCTTCTGGATAAAATCCTTCGCCCCGGATTTGATGGCTTCCTTCAGATGCGTCTGTGTGCCGACAGAGGAAACCATGATGATACATGCCTTGGAGTCAAACTGGATGATCTCCTTAACAGCAGTAATACCATCCTTGACAGGCATGACAATGTCGAGAAATACGATATCAGGTTTCAGTATTTTGTATGTATCAATGACTGTCTGTCCGTCAGCGACTTCGACAATATCCTCATAATTAAAACTGTTCAGTATTTCTTTCAGGCTTTTCCGGGCCAGAATGGAATCGTCACATATCAGAATTTTTGTTTCATTATCAGCCATACTACCATCCTCTCATAAGTAAATATTCTGATTCGCAAAGATTAAATACGAATTATATATATTTTACAATAAGATAGAATATTTTTCAATATTTATCAGCATTTTGACTAATTTTTTGATGAATTAAAACCAATATTATCGGCTGCAAAGAGGAACATAGTCTTCATCTGTACCGATGGGCTTGTACGCAGGTCTGATAATCTTGCCGTTATTAGCAAGCTCTTCCATACGATGAGCACTCCAGCCGACGATACGTGCGATGGCAAAGATCGGAGTGTAAAGTTCCGGTGGAAGATCCAGCATGTCATAAACAAAGCCGGAATAGAAATCGACATTACAGCAAACACCTTTGTATATTTTGCGTTCCTCACCGATCACCTGTGGTGCAAGTCTTTCTACTAGGGAATAAAGAGCAAATTCCTTTTCAAGGCCCTTTTCAACACATAACTTTTCCACGAAAGATTTGAAGATCACCTTTCTTGGATCGGATAAAGAGTAGACTGCATGCCCCATACCATAGATCAGTCCCTGCTGATCAAAGGCCTCTTTATGAAGAAGTGCTGCCAGATAACGGGATACCTCTTCCTCATCCGTCCAGTCCTGAACAACCTCTTTCATATCAGCAAACATCTTGACAACCTTAATGTTGGCACCACCATGCTTGGGCCCCTTCAGAGAACCGATGGCGGAAGCGATGACGGAGTATGTATCAGTACCGGAAGAAGAAACAACATGGGTTGTGAAGGACGAATTGTTACCGCCGCCGTGTTCCATGTGCAGTACCAGTGCTACATCTAAAATCTTTGCCTCCAGTGGTGTATATTTTTTGTTAGGGCGAAGAATACGCAGTATATTTTCAGCGGTTGAGAGCTCTTGGCGTGGAGAATGGATGTATAGGCTCTTGCCATCATGATAATGACGGTAAGCCTGATATCCGTATACAGACAGCAGTGGAAAAAGACTGATCAGCTGCAGACTTTGACGCAGTACATTGGGAAGTGATATATCATCAGCACGGTCATCATAGGAGTATAATGTCAGCACACTGCGGGCAAGCGTATTCATCATATCCTGGCTGGGAGCCTTCATGATGATGTCACGGACAAAGCTGGTGGGAAGTGTACGGTAGGATGCTAACAACTCCTGAAATCCCTTTAGCTCGATCGGAGTCGGCAGTACATCGAAAAGCAGAAGATATGCAACCTCCTCAAAACCAAAGCGCTCATCAGATGTAAAGCCTTTGACCAGATCCTTGACATTATAGCCACGATAAAATAATTCTCCATCGGCAGGCACAGAAACCCCATCGACGATCTGGGTGGTGCGAATATCGGAAATGGAGGTGAGACCGGTCAGTACACCCTTGCCGTTGATATCACGCAGTCCGCGTTTGACCTCATATTTTGTATATAACTCCGGGTCAATTTCACTTGCTTTCCGGCTAAGCTCAGATAATGCAAGAATTTCGGGTGTAATTTCACAAAAAACATTATGATCCATATGGTACCTCCGTTCAAAACAGTTGCCGTGTTACAATTCAAATAAATCCAAATTATATCTTACCATGAGAAAGTGTCCGTGTACAAGTAAAAAAACAATAAACTAGCCATTATATTACATAATATGGGTCATAAAGGAGAAGGAAATGAGCAGGACACAGGGAAAACAGCATGGACATCACATAGGAAAACAATTATAATGATTCTATATGATAAAGACTACAAATCAGGAGGTAACGAAATGAATAAGAAAGAGATGCTGAGTCATATCGATCATACACTGCTCAAACCATTTGCAGCATGGGAGGATATTCAGAAGCTGTGTGAAGAAGCAATTGAATATCAGACTGCGTCAGTATGCATTCCACCTGCGTACATCAAGAGAATTCATGATCAGTACGGGGACAAAATCAATATCTGTACCGTTGTCGGATTTCCGCTGGGATATGCAGTGACAGAAGCCAAGGTGGCTGAGGTAAAGCAGGCCTTGAAGGATGGTGTCAATGAAGTGGATATGGTCATCAATATAACGGACGTTAAGAATGGTGATTATGATAAGGTGGAGCAGGAAATCCGGACTCTGAAAAAAGAGGTCGGTGACAAGGTACTGAAGGTCATCATCGAGACCTGTTTCCTGACAGAGGATGAAAAAATCGCCATGTGCAAGGCTGTTACAGATGCCGGAGCAGACTATATCAAGACATCGACAGGGTTTGGCACAGGCGGGGCAACGATAGAAGACATCAGACTGTTCAAACAGAATATTGGAAAGAATGTCAAGATCAAGGCTGCCGGAGGGATCAAGACCATTGACGATCTGCAGGCTTTTCTGGATGAAGGCTGTGACAGGATCGGGACGAGCTCTGCAGTCAGCCTGCTGAAAGGCAAAGAGGCCGGAGACTATTAAAATGGATCAGACCGACAAAATGCAAAATCATATCATACGCTCGCGGCTTGATGCGCTCAGAATACTCATGAAGCAGAAACAGATAGACTTTTATCTGGTGCCGACAGGAGATGACCATCAGTCAGAATATATAGGGGATCATTATAAAGCAAGAGAGTATCTGTCAGGCTTTACAGGATCGGCGGGTACCTTGCTGGTATCAGCAGAAATGGCAGGGCTGTGGACAGACGGGCGGTACTTTATACAGGCTGAAAAGGAGCTGGAGGGAACCTCGATCGAACTGTTCAGGATGCAGGAGGATGGCGTTCCGGGACTGACGGAGTATCTGGCCGGACAGGTATGGGATGGAGCCACGATAGGCTTTGATGGGAGAGTGGTATCTGCCGCCTTTCAAAAAGGACTGTTGCATGCGATGCCTAAGATCATACAGATCTGCTCAGATGTCGATCTTGCAGATCAGGTATGGACGGACAGACCGGACAGATCAGCAGATCAGATTTACCCGCTGGAGAAATCCCTATCCGGCATGGATACAGCTGCAAAGCTTGGGATGCTCAGGAAATGCATTGATGAAATGACGGCAGATGCAGTACTGCTGTCGACACTGGATGATATTATGTGGCTGTATAATCTGCGCGGCAATGATGTACTGTATACACCGGTCGCATTGACATTTGCATATATCACAAAAGAGTCTGCATGGCTGTTTGCAGAGAAATCTGCGGTGCCGGAGGAAACGAATCGGTATCTGACGACAAATAAAATCACATTGGAGTCCTATGATCAAATCTATGAGTTCTTGATGAAAGTGCATCAGGAGAGAAAGAAAAAGTTGCTCCTCGATACAGCGGCAGTCAGTCTGACCCTCTATGAGGCGGCAGCTGCAGGACATGAGATCATTGATCTGCCAAACTACAGATTGATTCCAAAGGCAGTTAAGAATCAGACTGAGCTGGAGCTATGCAGGAACTATCATCTTGCTGATGCGGTGGCAGTTACAAAGCTGATCTGCTGGCTCAAGACTCATCCGGATATTTCAGAAGAGACAGAGCTCTCTGTTGCGGATCGGCTGGAAGGATACCGTAAACAACAGAAGGGCTATACAGAGCCTTCGTTTGAAACGATTGCTGCATTTGGAGAGCATGCTGCCATGATTCACTTTACGGCAGATACGGAAACAAATGCGGTACTAAGGCGAGAGGGTATGCTGCTGCTGGATTCCGGAGGACAGTATGTCGGTGCCACAACAGATATTACGAGAACCATCGTATTGGGAAATCTGACTGATGAGCAAAAGCAGCAATACACAGCTGTTGCATGTGGTATGCTGAAACTGGCGAATACAGAATTTCTATATGGATGTACGGGTCGAAATCTGGACATACTGGCCAGAGAGCCTTTATGGAAGCTGGGTCTGGACTATAGGCACGGAACAGGTCATGGCGTCGGGAGTTTTCTGAGCGTGCATGAGGGACCACAGGCATTTCGATGGAAAATGAGTGAGACACAGCCGGAGGTCGTTCTGGAGCCGGGCATGATCATTACGGATGAGCCGGGTATTTATATAGAAGGAAGCCATGGAATCAGAATAGAAAACGAACTGCTTTGTATAGAAAAGAGAGCAAACGAATGGGGCAGATTTCTTGGATTTGAGGTGTTGACACATGTACCGATCGACCTGGATGCCATTCTTCCTGAGCAAATGTCAGATGAATGTAAGAAAATGTTAAATGTATACCACACAGAAGTATATGAACTGCTTTGTCCGTACCTCACAGACAATGAGCAAAAATGGCTGTTTACGCAGACTCGTGAAATCTAAAAAATCAATTAAAATGGCGTTTTACAACTTGACTTTTAATAGTAGGTCTGAGATAATAGCCCATGGATGCGCAAAAGCGCACAACTGGAACTCATAATTAATATTTTTTAAATAAAGAAGGAGGACGTAATATGTCAACAAAAGCTTATTATCCGATTTCAGAAATCGGAGCCGGAAAAGTAGGATTTTCCAAAACTCGTTCCATCATCGAAGCACCTTTCTATGGCAACAATGTCATTAAGGTAAATACTCTGAAGGAAGCATATGAGTTAGCTAAGAATTCACCGGGAACCATCGTAACAGATATGCCGATCAAAGACGGCGAGACATTTGGTCTTGAGAAGGACGCAAAGGTTCTGTTATTCAATGATGGTGCCGTTACAGGCCGTTATGCAGCAGCACGCCGTATCAAGGGCGAGCCGGGCGTAGATGCTACAAAGCTTGACAAAGTAGTTATGGATGCAGTTTATGAGACTCGCTGGAAGACAATGTATCATGCAGAGTGCTTCATCGGTCTTGATCCTGAATTTATGGCTAAGGCTCATCTGTTAATTCCGGAAGGTGAAGAGAACATTCTGTACAACTGGATGTTAAACTTCCAGTACATGTCTGATGAGTATGTTAAGATGTACAAGAACTCTAAGCCGATCGCAGACGGCAAAGAGCCGGATATCTACATTTTCTCAGATCCTCAGTGGGCTCCGCACGATGCACCGGATGTTGATTACAGCTGCTTAAGCGATCCTCTGACACTTTGCTATTTTGATACAGAGCAGAACTGCGCAGCAATCCTTGGTATGAGATACTTTGGTGAGCACAAGAAGGGAACTCTGACAATGGCTTGGGCACTTGCTAACAGAAATGGTTATGCATCATGCCACGGCGGACAGAAAGAGTATTCACTGGAAGACGGTTCTAAGTTCGTTGCATCAGTATATGGTCTGTCAGGCTCAGGTAAGTCTACACTGACACATGCTAAGCACAACAACAAGTATCCTGCAATCAAGGTACTTCATGATGATGCATTCATCATCAATACAGATACATGTTCTTCAATCGCTCTTGAGCCGACTTACTTTGACAAGACAGCAGATTATCCTACAGGATGTCCTGATAATGAATATCTGTTATCCGCTCAGAACTGCTCAGCTACATTAGATGAGGACGGAAAGCTTCAGCTTGTTACAGAAGATATCAGAAATGGTAACGGACGTGCCATCAAGTCTAAGTTATGGTCACCGAACCGTGTAGACAAGATTGATGCTCCTGTTAATGCAATCTTCTGGATTATGAAGGATCCTACCATTCCTCCTGTAGTAAGATTAAAGGGTGCAGCACTTGCATCTGTTATGGGCGCTACACTGGCAACTAAGACTTCAACAGCAGAGCGTGTTGCAGCAGGTACTGACCTGAATGCACTTCGTATCGTTCCTTACGCTAACCCGTTCAGAACTTACCCTCTGGTAAATGACTATGTGAAGTTCAAGAAGCTCGTTGAAGAGAAGAACGTAGAGTGCTATATCGTTAACACAGGTGATTTCATGGGCGCTAAGGTAAAACCGGCTGATACACTCGGAATCCTTGAGACCATCGTTGAGAAGAAGGCTAACTTCGAGAAGTGGGGACCTTTTGAAGACATCGAAATCATGTATGACTGGTCTGGCAAGACAGGCGACTTCAAGCCAAATCTGGATGACAAGGATTATGTAGCAGCATTAAAGAATGCTATGCAGAACCGTGTCAGCGCAGTAGAAGGCTTCGCTACCAAGAAGGAAGGCTATGACAAGCTTCCGGATGAGGCTCTTGCAGCACTGAAGAAGATCGTTGATGAGGCAGCTTCTCTGTAATCATCATCAGTATAAAAACATCACCCCTGAGTCTATCGGATTCAGGGGTGTTTTGTTGACTTATGAAGTTGAAAATGATATAATTCCATTTGCTATTGTAATGCCGGAAAGAAATGGATGTCCGGTATTGACGGAGATGAATATGGTGACGAATATATTAGAATATCTGGAGTTATCTGCCGGACGTTTCCCTGAAAAAACAGCATATTTTGATGAAGAGTCAGAGTATACCTATGGAGCAGTCCTGAAGGATGCAAAGGCAGTCGGTACAGCACTTGCTGCACTTGATCAGACCGGAGTTCCGGTCGTAATCTATATGGAAAAAACACCGCTTAATATGGCGGCATTCTGGGGTGTGCTGTACAGCCGTAATTTCTATGTGCCTGTAGACACGAAGATGCCCGGATACCGTATCAGTCTGATCCAGGAGAATCTGGATCCGTATGCGGTCATTACTGATGAAACAAACGCAGAGGCGGCGAGAGAGAAGTTCCAGGGACGAAACATACTGCTGTTTTCAGACCTGATACTGACCATACCGGATGACCGGCTGCTGCAGGATATACGAAACAGCGCTCTGGATACCGATCCGATTTATGTACTGTATACATCGGGATCTACAGGAGTGCCAAAGGGTGTCGTGGTATGCCATCGCTCCTTGATAGATTATGTAGAGCACTTTTGCAGAGAGGTAGGAATCACAGATCAGGATGTGATAGCAAATCAGGCACCATTTTACTTTGATGCATCCCTGATTGATATTTACTGTACACTCTACAGTGGTGCTACGATGGGAATCGTTCCAGCTGATTACTTTACCATACCGATCAAGCTGTTACAGTTCATGCAGGATCATCACATCACTACGATACGATGGGTTCCGTCTGCCATGAAGATGATCTCCACACTCAGAGGCTTTAAAACCTTACGGCCGGATGCACTGCGCAAGGTGATATTCGGAGCGGAGGCTATGCCGACAAAGTGTTATAACTACTGGAGAGACAACTATCCGGAGGCAGTGTTTGTACAGATCTACGGTCCGACTGAGATTACAGGTGTATGTACTTATTATATAGTAGACAGAGAATTCACAAATGATGAGACGATTCCGATCGGCAGAGCATTTGGGAATACAGAGGTATTTCTGCTGGATGAACAGGATCGTTTGATCAGAGAAGCCAATACCATCGGAGAGATCTGTGTGAAGGGCACCTGTCTGGCACATGGATATTACAATGCGTCAGAGAAGACGAGTGAGGTATTTACCCAGAATCCGCTGCAGCATCACTATCCGGAGAGAATCTACAGAACGGGAGATCTGGCACAGTATAATAATCTGGGAGAGCTGATCTTCTCATCCCGTAAGGATTCCCAGATTAAGCATATGGGACACCGGATCGAGCTTGGAGAGATAGAAGCAGTCGTGAACAGTCTGCCGGGTATCCGTACGGCATGTTGTCTGTTCCATAAAGAGAAAGAGAAGATCGTACTGTTTTATGAATCTGATGAGTACGATGATGTTACACTGATAGAGGCGCTGCAGGAAAAGCTGCTGCGGTATATGATGCCAAATGTGATGCACAGGCTGGAATCACTGCCTCAGACACAAAATGGCAAGGTAGACAGAATGAAATTAAAAAGACAATACCTTGAGGGAGGAGAATAGATATGGAAAAATTAATGGAGTTATTATCAGAGCTGCATCCGGAAGTGGATTTTGCAAGTGAGACAGGTCTGATTGATAAGAAAATACTGACATCCTTTGATGTCGTCAATCTGGTCGGAGAACTGATGGATGAGTATGATATTGAGATCAACGCAGAGCATCTGATCCCGGAAAATTTTAATTCAGCACAGGCAATCTTTGATCTGATTACCAGACTGGAAGAGGAATAGGTAGGGCACGAAAACCATGTCTTTCGTTTCATTGAGATTCGCGGCTTTTGTGATAGGTGTACTGCTCGTATATTATCTGGTTCCAAAGAAGATACAGTGGTTTGTACTGCTGTGTGCCAGTTATCTGTTTTATTTTGCAACAGGCTTTGGCAACGGGTTTTATATTGTGGTTACAACAGTAACAACATTTTTCTGTGCTATTTTGATTTCTGAAGAGCATAAACATCAGAAGGAATATCTGCAGGAACATAAGGAACACCTTACAAAAGAAGAAAAAAAGTCATATAAATCACAGGTAAAGAAGAGACAGCGGGTCATATTGATCCTGTGTCTTGTTTTGAACTTTGGAATTCTTGCATTTTTGAAATACAATGATTTTATCATATCAAATCTCAACTTGTTCAGACTGACCTTTTATGGCGAGACTGACTTCATTGATTTCTTTATGCTGCCGCTTGGAATATCATTTTATACATTCCAGTCCATGGGTTATCTGGTCGATGTTTATTACGGTAAGTATGATGCTGACAGGCATTTGGGTAAATTCGCTCTGTTTGTGTCATTTTTCCCACAGATCATTCAGGGCCCCATCAGCAGATTTGGAGAGCTGTCAAAAGAGTTATATGATGGACAATCATTTTCATGGTATGCAATCAAAAGCGGTTTTGTGAGAATCGTCTGGGGACTGTTTAAGAAGTTGATCATTGCTGATCGTGTCGCTGCCTATGTCAAGCTGGTGGCTGATCCGGTCAATGAATATGAGGGGCTCTATGTCCTGATTGCAGTATTTCTATACTCCATGCAGATTTATGCTGATTTCTCCGGAGGCATTGACGTGTCGATCGGAGTGGCAGAGATGCTCGGCATCAAAATGACGGAGAACTTTGAACGTCCTTTCTTCTCTAAGAGTATATCGGAGTATTGGAGAAGATGGCATATCACACTGGGTACATGGTTCAAGGACTATATCTTCTATCCCTTGTCCATATGCAAACCTGTTATTAACCTTGGCAAATGGACCAAGAAGAATATCCATGAGGGTCTTGGTAAGAGGCTGCCTATTTATCTGCCGATGCTTGCTGTATGGGCACTGACCGGTGTATGGCACGGCTCTGAAAACAGATATGTGGTATGGGGACTGCTGAACTGCTTTTTCATTATCCTCGGTGAGGAGTTTGCGCCGGTATCCGGCAGACTGAGAGAGTATTTCAAGGTGAATCCCTCAGGTACAGCCTTTAAGGCCTTTCAGATCTTTAGGACATTCTGGCTGATGGCATTGCTTCGGGTATTTGATATTGCACCGAGTATTAAGGCAGGATTTCGCATGATTTTCAATCTGTTTCGAAACTGGAGCAGCTTCAGCAGAGAAGAGTTTTATTCTATGGATCTGCCAAAGGATGATCTGAAAATCGCATTGATTGCCTGTCTGGTGATACTGATCGTGAGCCTGCTTCAAAGAAAAAAGAGTATCAGAGAGCGTCTGTTTGCACTGCCGGGAGCCGTACAGGTGGTATTGTGCACTTTATTTGTATTGTCTGTAGCAATCTACGGATATTATGGCTTTGGATATGATGCAAGCCAGTTTATATATATTCAATTTTGAGGTCGTGGAACCATATGAAAGTTCAGTTAAAGAAAATCTTTATCGTTTTGCTGGAAATTGCATTTATCATCTGTGCAGTATTATTTACGAACAAATTGTTTATGCCGAAATATGTTTCTGAAAACCAGGACGGCAGGATCGCAGAAGAGTTTTATGATGAAAAGCTGCCGTTAGATGTGGTTTTTGTAGGTCCCAGCACGATCTATAATGCCGTTTCACCGGTATGGCTTTGGGAGCAGTACGGATTTACCTCCTATGTGCGTGGGAATGCTTCTCAGACAATGTGGCAATCCTACTATATGGTTGCAGATGCAATACAGTATAACAAGCCGAAGGTCGTAGTCGTAGACGTGACATTTATCCGGCATGCTGACGATTTTGTGGAGGAGCCGTCTAACCGTAAAGCACTGGATGGCATGAAGCTGTCCAAGGTAAAGCTGGATGCCATCAAGGACTCAAAGGCTGAAGTGGAAAAAACGGGAGATTATCTGTTCCCTTTATTTCGTTTTCACTCCAGATGGAACGAGCTGTCGATGGAAGATCTGATATGGTGCTTTAAGGACGATCCGGTTACTTACAACGGACATCTGATGCAGTTTGGAACTTCCCCTACCGCATTTGGCTTCACAGGCTATGATGCAAGAGAAGAGTATATGCTAGGTGATAAAAGTGTTGCCTATTTGAGAAAGCTGATCGAACTGTGTCAGGATAATGACATCACAGTCATCTTGATGAAGACACCTGCAGGAACGCCAAACTGGGCACTGCAGTATGATGCACAGATTATGACTGTTGCGTCTGAATACAATGTAGGCTATGTCAATTTTGATATGCTGGCTGATGAGATGGGACTGAACTACAAGGCTCATTCACCGGATGAGGGCAGACATCTGAACACTGTCGGAGCAGAGATCTTTACTAATTATCTCGGACAGATACTGAAAACATCCTGTTCCACACTGATCGATCATAAGTGGGATGCACACTATACAGATGTATGGAACGAAAAGGTTTCTCGATACGAATATGATAAGGCTGTCGGTATGGTTGAATATGCTGCAGAACTCGAAAAAATCAGAAAAGAGTGAATCGCATGGATGAAAAAAGAAAAATATCCCTGGACAGGGCAGAGGAACTAAAAGACTCTATCGGGAATTTCCTCGAATTCAAACAGAAGTTTTTGGAGGAGATGGAGACGAAGAGAAATATCAAACGAAAAGAGCATAAACAGGCGATTCTGGATTATTTTGAAGCGGATGAGAATGACTGGAATGACTGGAAATGGCAGATCAGAAACAGAATCAGCTCCGAGGAGATTCTGGGTCATTTTCTGCACCTTTCTGAAGAAGAAAAAGAAACAATCCGTAATATTTCTCACAAATACAGATGGGCAACGACACCGTATTATCTGTCCCTGATGGATTTCAACAATCAGAACTATCCGATTAACAAGATGGCCATTCCCTCTGTTTTTGAGAATGATGAGAGAGGCAAACTGGATCCGATGAAGGAGGAGTACACCAATCCTGCACCCTGTATTACCAGAAGATACCCGAATCGTCTGATCATCAATGTGACGAGTTCCTGTCCGATGTTCTGCAGGCACTGCCAGCGCAGAAGGCGGATCGGTGAAGTGGATCAGCATGCAAAGTGGGAGGATATCGAGGCAGCCATCGAGTATATCCGCCAAAACGAGGAGATACGTGATGTGCTGATTACAGGCGGAGATCCTTTGACCCTGTCCGATGAGACACTCGAAAAAGTAATTTCAGGCGTATATCATATTCCGCATGTGGAAATCATAAGAATAGGTACAAGGGTTCCGGTGACGATGCCGCAGCGTATTACAGATGATCTGGCAAATATGCTGAAAAAATACCATCCACTGTTTATCAATGTACAGTTTAATCATCCGGGAGAAATGACAGAAGAGTCCAAAGCAGCCTGCAGCAAGCTGGCTGATGCGGGTATTCCTCTTGGAAATCAGATGGTATTCCTGCGTGGAGTCAATGACAATAAATATGTTGTGCAGCTGTTAAATGAAGAATTGCTGCAGGCACGTGTCAGACCGTATTATATCTTTCATCCGAAGCAGGTTGTCGGAACTAAGCATTTTCAGATTACGGTGGATGAAGGTCTTCGTATTATGAAGTATTTGAGAGGACATACATCCGGTCTGGCGATACCGCAGTATATCCTGAATGCATCAGGTGGTCTCGGCAAGGTGCCTCTGCTGCCGAAGTACATCGAGGAAAGTGATGAGACTCATGTGAAATTAACGACATGGGAAGGCAAGGAAGTCTGTATCTTTTATTAAGTGACAGCATAGACATAGTAACCTTTGTCAATTGTATCAATAAATGGAAATTAGTGTGAATACAATCAAAAAATATCAATAAAATCAGACAATAGTATTGCGTTTTTGGATATAAACAGTTATAATAAAGATAGATTTCCTGGGGTGTTCGATAATTCTTGTATTTTGAACCTACATTTACTTTAAACGGGATTCCTATATTACCGTCTCCTATGTCAGGCCTCATTTGCAGTGGAAGGCAGAAGAGCGGCTGCGGTCACCCACCTAGCATTAGCTAGGAGTCAAAAAACAAGAACCGGCATCTCTGGGATATTCACAAAAGAGGAAAAGCAGTCTCGACAGAGGCTGCCTTTTATTGTCTGTACCAAATCCGCAAAGGCAGGAGAGGCGCATGAACAAGCTCAAAGTGATATTCATTCTTACAGGACTGTTGTTTCTGATCTTTTTGCTGCTGCAGCAAAGAAAACCCGCAAAAGAAGAAATACAGACGGAAGAACCGCCTGCTATCATAAAAGAAGAGCCTGACAGGACAGCAGAAAGAATCAGGGTTGTATTAAAGGATTACTCCGAGAATGATATCCATCATCAGGAGGTGACTTTGATTCCGGATACCTCCTATGAGGTGATCAGAGACTCTCAATCGGTTTTACATGAAGCTGGTGAGCCTGTCACGGTATGCTATACAGCCGGTGACAGCCAGTACAGCCTGTTCCTGATTCCATCAAAAGAAACTGCCAGAACAGCGATCCCATCCCTGCAAAGAAGTCAGGGGACGCCGTTATACAGGGGGATGTTTGAACTGCAATGTACAGAAAACGGCATTGTAATCATCAATGATCTGCCGCTTGAGGAATATCTCTATGCTGTAGTACCGAGTGAAATGCCATCAGATTATCCGTTTGAAGCCCTGAAGGCACAGGCAATCTGTGCAAGAACATACGCAGTCAAGCAGATGCAGTACTCAAAATATACAGATCTGGGTGCAGATGTAGATGACAGTACGAGCTATCAGGTCTATAACAATACATGTGAAAGTGACGCTGTCAACAGGGCTGTTGATGCAACAAGAGGGAAGGTTGCAACCTATGACGGCAAGGTGAAGGATACATATTACTTTTCAACATCCTGCGGATATACGACTGACGGAGGCTCATGGAAAGAGGATTCAAAAGAGGATATGTCCTATCTGACCTCCAGAAAGCTGTCTGAGGAAGCAATAGAGGCCTGGGCGGTACAGGGTGAAACAGACAACATCACAGAGGAAGACTTTGAAGCGTTTATCCGATCCGCAGATGCAGCTGACTATGAAAGCAAGGAACCATGGTATCGATGGACGATGCAGATCGAGGGTGCGGCACTGGGGAGGATAGATGAAAAAATCAAAGAACGGTATCAGGTGAATCCTGATAAAATCCTGACTCAAAACGAGAAAGGTATTTATCAGTCCGTCAAACCTCCGGAAATAGGAGAGCTCCAGGATATCCAGGTCGCCATGAGAGGGGACGGCGGTGTGATAGAAAGTTTGATTATCGTGGGAAGCCATGCTACAATACAGATATTAACAGAGTATAATGTCCGGTATGTGATGTCGACAGAGGGAGCCTCCATCAGAAGACAGGACGGGTCAGATACAGCCTGTGGCATGCTGCTTCCGAGTGCATTTTTTACGATGGATATAGAATATCAGGATGACAGGCTGGAAAGTATGATGCTCTATGGCGGCGGCTATGGGCATGGTACCGGCATGTCACAGAACTGTGCCCGCAGCATGGCACTCAAGGGGATGACAGCAGAAAATATCATCAGGAGCTTTTATCAGGAGCTTGAAATAGGAGATTTATCAGCAGATATGCTGTGATCAGAAACAGCCTGGAGGATTTCATGAAGGAAAAGATAAAGAGAGTATATGATTTGTTTTATGGTTTTTCCGCGGAGATGCAGGAGGATAATGTCCGGGCATTTGCATCCAGTGCTGCTTTTTTTGTCTTTTTATCACTGATCCCTTATGTGATACTGATCCTTGCCATCATCCCGTATACCCCGCTGACCAAGGCAGATGTACTGGCAGCGATAGTGGAAATACTGCCCAATGCACTGGATGGGTATGCCATTATGATCATCGACCAGTTATACGCGAATACATTTGCCGCCTTGTCCATTTCCATCATAGCGGTTGTATGGTCATCGGCACAGGGCTTTTTATCCATTACGACGGGACTGAATGCGATATATGGCATCCATGAAAAGCATAATTACTTTTTCATGCGTGCAAGAGCTGGTGTCTATACAGTGATCCTTGCTGTGATCATGGTGGCTTCCCTGATCTTGTCCGGTTTTGGAAAAACATTAAGAAAGTTCGCTGAGGAAAAGCTGATATCGTTACCGGTACCGTTTCAGACCATCATTGATTTTCGCATTATTCTGACGCTGGCGATCATGACACTGATGTTTACACTGATGTACACGACACTGCCTTATCAAAGACAGAAGTTTAGACAGCAGATTCCGGGGGCTCTGTTTACGGCTGTTGTATGGAGCATTTACTCATGGGCGTTTTCACTGTATATCAGTAACTTTAATGCATTCAGCATGTATGGGAGTCTGACAACGGTAGTGATCATCATGCTGTGGCTTTATATGTGCATGTACATTATGTTTGTAGGTGCGCAGCTGAATGATTATTTTCATGAGGGACTGGAAAAGCTGCATCAGAAAAGACATTTCAAGCACGATCAAGGCAGAAAAGGGTAAATTTTGCTTGACAATCCGTACAGAATTGCCTAGAATAAATACAATTGAAACAGATCTAAATGCTATGAAGGTGCAGGCAGTCATTCTGCCGCAGAATATAATCTTCTTACAGAGAGGGGAAGCCACCGGCTGCAAGCTTCCTTAAGTTCAGATGATATTCGACATTCACACCGGAGCAGTTCTTCTGAAGGCTTATGTGCTTGTAGGAAGAGACGTAAGATGCACGTTACGCATGAGAATGAGTGCTTAAGACCATGGTCTTAGGAATCTGGGTGGTACCGCGAATAGATTCGTCCCTCTGCTAATTTTAGTAGAGGGATTTTTAATACCCATAAAGGAGGATGATGTTATGAAAGACAAATTGCAGCAGATTAAAGAAGAAGCGTACAAACAGATTCAGGCTTCTGATGCCCTTGAGAAATTAAATGAGGTGAGAGTAAACTTTCTCGGGAAGAAGGGTCAGCTGACAGAAGTGCTGAAAAGTATGAAGGATGTAGCAGCAGAGGACAGACCGAAGGTAGGACAGATGGTAAACGATGCCCGTGCCGAGATTGAGAAGGCACTGGAAGAGACCAGAACCAAAATGGAGCGTGCTGTGCGCGAGCAGCAGATGAAGATGGAGACCATTGATGTCACACTTCCTGCGAAGAAGGATGAACTCGGACACCGTCATCCGGATACGATTGCTCTGGAAGAGGTGGAGAGAATCTTCATCGGTATGGGCTATGAGGTCGTAGAAGGCCCTGAAGTAGAGACGGATTATTATAATTTTGAGGCACTCAATATTCCTGCAGACCATCCGGCAAAGGATGAACAGGATACCTTCTATATCAGCGGTGATTTCCTGCTTCGTACACAGACCTCAGGAACGCAGGTACATGAAATGGAGAAGGGAAAGCTGCCAATCAGAATGATTGCACCCGGAAGAGTGTTCCGCTCGGATGAAGTGGATGCGACACATTCTCCGTCCTTCCATCAGGTTGAGGGACTTGTTGTTGATCAACACATTACGTTCGCAGACTTAAAGGGAACGCTTGCTGAATTTGCCAAGGAGCTCTTCGGAGAGGATACGAGGGTACGTTTTAGACCGCATCACTTTAACTTTACAGAGCCAAGTGCCGAAGTGGATGTGTCCTGCTTCAAGTGTGGCGGCAAGGGCTGTCGTTTCTGTAAGGGAACAGGCTGGATTGAGATACTGGGCTGTGGTATGGTGCATCCGAATGTGCTTCGTATGAGCAACATTGACCCGGAGGAGTATTCGGGCTTCGCATTTGGTATGGGACTTGAGAGAATCAGCTTATTAAAATACGAAATTGATGATATGCGTCTCCTTTACGAGAATGATATCAGATTTCTGAAACAGTTTTAGGGAGGGGGAAACGAATATGAATACATCTATATCATGGATTAAGGCGTATGTACCGGAGCTTGACTGTACACCGCAGGAATATACAGACCAGATGACATTAACCGGCACGAAGGTAGAGACCTTTGAATGTCTGGATAAGAACCTTGAGAGGATTTATGTCGGACAGATTGAGTCGATTGAGAAGCACCCAGATGCGGACAAGCTGATTGTATGTCAGGTGAATCTGGGAAATCAAAAGCTGCAGATCGTAACCGGTGCACATAATGTCAAGGTTGGTGACAAGGTTCCGGTCGTCATCGACGGAGGCAAGGTCGCAGGCGGTCATGACGGCGGCCCGCTGCCGGAAGACGGAATAGAAATCAAGAATGGTAAGCTGCGTGGTATCGATTCATACGGCATGATGTGCTCTGTAGAGGAGCTCGGAACAAGCCGTGAGATGTATCCGGAGGCACCGGAGGAGGGAATCTATATCTTCCCGGAGGATACACAAATCGGCATGGATGCAGTAGAAGCCATGGGACTGCGCGATACCGTATTTGAATATGAGATTACCTCTAACAGAGTGGACTGCTACAGTGTCCTCGGCATTGCAAGAGAGGCCGCTGTGACATTTGATAAGCCCTTTCATGCTCCGGTTGTAGAGGTCAAGGAAAATAATGAAAAGGTAGAGGATTATATTGCGGTTGAGGTAAAGGATACCGATTTATGCTCCAGATACTGCGCAAGAGTATGCACGAATATCAAAATTGCACCTTCACCGAAGTGGATGCAGAGAAGACTTGCTTCGAGCGGCATCAGACCAATCAACAATCTGGTGGATATTACGAACTATGTGATGCAGGAGTATGGTCAGCCTATGCATGCTTTTGACCTGGATACGATTGCAGGACATAAGATTATAGTAAAGCGCGCGAAGGACGGAGAGGAATTCCAGACACTGGATGAGCAGATGAGAAAGCTGGATTCTGAGATGCTAATGATCTGTGATGCCGAGAAGTCAATCGGTATTGCAGGGATTATGGGCGGACAGAATTCTAAGATCACAGAGGATGTGAAGACGGTTGTATTTGAGTCTGCTACCTTTAACGGAGCTAATATCAGAAAGTCGGCTAAGAGACTGGGACTTCGTACAGATGCTTCCGGTATCTTCGAGAAGGGACTTGATCCGAATAATGCAGTTCTTGCCATTAACCGTGCATGTCAGCTGATTCAGGAGATTGGCTGTGGTGATGTAGTCGGCGGAATCGTGGATGTCTGTGAGCCGCTTCCGATGAAGAGAAGAATTACCATGAATGCTTCCAAGGTGAATGATCTGCTTGGTACAGATATTTCTCTGCAGGAAATGCTGACGATTTTAGAGAAGCTGGAGCTTCAGTATGACAGTGTAACAGGAGACCTTGTGATTCCGACCTTCCGTCAGGACCTGGAAGGAATCGCTGACATTGCAGAGGAGGTAGCAAGATTCTACGGCTATGACAAGATAGGCTCTACACTTCCGAAGGGGGAGGCTACGACAGGCAAGCTGCCGATGAAGCTCCGTCTTGAAGAGAAGGCAAGAGACATCGCTGAATACTGTGGATTTTCACAGGGAATGAGCTATTCCTTTGAGAGCCCGAAGGTGTTTGATAAATTATTGATTCCGGCAGATGATGTACTGCGTCAGGCAATCACCATTTCTAATCCGCTTGGAGAGGACTTCTCCATTATGAGAACGATTTCCTTAAATGGTATGCTGACATCACTGTCTACGAATTACAACAGAAGAAATAAGAATGTGAAGTTATATGAGCAGGGCAATGTCTATCTGCCGAAGAAATTACCGTTAGAGGAGCTGCCGGATGAGAGAATGCAGTTTACACTCGGCTTCTATGGTGAGGGTGACTTCTTCACAATGAAGGGTGTCATTGAGGAATTCTTCGAGAGCATCGGTATGGCGAAAAAGCCGTCCTATGATCCGAATGCGGGCAAACCATTCCTGCACCCGGGACGTCAGGCAAATATCATCTACGATCAAGTAACGGTCGGCTATCTGGGCGAAGTGCATCCGGAGGTCTGCGACAATTATGATATGAAGACGAAGGCTTATGTGGCAGTGATTGATATGCCGACGATTGAGCCGTTTGCGACATTTGACAGAAAGTATACGGGCATTGCAAAATATCCGGCTGTCAACAGAGACATTTCCATGGTTGTACCGAAATCAATCTTAGTCGGACAGATTGAGGCAATGATTGCACAGCGTGGCGGCAAGATCTTAGAGAGCTACAAGCTGTTTGATATCTATGAGGGCGAGCAGATTAAGGCAGGCTTCAAATCCATTGCTTATTCGATTACATTCCGTGATAAGGAACGGACACTGGAAGACAATGATGTCAATGCAGCAATGAAGAAGATATTAAACGGACTGGAAAGTCTGGGAATTGAACTGCGACAGTAGCAGACGGGTGAGTGGTATGAAAACAAGTGATTTCGATTATGATCTTCCACAGGAGTTGATTGCACAGGACCCGCTTAAGGATCGTGCAGCCTCAAGGCTTTTGGTACTGGATCGGAATACCGGTGCTTATGAACATCATGTATTTCGGGATATCAAGCAGTATCTGAAGCCGGGCGACTGTCTGGTGCTGAATAATACGAAGGTGATACCGGCAAGGCTTCTGGGCGTTAAGGAAGATACAGGTGCCGGTGTCGAGGTACTCTTGTTAAAGCGCAGGGAGAATGACATCTGGGAGACGCTTGTGAAGCCGGGAAAGAAAATGAGACCGGGTGCGAAGTTGTCTTTTGGAGACGGGCTGCTTAAGGCAGAGGTGCTGGAGGTCGTGGACGAGGGCAACCGGCTGGTGCAGTTTCATTATGAAGGAATATTTGAAGAGGTACTGGATGCGCTGGGTGAGATGCCATTGCCGCCATATATCACGCATAAACTGGAGGATAAGAACCGCTATCAGACAGTGTATGCGAAGTACGAGGGCTCAGCGGCTGCCCCAACGGCAGGACTGCACTTTACGAAGGAGCTGTTAAAAGAGCTGTCGGATATGGGTGTGAAGCTTGCATATGTGACGCTGCATGTAGGACTTGGAACCTTTCGACCGGTTAAGGTGGATGATGTAACAAAGCATCATATGCATACGGAGTTCTATGTGGTGACGGAAGAGACGGCAGAGCTTGTGAACCGGACGAAGGCTGAGGGGCACAGGGTGATTTCAGTCGGAACGACGAGCTGCAGAACACTGGAATCGGCAACGGATGAGCATGGAATCCTGCATGCCCAGAGTGGAGATACAGATATCTTCATCTATCCGGGGTATCACTTCAAGATGATTGATGCGCTGATTACGAATTTTCATTTGCCGGAATCGACGTTACTCATGCTTGTATCGGCACTTGCAGGGAAAGAGCATATTATGGACGCGTATGCAGAGGCTGTGAAGGAGCGGTATCGTTTTTTTTCGTTTGGGGATGCGATGTTCATAACGGATATGAAATGATAGGAATCAAATGAAGGACGTGGCTTTTGGCTGCGTCTTTTTTGTGGGTAGACGGACGGCGGTCACCTGAAAAATAAAATGAATATTTCTTAAAATAAGTTCTATATCGGGGTGGAATTTACTTTGAAAAATAAA
>JAUNSO010000094.1 GCA_030539165.1 bacterium
ATAGCCACCCGTACTCCGTCTTTGTACTGATTCTGCAATATCGCAAAGGCTTCCTTTACATCAGTCGGTATATCAACATGAACAATAAAGTCCCTGCCCAGCGGTCCATAGCCATTTTCATCATCTGTTAATCTTGGTACTTCTCCCATGAGCAGCGTAATATATCTGTTCATGTCCCACATTCCCCAGATTTCTTTCTCAAACATAAGCTGATTTTCTTTGGAAATGACCTTCGCCTGATAGGTAGCATAATTTATAATTGTAGTACCTTCCGGAATATATTTTCTTAATGTTACTGCCATACGATACTGCATCGTGGCATCCTGCGACAAAATGATACTTTTGAAGGAGATATTCTTTTCCTGCAACAGTTCCAGGAGATAGGTAATGTTATTACCGCAATTCGTTGATTTGCATTCCAGATAATCTACCTTGTAGCCATATTCCCGTTGCAAAAAGTCTGAGAATATCTGTGCTTCACTGAGTCCTTCCGTTATAAAATCTGGGTATTTCGCATGCATTCTTTGTCGTAAGCTTTCGGTAGTATGTCCTTCACCGCCTACAATGATATATTTTCTAGCAATCTTTTCTCGAATGGCTTCCGCCATAACCTCTCCACCTGCAAGGATGCTTCCGCCAAACAATACATAGACATCCGCCTGTGAAAATCCATATTGATTCTGCAGCGCATTCTGTGATAATTCCGATAGGTCTCTCTTACCGCAAAAACCGCCCAATACATTAATTGCTTCTGCAATGCTCATACTCATTTATCAATTTTCCTTTCAAATTCATGTTCTTTTCATTATATATTAAATGAAGCTTCTGCGCATCCCTTTTCAGAATTCAAATCTATTATAGCTAAAAAGGAGTCAAAGATTTTCATCTTCAACTCCCGTCCTCTTGTAATTCCATTCATGAAATGAAACGCATCATTTGCTTTCTGTATATCTCCTGTTCTTTCATCAGCAGTTTCACCAGTAAACCTACATTCCCTGTACTTTGATACTCTGACAAGCTCTCAATATACTCCATACGGTTCACATCTTCTATGATGATTGGAACGATGCCATGAACAAGACACTCTCTGAACAAAATGATTCTACCTGTTCTGCCGTTTCCATCCTGAAATGGGTGAATAGATTCATATCTGCCATGAAATTCTGCAAGAATGTCTATTGAAGGCTCCTGCTGCTCATACCATTTCAACAGCTCTTCCATTTGGTTCGGTACAGCTTTGGGTTCAACTGTATCGTACATTCCTATGATATTAGGACGCTTCTTATAATCACCAACTGCATATCCATTCGCACGATCTTCAAACACTCCCGACTTCAGTTCATAGTGAAATTGCTTAATCAATTCCTGCGTCAATGGCTGCTCTATTGTATCAAGCATTTTGTTAAACATGAGAAAATGTCCATTCATTTCCTCAATGTCCTTCGCGCGGTAATAATCATCACTCTTCGGAAGCATTCCCATATCAAATAAGGAAGCTGTCTGTTCCTTTGTTAATGTGCTTCCTTCTATCTTATTAGAATTATAAGCCAGTTCCCGCTGTGTAATGCCATAAATGCCGGAACGGTCTCTTTTACTTTGTTCAATCTTAAATCTGTCCAGCAGATTCCTTACTAACTCTTGATCCATTTTGGGTTCCTTGCAACCACTATATTGACATTACATAATGATCTTCTCTTTATTAAAATAATTATATCAAATTATAGTTGTCCTCACAAGAAAAATCTGTCAAGCACGTTTTTAATTGTTAATATATAATGTAATTAAGTAACATATGAAGTTGCACATGGGCAATAGCCAAATTCAATACTTCATAAAATGCACAAATCAATCGTGAGAACTTTGTAGACTATGTCATATTGTGACATGTTTAAACTTATGATAAGATTTATTTTTTCTGAAAGAACATTTTCACACAAGATTCTGATTCTCTCTGGAAATATCAATGGCGTTTCTGCCGGTATTTCATGTACAAAAAGATATACCTTATATTTTAGATTACTATCATTGATTTTTGATAGCGTTCATGCTATCATTTAATCAGGATATGATAACAAGAATTGGAGATACTATGGCATATAATATCATATTCTATGAAAATACAAATGGCATTTCAGAAGTTTGGAATTTTTTAGAGAATCTGCGCCATAAATCATTGACGAATAAAGATGCACGCATACAATATAATCAAGTAGAACTGTACATTCAATTACTACAAGATAATGGTACCAAACTTCCAAGTACCATCACAAAGCATATAGAAGAAGATATTTGGGAACTTCGTCCCGGAAATAATCGTATTTTCTATTTCTTCTCTTGTGATGACTCATTTGTATTGCTGCACAGCTTTCGAAAGAAAACAAGAAAAACGCCTCGTCGTGAAATCAACAAGGCAAAAGCTGAACGTAATGATTACATATTCCAAAAGGAGAATGAGGGTTCATGAAAACATGGGATGATTACAAAAATCATATTAAGGCAATTGATTCAATTGCTGGCAAAGACTTGGAACAGATTGAAGAACAAGCAGCTATTATCAGCGCCGTTATCAAGAAGCGTACGGAGTTAGGCATAAGTCAACGCGATCTTGCTGCAATCTGCGGCATTCCACAGTCTTCAGTCGCAAGAATAGAAGCACATACCACCACTCCTAAGCTTGACACTCTAATCAAAATTATGCGACCTCTCGGACTAAAATTAACCGTTTTAAAATAGAAGAGTTCAAATAATAGCAGAATAAAAGAGTTCATTCCTTCACGCCTGCACTCATATATTTATTATGCTTCTTAAATAGCATTCCATTTCCATTTATAGCAATAGCTTCTCCTGAACATACTCTGCATCCTCGGCTGCCTGTTTCTCCAATCGACAGTGGTTGGTTCGCAGCATTTCCACGGCACTTTTTGCATCGTGAACCCATGTGCCGATTTCCTGTTCAGGAATGACAAGAGGCATACGGTCGTGAACGGATTTCACTGTCTCGTCTGCAGAGGTTGTAATAATGGAAAAGCGGGGCTGTTCTTCGTTCGTGTAGATACCGGCAAGCAGAAGAATGCCGCCGGAGCGGTTTGTGAAGCGGTACTTGATTTTGCTTGGATTCCATTCGTAAAAACCGCGTGCAGGCACAATGCAGCGTCGCTCCGAAAAGTCTCTGCGAAACATAGGCTTTTCATTGATACTTTCTGCCCGGGCATTAAAGATAAGCTGGCTGCTCTTAGGGTTCTGATAGCCCCAGATATAAGAGGAAGCACATAGTTCCTCAGACCGGTCTGCATGCAGAACGAGAGCCGGTTCTGAGGGATGAATATCTCCGGCCTGTGCTAACTTCCGGTCAATGCTGCGGCACAGCTTCTCCAGTTCGTCTGCCATTTCATCATCTACATAGAATCTTCCACACATCTGACTCTTCCTTTCATAGCTGCAATTCTTTATCCAGATTCAGTCCGGCAGTGATACCGGTTCTGCGCTCACGGTCAAGTCCACCTGAGATATGTGAGACATCATCCTTCAGATAGCGTGCACGCATAATCGCATCTTCTCCGTGTATCAGGCGAATGTCATCGACCGTATGGTTCCATCTGCTGAGTTTCAGAGCATCAGGACGACTTCTTTGTATGACGGATATACAGGAACCATCGTCTGCATTTTCCGGATTCATCCCAAGATCAAACAGATTCATCTGACGGAAATCACCGTCAGAAACCTTACTGGTGTGCACGCCCAGCTGACGGATCGCCACACCTCTGGCGGCCCCTTCTATCCACAGTTCTGTAAGCACACGACAGGATACGGTATAGAGCTCCTCCGTAATATCCGTTGCAGAAAAAACCTGCTTCTGATGCGTATAATGTACAAATTCATTGCTTGTAATGCTGACGGCTATACAGGAAATCTTCACATTGTCCTTGCGAATCCGTATGCCGACCGTCTCACACAGGGAAAGCAGCAGCTTACGCGCGGTATCCATATCCGTGACATCAACAGAAGCAGTGACACTGTTTCCATATCCCTTATTGGCCGCGGACTTATACACGTACGGAACGAGATCATTGCCGTTTGCATAATTCCAGATCACCTCTCCATAGGACTTAAAATGATCTCTCAGGATTGACAAATCGGTCTGCGCCAGCTCACCAATGGTGTGAATGCCAAGGTTATGCAGCTTCGCCTGCGTTGCCCTGCCGACGAAAAAAAGCTTGCTGACAGAAAGCGGCCACATTTTCTCCGGAATTTCCTCCGGGAAAAGTGTATGCACCATATCCGGCTTCTTAAAATCACCTGCCATCTTGGAAAGCAGGCGGTTGGTCGATATTCCGATGTTAACTGTAAAGCCGAGCTCCCGCTTGATCTCCTCCCGCAGGTCGTTGGCAAAGGACACAATACCGCCATACAGTCTCTCATAACCATCAAACTCCGCCCATGCCTCATCAATACTGTATTGTGTGACGCAGTCTGAGTATTTATGCAGCCGTTCAATAAAAGCCTTCGAAGCCGCCACATACAGATGATAATCCGGTGGAATCACGATAAGCTCCGGACATTTCTTCTGTGCCGTCATAATGGCTTCACCTGTCTGAATATCATACCTCTTCGCCGGAGTACTCTTCGCTAGCACTATACCATGTCGGGAGGCCTGATCTCCGCCGACAATTGACGGCACAGTCCGCAGATCCAGCTTCTCTCCGAGCATATTGACGCGGTAAGATGCACTCCAAGACAAGAAGGCACTATTTACATCTACATGAAATATATATCGGTCATACATGGCATATTCTCTCCACTGTTATGAAAGCATCTGGTACAGTGTCCATTTGTGTCCCGGAATGTTATAACGCAGCTCGAACAGCCTCTCCCGTTCGCCATAGTCCATAGATCCACAGATAAACTGCAATGATTTCATACCGACATAACCAATCTCCTTCCGACTGATAATACGGCTGATCTTGATCGTCTGAATGACGTGCTCATCATCCTCAAAGCGAAACCATCTCGGAACAAAATCTCCCTGCGTGCCGCACACGGCATCCAGTTGTATCGGTACATTAACATTCAGCGACAGACTGCTTGTGTTTGGAATTGTTTCATTCATAATCATCTACCTCAGATCCGGTTCATTTTTCCCGCCCTCACA
>JAUNSO010000095.1 GCA_030539165.1 bacterium
AAAAGACTAAAAAAAGAAGTCATAAAATAGGAAAAAGATGTTGATTGTTGCTCAAATGTAGTTCATAATGGTAATTACTTACATGAACCTTGCTTGAATGGACTAAGGCATACTAAAGATTGGTATGCTAAAACCAAGGGTGGCTGTAAATGGACAGTCATTATTGCAACAGACAGCGAAAGCTGTTTGAAAAGAAAAGGAGATGTAGCTATGGGAAATGAAACATTAACAAAGTTATCCCCTCCGTGGTATGTATACCACAGAAAAGTGCAGGCGTTATTTGGGAGAGATCCGGAAGTACATATTAAAGATTTGGCTGATTTGGGTGATGGTAAATTCAGCTACATGATCTTGGTGTACAATCAGGAAAAGGCAGATGCAATTAAAGCGATTCTTCCACAGAAGGTTGAGAGGGGTAACATTACAATTGATGTAACTATTCTCGGACCTGGTGAAGACGATATTAAGCCGGACGTAAAGCCGGATAGAGAAGCTACTATAGAGGATATTCATGCAGCTTTTACGGGAAATCCAGTCTTTGAAAGGACGATTACAAGAACACTGGGTATGTATGTAATCAGCTACTGTGTGTTCAAAAAAGAAGTAATCCAGTTCTGGAACGATGATTTGTCGGATTATTTTGGAAATTATAATGGATTGGCATCAGATATTGCAAAAGAAATCCTGAAGCCAACTGCTGTTCAGTTCTGTATTTCGGCAGAAGAGTAGTTGCAATCTGAGTCTCAAAAAGAGATTAAATATGGAGATTCCCATAACGTTCTGGTTATGGGAATTTTCTTGATTCCAGCCACATCCTGTGTACAGGTACAGCAGGCAATCAACCGAACTGAATAAGCCGATTAGAGCAAAGAAAGCAGATGCATTTGTTAGAAATACAGTGTATCTGCTTTTTTCTTGTAATTAGTTAATTAGCCCTTGTGATTGGCTTTTTATCTGAAATCACTCCATGTGGAAATAATTCCTAGTATAGTCTTGCTAATCATATGTAAGGAACGTCATGTACTGGTGGGTGAATGAGCATAAAGGAAGAATACGCAAAGAGAATAAAGAAGCTGGTGGTGGGTTTACATCAGGGTAAAAAACAAGAAATTATAAAAAGCAGTAACGTGAAAATGCATTGGAAAGTGAGAAATCGTTGGGGAAACTTCGAAACGATAGATTGGATGTGTATGGAAGTGACTGGGGAAATCATACATACCACAATGAAAAAAATCCATTTTCATCAGATCACAGCTCATGCTATTACAGAGGATATCATGCAGGTCGCAGGAGATTATGATGTGATATGTAGTGGTAATGGCAGAGTAAAACGCATCGCCTATGAAATATTGGTCACATATCAAGGGGATGAAATACTATATCTGCAATTAAGCACAATCAAGCAGGGATTTGTTATCCATAAAGTAAGAGCGGTCAACGAAGATTATTATTCTGTTGCAGAAGATGAAGTACTGTATATAGAAGTAAATCATAACCATGTGACTTGGAACTGTACCGATTACACAGTCATTGCCAATGATTCCTTACGGCGATTGGAAGAAGCACTGTCGGATCATTTCGTAAGAATCCAGAGAGGATATCTGGTGAATAAAGATTATGTGAAATGTATTCGCAGATGTGAAGTTGTGATGGAAAATGGAAATACACTTCCGATTCCATCCAAAAAATATGTCAGTGTAAAAGAAAAGCTGATGTCGTGAGCCTTGTAAAAATTCTTTGCCATGGTGGTTAAATATGTTTGGGGTGCTGTTCAGCCTTTGTGGTTGGTCGCTGAGCTGGATTTATAGAGTTAAGGATTAAGCAGGTGGTAACATCCACTTATCAAAGACAAGGGAGGTGATGAACGTGCCAGGAAGAACGACAAGCGGATCCAAAGAGCCTAGAGCACCAAGGTCACAATCAAATGATAGAGGAGAGAATAAGAAGAATGAAGCTGGCATTATGGATAGTGATTTCATCCTTTTGGATGAATTAGTATATGCTCCACTTCATGCATTAGCAGAATCAAATCAGAGGTTGCGCTCCCATGTAATTGATGCAATTAAGAGCATGGGAGCGGTAAAGCAGGATGGACAGGAAGAAATCGTACATCTTGACAACATGAACATCGCATACGAGCAGGTTAGACCAGATGGAGAAGATGGCTACAGTGTAGATAATTTGCAGTTACAAGTACCAATCCTTTCCATAGTTCCAGTCACCAATCTGAATGTAGAGCGAGCAGAAATTGAATTTGCAAGTGAGATTCGTTCCAGTACAGATAAAGACGGAAAAATCAAAATTAACGGACGTATTTGTTCTCCTGAACAACGTGATAGTAACTTTCTTCCACGAGTTTCATACAAGATGAAGGTAAAGTCGATTCCGGCAACAGAAGGCATTTTAAGGTTAACTGATTTGCTTAGTTCCAGCCAGATGGCAAAGCAGCTTGACACAACACCTGTGAATGTGGATGGCAATTTAAGTGATGACGCACAGAAGACTGCTTGGCAGGAAGTTTCAGATTTGAAGGTAAATATCAAGAAGTTAAAATTACTATATCAGAAAGTTACAGATACTCTTGCTGAACAGGAAAAGATGTTCCAGATCAGCAACGACGCATATCCAGAGGATACATATCAGATTGATAAGAATAAGTATCTAAAGATTCAGTCTGATATTATGAATAAGATTATGAAATGTCAGGAAAGAATCGTAGATTTGGAGATTCAGAGCGGACTTGAATAGAAGGCCTAAAAATGGATGATTTTTTTTCACAAATAGAAAGTTATACGGAGCAGTTATATATAGAGTTGTGTTTCAGACTCATTATGGATGATGCAAACCATTCTGGCTGGTCAGGAAATATACTATGGCTGGATAGATTGGAGTGTATAGATACACAAGAAAACAGTCATTCAGAAAAAGGAGGTAGTTTATGTCGGTAGCAGAACAATTTGCTGGGTTAAATATTCAAAATTTAATCAGTGGCCCACTTACCGCAGCAGCTGACGCAAGTATCTCATTGGCAAGATCAACGGCAGAATTTATCAATGATGTTGGATTTGATGCCAATGGAAAGATTCGTACAGCGGATTTTGGATACCAGCGTCGGACAGCCAATGAAGATGGCACAAGTAACCTGGAGGAAATGAAAGTGGCGGTTCCAATGCTTGCAATCGTTCCAATTCCTAATCTTCAGATTGATGAAGTCAATATTTTGTTTGATATGGAAGTGAAGCAGAGCGAGAAATCAGAATCAGCCAAAGATCTGAGCGCTTCAATTTCAGGCTCAGCAAAATTTGGACCGGTCAAAGTCAACATCTCAGGTAGTGTAAGTTCTCATGAATCCAATACTCGTAGTTCAGATAATTCAGCAAAATATCATGTGGATGTCAGAGCAACCAATCACGGAACACCCGAAGGTCTATCACGTGTGCTTGATATGATGGCAGTCTGTATCTCACCAATGCTGGTTAGTTCAGATATCAAGGATGGTAATGGTCAGGCACTTCCGGACAATGCCAAAGCAAAAGCAGAGAAACTGAAACAACTTCGTGCAGAGATACAGGGACTAGAGAATCGATTGGATGCATCCAAAAACAGTCTGGATAGTACAATCCAGAGAATGAAAAATCTGGCAGTAGCACAGCAAAATGCATATCAGGCAGATCATACAAGATTCCTGAATACATTGAAAGATGATCCAGATGGTACGAAAGCAGATGAGGCAAGTGCAGCAATGGATAAAGTGAATTCGGCATGGACGAACTTCCGTAATCAGACAGCGGAACTTGTGAAAGTGCTGGCAGACAGCAAACCAAATAATAATACAGTATCAGATCTCTTTGGACTGCTTGCATTTAAGAGTAAGGATGGTACAACTGATAAGTATGGCACATCCGAAAGTCAGTACAGTGCATTATTATCTGTTCAGAGCAGTGTCGTAGAGGCACAGAACAATTATGACGGTGCAGAAGCAGACCTGTTAGCAAAGAAAGTAGATTACAATAACGCTGTCAGCGGAGCAACTCCAGCAATTGCTGCAAATGATGAACAGAAACCAGCACCAACACCAGCGACAACACAGCCTAAGCCGGTCAATGGTGGCGCAAATGGAAAACCATAATTATGACAAATTGGAGTAACTAGATGGAACAAAAACATAAAGAAACCATGTCAGACATTCATTATGTCAAATTAGTTCCTGTAGGAAGTATCAATCCAAATAACCCAATCTCGGATCAGTCAAGAGAGCAACAGCTTGAAGTCTTAAACCGTTGCATCAATGACTATCCGAGAGGGGTCATCATCGGAAAGGACATAACTATAGGCATATATATGATAGGTGAACATGAACTGACGATGGAAAAGGTAACTTACCACGTGGGGTTTGAGAGAAAGCCACAGTGGGAGAAAAATAATCAAATTTAAGAAAGGTCATGGTGAAGAACATGGGCGAAAAAAAGACGGGAACATTATTAAAAATCTATCCAGGAGGAGGAAGAAAGGTCGTGTTGACTGCAGATTCTGTTACGGAAATTGATGGAAGGGTTGTTGCAACTGATATTTCCGATATTTGTATTGGAAATACGGAAAAGGGAGATGCCCTTGTTGGTTACCAGATTGATAAGAATGGGGTAAAGAATACTGTAAAAATGAAATTTGAAAGACTAGAGATTAATATCGATTAAGGAGGTAATAATTATGCAAAGAGTGATATTTCATATGAATGGTGTTGAAAATATTTTCGATTGTGATGAGTTTAAAGAGATCCCCCAAAAAGCGGATGGTCCCAGAGTATTTCTTCTAGAAGGTGTTTCCAAACATACTAGTGAGATATATTCGGATAACAGTGAAGATTTTTATCGTATTTATGAAATAGAAAAAGTGACAGGAAAAATTGAGGTTGAGGAAAAATCAAAAGGAACGTTAACTGTTTATATCAGATGATTAAGAAATAGAAAGGGATTTATATTTTTCAGCTGATATGTTTTTCCACATCTCATATACAAGCTATATAAAAAACGAGCAGTACTCATAGAATAATCGTTGTCTGGGTTCTCGTTCATAACATCACGAAAGACAGCATCTGCGTTAAGCAGGTGCTGTTCTG
>JAUNSO010000049.1:0-8120 GCA_030539165.1 bacterium
CAGCTTTCTTCGATTCATGTGGATTCCTCCATTTCATTCTACATTTACATACAATTTTGATTTTTGATTCCTCGTTTTTGATTTCTGCATCTGCTTCATGGGCAGACAGCTTGATCTGTATATTGATTACAGTTCATCCGTCCGGACGGGAATGCGTCCGCAGCAGATATTCAGGTTGCCGTTACGGCATCTGAGTGCATCAATGAATTTCTTTTCCTGAGCCGGATCAATCAGTGCTACACGGTAATGCAGTTCATACAGACTGCCCATGTTTGAGGTTTTGACCTGCAGCAGTTTATTTGATTTGGTATATGCAGCAAAGAGGTCATCAAATATCCCGGTGTAGTCCAGATTTTCAGGGATTGTGATCTTTAAATCCTTTTCCTCTGAGGTGATTTCTCCAAATTTGCTAATGGATATGAGTATGGTTGCAAGACCGATGACAATCAGAAACAGGACTGCATATCCGATATAGCCCATACCGGTAGAAAGACCGATTGCCATTGCAAAGAAAATCGCACCGATTTCTCTTGCCGAGCCGGGTACAGAACGAAAGCGTACGAGAGAAAATGCACCAAGGACGGCAATGCCTGTACCGAGATTACCATTTACAAGCATAATAACGATTTGTACCATCGCGGGGAGTAATGCCAGAGTCATGACAAAACTCTTTGTATAAGTATTATGATACATATAGATACAGGCAGCCAACACACCTAGGAAGAGAGACGCGATGGTACAAATAATGACTGTCTGTGTAGTTAACGTACTGGTTGTATCTGAAAGCTCTAAAATAGAATTAAGCACAGTAAATTCCTCCTTTTTGCAGTGAATAATCATAGTCAGGGCGATTTATCACGGCAAGCTTCTTATAGAACAGGTAGTTTGTGTAGCAGGTGCCGTACTTGGAATAAGATGTCTGAAAGATATTCTCTCTGGCAAGATACTGAGAGAGCCACAGAGGCATTGCATTTCCGATCTTCAGTTCCATCAGATATCTGTCGTGTTCCAGGAGCTTCTTTCCGTAGGCCGGGCTGGAAAGACTCAAGTCGTAATCGCGGAAACGGATATTATGGTCAAAGGTCACTCGCAGGTTTGGGTCCTCCTCCGAAAATAAAGCAATTCTGTCATATGCGATAAAGACCTTTGGCATGATGTCATTAATATTCAGAAACCAGTCAATCTCATGCATAATCTGCCCGTTTTTGAGAGGCTGATAGCCGTATTTCAGGTAGGCATCTGCCTCCGCCAGTGTCAGGGCTTCACGTCTCTTGTATACGACACCGTCATATTTTTTCTTCAGTTCCAGAAAAACAGTATCCATTTCGCTGACCTGACTGTAGCTTCTGACACGAAACTTTTCTTTATAGAGCGGTTTGCCGAGAGAGGTTCTGATCAAATCATACTCATCTGTATCATAATAGATATTGCGGATGGTATGTAGTCCATATTCATCCTGTTTCATATAATCATTCAAAAATGTGAGCATTCTTTCGTATTGTGTCTGATTTAGCAGGTATTTCTTTTCATATCGTTTAAATACGGTCTGTGCGGTTGCCATGCTGCATCCTCCTTTTCATTCTTTGCAGTTCATCACTGCCGGTTGCCTGATGAGATTTCAGCTGCTTCATTTGCACTTATCATAGACGTGCATTCTGAAAATAGTCTGAAAATGACATTTCAGATTATTTTCAGAATGGTTTGCTATGCTCAGTTTATATCAATATGGTATAATCAAAATAGAATAAATAGAATTTAGAAGAAAGGACGATGCATATGCACATTCTGATCGTTGAGGATGAAATCCGTCTGGCTGAGGCTCTTGGACAGATCATGACGGAGCAAAAATATATGGCCGATGTGGTATACGACGGGGAAGAAGGTCTGGACTATGCACTCAGCAATGAATATGATGTGGTGATTCTGGATGTGATGCTTCCTCATAAAAATGGATTTGATATCGTCAGGGAGCTGCGTGCTGCAAAAAAGGCAACACCTGTCATATTATTAACAGCAAGAGATGAGACAACGGATAAAATCAGAGGTCTGGATTCCGGGGCGGATGATTATATGACAAAGCCGTTTGAACCGGAGGAGCTGCTCGCGAGGATACGGGCACTGTCCAGAAGACAGGGAGAGGTTGTTCTGGAGGAGATGAAATATGCGGATCTGACATTGGATCTTTCTAATTATATGTTGTCAGCAGGAAGCAAGTCTATTCATTTGGGGTTCAAGGAGTTTGAGGTATTAAAGCTGCTGATGGCAAATCCCAATATGGTTCTTTCCAAGGAAAGCCTGATTAATAAGATCTGGGGAGCAGAGTCAGAGGCCGAGGATAATAATGTGGAGGCATATATTTCGTTTTTAAGGAAGAAATTCTTTTTCCTTGGATCTCATGTGAATATCGGGACACTGCGCAAGGTCGGCTACAAGCTGGAGGTCAGAGATGAATAAAGCATACAGACGAAAACGGTTTGATTGAGAGTGACAGATGCATAGAGAGAATCGTGGAGGCAGGCTATGATTAAGAAATTAAAACGAAAATTTATATGGATCAATATGAGCCTTGTTTTTGTAGTGCTGGCAGTGACCTTCGGCAGTATCCTGTTTTTTAATTATCAGAGCATACAGCGGGAATGGAGTAATATCCTTCATATGACGATGAATATGCGTGATCAGCCACCATCACAGCGTCCGACAGAACATTTTGATGTGAGTACGGCACCTCGTAAGGACAATCCGTCCCAGCCGTTTGCCATGTCAGTATCCTTTTCCGTAGATATTGATGCAGATGGAAAGATACTGGGTATGCGTGGAAATAATGCAGAGGCAACGGATGAGTTTTTGGAGAAGGTTGTTGCAGAGGTGCTTGCCTCGGATAACAGGGAGGGATATCTGAGGAATGATAATCTGCGTTATCTGATGGAAAAGGACGGAAAGGACAGGCACATTGCTTTTGTTGATGTATCCAGGTCACTCAGTTCCTTTCAACATCTGGTACTCACACTTTGTCTGGTTGGACTTGCAGGACTGGCAGCATTTTTTGTGATCAGTATCTTTTTGGCAAATGTTACGATCAAGCCGGTGAAGGAGGCCTGGGATCAACAGAGGCAGTTTGTGGCGGATGCCTCACATGAACTGAAAACACCACTGACCGTAATCCTTGCCAATACAGGGATTTTGATGAGTCATAAAAAGGATACGATTGAGGCACAGGAAAAGTGGATTGAGTATATCAAGGACGAAGCAGTACGTATGAAGAAGCTCGTAGAGGACATGCTGTTTCTGGCAAAGTCGGATGTCGCGAAGACACCGCTTAGCCTGATGGATATTGATTTCAGTGAATTGGTATGGAGTTGTCTGCTTCCTTTTGAATCAGTTGCCTTTGAGCAGGAGGTGACTATGGGCAATCAGATTGCACCTGACATTATGATTCATGCAGATGAGAGACAGATGAAACAGCTGCTGGCTATTTTGCTGGACAATGCATGCAAGTATACAGAACGTGGCGGCAGTGTGACGGTTATATTGGAGAAAAAACAGGATAAGGCAGTTCTCTCGGTGAATAATACAGGATCAGTGATCGATAAGGACAAGCTGGGACATGTATTTGAACGGTTCTATCGTGCAGATGAATCCCGTGCCAGAACAGAGGGCGGCTATGGACTGGGTCTTGCCATTGCCAAGAGTATCGTAGACAGCCATCACGGAAAGATCAGTGTGGAAAGTTCTGCTGAAAAAGGAACTACGTTTTTGGTTAGTTTGAATAGAAAAAGTACGGACAAGTCATAAGGTCGGTCACACCAGAAATTCTTTACAAAGTCAGGCTGGATTTTTCGTATACTATTTCAGAAAACAGGGGATTGTCATTTAGACAATTCCCTTTTATAATAAAAAAACCGACGCAGGAAAAACAGAAACGCAGAGGACATAAACGATGGAACTGGTTATTATTATCTGTTCCAAAGAGGTCAAGCGGATCTTTCGTGTATCCTCAGGAGCCACGGCTCTGCATGCCATCAGGATACAGGCGCAGGATTATGATATCAGGGACACTTTGGAACTTTCGATTCTGGAAGCGGACGGAGGCTGGTATATGACAGAACCGCCGGATCGTATCTATCAGATCTATGACAATGGTCTGCCGGTTACTCTTTATCACCCGTTACAGGATCAAACAGTATATCAAATCAAAACAGTTCACGGAGAATATCTGTGTATGCTGTCTTTTACGGATTATTCTATCCGCAGAGAATTCAGGAACTATTCATTAGCAGGTCAAACATCAATTTCCCTTGGAAAACAGAACAGTAATACTATTCGGTATGACATAGCGGGACTCGTATCCGGTGTCCATTTATCCATAAATTATGTAAACCAAACATGGATATTGCGTGATCAGAGCAGTAATGGAGTATATGTCAATCTGGCAAGGGTCAAGGATTCATATCCTCTGAATTTTGGGGATGTCATAGATGTTTTCGGACTGAGACTGGTCTGGCTGGATGTATTTCTTGCAGTGATCAGTTATGGTCAGATGCCGGAGGTGAGACTGGAAACGGAGCAGACAATGTCTGCACGGATGACAGAGGAGATACAGGGCGCTGCGGATGCTCCCGTGGAGGATGCAGCAGCCGGGCGACTGTTTCACAGAGCACCCAGAGTCATATTACCAATACGCAGAGATGCGATTGAACTGGATGCGCCTCCGGCTATACAGATGCCGCACAAACAGCCGATGCTGCTGGCAATTGGCCCAGCCCTGACCATGGCGCTGCCGATGCTGCTGGGTTTTGGGGTGACGGCTTACTTTGCAGGGAAGGGTGGACAGAGCAGACAGACCGGAACCTATATGTATACTGGCCTGATCACTGCTATGGCCTCCGCGTTGCTGGGAAGTATATGGGCATGTCTGAATGTGCGCAGCAACAGCAGGCGGTATGAGGAGGCTGAACAGAGAAGGCAATCTGCATACCGGAGATATCTGGAACGCCAGGAAAAAAAGATTGCAGATCAGTATGAGGGCAATGCAAATGCATTACGCAGTACCTATCCATCAGCAAGGGAAGCCTGCAGATATGATGTACATACACATGTTTTGTGGAACAGGAATGCGACGCATATCGATTTCCTGGTACACAGAATGGGGCTTGGAAACCTACCATTTCAGGCTGAAATACAGATGCCAAAGGAACAGCTGGAGCTGTATGAGGATGAACTGCGGGAAAGACCGAGAGCTCTGATCAGAAAGTACAGGCTGCTCCACAATGTACCGGTTTGTGTGGATTTTGACCGCAACCGGCTGGTCGGTGTGATCGAAGAAGACGGAGGCAGTGAGATTCTTTATACATTGGTGACACAGCTCGCAGTCTGTCATGCCTATCCGGATGTTAAGCTTGTTTTTTTTCTGGATGGAAAGAAGAATGGTCGAAACGAAGACCGGTCATTTTTGAGATGGCTGCCTCATGTATGGTCAGAGGACAAGAAGGTTCGTTTTATAGACTTCGGGGAGGAACATCCTGAGGAACTGTTATATGAACTGAGTCATATCTTTAGACTGCGGACGGAGAATGCGGCAGAGATCATACAGGGTGAAAGAATGCTGCCGCATTATATTGTGCTGATAGAGAATTATAAACGCATGGAGGATGAACTGCCGATTCATTATCTCTTTATGCAGCCGGAACAATGTGGTATTACGACCGTTCTTTTTGTGAATCAATATGAGGAGCTGCCGAACAATTGTACATTCATGATTCAAAAAAGTGAGTATTTTACCGGGATATATGACATAGAGGAGGGTGAAGCAAGACGCAGGAAGATCACTCTGGATACTGTGCTTCAAAAGGATGCAGCGGCACTGTGCAGAAGGCTTGCAGGCATTGAAACAGCAGAGCCAAAGATCAGTTCAAAGCTGCCGGAAACATTGACACTGTTTGCATTGTTTGGAATACGGGAGGCAGAGGAACTGGATATAGACAGAAACTGGCTGGAGAGCAGGCCGGATCTGTACTTGAAGGCGCCGATCGGTATGAAGGCAAGCGGCAGTATCTGCTGTCTGGATGTACACGAGAAGGCCCACGGTCCGCATGGATTAATTGCAGGCATGACAGGAAGTGGGAAGAGTGAGGTTTTGCAGACCTATATCATTTCCATGGCAGTCAGATATCGTCCGGAGGAGGTTGGCTTTTTCCTGATTGATTATAAGGGCGGTGGGATGGCCAATTTGTTTTTGGAACTGCCGCATCTGATCGGACATATATCAAACCTGTCTGGTCAAATGATACAACGGGCCATGGTTTCGATCAAAAGTGAGAATAAACGAAGGCAGACCATATTTAATCAGAACGGGGTCAATAACATTCATGAGTATATCCGGCGGTATCGTGCAGGTGAGACTGAGACGCCCCTACCTCATATTATGATCATCATCGATGAGTTTGCGGAATTAAAAAAGGAAGAGCCGGATTTTATGAAGGAATTGATTAGCGTGGCCCAGGTCGGCAGAAGTCTGGGTGTTCATCTGATACTGGCTACACAAAAGCCATCCGGCACAGTGGATGACAATATCCGCAGCAATGCCAGATTCCGGTTATGTCTGCGTGTACAGGACAGGCAGGACAGTACGGATATGCTGCACAAGGCAGATGCGGCTTATATCACACAGGCGGGCAGGGCGTATTTTCAGGTGGGAAATGATGAACTGTATGAGCTGCTGCAGAGTGCATGGAGCAGTGCACCATACGAAAAAAATCAGAACCGGTACAGAGACGCAGCAGCATTGCTTACGATATCAGGCAGGGAAGAATACTGTGGACATGGACAGGGGGAACAGGATACACAAGGAGTATTGAACGAAGGAATCGTACAGACACAGCTGGAGGCGATGATCGAAAGCATTCAGAAAACAGCAAAAAGACTGCACTGCAAAAACGTTTCACAGTTATGGCTGCCGATGCTGCCTCAGATGCTGAGTCTGAAGGAATTGCCTGCAGCAGAGAAAGACCAGGGTGAAATCGCAGTACCGATCGGGCTTTATGATGATCCAAGGCAGCAGCGTCAGGATACGTTGTATGTCGGATTGACAGAGGGAGGGCACCATGTGATCTGTGGTATGGTCATGAGCGGTAAAAGTACATTCCTGCAAACATTACTATATGCATTGGTGACGGAATATACGCCGGAGCAGCTGCATCTTTATGTTATTGACTGTAGCAGTCATTTTTTGGCTCCGTTTCAGCATGCTCCTCATACAGGGGGCTTTATGGATGAAAATGATACGGATGACATCAGAAAAACAATTTATATGCTGCACCGTTTTCTACAGGAAAGAAAGCAGCAGCTCCAGGGTGGCAATTTCAGACAGTACAACAGGTCAGTCAGTACACTGCCGGCAATACTGCTTGTAATTGATAATTATGCGGTTTTAAAAGAAAAAACGGATGGAGCATTTGAAAATGATCTGATGGAATTTTCCAGAACCGGAGAAAGCTATGGCATTTATCTGGTCGTTACGTCAGGAGGCTTTGGTGCCGGAGATATGACTGTCAGGATGGCAGAGAACTTCAGGACAACCATGTGTCTGAGAATGACTGACAAATATCAGTATGCGGGGATATTGAGACTGCCAAGAGTGGAAACCTGTCCTGAAAATGGTGTGTATGGGAGAGGACTGGCATGGGCAGACGGAGAGGTACTGGAATTCCAGACAGCGCTTGCCTTGCCAGAGCCTGAGGATTATGCGCGGATGGAGCAGATTGAACAGGTATGCTGCAGACTTATGGAACAATGGGGCAGCAGGATGACAGCGCAGAAAATACCAAGGATACCGGATCCATTGACCAGTGAAGAGATGCTGAGTCGGACGATTCTGAATCAGGAAAAGCTGTATGAGGATTTGCTGCCGGTCGGGTATTTTATAAAAACCGCAGATGTGTGTGCACTGCATTTTGAAAAATGGTTTTGTCTGACGGTTACTGGCAGCAGAAATACAGGAAAGACCAATCTGCTGAAGCTGCTGATCACAGAGGAAGCCTTGAGAGGAACTGCAGTTTATATCATTGATTCTACGGAGGGAAAGCTGCAAGAGATGAGGGAAAGGAGTGCATTTCACATTGCCG
>JAUNSO010000049.1:8220-23856 GCA_030539165.1 bacterium
CAAAGATGGCTTATCATCATAGGAAATCTTGCGGAATGGACGAATCAACATTATGTAAATCAATTAATGACCGGAACGGAAGCCTTTATTTATAATCTTTTGACAAAGGGAAGTTTACATAATATATATTTTGCTACAGCATTCAGACAGGAGAATTATGCAGATACTGCAGGCAGGAGAATTTTTGAGGCATTTGTAAAATATCGTACAGGCATCCATATGGGAGGCAGTACGGGAGATGACCGTATTCTTGATTTTTCATATGTTCCATACAGTGAACAGGGGAAAGGTCTCATACAGGGGCATGGAATGTTGCCGATTATGGATGAGGGAGTTTGTGGAGAGACAGGAGAAATCGTGATTCCGGCGGTGCCATGAAAGGAGGTGTCAAATTGGTTTTGGTAGATATCAGTGTACCGGTATTTTTCCGTGATTATGACTTTAAATTGCGGGAGGATGTACCGGTCAGAGAAATCGTCCGGCAGATCTGCAGGATACTGGCAGAAAAGGAAGACTGCCCGATGGATGAGACTGATCATGAGTTTGTATTATGTTCTGTTTCCGAGAAAAAGATCCTGAACATGGACTGGACATTGAACAGACTGAATATTCGAAGCGGAAACCGTCTGCTGCTGATTTGACGGTGCAAAAGGCGGACAGGCAGATCACAGGAGGAAAGAAGATGAGGACTGCAGGAGGAGTGATTGAGACAAAACTCAGGCTGATGCAGAAAAACGCAGAGCGAATCGAAGAAATCCATCAGGCTCTGGTGCGTGAAATCATCGCATTGAAGGATCATATCAAAAGACTGGATCTGGAATGGGATGGAAGTTCAAACAGTGCATTTATGACTGCAATGGAAGCTGATCTGACAGAAATGTATCTGCTGGTGTCTCTGATCTGGGATGCCGGAAAGCTTCTGGAAAGTGCAGAATGTACTTATCAGGAATCAGAAAGGGAGGTGAGAGGGTTGATAGATACTGTTAAAACCCGCGGAATATGCGGGTGACGGAACAAATTGAAATTGATTTTCAGGCTGCTCTCAAGCGTGCAGAGATACTGCTGGAGGCTTCCGGCAGGCTGTATCGTATCACAGGTGTGAATCTGGAAAATGTATATCAGTACACGCGACAGGGGTGGCAGGGAGAAAATGCGGAGCTGTACAGAAAGAAATGTACAGATTTGTCCGTGGAAATTGCAGGAACGGCAAAAGCCATGAAGGCAGTTGCATTGAGCATCAGGACAGCTACAGAGGTGATGTACAGAGCAGAGATGCAGGCATTGCAGCTGGCCACAACGAACAGTCATTCTTAATCATGAGAAAGGAGAAATAGTATGGCTATGATTCAGGTAACAGCGTCAGAGCTGAGAAAACAGGCGGAGGTACTGCGTGGACTCAATACAAAATTCCAGACACAGGTCACAAATCTGGAAACAGTAGAGCAGTCTCTCAAGGGTATGTGGGAAGGACAGGCCAATACGGCTTTCCACAGTGCATTTGTCAAGGATAAGGGACAGATGGACAATTTTCACAGTGCAATTGAGCAGTATATCGCAGCATTGCTTGTCATTGCACAAAAGTATGAACAGACGGAAATGAAAAATACAGACACGGCAACAACACGTGTTTACTAAAACAGGAGGGTTTTATTATGGAAGGCATTTTAAAGGTAACACCTGAAAAGCTGATTCAGGCTTCTACTGAGTTTTCATCAACCGGTAAGACAATCAGCTCATTGACACAGGAAATTACAACCATCATGAATGGTCTGAAATCAATCTGGCAGGGAGATGCAGCAACGGGATATGGTAATAAATTTAATGGCCTGCAGGATGATATTGAGAAAATCAACCGGATGATTCAGGAGCACGTTACAGATCTGAATGAGATGGCACGGGAATATCAGAGTGCAGAAACTGCAAATACAGAGGAAAGCAGCAGACTGTTAACAGAGGTGATTGTCTGATTCATCAGATACATATAGACAGCAATGAACGGAGGCTGAGAGAATTGAGAAGGATCAGATATGCTGCAGTGGTAATGATGGTATTGACCTGTTGTCTCATGATCATGGAGAGTGTTACCGCAGCTGAGAGAGAACTGCCCAGGCTGATGCAGAACCGGACGGATGAACAGGCCATTCATCTGTTTGTAAAGGGAGTAAAAGCACCAGAGGAGATTACCTGCCGGTTCGGAAGTCAGATCTGCACGGAAATTGGCTGGCACTCTCTGACGGAAACAGGTGAGGAGAGAGAAACTCTGGTGCTGATTGACAATTCGTTGTCTACAGGACGCAGGTACAGGGAACAGATAGAAACAACCGTATTGAAGCTGTTCGAGCATGCATCAGAAAATGAGAAATTTTGTGTAGCAACCTTTGGGGAGACAACAGAATACCAGACGGAGTATACGAATTTGTATAAAACGCTTGAGGATGCTGTTCTTGCAATTGAATACCGTGACAGGGATACATATCTGACAGATACCATTATGGAAGCATTGGACAGGTGGAACGGTCAGGAAGCTCCAGCAGTGTACCGTCGTATCATTATTTTGACAGACGGACAGGAAGCGGCTTCTCTGGAGCATACACATGAGGAATTGTATCTGCATCTGAAAGAGAACCCATGTCCTGTTTATACAGTGGGCTGTAACATGGGCGATCCATCACAGCTCAGTCATATGGCAGTGTTGTCCCGGATTACCGGGGCAACTGCCTATACCATTGAGCGAAATACAGATGAAGTACAATCAGAGGAGATTGCTTTATCCTTGCTTGAGGACAGGGATGTACTGCATATCACATTGGTACCGGAAACAGAATGGATGGATGGAAGTGACAGCAATGCCAAGATGATGTTTCTGGAGGATGGAGTTGTGACGGGTATGGATGTCTGTCTCAGAATGCCATTTCAGCCGAAGCCGGCAGCGGATGAGAAAACGGTTGAACCAACTGCAGTCATGACTCCGGCTGCTGCACCGGTACAGTTGTCAATTGCAGAAGACACCGGGCAGTCAGAGACTGGGGATGTGATATGGCTGGTGAGGACGATTGCCGTCATGCTTGGTGTTCTGGCAATTTTGATTGCCGGGTATATAATCATTCTGAAAATCTCTGCGCATAAGAAACAGAGTGATGTGTATAGCAGTATGAATCCTGAGATTTCGAAACAGTATTCGGGAGCTGTCAAAGCAGACAAGGGAATGCAGCAGGAGATGGCATGGGAGCGGTATGAGAACACAGATACACAGCTACTGAGACTCGAGGATGATGAAGGCAGTAAGACAACCATGCTGTTTGGAGAGGATGAGATTTATGAGATGATGCTGACAGATCAGAATAATCCAGCCAAATGCTTTTCATTTCCAATCAGGGACAGTGTGATTATCGGAAGAAATGCCAGAAACAGTCATATTGTTCTGGACTATGATGCTTCTGTGTCAGGCAGACACTGCGAGATAGAGAATCGTGGCGGCAGATTTTATGTGAAGGATCTGCAGTCAGCAAACGGAACGAGAGTCAATGGAATCAAAGTGCTGTCAGAGACAGAGCTGCTGATTGGGAATCTTTTGAGACTCGGTCAGGTGGAAATGAAAGTGGGGTGGAGTACGCATGGGTGAATTAACAGATAAAGAGCTGCTGTTGCTGAGCAACTATATGTATATGGATGTATCTGTCACAAAAGGAAGTATCAAAGATATATTGGCATCTGTACAGGATGCGGATGGAAATATTGATCCGTCGCGCATATCGGCGAGCGGCGGTATTGATGATGAGGGAACACTGACAATCCTGAATGAGATGAATGCAGCTTCTGATGATTTTAAAGCATTGAGAATCACAGAGGTCGTGAATAGTGAAGGAATCAGAGGTGCCTGCTTTGAGAATACGGCCGGAGAAGGAACCGTTGTATTTCGTGGAACAGGAGGCGGTTATCAGTCCTGGGTGGATAATATACTTGGTGGATATCAGAAGGATACGGCAATGCAAAAGGAGGCAGCAGACTTTATCAATCAACAGTGTGGCAGATACAGCAATCTGACAGTTGCCGGACATTCCAAGGGTGGTAATCTGGCACAGTATGTGACCGTCATGTGCGGAAATCAGGTAGACAGATGTGTTTCCTATGACGGACAGGGACAGAACAGAAACTTTATTCTGTCTAATAGTGAGAAAGTCAGACAGGCTCAGGGAAAAATCACATCGATTTCTGCTCATAATGATTTCGTAAATATTCTTTTGACCAGTATTGCGGGAAGAGAAATCTTTGTGCAGAACAAGGGTCATGGGAAAGAAGCTCACAGTATGGTACGGCTATTAACAGATAATGAATTCGACCCCGTAACGGGCAGGTTTGTGAGTTTTCAGGACCAGGATCCGGGCATACGGGAGCTAAAGGCATATCTTGGAAACGGTGTGATTCTATTGGATGAATTACCATCTGGAATCAGTAAAGAGGTATACAGCACACTGGCAGGAATATTAGCAGGTGTTTTAAGCACGGAAAAGTCCCTGAAATATGAACTGACCAGTCTTGCAGTGCGTATGAACCGTCTTACAGATGCAGTCAGAGGAGGTATATCAGATGGTTTTGAAGTCAGTTTTTCATTACTGAAACAGGCACAGGAGGAATTAAACAGTGGAATCCGGAATATCACGGCAGTCCGGGATACTCTGGAGGGAGTGATGAGTCAGGGGGATCAGGATCTGTATACAAAGCTGCTGGTAAAAAAGCTGATGATGGCTTTATTATCAGGCGTAGAGGCAGAATGTACTGTTATGGATCAGATGCAGACCGCCATGGAAAGTATTACAGCATCCTATCTGCGTGGTGAAAATACTATTTGTTCCTGCATTCAAGAGAACGTATACTAAGCAGTATGATGATAGAAAAGAATTAAAAAGAATATAATTTTCAGATTATGCAATTGCAGTTTTACAGAACGGATATTCATATGATATACTGTTAAGCAAATCTGGATCGCGGAGCTGGTGAAATGATAATTGACAGACTGGAATGGCTGTTGGGTGAAAAGGGCTATATAAAGTTAGAATCTCAGATGCCTGAGTATGTACTGTTTTTAACAGGAAACTTTGAAAGAGCAGAATTAATCGAAGTCATAGACCTGTCAAAGGGATATAGTATCACGCATGAACAAGTGCGGATTGTTGCAGGGAATACAAAGTCAGCATTTATAGATCAGGGATATCGTGATCTTCATATGTTCACATTGGTGTTGACTGATGTGGTCGATACAGAACTGGAGCTGTGTGCATCTGATGCAGACTGCTGGGTCATTGACCTGAGCAATCATAGGATACACCCGAATGTTGAACAGGCAGAGGATTTTTATGGACTCAGAGGTCTGGTAGAAAAGGCTCTGGATGATACGTTTATCATCAGGGATCGTATACAGACAGAGGATATGCCGATGAATTCTGCGGAATATCATGAAGAGAAAAAGGAAGGTCTGCTTGACTTCTTCAAAAAGAATTATACAAAAATGAACACGATCATGGTAACAGTCAACGTGATCGTGTTTTTCGTACTGTCATTTCTGGGGAATGTAAATGATGCCTCTTTTATGGCGGCACATGGAGCAATGTATGCACCATATGTATTAGAGGACGGAGAATATTACAGATTGTTGACATGCATGTTCCTGCACTTTGGAATGGACCATCTGATGGGGAATATGATTGGACTTTATTTTCTGGGAGATAATCTGGAACGTGCAGTTGGTAAGGTAAAATACCTGTTGATCTATTTTGCAAGCGGGATCATAGCAAGTACCGGTTCTATGCTGTACTATCTGCTGCTCAGGCAGCCGGTTGTATCAGCCGGGGCATCGGGCGCGATTTTTGGTGTGATTGGTGCCTTGCTGTATATTGTCATCCGAAACAAGGGAAGGCTTGAGGATCTGACGACATCAAAGATTGTCATTTTTATTGTATTTTGCATTTATTCAGGGATTACGAGCAGAACGGTGGACAATGCAGCTCATTTATGCGGCTTGATGGCGGGATTTCTTTTGTCGGTACTGTTATACAGAAAGCGTGCTCCGATCAAAACAGACTGAGCGGTTTCGGGACGAAAGAAAGGCAGACAGAGCAAAGCCAGAGATGCATCAATGAGAAAAAGAGAAGCAAAGGAGATCAGGACAGTATGGCAATTGAAAAAGCAAGAGCGTATTTAAAAAAGTGGGGAATGGACGAACACATCATAGAATTTGATGTATCGAGTGCAACAGTGGAACTGGCAGCAGCAGCTCTCGGGTGTGCACCGGAGAGAATTGCAAAGACATTATCATTTTATGGCAGTGATGGAGCGATTTTGGTTGTAGCAGCCGGTGATGCAAAGATCGATAATCATAAATTCAAAGAACAGTTCAGCACAAAGGCAAAGATGTTATCTTATGATGATGTGGAACCGATGACCGGACATGCGGTAGGTGGTGTCTGCCCTTTCGGAATCAATGAAGGCATTCCGGTTTATCTGGATGTGACTTTAAAACGTTTTGAAACAGTATTTCCGGCAGCAGGCAGTGACAACAGCGCAATTGAACTGACCATTCCGCAGCTAGAGGAGTATTCAGGATACACAGCATGGGTGGACGTATGCAAATAGAAGCAGAATGAATAGCTGAAATGATGTGACGAATGTCATGTTGACAGCAGAATATCAGAGTGATATATTGAATCCATATTCAATGAACGATTATTCAATGAAATGTCGTTCAATGATTTATGGATTTTTTGATTGAGCAATATATTTCATTCCAATCAGAGGAGGCAAAATGGGAGTCAGAGACGAACAAAAGGAACAACGCAGAAATGAGATTATGAAGGCAGGACTGGAGCTTTTCGTACAGAAGGGATATGCAGCGACGAAGGTTACGGACATTGCAAAAGCGGCAAATATGAGTACAGGACTGTTGTTTCACTATTTTGAGTCTAAGGAGAAGCTGTATGAGGCACTTCTTGAGGTCGGAATCAGCGGACCGAAGAGTATGATGCAGATTGAAGAGCGTGACCCGGCGAAGTTCTTTGAAGAGGCTGTCAGACAAATCTTAGAATCATTAACAGAGCATCCGCTGTCAGCCAATCTGTTTATCCTGATGATTCAGGCAATCTTCTTCGAACCGCAGACGGAGAGGATGAAGGAAATGATGCAGCAGACGGTTGCAATAGAGGAATGTGTTCCACTCATTCAGTTAGGACAGTCAATGGGAGAATTTAAGCAGGGAGACGCACTTGCCCTGTCACTGACCTTCTGGTGTGCAGTACAGGGAGTGGCAATGGCATTTGCAAGAGACAGGTCGCTTCCGTTACCGGAGCCTTCCTGGTTTGTAGATATATTAAGGGAATAGAAAGAAAACAGCAAACAAAAAAATAACATGTTATGCAAATAGGAGGAAGATTGATATGAAGAAAATAGTTATCGTAGGCGGTGGTGTTACTGGATTGACCGCAGGAGTCTATGCACAGAAGTATGGCTTCGAAAGCGTGATTTATGAGAAACATCGTATCGTAGGAGGGCAGTGTACCGGCTGGGACAGACAGGGCTATCACATTGACAACTGCATTCACTGGCTGACAGGAAGCAAGCCGGGTACAGATCTGCATGATTCCTGGGTAGAGACGGGTGCACTCGGACCGGATGTGGAACTGATACACATTCCTTATTTCGGAGTATATGAAATAGATGGCATCACGATTACATTATGGAAGGATACGAAGAAGCTGCGCGAGGAATTAAAGGATATCTCTCCTGAGGATGCAGCCCTGATCGATGAACTGGTAGATGATATTGTGGCCGGAGGCTCCATGGATATGCCGGCTAAGGTTCCGATGGATATGCTGTCTCTTAAGGAGATGATTACACTTGGAAGGCAGTGTCTGCCTACCGGAAAGATTATGAAGAAGTATCAGAAGATCAGCTGTAAAGAATATGGTATGCGTTATCATCATCCTGCGCTGCAGAAGCTGTTCGCATACTCTATGCCGGAAGGATACAGCATCACAGCCTTCGTGATGTCCATGGCCACCGTCTGCTGCGGGGATGGTGATATTCCGAAGGGAGGCAGCCGTGCGATGGCACTGCGTATGGCAGCAACATATGAGAAGTTTGGCGGTAAGATCGTGACAGAAACCGGTGTAGAGGAAATACTGACTAGTCAAGTCAATGGGAAAGAAACAGCAGTCGGAGTGAAGCTTGAGAATGGTGAGACGGTAGAAGCCGACTATGTAATTGCATCAGGGGATGCTTACTATACATTGCATAAGCTGTTACAAGGACGCTTTTCTGATTCACAGCTGGATCACAGGTTCGCTGATGCCGATACGTATAAGCTTCCTACATCTGCACACGTTGTATTCGCTGTGGATGCACCTGCAACCGAAATTCCTAAGAGCATTTCCTTCCCGACAGAGCCTTATCAGGTGGCAACCAGAAGCTATGACGGTCTGTCTATTATAAATTATGCCTATGAATCAGATTTTCACCCGGAGGGCAAATCGGTATTCAGTGTGTATATAGACCAGAGCGACAATGACTTTCTGTGGTGGGAGAAGCTGCATCAGGATTCTGAAAAGTATAAAGCAGAAAAGGAACGACTTGCAGTGCTTTGCCAGGCTGGAATCGAGAAGCGCTTCCCATATCTTGCAGGAAAGCTTACTTTACTGGATGTTTATACACCAATGACCTTTCAGCGTTATACCGGTACTTACCACGGCGCATGGATGTCCTTTCTGATGACTCCGAAGGCAAAACCATTAAGTCACAAGGGTATCATCAAGGGTCTCAAAAACTGCTACATGGCAGGAATGTACATGATGGCTCCGGGAGGTCTTCCGGTTGCACTCGCTACAGGGAAGTTCGCGGTACAGAGAATCTGCAGACAGGAAAAGATTGCGTTATAACAGATTGCATTATAAAGTGGTTAGGGGTTGCCTAAAAGGGCAGCCCTGTTTTATACTGTCATTGTAAATCTATCATTTCAGGGAGGCAGTTATGAACGAGGAAATCATGAAGGACGAAGTACAAAACGAAGTAACAGAAGAAGTGAAAGCACCGGAAGTTGTAGAGAAGATGGAGGATTACGCTTCGGAACTGGAGGCATCATTTCAGAAAATCAGTGAAGGTGATATATTGACCGGAACGGTCATAGGGGTCAGCGAGACAGAGGTAACACTGGATTTGAGATATTATGCAGAAGGAATTATCCGCGCAGAGGATATGAGCAATGACCCTGCATTTTCTCTGAAAGAGGATGTACATGTGGGTGATGAACTGTCTGCAACAGTCATCAGAAGAGATGACGGACATGGCAATATTCTGCTGTCCTGCAAGGAAGCCAATGATGTACTGGCATGGGACAAGCTGAAGCAGATGATGGAGTCTAAGGAAATCATTACAGTCAAGGTCGCAGAGGTTGTGAAGAGCGGTGTTGTGGTATATGTGGAGGGAATCAGAGGCTTCATACCGGCATCTAAGCTGGCGCTTGAATATGTAGAGAATCTGGATGAATGGTTGCACCGGGAAATTCAGGTACAGGTCATCAATGTAGATGAGGAGGATGACAAGCTGGTACTGTCAGCGAAGGAACTCCTGCGGGAACAGGCATTAAAGGAGCGTGCTGCGAAGGTATCGAATGTAGAGGTTGGCCTAGTCACAGAAGGGACGGTAGAAAGCCTGCAGCCATATGGCGCATTTGTAAATCTGGGCGGCGGTCTGTCTGGCCTTGTGCATATCTCACAGATATGTGAGAAGCGTATCAATCATCCGGGAGCCGTGCTTAAGGAGGGTGAGAAGGTTAAGGTCAAGATTATTGCAGTGAAGGATGGTAAGATTAGTCTGAGTATGAAGGCTTTAAATGATGTGGCTGCTGTTGAAGTGGAGGAAGAGAGATTTGAACTCCCTGAGACAGAAGAGGTGACCACATCGTTGGGTTCGTTATTTAAGAACATTCAATTATAAGGCATGGATGACGGCCTGACGATGCAACTTTTTACATAATATTATATATCAAATAGTATTATATGACAAATGTCACCGATGGATTTGTAGATTATATGACAAATGACAATAGATAGCGCATCGTATATTTCATAAAATGAGGAAGTGTGGTAAGCCGCACTTCCTTTTTATATGGAATGAACAGGAAATACGAGGAGGGCTATTGAAAATGAAGAAGTTGTTGAGTGGTAACAAATATCTGGTGAGGATTGGCGCAGTTGTGCTGCTTGCAGGTGTGATTGTAGGAGTCTATGCAGGCTTTATCAATAAACCGCAGTCCTTTGCTACAGAGACGGTTACAGTCGGAAGTGTTGCAGAGGTAGTCAGTGTGACCGGTAAGATACATGGGGAGAAGGAAAAGGTATACTACGCAGAGGTCTCCGCTCCGATTGCAGTGATGGACCTGGAAGTCGGAGATGAGATTGCAGCAGCAACGCAGGTAGTGACTTATGAGACAGCTGATCTGGAACGAATGAGAGATGAAGCGGAGCTTCGTGCCGTGGCAAGCGAGAACGGTGTGAAGGCGAAGGTAGCGCAGAGCAACCAGAATGCTTCCCGGTATTCAAAGGCTTCTGCTGATGAACAGGCTTATCAGTTACTATACGCGCTCAGCCGTATGGATTCCAACAATCTGTCACAGGGACAGTATCAGGAAGCATGGAATATCGGCTGTGAGGCAGACAGCATTAATAAGAAAATCGCAGATAAAAACAAACAGATAGCAGAGAAAACAAGCCGGCTGAATTCACTGCCGGATAAAAATACGGAGGAGGCAAGAAATCTTGCAGGTGAAATCGCATCCTTAAATGGTGATGTAGCAGGTCTGCAGGGCTCACTTGCCTGTCTTCCTCCGACTGAGATGACACCTGAGGAAAATGCACATAATACCTATGACCAGAATCTGATGGAAGACATCACGCGTAACTGGACGCAGGCAACGACTGAGGCAAATACCTATGAAGGTCAGATCATGAACAAGTATGCGAAGGAAGAGCTGGAATCCAGTCATCAGATTAATGAGCTGAGTGTACAGACGACAGAAGAGAATCTGGAGAAGGCATATAGAGGTGTAACAGCTGAATTCGGTGGCGTGATTAAGGAAGTATCCGCGAAGGCCGGAGCAGTGGTGGCTAAGGGAGCACCGTTATTTACAGTGGAATCCACAGATTCCATGCAGGTCAATGTAGAGGTGTCCAAATATGACATTGGTAAGATTCGAGAGGGTCAGAAGGCCGTCATTACACTTGCAGGCAAGACCTACGAGGGAGAGGTTGCTGAGATTAAGAAATTAGCCATCGCAGACGCATCAGACAAGGCCAAGATTACTGTCTGTGTCAAGGTCCTGAATCCTGATGATACAATGATTCTCGGGATTGAAGCGGATGTTGATATCTATGCAGATGAGAAGGAGAATGCGCTTTTGATTCCGTCATCAGCACTGTATGCAGATGAGGCCGGAGATTACTGCTATGGTATTCAGGGTGGAAAGGTCGTCAGAAGAGATATTACAACAGGACTTTCCTCAGATTCTGCAGTGGAGGTGCTGGAAGGGCTTGCAAGCGGCGAACGTGTCATTACAGATGCTGTGACCGATGAACAGATCGGACAGAAGGCGGTGGTAGAATGACACCCCTTATGGAATTTCGTAATGTATCCAAGGAATACAAAACAGGCGAGCGTACCTTCTATGCCCTGAAGGATGCCAGCTTTACAATAGAAGCAGGTGAGATGGTGGTCATCTTAGGACCATCCGGAGCAGGAAAGAGTACACTGCTCAATCTGCTTGGCGGAATGGATTCAGCCTCCAGCGGTTCGATTCTGTTCGAGGGTGAGGATCTGACTTCATATTCGGATAATCAGTTAACACAGTACCGCGCCAAGAATGTGGGTGTTGTGTTCCAGTTTTATAATTTGATTCCTACCTTAACTGCCTATGAAAATGTTGCATTGATGAAGGACCTGGAGGGCGGAAAGAGCTTCGCAGGAAAAAAGAAGGATGCTGACCAAGAAGAACACATGAATCCGGCAGAAGCACTTGCAGCAGTCGGACTGGCGGAGCATATGCATCAGTTCCCATCACAGCTTTCCGGCGGTGAACAGCAGAGAACTTCGATTGCGAGAGCCATTGCCAAGAATCCGAAGCTGCTTCTGTGTGACGAACCGACAGGAGCCTTGGACACAGAGACCGGACGTGAGGTGCTGTGTCTGCTGCAGCGCATGAGCCGGGAGAAGAAGCGTACAGTCATCATGGTAACACACAACAGCTTTTTTGCGGATATTGCTGATAAAGTGATTCGTGTGAAAAACGGTGGTATCAGAGAGGTTACCTTAAATGATCATCCGAAGGATGCAGATGAGGTGAGCTGGTAATGTTAAAGAGGAAGGTTTTAAGAGATCTGCGTCAGAATCTGACGCAGTTTATGGCTATTTTCCTGATGTCTCTGCTTGGCATGTGGATTTATGGCGGTATGGATGCAGAGAGCACAGGAGCACTGCGCGTTGCAGAACGATTTTATCAGGAATATAATCTGGCGGATCTCTGGGTTATGGGTGGCGGATTCTCCAATGAAGAGGTTCGGACGGTTGCAGCACTTCCTGAGGTTATTTCTGCAGAACGCAGACTTGCAACTTCCGGTGAGCTTGTACTGGGAGCGGATATGAAAGAGGCAGATGGAGATGAAACAGAAAATATTCCGATGCAGTTATACTTTCTATCCGGCTATTCCGCTAATCGATTTGAGGTCATGGAGGGAGAAGACTATGTTCCTGATACAGATGGCGTCTGGCTTGACCGTTTTGTTGCAAGAAAGCAGCATTTGAGTATCGGAGATACGGTACGGTTCAAGGTGGATGGCAAGACGGTCAATAGTGTACTGAAGGGAATCGTCAGAACACCGGAGCTTGTTTACTATTCCGACAGTACGGATATCACTGCAGAGTATGGAGATTTTGGTTATGCATTTCTCTCAGCATCGGCTTATCCGACGGCGGACGCTATGGTTTATAATCAGATTGTAGTAGATACGCTGAAAAGTGATGTGGATGACCAGAAGCCAATGAAAGCAGCAATTACGGCAGCATTGGACCGCGATAATATTGTTGTGTCAGATCGTTCACAGACACAGGCTTATCAGACTTTTCAGTCAGAAATGGCACAGCATAAGTCGATGGGGGCTTTATTCTCGGTTGTATTTCTGTTGATTGCGGTGCTTGGTATTGTAACGACGATGACGAGACTGACTTCTAATCAGAGAACGCAGATTGGTACATTGAAGGCACTGGGATTTTCAAAGGGAGTCATCACGAGACATTATGTGTCCTATGGTTTTATCTTAAGTCTGGCAGGGTCTTTAGCCGGTATGTATATCGGTGCGATGACGCTTCCACGTATTATTTATCCGGCCTTTGAGGGCGGTTATGAATTGCCGGCATTGACGGCGCATTTATCCGTTGGTCCGTATGTCGCGGTTGTAATTTCGGTAGCCGTTTCCACGATGGTCAGCTTTCTGTCCTGTCGTAAGGAGCTGGCAGATCCTCCGGCTGTGACGCTGCGCCCGGCAGCACCGAAGAAGATTAAGCATTCTGCATTTGAAAAGAGTCAGGCATGGTTGTCCATGAGCTTTGCATCGCAGTGGAATGTACGTGATATGCTACGTAACAAGGCGAGAACGATTATGGGAGTCATTGGTGTCAGCGGCTGTACGATGCTGATGGTCTGTGCTTTCGGATGCAGTGATTCGACCTATGCGCTTGTGGACTGGATGTATGGGGAACTGATGACCTCGGAGTATAAGATTACGTTGTCTGAGAAGGCGGATTATATCACGGCAGTTGATTATGCAGGAAAGTATAAGGGACAGCTGCTGCAGGAGTCATCGGTGGAGATTTATGCCGGAGACAGCAGTAAGACAGGTTCACTGACAGTTTTGGATACAGGAAATTACATGCATTATCAGGATGATGGTTTACATAAAATCAAACTTGATGAAACAGGCGTGACACTTTCCTATAAGATGGCGCAGAATCTGGGCGTTCATCAGGGGGATTTTATCAAGTGGCATATTGTAGGTGAGGATGAGTGGGAGACAACCAGAATCACACAAATCTACAGAGATCCTATGACCCCCGGAATTACAATGACGAGAGGGGTATTTGAAGGTCTGAATCATAAGTTTGCACCGACGTCTATTTTGACCAATGTGGCTGTGGACGGTACACTGACAGAGGATGAGAATATTCAGGCAGTCTTAAATGTTGCGCAGATGAAGGCGGATTTCTCCAAGAACATGGAAGGTATGAATATGATGATTACGATGATGGTTACTTCGGCTGTCATTCTTGGAATTGTGGTGCTTTATAATCTGGGTGTGCTGTCTTTTGTGGAGAAAACGCGTGAGATTGCTACTTTAAAAGTGTTAGGCTTTCAGAGCAGACGAGTGCGGGCGATTCTGCAGGCGCAGAATATCGGTATTACGCTGATGGGTATTCTGGCGGGACTTCCTTTTGGGTATGGACTGCTGATTTTGATGTGTGGAACCATGTCGGATGATATGGATCTTGTACCGATTGTCGGATTGCAGTCGTATCTGATTTCCATTGGTGGAACGTTCCTTGTGTCAGTTGGAGTGAACTTCCTGCTGTCGGGGAAGGTGAAGACGATTGATATGGTGGATGCGCTGAAGGGTGTGGAGTAAAAATTAGATGAAATTGCTGCCGGAATGTGATACTATCAAGAAGGTGTTTGACGGTAAAAATGGAGGAGCTTGACTTGGTTGCATTACGGATTATGGATGTGAAGGGGTTTATGGCGAAGCTGCTGATGGAGAGTGGAACGGTATTTGATACGTTTTTACTGTCGGAGGCAGTGATTACGACCTACAATACATTTACGATAGATGGACATATTCATTCGGAATTTTATGCTTCTGATGATGATATAGAGGGGAATCATGATGGAATATCCGACGGAGAAGTTATGTCAACTTGGAAAGCGATGAAGCCAATTTGTTTTGACCTAATCAAGGGGAAGCGTACGCCATTGAATTTTAAATTTGTATTTTGTCTGTCGCCTGAGAATGTTGAGAAATTCTTGACGCAGGCGGGCTTGTCCGAAGCCTTTCGTTCGGAAAATATCAATGGACTTGTCTTGAACATTAAGTATGACGGCAGCGCGCTGACTTGTATCAGTGCTACATCCCTAAATCTGTTTACGCTGGATAAATCACTGGAGCACGCATGGGATGATATGATTCGCAGATTTTTTTCACAGAATGCGATTGCATTTGAAGAGTCATAATTTATTTACAGGAGATCAATAGAATGGAATTACAGATGCCTTATATTGAAAAGCGGGTGCATGAGCTATACTGGCAGGATGATATCAACTGTGCCAGAACGATGCTGACCTGTCATGACTTGCGGCCAACAGGGTTCATGGAGAGTGACCCACCACATATGTGTGAGCAGCTGACAGTGAGAGGAATTTGCTTTGCGTATCGTTATATGCAAGAAATTCTTAAATGACTGCCACATGGATTTGTTTTTTTGTACATCATAAAGGAGAAGCACTTGGCTTCTCCTTTATTGAACATCAATCTATCAATTCCAGAATTTCTT
>JAUNSO010000050.1:0-23633 GCA_030539165.1 bacterium
CAGGAACAGGCACGACAGGTGATTCAACCGGAACAACGACCGGTGCGACAGACAGCACGACTGGCACGGCTGACGGCGCGACAAACGGAATTGTCAGTGGTACAGATTCACAAAATATGCTGCGGAGCAATGCAATCACGGCAGGCAGCTATGTGACGGTTCAGTTTGAGTATCAGGAACCGGCAGAGAGCGGTGTACAGGTTTATCGCGTGGAATATTATGAAAAAGGCGGTTCTCTAAAGGGCAAGCAGTATGCATTGGATACTGCCAGACCACTCGTACCGAATGCAACATTAACAGGCCGGGTGAAAACGAAAAGTGGGGCAGGCAATCTGGAGGATACCCACCCGGAGAGATTTCTGTATACACTGGCACGTAGCGCAGTAGATGGCTCTGCGGAGGATGAGACTTATGGCTCCTATACCCTGACAGCAGATATAAATGAAGTGGGGAAGTATAGACTGGCAGCAGATGTCAGCCTGTATTACACGGGCGGCTTTACGAATAATGAGTGGTTTAAGAAGAATGTATTTGACAGAGAGGCTTCGGAATGTGCGAATCTGTATATTAAAGTAGTGACCAAACCGGTCAATGAAGTGACAGACGCGGACATCGAGAAAGCCAGCTTTATCTATCTGTCTGATGCGACAGATCAGTTTCTGGCATATCCCTCTGATGTCGCCAGCCCATTAAGCACATCATACAGCAAATATGGCTATCCAGATGCAGACAATAAGGTACATGACATCACGGCTCTGCGTGCGTTTTATATCCTGCGGCAGGCACTCACATTAAAGGTTCCGCTGGTGTCAGATTATTCCCTGCTGAATGCTTCGGATGATCATGTAAAGAACAGTGTGCTGTATTCTCTGGTACGCGCACTGCATATGGACGGAGATAAGCTGCAGACACTTTACAATGCCAGAAAGAATGCGATGGAGACAGTGACTCCTGAGTCTGAACAGACATTGAAGACTGCTTTGAGCGGCATTGCTGCTGCGGATCTGACTTCCTATAAGCATTATGTTAAGAGCAATATATACAGTTATTACCTGACCAATGCGGATCTTGCAGGAAAGACAGGCACAACAGCATATCAGGTCATCAACGGTGAGTTCAAATCTGCCTTTTCAAGTGATGTCATTGCGGAACGCTTTGCAGAGGTACTAAAGGATATTGAAAACGAGAATCTCTACAGAGAGACTGATGGCGGAAAACCGGCACTGGATAAGACAATCTCTGAGGCTACGACCCTTCGCTATATCATCAACTTCAATTATAAAAGAGCGCAGGTGCAAAAGGCAACGTTGCATATACTGGAGCTGGAACCATGTGCTTCCTGGGATTTGTCCTGTACGAATACCAAGATCGGGACGAAGACAAACGGCATCCTGTACTATAAAGCAGATGTGCCGGCTAAGAAAAAGGAACTGGTCAATCAGGAGGATACTGAGATCATCCTGACGCAGATGACGACCTCGGAGTTCATCGGGAAGAATGAAGATATCAATGCAGTGTATGACATGGTCTACATTGGCTTAAATACCGGTCTGATGAACATGAAGAACGGAAAAACAGACTATAATGACAATGCGATGGATGGCATGGTGTATACCAATGTGGGTGATTTCATTCATGTGCAGCCATCTCTCGGCGGCATGCTGAATATCGACTATATTGATAATGACCGTGGTAAATTCCTGAAGGGCAGATCCTATTATCAATATAATAATGTATTGGGACGTTATCGCTATTCCGGCAATGATATTACGGAAGAAAAGAGAAAGGCACTGGAGGACTTTATTGCTGCAGGTTATCCAATCATCGTGGAAAATGATATGATCAGCGTGAATACCACGACGGATGTTAAGACTGCGAATGCCACAGTTCTCGATAATTCCTCCTATATGTATGAACTGATCAAAAACTTGAAAGATAAAAAGAACCTGATTCGACTGGACAATGCAACCAGCTCTTTATTTAACTGGTATCTGAATCTGTCGAAGCCGGTCATTACCATGACAGCAGGTACGATGGCTGCCAATTCCATGACGCAGACACAGCCGCTGCTGCAGGCTACGGACGGATATTATTATCTGCAGTATCAGTTCACATTGACCAATGTGGGAGCTGCGGATACGAATACGGCATGCGACTGCAAGCTGTATGTGGACATCAATGCAGATGGTAAATTCTCTAAGACCAAGGAGCGCGTCAAGGATATCGTCATCACAGATGGCTGGGGCAATCAGCAGCAGCCGGATGATGGAGGCAATTTTTCGCTGTCGCCGGGCAAGGAATACTATGTGAAACGTGCCATTTCCAATGAGTATACAGGAGCCATTCCATGGAAGCTGGAGGTGACACAACGCGGTAATTCCTCCAGACGGGCAGGTGCTATGGGATACTTCGAGATCAAGCGGGCTGAAAAGGAGACCATCAATATCCTGCAGATCAAGACCGCAGGCAATAATAACAATGTAGATCTGGCTGCCGCCATGAAGAATGAAAAGTCCATGTTTTATCACTATATTTCAATATTGGATAACTTTGACCTGACGATTACGTCTATGACTTCGACAGAGTATAAGGCAAAGCATGATGAGTATTATCATTCATCAGGAGGTTATTCGGGTGGAAATGAATTTTTGAACCAGTACGATATGCTGATTATCGGTTTTTCAGATGTCTATCGTGAGGCAAGCAATGATACAGGTGCCATGACAGCCATCAGAGACTATATAGATGCAGGACACAGTATCTTATTTACACACGATACGACCTCACTCAGCAATGTGCCGGAAGGACAGTTCTATGCCAGAGAAAAGAATGGACAAACGACGCATATGACGGATTACTCCAATAATTATACCGGCGTTTCTCACTTTGGATATTCCTTTAACACACTGATCAGGGGACTGGTGGGGATGGATCGTTATGGGATTCTTGGCACCAATCAGGATATTCTGCGGCAAGGAAACGTTATTGCCAATTCGTCCGGCGACTGGAACAAGCTGACCAACAAGTCGGAAAACGGAAAAAAGGATATCACATATGTACCGGGCAGCAATCGGACGAAGATCACGCCGGAGGTACAGGGCTTCACGTATCTGTGGCTCAATTGGCTCAGAGAGAATAAGAGCGGTACCTATGCAAATTACAAAAATATATCAGACAATATGGGACAGTATGACGGGCAGACAATCCGCCGCGTGAATTCCGGTCAGATCACTACCTATCCATATACTCTAGATGAGAATTTCTATGTGGCTCAGACCCATTCACAGTATTATCAGCTGGATTTGGAATCCGATGACGATGGTGACGGTGAGAGTGATATCGTAGTATGGTATACGATAGATGACAAGAATACGAACATCTCAAATGATATTTATAAGTTTTCACCGGGAGACGTGAGGAATAACTATTATATTTACAATAAGGGAAATATCACTTATTCGGGAGTGGGACATTCCAATCAGGAGAAACAGTACTTTGAAAATAATTACTCAGCTTCGACAAATGCCAACGAGGTCAAGCTGTTCATCAACACGATGATAGCCGCCTACAGAGCAGGTCTCAGAGCTCCAAAGGTATCCGTACTGGATAATAAAGAGTATACCTCACGCAAGATAGAGAATATCTATCTGGCATACGATAAGCAGCTGGAGGACTACCGAAAGGAGACCAACCCGATGGACGACGGGCTGCTGGATGCGACGGAGGATGTATTTTTTACCGCAGATCAGGTCAGCTTTGTAGAGGGGGAACAGGTACTGGCGGCTAGATATTTTTATGAGAGTGATGATGCGGATGCCATCTCATTGCTCGTAGATAAAAACGAGGATCCGGTCAAGGTAAAGGAATTAACAGGAACCTATCCACTGCACAAGGCGAGCGATGAAACGATACCGGAGCAGCTGACCGTAGACGGACATCAGACATACAAACTGGAACCCAGCAAGGTATACCGGTTTGCAGCACCAGCTGCTCTATTGAAATCAGGGAAGAATTCAGGTAAGATATATATAGAAGTAACTGCTGTTCATAAAAACACAAAAACAGGAAAATATGAGATGATGTCCGGATATGGTAAGGTATCACTTGTACGGACACAGATGTTCAATCTCGATTAATTAAGGAGCTCCTATGATCGCTTACGAACTTAACAAACCACTTAACCATTTCTTCCAAACGGCTCTGAATTATATCGATGAGGAGTTTCGTTCCTGTGAGAAGTATCTGCTGGAGGGGGATGATATCATTGCCCTGGGGCATGAGTATTCCCTTCGGATGTCCTTTGCCGATCGTGGACTGTATACGGTGGAGGGCTACGAGGAGTGGGAACAGTATATGCCGGAGGAACTGCCGTTATATGAGGAAGAGACTCTGGAGTCGGAGCTGATCAAGTATGTGTATACTGTTTTTCGCAGATGGCAGGAGATCCCGCCCTATGCGGATGAGCACATGCACCGGGTACTGCTGCGCAAGCTGAATCAGAAGCTGACCTATTATAACCTGCGGATCCTGATACCGGAGGAGATCTTTGAAATCTACTACTGCAGTGAACGGATTACGCTGGAGCAGGCACTGGTCACAATCATGCAGCGTGATATGAGATATTATGTGACCGAGGTGGTGCGGTCTGACTATGAGGAGGCCGAGCGTCTGAGACATCTGGGGCGCCATCATGATGCGCTTCCTTACTATATCAATGTACTGAATGAGGAAGCTCCAAACAGCAACCTGTATACACTGGCAGCCTTTGGGCTGGGAGAGGTATACCACTTTGAGGATGAGCTGGAGAAGTCAGCTGAGATCTATATGCTGTGCAACATCGCGTTGCTGCCGGATAATGAGGAACTGTATAGACGACTGGGGCATGCACTGTTAGACGAGAGACTGAAGGAATATGGAGAGATGATTAAGATCTACTATCGCAGCACGCTCAGTGTCCAGTACCGCAATCGGCACAAGCGGGAGCTGGAGGAGGCTGTAGAGGAGCTACGGGAAAATTTTGATGAGTACGAAGCGACCTGTGCAGAGATAGGATTGAAGAAGTACAGTACCAGAGGATAAATGAAGTATATAGATCAATCAAATGCATCCCGAAACTTAACGAACACGATTAAGATTTTCGGGATGTTTTATGTACTTTGTTAACCAGTTAATTGTTTAAGTAGTATTAATTAATCATTACAATTCTGTTAATTTTGGTAAAATGTCTAATAAGTAATGCAATTAGTGACTATTATATAGGGGTGCAACCTTGATACGTTTAGTGGTATAATACACTTAGTCGATTAAGTAAGACGACTTGATTGTTCAAATTGTACATAGCAGTTCTTAACATGTTAGGTAACAATTAACAACATTTAAGTTAATTACGAAATTGGCTACGATACTATTATATCATTTCATTTAAAACGGAGGAAAGAAAATGAAAAAGAAGTTATTAAGCGTAGTTTTAGCTACAGCAATGGTTGCTTCATTATTAGCAGGCTGTGGCGCTAAGACAGAAGCAGAAGCTCCCGCAGCAGCAGAAGAAGCTCCTGCAGCAGATGCAGCAGCTGGTCTTGCTTACACAGGCGAAATCGACTTCATGCACTTCTCAACATCAGAAGAAGCAGAAGGCAACGGCGGATCAATGGGATTCCGTACTATGATCGACGAGTGGACAACAGCTAACGCTGGTATCACACTGAACCAGAACGTACTTGCTAACGATGAGTACAAGACACAGATCGCTACATTAGCAGCAGCTGATGATCTTCCGGACGTATTCCTGTTACAGGGTATGAACACAAAGGCTTGGGCTGATCAGGGTCTTATCATGGATATGACAGACATCATCGCTCAGTCTCCTTACGCAGCTGATTACAACGAAGCTTACTTCGCACCTTTCAAGGCAGCTGACAAGACTTATGGTCTTCCTGCATTAACAGGTGGTACATGTACAGTAGTTATCTACGACAAGCAGATGTGGAAAGACGCTGGATTTGACACATTCCCGACAACATGGGAAGATGTTCTGAAAGCTAAAGAGTACTTCGATGGCGAAGGCGTTGACACAATCGCATTTGGTAATGGCGGACAGTGGCAGATCAACTCTTGCTTCATCTCAGCAGTTAGCTCATTATTCGTTGGTACAGATTGGTATCTGTCAATCATCAACAATGATGGTAAAGCAAACTTCACAGATCAGGCATTTGTAGACTGTCTTGCATTTACACAGGAAGCATTCGCTTCAGGCGTATTCAATGAAGACTTCAATGCAATCACAAACGAGGATGCTCGTGAGTACTTCATCGCTGGCGATGCAGCTGCATTCGTTGGTGGTAACTGGGATGAGGCTTATATCACATCTACAATTAAAGAAGCTGACGCAGCTAAGTATGAGAACATTGGTTTCGCTACATTCCCTGGCCCTGCATCAGCAACAGCAGCTAAGAACGTACAGAACATCGGTCTTGGATACGCTGTAGCAATCAACTCTAAGGTTGCTGAGGATCCGGATAAGTTGGCAGCATGTGTAGACCTTGCTTACAAACTGACAGGTCCTGATTTCGCTAACTACGTAGCTACAAACTATGCATTAGGCGGATTAACAAAGGTTGCTGACGTTGACCTTAGCGCATTTGATTCAGTAATGGTAGACTTCTACAACTGGTCATACGTTGATACAACAACATGTGAAATCTTCGATTCATACCTTGATGGTTCTGTTTGGTCAGTATTCAACTCAGAAGCTCAGGAAATGCTGAACGGAGACAAGGATGCTGAGACAGTAGCAGCTGATACTCAGGCAGCTTGGGAAGCAAGCAAGTAATCAAAGCTTCCATCCACAAAGTGAATAACTTTGGATAATATCTAAATCATAATGCGGGTCTTGTCCGGTGATTCGGACAGGACCCGTTTTTGAAAAAAGCCCCGTTATACAGGAAATAATTCGTTGAGGTTACAATGTGATTATGCTATACTATTTTTAAGGCTTTACTTAATCACATAACATGGAGGAGGAAAGGTAACATGCTCAGAGCGATTCGACCAAAAGGAAAGACTATTTTTCTTTATTTACTCGCACCAATGATCTGGTATCTATTCGCAGTTTTTGTTCCATTGATTACAGCTTTATATTACAGTTTTTTTGAGTGGAAGGGCGGCCCGAAGAAGACATTTGACGGACTGGTAAACTTCCAGCACTTGGTTCAGGATACTGTATTCTGGCAGTCCTTCGGACACAACCTGTATCTGGTTGCAATCTGTATCATAGGACAGATCGGTATCGCATTTGTACTGGTATTGATGATCAATTCCAGACTTGTTAAGTTAAAAGGTATCCATCGTACATTCGGATTCTTCCCAAGCACGATTTCAGCTGTTTGTGTCGGCTTGATCTGGAAGATGATTTATGATAATAAAAGAGGTCTTCTGAACTGGTTCCTGAATGTAATCGGTCAGGGAGACAAGACGCAGGTTTGGCTCAACAATACAGAGAAGGTTATGCTGTTTGTGGCAATTCCTCTTGTATGGCAGTTTATCGGTTATTATATGGTTATCCTGCTGTCAGCCATTTCATCAGTAGATGCAGAGATCTTTGAGGTAGCAGAGCTGGATGGTGCCAATGCATTCCAGAGAGCAATTTACATTGTATTACCTCTAATCAAAAATACACTGCTTGTCTGCATCACACTTTGTGTATCAGGTAATATGAAAGCCTTCGATCATATCTATTCGATGACAGAGGGCGGCCCCGGATACTCGTCCATGGTTATGGCGATGTACGGATACAAGGTTTCCTTCCAGGAAATGAATCTTGGCTATGGTAGTGCAGTCTCTGTCGGCATCTTTATCACGAGCTTGGCGGTTATTCTGGCTGTACAGAAGCTCATTAACATCTATACTAAGGATAAGGGGGTGGAGTAAATGGCTTTTAATCCCGATGATATCGCAGGCAAAAAGGATACAACTGCAGGCGAAAAGGCAAAGAAGGGTCTTATTGGATTTATCCTCAATTTTATATTAGTTATTTTCTCTGCAATCTGTATATTCCCGTTGATTTGGATGTTCTACTCATCATTGAAGCTGAAGAGACAGTTCAATGCAGACATTATGGGACTCCCCGCAGATCCGTCCTGGTCTAACTATATCAAGGTTATGACGAATAAGGATTATCATATCTGGGAATCCATGATCAGCAGTGGAAGAACTACCATTATTTCATTGATCTTCATTGTAGTTTTTGGCTTTATTGTTGGATATATTCTGTCCAGATGTAATTTCAAGGGCAACAGAATCGTATACTACATATTCCTGATGGGTATGCTGATTCCGACGCACTCATTGCTTGTTCCGATCTATGTAGTATTTTCTAAGGCCGGACTTGCAAATAAATGGTTTACATTACCGATTCCATATGTCGCCTTTGCACTGCCGATTGCGATATTCCTGATGGAGGGTTACATGAAGGGTATCCCGACGGAGCTGGAAGAAGCAGCGGCGATTGACGGAAGCAGTTTTTCGAGAACATTGTTCTCAATTATATTACCGGTTGCAAAGCCAATCCTGGTTACCATCGCAATCATACAGACTTTCAGCTGCTGGAATGAGTTTTCATTCGCACTCGTACTGATCAAGGATGTCCGCATCCAGACAGTACCGCTGGCAATGACGATGTTCAAAGGTCAGTTCGCATCGGATTATCCGAAGCAGATGGCAGCTATGCTGCTCACGATGTCACCGATTCTGGTTATGTACTTTATATTCAGTAAGGAAATCATCAAGGGAATGGTTGCCGGAGCTGTCAAGGGATAGACTTCACCAGCAAAGCAGTACAGATATAAAACAAAAAGGGAACAGCCATAGTGTGCTGTTCCCTTTATTACGTATATTTCTTTCGAAACTCCAACGGGGTCATCCCTGTATTGGTCTTGAACTTCTGATGAAAATAATCCACACTTTTGTAGCCGACCTGCTCTGCGATGATATACACCTTGACATCCTGTTGCAGAAGCAGAATCTTTGAATGGGAGATCCGTACATAGTCCAGATAGGCATTGAAGGAAGTACCGATCCGCTTGGTAAACAGCTTTCCGAGATAGGAGCTGTTGTAGCCAAATAGCTCAGCAAGTGTAGACAGCTGGATATTATCGTGATAATTGTGATTGATATAATGCAGGATATCATAGACGACCTTGCCATTTGAACTGCTCGACAGATAGCTCATGATCAGCTCAAACTGATCATCAAAAAAATCTATGATCTCGTGTGTGTATTCTGCATGCAGGATTGTTTTGATGATGGAATAATTGTCACAGAATGGTATCCCGACTGCTTCATAGCGGCACAGGAGAGACTGCTTGATATCCAGCAGGATCTCGATCAGCATCAGCTTGGATTCATAATAGGGAATGTCGGCAGGATTCAGCCTGATCCGCAGCTGCAGCAGAGTTTCCTGCAGAGCCTCGCGGTTATGAGACTGCAGATAGGAGCAAAAGAGGCTGCTGTATTCTGTTGCATTGTCCAGCGTAAAAATGGAAGAATCTTGCTCATTCATACTTGTATGTCTCCTAAATATCATGTATAATTTAAGCTGTTAACAGTAGATTTCATTATAATTTGCAAATGAAGGTTTGTCAAACCTTTGGGCGGCGCTGTAATGGGGAGGCATTGTACTATGTCAAAGGGGAATGAGAATCAGAACCGTAGACAGTATACAATCGGTATTCTGATCGGAAATGCAACATCACCACATACCATGGATATGATGAAGGGAATCTATCATGCAGCAAAGGAACTCAATGTAAATGTTCTGTATTTCATGGGTATGCACAGCAGATATTTCTATGCACATCTGTTGGGCGATGATGCAGAAAATGACTATGACTATCAATTCAATACGGTATATGACTATGCTTTGCTTGGAAAAGTGGATGCATTGATTATTTCTTATGGCTCTATCTGTATTTTCTGGGGAGATCTGGACAAACAGGCCTTTCTTGATCGTTTTAGTGGTATTCCGCGTGTCCTTTTGGAGGATCGTGAGGAGACTGAGGACCCCAGCTATATTATATCTGACAATTATGGCGGTATGTATGACTGCATCGAGCATCTGATCGTGGGACACGGATATCGGAAGATACTGTATCTGAGCGGTCCCAAGGATAATAGAGACTCCCTTGAGCGGTATCAGGCATATCTGGATATCATGAAAAAGTATGGACTGCCAATATCAGATGATATGGTGGAGTTTGGTGATTATTCGGAGTATATCAAAAGACAGGCAGAGCATCTGCTGGATCTGAATCCGGATGCAGAGGCACTTGTATGTGCCAATGACCAGATGGCTGCCGGAGTATATGAGGTATGCGGGAGTCGTGGCATTCGAGTTGGGAAGGATCTTGCGGTGACGGGATATGATAACTATGAGATCACGAAGTCCATGGATCCGCCGTTGACGACTGTCACACAGAATGCATATGACATGGGATATATGGCGCTGCAAAATGCAATGGAGTTGTGTACCGGCGGCAAGAAATATGGCGTATTGCTGCCCGGCAATCTGGTACGCCGCAGTTCATGCGGATGCAAAAGTGAGACGTCCTCGGGAATGCTGCTGACGCAGAAGCTGACACAGGACAATGCAGAGACCTATGCGCTTGCGTTGACGGAGAAGATTGTATCAGAGATCATCATGACGGACTCCAATGAGCAAATACGTGTCCATATCAGAGAGACGATCTATGCCTATGTGGAGACCATCATCAAAGCATCCATGAGTGATGACCGTATTAATTTTGATAAGCAGCACATTCAAAATCTGCTGAGATCATTATTTAAAGGTGAATATGGAAAGTATATATCTGCAAATGCACTGACCAGATGCCTGTCTGATTTGTTTGAGGCGATTATTCAGATCTCGCAGTCTCCCGGTCTGCATACATTTTTTATGAGTCTCCTGAAGGAGAGCCAGATCTATGTCCAGGCACATGTGCTGCGTGAGGGCAAGCTGGCTATGGATGAGTTTAAGTACGATCTGTGGTTCATGCCGCTGATCGTAAGAGATATGATCAATGACTCAACAGATCTGAAGACAATGTTCTATGATGTGCTGGTCAAGCTGCGTGCAATCAAGACCACCAAGGCGTACATCTATCTGCTGGAGCAGCCGGTGGAGCACATTCCACAGGATGAATGGAAATGCCCGGATAAGATGTATCTGGCAGGATATTTTGAGGGCGAGAACGTTGTAGCCTATCGTGAAAATGAGAGACCATGTGTGAATCGGGAGAATGGATTTATGTCTATGGTGCAGGCTCAGGGTAACTCCTGCATGTTCTGCTACAATATATTTGCAGCAAAACGCCATTATGGTATTCTGATCGGAGAGACCAAACCGGAGGACATGTCACTCATGTACTGTGCGAGTATGCAGATCGGCGCGGCACTTCGATATGTGGAGATCAGTCAGATGCAGAGAAAGACACAGAACAAGCTGGAGCGTTCCCTGCAGGAGATTGAGGACAAAAATGAAGTCTTGAACTTCCTGTCTGAGTATGATGAGCTGACAGGCTGTCTGAACAGACGTGGTTTTGTGGAACGTGCAATTACCATGAACAAAGTACATTCCGGTGAGACAGCAGTTCTGTTTTTCGGTGATCTGGATCATCTGAAGGAGATCAATGACAGCTTTGGACATGTGGAGGGTGATTATGCCATTATAGCCATAGGGAATCTGCTGGAGAAGGCCTATGAGGGAGAAAGCATCGTGGGGCGTATCGGCGGTGATGAATTTGTCATGATGTTCATCGGAAAGGAGCCGGACACAGCTGAGAGGGTGATGCAGGGGATCACAGAGCAGTACCGTATTCTAAATGAATCAAGTGATAAACCTTACTATATAGAGGCTTCCATAGGATACAAGGAATTCATCTGCAAACCTGATTTTATACTGAAAGAGGTACTGAATCAGGCAGACGAGACCTTGTATGAGGCAAAGAAGCTGCGAAGAAGTACGATTAAAAAATGATGGATTAGCCATAAAAAATACACTTCTGTAGGGAAGTGTATTTTAATGTGGAATTTGTATTGTTATGTAAGCTATATGAGACTATGCTTCAACCGATGCTGTACTTTCAGGAGCTTTGCTGAATAACAGCTTCAATAGGACAGGAGTCAAGATAGAAGAAGCAATAATCAACAGGATTACGGAGGTGAAGTAGACGGGTTCCAGCAGTCCTACTGACAGTCCCTTCTGAGAGACAATCAAAGCAACCTCGCCTCGCGTCATCATACCAACACCAATCTTCAGGGAATCCATCTTGTTAAACCGGCATAATTTCGCCATCAGTCCGCATCCGATAATCTTCGTAATCATTGCAACAATGACAAAAGCAATGGAATAAATCAGAATCTCAGTTGAGAAACTCGTGATGTCAGTCTTCAGACCAATACTGGCGAAGAAGACGGGACCGAACATCATATAGGCGTTGATATCCATCTTCTCTGCAATATAATCTGAGTCACGGATGCTGCACAGGATGATACCGGCTACATATGCACCTGTGATATCTGCGATACCGAAGAATTTCTCTGCGATGTAAGCCATAGCGAGACATAAAGCAAGTCCGGCGATGGGAATACGTCTTGTGTGTGGATATTTCTTGTCTACAACCTTGAAAATCTTGTATGCGATAAATCCAACAATGAGTGAAAATACAAAGAAGAGTATCGTACTGATGACAACCTTACTCATGCTCTGGTTCGGATCCTTGAAGCTGATGACAAAGGTCAGGACAACGATACCGATGATGTCATCAATGATGGCAGCTGCCAGAATCGTAGTACCGACGGTTCCTTTCAGATAGCCTAATTCCTTCAGTGCCTGTACGGTGATGCTGACGGAGGTGGCTGTCATAATCACACCGATAAACAGAGATTTGTAGAACTCCAAGGAGCCGACTGCTGCACCGCCGTAGAAGGCTATATTTAAGAGTGTACCGCCAATCAGCGGAATGAACACACCCGCGCAGGCAATGAGAAATGCCTTCGGGCCTGTCTTCATGAGCTCCTTCAGGTCGGTTTCGAGACCTGCTGAGAACATGATGAGTACAACGCCGATTTCTGCCATCTGCACCAGAAAGTCAGATGCAGATACAAGTCCTAACAGACTTGGTCCGATTAAAAGACCGGCGATGATTTCGCCGACAACCTGTGGTGCCTTTAATTTTCTCGCTAAGATTCCAAAGAATTTTGCAAATATAATAATAATTGCAAGATCCTTAAATATTTCATATGCTGCCATACTATCTTCCCCTTCGTAAATGTAATGCTTGTATTTTTGTTACAGAATAAAAGATTGAGCATATTTTAACGCTCAATCTCTTATTATAATGAAAATCAGATATTTTGCAAGTTAATATTTGGATATTTTAGAAGCGAATGTTCATATAAGCCTTAATCGCTTCTTTACAACCGTCGAAGCCGAGCTTGCTGCTGTCCAGCACGAGGTCATAGCCACGCAGGTCGTACCAGTCACGACCGGTGTAGTATTTATAGTAATCGGCTCTGTATTTATTTGTTTTTTCAATGAATTTGATTGTGTCTTTCTCAGAGAAGCTGGTGCGTTCAAGCGCATTCTCCAGGAGAAAATCTGCATCCGCATAGACAAACACACTGACAACATCAGGATTGTCTCTCAGTACAAAGTTCGCACATCTGCCGATGATCACGCAGGAATCTCTGTCCGCCAGATCCTTGATGATCTTTGCTTGATAGTTAAAGAGATTCTGATTGGATGTAAAGCCGTCGCTTTCCGGAGAGACGAGCTTTCCTTTATAGATATGATTCATCTTGAAAAAGGAATTGACTCCGATCCGTTCATCTACCTTGGCAAACAGACTTTCATTGATGCCGCTGTCCTCGGATGCCATGGAAATGATTTCGCGTTCATAGCAGTTGACCTTCAGATCGTCTGCCAGCATCTGCCCGATGGTCTTGCCGCCGCTGCCGTACTGTCTTGCTATCGTAATAACCGGTTTACTCATGTGAAACCCCTCCTTATTCACCTAAATAGGCTTTTTTAATGGATTCATCACTTAATTCATCATTGCCCATAATGATCTTACCTGTTTCCAGTACATAGCATCTGTCAGAGATGGAAAAGGCTTTCTTGGCATTCTGCTCTACCAGTAATACAGTCGTGCCGCCGTCACTGACTTCCTTGATGATGTGGAAGATCTCATTCACATAGATCGGAGAGAGTCCCATAGACGGTTCATCCATTAGGATGATACGTGGTTTGCTCATCAGAGCGCGACCCATTGCAAGCATCTGCTGTTCGCCGCCGGAGAGTGTACCGGCTAACTGGTTCTTGCGTTCTTCCAGACGCGGAAAATGCTCATAGATACCGGCAAGAGAGTTTGCGATCTCGACCTTGTCCTTACGTGTATAGGCACCCATCATCAGATTCTCATAAACAGTCAGCTCTGCAAATACGCGTCGTCCTTCCGGTACATGTGCCATACCGAGAGATACGATTTTATAGCCGGGCATCTTCGTAATATCCTTGCCCTCAAAGATGATGGAGCCACTCTTAGCCTGCAGCAGACCTGTGATTGTATGCAGTATTGTTGTCTTGCCGGCACCATTGGCACCAATCAGGGCGATAATCTCACCTTCGTTGACTTCAAAGGAGACATCCTTTAATGCGTGGATGAGTCCATAATATACATTTAAATCCTTAACCTCAAGCATTGCCATGAGCTGACCCTCCTTCTTCTTCCTCTTCGTCACCTAAGTAAGCGGTGATGACCTTCGGATCATTGAGGACTTCTTCGGGCTTGCCATGAACCAGCAGTGTACCAAAGTTCAGTACGTACAGATATTCGCAGATACCGGATACAAGCTTCATGTCATGTTCAATCAGAAGGATTGTCACATGGAATTTGCTGCGTACCAGCTCAATGGTATGCATCAGCTCCTGTGTCTCGGCTGGATTCATGCCGGCCGCCGGCTCATCTAAGAGCAGAATCCGAGGATTGGTGGCAAGAGCCCTCGCAATCTCCAGCTTACGCTGTTTACCATAGGGAAGATTCGTAGCCATATAATCTGCCTGTCCATCCAGGTCAAATACCTTAAGGATTTCCATTGCCTTCTCATTCATCTCAAGCTCTTTCTTGCGATAAGAGCCGAGGTGGGTGAAGCTTTCGAAGAGAGAGTAGCTGTAGTGGCTGTTCAGAGCCACCTTAACGTTATCTAATACTGTCATTTTGTCAAACAGACGGATATTCTGGAAGGTACGTGCAATTCCCGCATCGCAGATTTCATTCGGCTTTTTGCCGACGATGCTCTTGCCGTCTAACAGGATACGACCATTTGTAGGCGTGTAGACACCGGTCAGCATGTTGAAGACGGTTGTCTTGCCTGCACCGTTCGGACCAATCAGTCCGACGAGTGAGCCTTCATTTAGCTCCATATTCAAATCATCTACGGCACGTAAGCCTCCGAAGGAGATTCCTAATTTCTTGATTTCTAGTAAAGCCATACTATTCAACCTCCTTTTCAGAGGATTTGAGGTTCTTCTTTTCTAATAATCTGGCCTTGAATGCAGAGTTGTTGAAAATCATCATTGCAATCAGGACAACAGCATACATTAACATTCTGTAATCATCCAGTCCACGCAGTACCTCGGGAAGCAGCGTCAGGATGACTGCAGCAATGATGGAGCCCTTGATATTGCCCATGCCGCCGAGTACGACCATAACGAGGATCTCGATGGATTTGTTGTAATCGAAGTTGCCGGGCTTTAAGATGCCGACATTGTGTGCATAAATAACACCAGCGATTCCCGCAAATACAGCAGAGATGACAAATGCGGTTACCTTGAAGCGGCTGACCGGAATGCCGGTTGCTTCTGCAGCAATATAGTTATCACGGATGGAGGAAATCGCGCGTCCGTGTCTGGAATTCACGAGATTGGCAATCAGCAGAATCATGAGCACCATGATAATGTAAATCAGGGTAAACTGTTTATAGGTGGAGTACTTCGGGATGTTGGAGAGTCCTGCAGCTCCGCCTGTTACAGTTAAGGAATTGATGATGGACTTAATAATCTCACCAAAGCCCAGAGTCACGATTGCGAGGTAATCACCCTTCAGTCTCAGTACGGGTACTCCGATGAGAATACCGAAGAGACCGGCTACTAATCCGCCGGCAATGATTGCGATGGCAAATGCAACCGGAACCGGGAGTGTCGTCAGATTCATTGTAATGAGTGCACCGGTGTAAGCACCGATGGACATAAAGCTTGCATGTCCCAAAGTTAACTCACCTAAGAATCCGACAATCAGGCAGAGCGATACGGCTAACATCACGTTCACACATACCGGAACGATGATGGAAGTCATCTGGCGGCTCAACAGACCTGCATTTACCAGAATCATGATGAGTACGTAGACAGCAATTGTAATAGCGAAGATAATGATATTATTTTTATTTTTAATTAGATTTTTCATTATACCTTCTCCTTTCTCTGCTTGCCAAGGAGACCGGTAGGCTTCACCAGAAGAACAAGTACAAGGACACCGAATACAATGGCATCCGACAGCTGTGTGGAGATATATGCCTTGGATAAGCTTTCAATCACACCAAGGAGAATACCGCCGAGCATCGCACCGGGAATGCTTCCGATTCCACCGAGTACGGCAGCTACGAAGGCTTTGATACCGGGCAGTGCGCCAAGGGTAGGCTTTAATGCTTCATACTGGCAGATGAAGAGGATACCGGCAATGGCTGCAAGTGCCGAACCAATGAAGAAGGTCAGGGAAATCGTTCCGTTTACGTTGATTCCCATGAGCTCAGCAGCACCCTTGTCCTCAGATACGGCACGCATTGCACGTCCTGCCTTGGTCTTGTTAATGAACAGGGTCAGGGAAACCATGCAGATGGTCGTGACAATCAATGTGACGAGTGTAATGCCGGATATGGTAATGGAGCCAAGCGTAATGGCAGGAATCTTAATGATTGAGCCAAATGGAATCGGCGTTGCTCCAAATATAAGCTGAATGATATTCTGCAGAAAGAAGCTGACACCGATTGCAGTAATGAGAACCGCAAGGGGCTGGGCTTTTCTTAAAGGCTTGTAGGCTACCTTTTCAATGACAACACCAAGAACGGCGCATGCCATTGTGGTCAGCAGGACAGCAGGGATTGCAGGTATATGCAGAAGTGAAACAAATACATAGAGGATGTAAGCTCCAACCATGATGATATCACCGTGGGCGAAGTTGATCATCTTAGCTATGCCGTATACCATCGTATATCCCAGTGCAATCAATGCATAGATACTGCCGGTACGCAGACCATTAATCAACTGTTCGATAATACTGTTTAGTACATTCATATGATCTTCTCCAAACTGTTAGGATATGATGTTAAATAGAAAATTCGCATCATTAATAAGTTACCATAAACCCCCGTTAAATGCAAGAAAAAAGGAGACCGTGGCGTGCTGCCCAGGTCTCCTTTGACTTGAATCATCAAGATTTATTTCATTGTGTATTCGCCGTTTGTAATGGTGATGAACTTAGCGCCCTTATTCGGCTCACCTTCCGGTGTAAAGCTCATGCCTGAACCTGTCAGACCATCAATGGTAATCTGAGGCATTGCCTCGATCATAGCAGCGCTCTCGATGGAACCTGCCTTCTCCATAGCAGCCTTGAATACATAGACTCCGTCGTATGCATCAGCAGCAAACTGATCAGGTGTAGCACCGTAAGCTGTCTCATATGCAGATACGAAATTCTTCACTAACTCACTATCTTCAGCTGCGAAGAACGGGCTTAAGAATACAGCACCTTCAACAGTCGTAGGATCTGTTACTGCACCAAGTACGCCATCCCAGCCGTCAGAGCCGAGGAACGGTAATGACATTCCAAGATCCTTAGCCTGCTTTGTGATATAGTTCGCATCATTATAGTATGCAGGAACGAAGATGACTTCTGCATCTGTTCCCTTGATGCTGGTCAGCTGTGTATTGAAGTCTACGTCATCCTTAACGAAGGATTCGCTTGCAACGATTTCTCCACCGTTAGCTGCTACCTGAGCCTCGAATGCATCCTTGATACCGGTTGAGTACTCATCTGAGTTGTTGAAAATAACAGCAATCTTCTTGTATCCTAAATCTTTCACTGCGTAATCAGCCATTGTGACACCCTGCAGAGGATCTGTGAAGCAGATTCTGAATGCGTTCGGGTTCTTAGCACAATCCTGAGCGGAGCCTGAAGGTGTAATCTGCAGGATTCCGTCCTCAGCTGTCAGATCAACGATTGCCAGACATGCACCTGAGGTAACGGTACCAAGAAGAGCATTGATCTTCTGATCCATCAGAGTGTTGTAAGCCTGAATAGCCTTATCCTCTGTTGCCTGATCATCTTCGAACTGCATTGCAAATGTGTAGGTTACGTCACCGACCTTAACACCACCGGCTTCGTTGATTTCCTGAATTGCAACCTCTGCACCCTGCTTAACAGATAATCCGTAAGAAGCAGCAGCACCTGTAAGAGGTCCAATACCACCAATCAGGAATGTGCCGCCGTCTGATGCACCGGCTTCTGTAGTTGCAGGCTCTGAAGCAGCATCAGCGGTTGCTGTATCAGCAGCACCAGCGTCAGCAGAACCTGTGTCAGCTGTGGAACCGCATCCTGCGAGCAGGCTTGCTGTCATGGCAGCTACGAGTAATACACTTAAAAATTTTTTCTTCATAACGTTCTCCTCCTGTTTTCAATAAAAATATACGTTTAACATCATAACTGCTGAACATTGATTTGTCAAATGGGATCATTTTCTTTGACTCAAAAATATAGCATTTGGGAATTGTGGACATAATGAAAATGTGTTACAATCAAATCAAAGTTCTCACAAAGAAGTGGAGGAAACCATATGGAAACATATGATGATTTGAATGAACTGCAGCTTGATACTTTGAGAGAGATCGGCAATATCGGAGCCGGAAATGCATGTACGGCACTTTCTGTATTACTGGGAACACCGGTAGATATGACCATTCCAAGTATTCAGCTGCTGGATTATGATAAAACAGCAGAGGCACTCGGAGGCAAGGAGAATACTGTAATCGGTATTCAGATCGGGATCACGGATGATCTGGACGGGATGATGTTCCATATTATACAGCAGCCGTTTGCGGAGAAGATCATCAATACCTATTATGCCAAGGAGATCCAGTCACTGCATGATCTGGATGAGATGGATACATCCGTCATGAATGAGATGGGTAATATCACATCAGGCGTATATGCCAACTCCATAGCAACATTGACCGGCATGCTGGTCAACATCACTGCACCGATCCAGATGTGCAATACAGTAGGCTCGATTCTGCAGATACCGGTAGAGTACTTTGCAAAGCTGGGGAGCAAGGTTTTGCTGGTAGACGAGAAGTTTATGATCGCCGGTACAGAAATATCCAGCAATATGATTCTGACACTGGAACATGAATCTCTGCTGAAGCTGTTCAAAAATCTGGGTGTGAACTCAGACCAGCAGTAGTATCAAATAAAGATTCAAACTTCACCGGAGGGTGGAGTTTTTATTTACTTATACACTTTAATGTGGTAAAATTAACAAGTGGTAACGTGTGACAGTAAAATACAGCGTTAACGGAGGAAAGCAAATGAACAGTAAAATCAGAACTGAGGCAGTTGATTATTTATTTGAGGCGATTCTTCAGCTAAAGAATAAGGAAGAGTGCTATGTCTTTTTTGAGGATGTCTGTACGATTAATGAGCTTTTGTCATTATCACAGAGATTTGAAGTGGCAAGCATGCTGCGTGAGAAGAAAACCTATCTGGATATAGCAGAAAAGACCGGGGCTTCCACAGCAACGATCAGCCGTGTCAACCGTTCATTGAACTACGGAAACGATGGTTATGACATGGTATTTGAACGAATCAAGAAGAAAAAATAATCGAAACAGCCAAAGATTATTTTTTGGAGTCTAAGCTGTCCTTTGGACTGGGCAGTGTATCAATCAGCTTTTCCACAATCTTTGTTTTCATATAGATGTCCTGACTCAGCAGGCAGATATAGGTGAACAGCTGCAGATAATCACGATCCTCATCGGGGGAATCTGCAAATGCGCTGTCTGCGAGCTTGAGTGTATGGATCATATCCTTCATAAAGGCAGGAAGTTCTTCTGCACATTTATCAAACACACCTTCATATACGTCTTCGAGACCGAGAGAATCATTACCGGCCTGATAAAAACGTTCGGTAATCGGGAGCAGCAGCTTTTCGATATCACCGATCGAGAGAATGTTCTTATAATAGTAAACAAAGAGCAGAATCATCATATGCTCTTTATTATATTTTTTCTTAACAGGAGCGGGGACCAGATTGTTCTTGGCATAATTATTGATCATGGTCTTAGTCAGGATCTTGTCATCTTCGTAGCGTTTGGTACTTGCCAGATGGTCTTCCATAAAGGTCGTGACCTGATCCATATATAAATCAATGTTCGGAATGGAGTCGGAACGGACATAACCTAAGTGTCTGACCTCCTTTACGATATCCTGTATCATATCTTCCAGCATTTTATGCATGATGTTGCTCCTTGGTCTTGTTTTCAGGTCAATCACTCAGCCGTTTTTTGCCTGTCCGTTTTCTTGCAATGCTGCAATGAAAACTGTTTGACCTTTACATAATCATTATATAGTTTTCATAACTACTTTACAAGGGGATTTTTCGCCTATGGATGTAAGTGTATGTAAGTGAAATTGCACGCCTGTTTTGCTTATGACGCAGGAAAGTATGCTGCTTAGACGGTGGGCTGAGCAACTGTAAGCCGGTTGGATGCAGATGGGAGAATGGGGTCGACAGAAAACGATAAATATTATATACTAAGAACTCGGGGATTACGAAATAAGCAAGACAACAAGCAAACGAATCATACAGGAAAACAGGACGAGAACGAGGGAGCGTGAGCACGAGTGAATGCGATAGAGATGCTAAATGATAAACAGCGGGAGGCAGCGCTGCAGATAGAGGGACCGGTGCTGATTCTGGCCGGTGCAGGTTCGGGAAAGACGAGGGTGCTGACGAACCGTACAGCATATATGATCGATGAAATAGGGATCAATCCATGGAACATCATGGCCATCACATTTACCAATAAAGCAGCAGGAGAGATGCGGGAACGTATCAATGATATGGTTGGCTACGGAGCTGAGCAGATCTGGGTCACGACCTTTCACAGCACCTGTGTACGGATTCTGCGCAGATACATAGACAGACTGGGATATGATACAAACTTCACGATTTACGACACAGATGATCAGAAAACGGTCATGAAGGAAATCTGTAAGCGGATGCAGATTGATACAAAACAGCTGCCGGAGCGTAAGCTGCTGAGTATGATCTCACATGCAAAGGATGAACTGATTTCAGTAGAGGAGTATGAACTGGATGCGGTGGGAGATTATAATAGGAAGAGAGTTGCATCAGTTTATAAAGAATATCAGGCGGTACTGCGGAAGAATAATGCTGTGGACTTTGATGATCTGATCGTCAAAACAGTGGAACTGTTCAAAAACTGTTCGGATGTACTGGATTATTATCAGGAGCGTTTTCGCTATATTATGGTGGACGAATATCAGGATACCAACACGGCACAGTTCGAGCTGATCAGGCTGTTGGCATCAAAATACAGAAATCTGTGTGTGGTAGGAGATGATGACCAGTCGATCTATAAGTTCAGAGGTGCCAATATACGCAATATTCTTGACTTTGAACAGGTTTATTCTGATGCAAAGGTCATCAAGCTGGAGCAGAACTACCGCTCTACGCAAAAGGTACTGGATGCAGCCAATGCCGTCATTCATAATAATAAAGGCCGAAAGGTCAAGGCACTGTGGACAGATCGCGGCGAAGGAGAACAGCTGCATTTCAGACAGTTCGAAAATGCATATGAAGAGGCAGAATTTATAACGGGAGATATCGTACACAAGTATCGCACCGGAGACATAGAATATAAAGACTGTGCTGTCTTATATCGTACCAATGCCCAAGCTCGTATTCTGGAAGAGAAATTTGTTATCGCAGGTATTCCGTATGATGTGGTTGGAGGAACAAACTTCTATGCCAGACGTGAAATCAAGGATTTACTGGCATATCTGAAAACAATCGATAACGGACGCGATGATGTAGCTGTCAGAAGAATCATCAATGTACCAAAGCGAGGAATCGGGGCAACGACACTCAACAGAGTACAGGAATATGCACTGGAACATGACCTGAGCTTTTATGATGCACTACGTGAGGCTGATCAGATCAATACAATCGGCAAGAGCAGTGTAAAGCTGCAGCCCTTTGTGACTATGATACAGGTATTCCGTTCCAAGCTTCCGTATGTCAAGCTGGGGGAACTGTTGACAGATATTATCGAAACAACGAAATATATCGAGAGTCTGGAAGCTACGGATGAAGAGGATGCAAAGGCCCGTATTGAGAATATCGATGAGCTTCTCAGTAAGATCGTGACCTATGAGGAAAATACGGATGAGCCTACATTGAGCGGCTTCTTGGAGGAAGTAGCTCTGGTGGCGGATATAGACCGCGTGGATGAATCGGATAACAAGGTACTGCTGATGACACTGCACAGTGCCAAGGGACTGGAATTTCCACATGTATATCTGGCAGGCATGGAAGACGGTATATTTCCGGGATATATGTCAATCAGCGCAGAGGATCCCATGGAACTGGAGGAAGAACGCCGTCTGTGCTATGTGGGAATCACCAGGGCGAAGGATGATCTGACACTGACGTGTGCGAAACAAAGAATGATACGTGGTGAAACACAGTATAATGCGGTATCGAGATTTGTGAAGGAGATACCGGCAGAGCTGATGGATGCAAAACCATTGTCTATAAAGAGACGTACAGATGATATACCGGATCCGTTTTCATTTCCAAAGGCACAGAAAACCTTTGCAAAGAAGCCGTATGCATCATCACCGGCGGAGCGAAATGCGTATGCAAAGCCCTTTATTGCGACAGCGGCAAGCACAGCACTTCCACAAAATTTTGGATCGGCAGGAGGCTCTCTGGACTATGAAGTAGGAGATACTGTCAGTCACATCAAGTTCGGCAAAGGCATTGTCAAGAACATTGTCAGCGGCGGAAAGGACTATGAAGTGACTGTGGAGTTTGACGGCGCAGGGGTAAAGAAAATGTTTGCCAATTTCGCCAGATTGAAAAAAGTGTAAATTTTTTAGAATTTTTATAGAAAAATAATAGTAAAATCAGTATCATTGTGCTATACTAAATTTAATATATCTATTACGCGGAAGGATGGGGATAGAGTATGAACGTTAAAATGGATGATTTATTAAAGGCAATTAAAGCAAATGAAGTATTAAACGCTGTGAAGGCGAATGATTTTCTGAAGAAAAAACAGGAAGAGGAAGAAGAAAAGAGCTGCTGTAATACATGGAAATGGATTATCGGCATCGTTCTTGGTGTTGCATTGATCGCAGGTATTGCATATGCGTTATATTGTTATTTCACACCTGATTATCTTGAAGATTTCGAAGATGATCTGGATGATGATTTTAATGATG